>CAVQZY010000005.1:0-431017 GCA_963718805.1 uncultured Actinomycetota bacterium | reverse complement strand
ATCTCCGGCGGCATCCTGGCCCCGGCGCTCAGCCACCTCACATGGTCGCTCCTCATGCTGCGCTACCTCCCGCCCCTGTTCCCCGCGCCCCGGCGGCCTGAGATCACTCGCGACTGACTACTGACGGGTCAGACCCCGCACGGGCGGCGGGGCATAGCTGGCTTCCCGGTTCCAGCCCTTCCATTCGACTCAGGCGCGCTGTATATCCTGCGAACCGAAGTGCTGGCCCTTGCCGGTCAGGCGGGACTGTCTGATGACCGGGCCGGGGATGTGGTCCTGGCCGTTCACGAGTTGGCGGCCAATGTGGTCTGCCATGGCGGCGGGAAGGGGCGACTGCGGGTCTGGCATCTGGCGGGGGCACTGTACTGCCAGGTCGACGACGGCGACCTGATCGCATCCGCGGATCCTGCGGCCTCGCTGGACCCATCTCCTGGACTGCCCGGTCACGGCTTTGGGTAGCTACCGCCTGCCGAAGTTACAAGCCAGCCGCCCAAGGTCAGGGGCGCCCGACCCACCAAACTGCGAAAGCCGAGGTACCGCTGGAAGCGCAGATTCGCAGGGTCTAGGAGCCTCAGACGGTCTGGACCCGCGCCGAAACCCCGCGAGCTTGCAGTAGCTTGCGGATGTCACCGGGATCGCTGGTCAAGACGAGGTTGGCGTGCGCTGTTATCAGCGCTACGTGCGCGTCGACGATATCTGCGGAGCCTGACAGTGCGAGTAGTTCGCCGATGCGCTTGCCGTCATCCTCACCAAGTGCCTCGATTCCGACGCCGGCCAGCACCCGGGCGAGGTTGGCCTGCTTGCGCCCGTCTCGCCAGACTTGGCCCACCACTGCGGAACTGACCCGGATCGGCGTTCCCTGCTGCTGGAGCACCCGCAGCTGGGCGCCGATCAGGCGGTTTCGGCGATCAACCGCCACCAGGGCACCTGCGTCCAGGATCGCCTTCACGCTACATCCGAACGCGGCGCAAGCCCGAGCCGAGACGCCGCTTCATCCAGCTCCGCCTGGGTGAACGAGCTGTCCTCCGCCTCCCATTGGTCCAGGGCAGCGCCGAGGAGCTCATTGCGCAGCTTGTCGGCCGCCGCTTCGGTAAGCCACGTCGACACGCTAGTGCCCTGCCGGGCCGCGGCCTGCCGGACGCCCTCTCCAAGCTCGGGCGGCATCGTCACGGAAAACCTGTCTACCCGCGCCATGCATACGATCGTATCACATACGAGCGTATGTGATACGTCTGGTAGTGGGCAAGGCGCAGTTCAGGGCCAGCTCTCCGGGGACTTCGGGTCAGTGAAAGTCAGTGTGCCGGAGTGAGTGGCGGCCTCCAGCTCGTTGCCCTAGAAGCATGCGATACCTCTAACGAGATGAATATCTCTGAACGATATGCGTAGGCCCCGCAGTGTACATGCAACCATGAAAGGCTTCTTTACAGAAGAAGTTCGAAATTGTGTCCGAGGCCGGACACGAACCAATTGCACATGCGGGCGTTATAGCCCTGACCAGTTCGTTTGTGCTTGGTGGTGTCGGCCATGGCGGCTGATCGGATTATTAACCTCCGCTCCTTGCGCGCATGAGATCTCCTTGCCGGGTCCACACCTCGATCTCGAGCGACGCAACGTTCACAGCGACCATGACGATCCTCCTTGGCTTACAGCCGGCCGGCCCTTTGCGTCGGCGCGCGCCAGGTCAGCCGTCCTGGCCGGACGCCGACATGATGCCGTACCGCTCTGACTCGGCGTTGACCCGCTCGGCGGCGGCATGGTCCGGCAGGCCTGCACGCGGCTGGGCATCTCCCAGTCGATGGGACGGCCCGGATCCGCGCTGGATAACGCGGTCATCGAGTCCTGGCACTCCACCTTCGAGTTCGAGCTCCGCTCGGTGGAACAGTTCGCGACCCGGTCAGCGGCCCGGCCCGGGTCAGCGCGTGGATCGAGGACCACAACACTCAGCGGCGGCACCTCGCGCTGGGCACGATGTCCCCAAACGGCTATGAGCAGGACTGCAAGAACACGCGGCCTGAAATGCCGCGCTTCTCCGTCGCCCGGCATGCCCCGGTGCTCGCCCCTGTCAAGGTCGTTCCTCCCTGGACAGGGCCCTGCGCTTCGGCGGAACATGGCAGCTATCGGAAAGCACGGACAGGAACGATCAGGCCCATTCGAAGTATCCACGCTTTCGGGGGAAGCTCAAGGTGATCAGCGTGTCGCGGTAGCATCTCAGCTAAGAAGTCTCGTTCGGCTGGATTTGCCTCTATGAACGCATATGTATCGCAACGGTCGATTTACGATCGGCGGTATGAGGTCGGCCACTACGACCAGCGTTCAGCGGTGCGAGTGCTCACAGCCGAACGGGAAGCGCTGCACCAAGCCATGGACCGGGCACTTACGTCGAACCGGAAGGCCCGGCGAATAAGTCTATTTGACTTCGGCTACGGTACCGGGCGCGTGACCAACGAGTTCATCGGATCATATGTCGGCCGGTACTCCGCCTCCGGCAAGGACTTGCTGGTCGTGGCCTACGATGTGTCATCTGTAGGCTTGCTGAAGGCGAAAGGGACCCTGTGTTCGGATGGGTTCGCGCTGGACGGACCCATGACCTGGATGCCAGACGCTAACACCGGCTACCTCGCGGGCCGCATAGCCAGGAGGGAAGCCGGCATCACGATCACGGTCGTTTTCGTCCATGGGCACGAAGACCAGCATCCCCGCGTGATGCGCAGGCTAGCCCTGAGGGCCAGCGCTGGTCAGGAGTACCAACTCACCACGTCCTGGTACAGCGGTCTTGGTCATATTCCCGGCGAAAGCCTCCGGCGCAAGTACTTCCGCCAGCTCGGCAAGCTCACGTCCCGGCGCGGAGAAATGATCATATCCGTGTCCGCGACCGGGGACCTGACCGAACTGCAGCGAGAATTCTCCGACCGGCTGGCCGCCGGTGCGACCGACGGCCTCCCCGTTCAAGCGCCCGGCGACGTCATCTACCAGACCGAGCTAGGCCAGGACAACTTCTACCACGTATTCGGCGCCGATCTTAACGACCACATGCGAGCGATAACCGGCCTGCGCCAGCACTGGTGGGTAGCGGGGATCCGCTACCCGGACAAGGAGTTTTCCTCTCCCGAGGCCGAGCAGGCCAACTACCAACGCGTATGCGAGGCCAACGTCCGCAATCGCGGCAGAAGCTGGGACGCGGCCGATTACCGGGAATTCCACACCGTCGCCGCGTTTCGTAGCTCACTGTAAGCCGTCATACAGGACTGTATAAACGTGAGTACGTCGCCGGGCCGGCAGCCCAGTGCCTGGCAGAGCCGGGTCAAGGTGCTGAACCGTATCGCCGGGCGTGGCCGTTCTTCATGATGGACAAGTTGACCACGCTGACGCGGACCCGCTCGGAGAACTCGGTCAAGGTCATACTCCGGTCGGCCAGCAGTTTGACGAGGTGAATGACAATGCCGTGGTCGTCCGGGGTCGCGGGCGGTACTACACCGTCCCACGAGATCGGCGCGCATGTCGGCGCTGACCCGCATGATGCGGGCGAAGATGATCAGGCCCGGGCCGAACCATTCGACCAGCCACGAAATGCCCAGGACGCGGGCCAGTGAAGCCAGTCGACGTGCCAGGTGACCAGTAGGCCTAGCAGGTTCAGCCGGGTGAACCCGGTGGCCAGGCTGGCCACTAGCCCGTCGGCCAGGAGCCATCAGCCCAGGTACAGGACCAACCGGTCACCCTGCTGGCAGCAGGGTGACCGCTAAGGCCAGTGCCTGCTCGGCGGTCGGATGGACGGTGCCCAGGATCGCTGCGTTCCAGCTGGCTTGCACGCCAGCGGCCATCATGCGTTACTAGCTACTCCGCTGCGGCGCCGATCCAATGGTGGTCGTATACCGACGGCGACGCCTGAGCGGGAATTACGTCGGCTACTGGTGTGACAGCACGGCTGCTTCACGGTCTGCCCCGGCCGCCTCAGAGTCACTCTGCCTCTTTGGCTCACGCTGGGGCGCGCCGAACTTCACCAAGAAGATGGAGAACAGGCAACCCCCGGCCAGCAGCGCGTACGGGACCAGATCCGATGTCGCTTGAGCCAGCACTCCGCCGGCTGCGGCGGCGAATGCCTGCCCGCTGGCCCAGGCCAGATTGCCTAGCCCGAAGGCCAGTCCCTGGTCGAGCTCCGCGTGATTTGCGCCCTTGCTCAGCAGCGCCATCGCGGGCGTAAAGAGCGCACCAAACGCAGGCATGCCGAGGATAAGTACCGACACGGCCCATACCATCCTCGTACCCACCAAGGGCACCAGGATGCTGACGCCCGCTGCCGCGATCAGTGAGATCCTGACCGGGCTAGTCGCACCCCTGCGGTCCGCCCGCCGGCCCGCCAGCGGTGAGAGCGCACCCTCGATCGCCGAGGCGGCCAGGAACGTTCCCGCGATCACGAGTCCAGTCGCCCCTAGGTGGGCCAGTCGGAGCGGAGCGAGCACGTTGAACACCCCGAACGCCATTCCGGGCAGCGCGGTCAGCCACAGGCCGGCCTGGACGTGCCGGTTCTTGAGCGCGGGCAACATCGCCCGCAGACTCTGCCGGGAGGATTTACGCGGCGCGGGCCCGGACAACGCCACCCCTACCAGGAGCGCCCCTAGTACCGCGGCCGCGCTGAAGGCGAGCCCAGTTCCCACCACGTCGGCTACGGCTCCCACGACCGGACCGAGGAGCGCCCCGACGACAGCGGCGCCCAGCGCGGTGCCCAGCAGTTCACCGCGCCGGTGGTCCGGCGCCTCGGTGGCCAGCCAGGCCAGGCCGGCCGCCCAAGTGCAGGCCCCGCCCAAGCCCTGCACGAAGCGGGCGGTATCCAGCACTGGCGCTACCGTTGCCCAGCCAAAGATCACCGTCGACACGCTCATGAGAACCAGCCCGAGCACCACGACCTTGCGGCAGCCCAGACGGTTGGTGAGCATCCCGCCGGGCAGCGCACCGACTAGCGTACCGAGCGGATAGCCCGCGACCAGAGTTCCCGCACCGGCCTTGGATAGGTGGGCTAGGTGCGTGTACTTGGGGAGAAGGGGAGTCAGCGCCGTGAAGAAGATGGTGTCCACGAGCACGAGCACGGACACGAAGACGAGTAGCCGAAACACCGGGCGCGCTAGTCGCGACCGGGAATCCGCCCCAATGGCGGGAGACCGCCCCAAAGCCTGTGTCAAGGATGTTCCGAAGGGATGTTCCGTCAGAAGCTTGCGAACGCGCGTCCCACCAGCCCCGGGACTACGCGGCACTCTAGCGGAAACATGGGGACTCATGAGCGCGACTGTCCGTATGTTGGACGCGCGGATTCCCCGAACCGTTGACACTTCCCGCTAGCGAATATCGGGCGAAAACGCCGCGTAATCCAGGCCGAGATGGTCCAGTGCGCTCTCGGCGGAATCGGAGTGCGGGAGCTCGGTCAGGTAGTTCCACCACTCGGCGAGGTCGGTTCGCCACAGATCGATGAATTTTCGGCAAAGCTCAGGACTGATCAGCCCCAGCTGACCTTGGGCCGCGCGGATCGAGGCCTGAGCGGCGTGCACCTTCCAGCCCAGCACCGTGTCTCGCCCGCTGTCCGGATGCCTGGTCAGTGACTCCGCAACTTTGCTAAGGAATTCCGCGCGGATTTCGATAAATTCAGCCCAGTAAGTGGCATCGGCGCCACGGATATCCAGGCCTGAGTCGAGGCGTGCATAGAGACCCTCGGCCAGCAGATCTCCGAATTCCTCCTTAACGGCACGCCGCCGATCCTCGAATGGGTCGTATTCCCGCTGCCGCGACGCCCCGACCTCGGCGATCATATGGTTGGCGGCATCCTTGGAGAAGAAGAACCAATCTTCGTTATAAATATTAGGGAAGAAGCCCAGATCGCCTTGATCACACCGTACACCCATTGCACCGGCACTGGCGAACGTTCCTGGATCTCCCCCGCCGAGACGGGAGGCATGATAGGCCACCGAATTATCTTCATAATAATCTGGGATGAGAACGCTAACATTATGATTTTCTAGCGCGCCAGCGAGGGCGTCCATATCGTCCTTGGAAACACTGGAGATGTCGTCGTCCAAGAACATGAGTCTCTGCCATCCACGCATCCGGGCTATAACCAGTCCCAGGTTGCGCTTGTTGCTAAGGTCACGACTCCGGCCGAAGCTGGCAGCTAGTAGTTCTTTGTCCGTAGAAGTAGCGAAAGAAATTTCCTTCAAGGGATTAGTTGGCGGCCAGGGAAGCTCTACGGCGAATCCTTCGACCTTTTCTCCCGCGGTGGCGTCGACCACCTCGTACTTGGTCACCCTCTTGCTGCAGACCACGATCAAGGGAGTACTTGTTTCGCGCGCGAGATCAATGCAAACTTGGAGAAATTCGACCGGCCGGTTGGTCGGCACCACGATCGCATCGAAACGCGCGCTTCCCGTGACTTGACGCGACGGGTCCAACAGTCCACCATGCGATGTTACCCGTTTAGAGGTCCAGTTTGACGTCACTCTTATTTCAATTCTTCGGCCAGTAAAATTGAATTACATCAAGACTTCCGGGCGCGGGCTCGTCCTGCTCTGCTCAGGGACCCGGCAAAGTCGTGAATTGAGGCTGTGACCTGCTATGTCGTAACAGCAGGTGATGCGCCCGGCGTGTCCTCGGGCGGCGGGCAGGGCCCGGACGGAACGATGGAAGTTCCTACACTCACCATCTTCTGCCACGAGGGACACCCGCCCGCCGATGACATCTTCGTCTATGACGGCTGCCCGCAGCCAGTACCTGCTCGATCTCCTCGCCCAGGTCCCGGACCCGCGGAAGAGGCGCGGACGCCGGCATCCGCTGGCGGGGCTGCTGGCCGTGGGGATCGCGGCGGTGATCGCGGGATCGCAGGTCGTTCGCCGCGATCGGGCAGTGGGCCGCCGACGCCGGCCCGGAGGTGCTGGCCGTGCTGGGCGCGGCCCGCGGCCCGGCGGAGGAGTCCACCTTCCGGCGCGCCTTCGCGCTGGTCAGCGCCGATGTGCTCGACCGGGTCCTCGGCGCCTGGCTGCACACCAGGGCGGCGCAGGCTGGCGGCCGGCTGGTGATCGCCATTGACGGCAAGACCGTCCGCGGCGCGAAGGACAAGAACGGGAAGGCCCCGCACCTGGTCGCGGCACTAGCCCACGGCATCGGCGCGGTCCTCGGCCAGGTCGCCGTAGAGGAGAAGTCCAACGAGATCCCCGCGGTGCGGGACCTGCTGAAAGCGTTCGCCAGCCTCGCCGCCGCGGTCATCACGATCGACGCAATGCACACGCAGAGCGACACCGCGCAGGTCATCCTCGGCCGGGGCGCCGACTACGTGATGACCGTCAAGGGCAACATGCCGACGCTGTACCGGCAGCTGAAGAAGCTGCCCTGGGCCGCCATCCCCGCCATCTCGGCCGTGAGCACGGACCACGGCCGCCGGGCCCGCCGCACCATCAAGGCCGCGCTGGCGCCGGCCTGGATCGGGTTCGACGGCGCCGCCCAGGTCGCGCAGCTGCGCCGCACGGTCACGAAGAACGGCAAGAAGACCGTCGAGGTCGTCTACCTCATCACCAGCGACCGCGACGCCGATCCGGCCACCCTGGCCGCCTGGGTCCGCGGCCACTGGGAGATAGAAAACCGCCTTCACTGGGTCCGGGACGTGACCTACCAGGAGGACAAATCGCTGGTCAGGACGGGAAACGCGCCCCGCGTGATGGCGATCGCTGCGCAGCCTGGCCATCAGCTTGCTGCGCCTGGACGGCCAGACCAACATCGCCGCCGCCAACCGCCACCACGCCCGCGACCCGCAGCGGACGCTACAACTGCTTCAGACCGCATGAGCGACTTTGCCGGGTCCCTGCTGCTCTGCTCGAGGACGTAGCACTGCGTCGATGCAGCCTCCTTCCAGGGAACGCACCCATCGCGTCCGTGACGAACCACGAGCGCCCTAGAGCGCGCATGTCTCTCAACGGTGCAGCGATGATTCCTCCAACGGATCGTCATACGACGGTGCCTACGGTGCCTTGCCCTGCGTAAGATCAGCCTCGATAAATGGTGAGCACCGGAGGCCAAGCAACCGCCTGGTCAGCGAGGCCGGAGCAAGCGACGCGCGTACGTGTGGTGTCGGTTCGCCGAACGTTGCCCCTCCTCGAACCAAATCTGGTATGAATGTTACAGGATCGTCTCCTGCATAGCCACGAACGGCTCCGGTCGGCGACCCGTCTCGATGTGCCGTACTAGCCGCGCGTGTACGGACGGTAGGTGCGCGGTCCGCCCGAGGGTACAGTCGATCGCTCTTCGCTGGCATCGGCCTGGCCGGGCGAGCGATGGCAATTGTCTGGCCATTACCCACCTGGGTCAGCCCCAGTACCCGTAGCGCGGCGTCCAGCGACGGCATCGGGCGTATCCGCGTAACCTGCTGCTCCCAGACGCGGAGATCCTGCCGCCACAGCCGGACGTAATTCTCGAACAGTTCAGGCGAAAGCCCTGCCGAGCACGCGCGGGCCGCCTCGACCGCGAGCAAGAGCTGCTCTTTAACGTCGGCTTTGGCGATGTCCGAGCGGCGGTTGATCGCATCGAAGACTCGCCGCCGAGCATCCAGAAAGAAACTCCAGTATTCGCTGGTGGCGCGCTCCACGTTGCTGCCGAAATCGAGCAGCGCATACAGGCCTTCGGCTAGGACATCGCCAAACTCTTGTCTCGCCGCGCGCCGGGGATCGGCGTGACGGTTTTAAGTGCCCCGCCTGCAGGCTGGCGTCCTGCCGGTTGTCCACGAATGTCAGCAGCTTGCGCGCGCTCGGACCCAGCTCGCTCGGGTCGACGCCACGCAGGGTGCGCACGATCTGCCGCGCTGAGCAGACTCATCGCGCTGGACCGGCCCTCGGCGTCCAGCGTGGCGAGCTTGCCGAAGTCGTTGCCACGCACCTGCTCGTAGGACACGCCGCAGCGCAGGCAGAACGCGAATGGCGTGGACATGAACCACGCCCGCAGACCTTGCCGCGACTCGTCCAGCGACCCGTCGGGACGCACGAAAACCTTGTCCGGCAAGTACTTCCGCTTGCTGTCCAGCACCTCGACCTGGTCGGTGTCGGGATCGGTGACCAGCCACGAATCGGGCAGCCTGCCGGCCTGCAGCGGATCATCCGGCCAGGCGAGATCGGTGCTGACATACAAGTAGCCGGTGACCGCGTCGCCGCCGCTCGCGTCCGCATCACGACGGGACACGAACTGGTTCTGTCCCTCGCGAGTGGTCTTGGCCACCACGAGGTATTCCTGGCCGCACTCGCGGCAAAAACCCAGAGGCAGCAGCGCATGATCGGGCCGCGCCGGCACCGCGACCTGATATGTGCCAGTGATGTGCCGCGTCCGCTCCGGCTCCAGCGAGACGTAGACGGTGTCGCCCTTGGACAGGAACTGGTGCAGCCGGAACGCAAACACCGGGCGACCGGTCACCGGATCGTGATGCGCGAGCCGGCCTGCAGGATTCGCCGCAACGCCGTCGAGCAGGCATCTCTGTCCCGCCCGGTGAGCTCGGCGAGCTGGTCGGCCGCCCGCGGCACCGTCGTCGGCGTTCGCCGCACGAGGCGACCCGTGTCCGCCTCGACATCCAGCCCGAACGTCGTCTCCACCCATGCTGCCAGGGGGTCGGCGACTAGTGACGGCGTGATCGGACGGCAGTCGCCCGGACGTCGCCGCGTCGATCGCCGCACCGCAACGCGCCAGCATCGGGCGTGGCATCCGGGGTCGCACGGATCAGCGTCTCCGCCGATCACCCGCTCCGAAGTGACGTCACTGCCGAACAGGCGGGTCGCGACCTGGGCCACCACCGCCTTGCGCTGCGCGATGGTGCCCTCGCTCGACATCGTCGCGCTGGTGCCGATCACCTGAAGGTCGTCGGAGGCGCACTGGTCGCGCAGTCGTCGGATCAGCATGGCAACGTCAGCGCCCTGCCGGCCACGGTAGGTGTGCAGCTCGTCCAGCGCGAGAAACCGCAGTCCCTGCGCAGCGCGCACCAGGTGCCGCGCTCGTCCGGCCGGGTCAGGACCAGCTCGAGCATGACGTAATTCGTCAGCAGGATGTCCGGCGGGTCGGCCAGAATCCGGCGCCGCTCGTCCGGCGACTCCTGGCCGGTGTAGCGGGCGAACGTGACCGGCTGCTCGCCCGTCCGTGTAACCGAACTGCAGAAACTTCTCCAGCTCGCCGACCTGCGAGTTCGCCAGCGCGTTCATCGGGTAGACGACGATCGCCTTCACGCCCGGCCGTCGCTGCCCGCCATTCGCGTCGCGTTCACGCAGCACCGCGTCGACGATCGGCACGATGTAGGCCAGCGACTTGCCGGATCCGGTGCCGGTCGTCAGGACGTAGCTCTGGCCAGACCTGGCAACCTCGATCGCCTCCCGCTGATGCCGGTGGAGCACGATCGGGTCCCGACCGAGATCGTGCCGGTCGTTCTTGCGCCGGAAGATCCGCTCGCACTCCGGGTGCAGCAGGCCCTGCGCCACCAGCTCGGGCACCGAGCCGCCGGACGCGAAGGACGGATTCAGGCTGAGCCATGGGTCGGGCCACTGCACACCTTCGGCGAACTGCTTGTCGACGAATGCCTTGATCCGGCGGTCCCGGACCTCGACGAACCCTGAGGTGAACGCGCGGTAGTCCGCGATCACCTGCTCGTGGACCTGGAAGACGTCCACGCGCCCTCCTCCCGCTTGGTCACACGCCTGTCACGGCAGTCGCGACGACCCTATGTGTGATCTTGGCGCAACGAAACCTGGTCGGTGCGCGTGGGCCCCGATGACGGCCACAGAATTCATGGCCTTCAGGCACCGCGCTCCGCGCCTCGGTCGCGGTCGTTTTCGCCCGCCGCACCTCTGGGGGCAGCCGAGCCCGCTGGCCTCTGTTGAGCTGGGAACGCCGGGGGACAGGATGGGTACCTCGGTGTATTTCGATGCCGCAGGGTCGACGCCGGGTTGCTAGCCTGTCCGTAGAAGGCATCTCACGTTCGCCCTCAGCTCGGGTTTCGCCATCACGCAAGTTCTCACGTCGGTCTCAACATCCACTAACCCACGCCTTCAGGGCCGCAAGGCCGCCTTGTAGCCGAGGTGCGAAGTGCGTAGTAGCGAACAGCCGCGAGTCGGCGGTACGCGGCGTAGGTCGACCAACGTGGGGGCGGCGGATCCGTCAGATGCCCCGGATCTGCCGGTGCCGAATCATCTATTGGACATCAGCGAAGCAGCGGCATACCTGGGCATGTCTCCCGACTGGCTCAAGCGCCAAGTAGCGGCCAGGGCGGTGCCGTTCACCCGGCCTGGCGGGGGACGTTCGATCCGGTTCACCCCTGCACATCTGGCCAAGATCATCGCCGCCGGCGAGTTCACGCCAGACGAGCCCGAGCGTCAGCGGCGAGGATCTGCTCGGACCTTGCTCTAGCCCGGAGAACATTCGGCGCTAGTCGCGACATCGGCGGCATTGACCATCGCACGTGCCAGTGCTTGGGCCATGGCCGGGTCATTCGGGTCAAGGAGCCCGCCGTATACGTCGTAGGTGATCTGAATAGATCCGTGCCCGAGACGTGCGGAGATTTCCTCCAGGCGCACGCCCTCAGCGATGGCCCACACGACCGCCGTGTGCCGAAGCATGTGCGGCGTGACGTGCTTCGTCAGACCCGCGGCCTCGGCCTTCTTACTGGCAGGCATCCATCGGTCGTAGTGGAAGTCGGGGTAACGCCACGGGGCGCCGCTCCGCGTCGTGAAAACGTACGCCTTCTTGCTCTTCGCAGCGATCGCCCCCCCGAGCGCTCGCGCAACAGAGCCATCGAGCCCAACGAAGCGATCCCGCTTGTTCTTCGGCGGCCCCAACGCCCAACTCCGGTTCTCGAACTCAGCCTGCCGAATCGGTGTGCCGTCGTCGGGCGCCCGCTTCGACCAGGCCCGTACAACGTGAATCGCGGCGCTTGCCCCGGAGTTCGAGAAAGTCACGTCGCCAACGCGAAGCGCAGACACCTCACCCCATCGCAACCCCGTGGCGAGCATGACGTCTGCCAAGATATGGACGTCCTCCTTTAGGTGCCCGCGGAACAGGGCCCACTCGGCATGGTCGAAGAATCGCACCTGCCGTGCGTTCAACGAGTTCAGCTCCGGCAGCTCAGAGACGTCGCAGGGGTTGTCGGCACGAAGACGCCGACGCTGCTGACCGAAGGCCATGATCGAGTACAGAAGTCCGTGCCGGTTGCGGATTGACTTCGGACCGGCGCCGTCTTCGACCATAGTGTCAACCCAGTCGGCAACGTCGTCGGCCTCGATGTCTACGAACAGCATCTGACCCAAGGCCGGTCCCAGGTGCAGGTCGTACGCCCTGCGGTAGCGATGGAGGGTGTACGGCTTCAGCTTGCCGAGCTTGACTCGGCGCTCCTGGAGTTCGGCATAGGCGGCGAAGACGTCGGCGAAGGTCGGGGATGCGAGGGGCTGAGCGACGTATCCGGCGCCCTTGACCCAACCGCGTGGCCACCTGTGCCCGGCTTCCTCGACATCGGCCTTGAAAGCGAGCGCACGGGCCTCGCTGGTGAAGCTCTCGGACTGGGCGCGACCGGTGCCATTGCGACCGCCACCGAGAACCCACTTGACCCGAAAAGTGGTGCCTCCGTCGGCGCGCTTCCGACGCTCCAACGTCGCCATGGACAGCTCCTCAAAGGATCCGGGGAACCCATGGGGAACCCGCGGACTTCAAGGATATGACGAAGGCCCCGGAATTCGGGGCCTTTGTGAGTGTCCGAGGGGGGACTTGAACCCCCACGCCCGATAAAGGGCACTAGCACCTCAAGCTAGCGCGTCTGCCATTCCGCCACCCGGACGAGTGCGCCCAAGAGTCTATCCGACGCCGCGTATCGGATCCGACCAGTTGCCACCGCCCCGCGGCTGGTAGGAACGAGGCATGCCGAGCGTCACCGCGCAGGACGAGGTCGTCGACCTGCTCGCCGACCTCATCCGCATCAACACCTCCAACCCGACGCACCCCGAGCGGCCCGCGGCGGAATGGGTCGCCGAGAAGCTCGACGAGGTCGGTATCGAGCCGCAGATCATCGAGGCGGCGCCCGGGCGGGCGTCGACGATCGCTCGGGTGGCCGGCACCGACTCGGGCCGTCCGCCGCTGCTCATCCACGGGCACCTCGACGTCGTGCCCGCGGACGCCGCCGAGTGGTCGGTCGACCCGTTCGCAGGCGAGCAGCGCGACGGGTACGTGTGGGGCCGCGGCGCCATCGACATGAAGGACATGGACGCGATGACGCTCGCGCTGGTGCGAGATTGGGCGCGCACCGGCCACCCACCGCCGCGCGACATCGTGCTCGCGTTCGTGTCCGATGAGGAGGCCGGCGGCCGGCAAGGTGCGCACTACCTCGTCGACCACCATCGGGACCTGTTCGCCGACTGCACCGAGGCGATCAGCGAGGTGGGCGGCTTCAGCTACTCGGTCGACCCCGACACCCGGCTCTACCTGATCCAGACCGCGGAGAAGGGAATCCACTGGCTCCGGCTCAAGGCCAGTGGCGCGCCGGGCCACGGATCGATGGTGCATTCGGACAACGCCGTCACCAAGCTCGCCCGCTCGGTGAGCCGCATCGGCAGCTACGAGTGGCCGGTGGAGATCACCGACACCGTGCGGGCCACGCTGGCCGGGTTGTCCGAGGTGACCGGCCGCGACTTCGAGCCCGACGATGTCGACTCCTGGCTGCCGGTGATGGGTAGCGCCGCGCGCATGATCGGCGCGACCATCCGGAACACCGCGAACCCGACCATGCTCGAGGGCGGCTATAAGTCCAACGTCATCCCCTCGCGCGCGGAAGCGACCATCGACACCCGCTTCCTGCCCGGTCGGGAGGACGAGCTGTTGAAGACGATCGACGAGTTGCTCGAGGACGGCGTCGCCCGCGAGACGATCGTGTCCGACATCGCCGTCGAGACAGGGTTCGACGGAGCGTTGGTGGACGCGATGTGCGCCGCATTGCGCGCGGAGGACCCGGGCGCACATCCGGTGCCCTACCTGATGAGCGGTGGCACCGACGCCAAGTCGTTCTCGACGCTCGGCATCCGTTGCTTCGGCTTCTCGCCACTGCGGCTGCCCGACGGGCTGGACTTCATGCCGATGTTCCACGGCATCGACGAACGCGTGCCCGTCGACGGCCTGCAGTTCGGGGTTCGGGTGCTCGATCGGCTGTTGCGCAACTGCTGATCGCAATCCGCACGGCGTGGGTACCCGCGTCAGGGACGATCCTGCGCGAGGTTCTCGGGCTACTCGTTCTGTCCGCGATCGCCTGGCTGTTCGGGCCGGGAAGCGGCAAATCCGGATCCGCGTCGGCGGCGCCGCATTCGCCGTCGACGTCGTGATCGCGCTGTTCGTGCTGCCCTGGCAGCCCGGGCGCGACCTTCGTCATCGGCCCGCTCACCGACAGCGGCGGGAAGAACGCGACGATTCTGCTCTCGAACTCCTGCGGGTGGTCATCTTCTTGGCCAGCGCGCGGCGCCGTTGTTGTTCTCGCCGCTGCTGCCCAAGATCACCTGCCGGCAGCAGTTCACCGCGCCCTGCTCATCGCGTTGGTC
Organism: uncultured Actinomycetota bacterium; assembly: GCA_963718805.1. GTDB lineage: Bacteria > Actinomycetota > Actinomycetes > Mycobacteriales > Jatrophihabitantaceae > Jatrophihabitans. The sequence continues at coordinate 416,450 of CAVQZY010000005.1, read as the reverse complement.
GCATTCGACGACGTCGGCCAGCACACCGACTCGCTGTCGCCGATCACGGTGGTCATCGTCCCCTTCGCGCCGGCCGGTTTCGCGCACTTCGCTTCGATCGCCACATGGTGGCCGTCACCTAGTGTCCCGCGCCAGAGATTGTGCGAATAAGTCCGGCGTTCAGGCGTGGGCTGGTAAGGCGGAGGAGGAGAGCTGTACTTGCCGTCCTGGCGACGACGGCAACGCAGCCAGCGCGCGCCTGGGCGTCGGAATTATCGTGCGAATCTCTGGCGCGGGACACTAGCGAATCGGGACACGTACTGGCGCTGCCAGGGCGTCTCGATCGCTCGACGGTCGTAGCCGGTGCGCACGAACGCCACTGCGTGCGCCGGGGCCACGCCGTCGAGCACCGCGATGCAGGCAAGTGCGGTGCCGGTGCGGCCGCGACCGCCGTGACAGGCCACCTCGACCCGCTGTGATTCGCTGCGACCCAGCGCCTCGGCGAACGCGTCGGCGGCGTCCGCGCGCTCGAGGGGCAGCCGGAAGTCCGGCCATCGCACCCATCGCACCGGCCACTGCCCCGCATCGGGTTCGTACGCAGACAACAGCAGGGTCCACTCCGGCAAGGGACCCGGCGGGACGGGTCCGCCCGCACGTCGGCCGCGGACCAGGCGCCCGGACGGCAACCGCAGCACGCCGGGCGCATTCGCGAACCAGGTCACGCCCCGCGACCCTACGGGGCCGGCGGCACTGTCGGTGGCCGGTGCCAAGGTGGACGAGTGCTACTCGCCGAGGTCGCCGCCGCATCCGCCGACGTCGGCGCAACGTCTTCGCGGCTGGCCAAGACCGCCAGGATGGCCGAGGTGCTCGCGACAGCAGCTGCCGATGAGGTGCCGTTGGTGGTCTCGTGGTTGTCGGGAGAGCTGCCGCAACGCCAGATCGGGGTCGGTTGGGCGACACTGCGCACGTTGCCCGAAGCCGCCGCGGAGCCGACCCTGACGGTGCCGGGCGTCGACACCGTGCTCACCGAGATCAAGACAACCGCCGGAAAGGGCTCACAGGCGCGGCGCGCCGCACTGCTGGCCGAGTTGTTCGGCGCTGCCACGGCGCTCGAGCAGACCTTCCTGCGTCGCCTGCTGGGCGGCGAGCTGCGGCAAGGCGCGCTGCTCGGCGTCATGGCCGACGCGGTCGCGAAGGCATTCGGCATCCCGGCCGCCGACGTACGGCGCGCGGCGATGCTCGGCGGCGCCTTGCCGGCCGTGGCCGCAGCGGCCCGATCAGGTGGCGCCGAGGCGCTGTCTCGATTTCGGTTACAGGTCGGCCGGCCCGTCGGGCCGATGCTCGCGCAGACCGCCACCGACGTCGGCGATGCGCTCACCCGGCTCGGCGGGCGGGCGGTGTTCGAGGCGAAACTCGATGGCGCACGCGTGCAGATCCACCGCGACGGCGATGCGGTCTCGATCTATACCCGAAGCCTCGACGACGTCACTGCCCGGCTGCCCGAGGTCGTCGAGGCCACGCTCGCGCTGCCGGTCACGACATTGGTGGCCGACGGGGAGGCCATTGCGCTGCGTCGCGACGGGCGCCCGCACCGGTTCCAGGTCACTGCGTCGCGGTTCGGGCGCACCGTCGAGATCGCGGCGGCTCGTGCGGCGCAGCCGTTGTCGGTCTTCTTCTTCGATCTCCTGCACCACGACGGCGTCGACCTGCTCGACGTGTCGACCGAGACGCGGGCCGCGCAGCTCGCGCAGATCGTCCCCGAGCGGTTCCGGGTCGACCGGCTCGTCACCGACGACCCAGGCGCCGCGCAGCACTTCCTCGACCACACGCTCGCGGCCGGTCACGAAGGCGTCATGGCGAAATCGCTCGATGCGCCATACGAGGCCGGCCGCCGTGGCGCGGGCTGGCTCAAGGTCAAGCCGGTGCACACGCTCGACCTCGTCGTCCTCGCCGTCGAGTGGGGCTCGGGCCGGCGCACCGGCAAGCTGTCCAACATCCACCTCGGCGCCCGCGATCCGGACACCGGCGGTTTCGTGATGCTCGGCAAGACGTTCAAGGGCATGACCGACGCCATGCTGGAATGGCAGACGCAGCGCTTCACCGAGCTCGCAGACGGCGCCACCGAGGGTCACGTGGTGCGGCTGCGCCCGGAACAAGTCGTCGAGATCGCCTTCGACGGGCTGCAGGGCTCGACTCGATATCCGGGCGGGATGGCGCTTCGGTTCGCGCGGGTGCTGCGCTACCGCGACGACAAGTGCGCCGAGGAGGCGGACACCATCGAAACGGTGCGCGCCTTCTACGACGGTTAGTGCTTGGTGGCGTGCCGGCCGCGGCGCTTCCCGCCGAGGTCGGCCACGACGGTGCGACGCGTAGCGAGGTGCGGGTGAACGCCTGCACGAACGCAAGCTTGCGGCTGGTCGCGGTGAACGGCTGCGCGGTGTTCGTCATCATCATGATTGGTCTCGCCAGCATGACGCGCCGATGGGTGAAGAGAACGCATTCTGCTTCGGTGTGAGTGAAGCTGTACTTCATGAACATCGATGCGCGCCGGCTCGTCGTGCTGCGCGCCGTCGACCGGCACGGGGGAGTGGTCGGCGCCGCCCGAGGCGCTGCACATCTCGCCGTCCGCGGTCTCCCAGCCGCTGGCACTGCTCGAGCGCGAGACCGGCTTCGTGCTCATCGACCGGTCGCGCCGCGGCGGCCGAGCTGAGCTCGCTGGCCGATGCGGTGACCGGGCCGGTCACGCTCACCGCCTTCGTCACCGCGCTACGCGGGTTCGCCGGCGCGGCGATCGTCTCGCTGGACTGGCCCGAGTTCGACGACCTCGCCGTGGTTGCCGACCGCCCGTGGGTCGACGGCCCGACGGCCAGCGCGGTCGGCCAGGCCATGCGGCGGGTGCGGCGCGACAGCGCCCTGACCTTGTCCGCCGCGCGCCTGTGCCAGGACTTCACCGCGGCGTTGCTGCTGGTGTCCGCCGGGTTCGCCGGGGCGCTGGTACCGGTTCTCGCGCTCACCGGCGCGGAACCGGGTGACGTCCGCGAGGTGGCGCTGCCCGGCCTCGGCTCGCGCCGCATCGGCGTGTTGTACCGGCGGTCGCGCACCGAACCCACGCCGGTCGTGCGCACGGTGCTGGAGACGTCGCGGGCTGCCGCTCTGGAGTCAGCGAGGTAGGACCAGTCCGTCGGCCATGTGGTAGAGCTGCGCCAGCGGCACCCTGCCGGCGACCTGGACCGGACGACCGTGAACGGCGTGCAGGACAGTCAAGGTGCGGTAACCGCCTTCGACGACCACCCGGGTCGGATGCCCCTGAACCTCACGGCTCGACGTCCCGCTCGGGTCCAGCCCGATGTTGGTAGCCACGGTGATGCCCGGGACCTGCGCGCCGCGAGCCGCGAACGCATAGGCGGTTCCGTCCGCGGACACGCTGAAGCCGATCCGGTGCAGACCGTTCGGCACGAAACCGACACCGAAGGCGGGCTGTACCTGATGGGTGCCGGGATATCTCAGGCTCGCCGCGACCTTGCGCCCGATCGTGGTCAGCCGAGCAGCTTCGCCGCCGGCGTTTCGCGAGTGCGCTACGCCGACGTAGGTGACCTGAGTCGCAGAGCTGCGGAACCAGACCTGGTAGCCGTCTCGGCCCCCGGCGTTCGCGCTCTCGATCCCGGCATGTCCGGCGATGCTCACCGGCGCACCGGGACCGGACTTGAAATGGGCGTCAGCCACGCTGGTGCCCCGCATCTGGTTGACGTCGACGTCGAGCTTGCCCTGCGGTGTTGCGACGGTTAGCAGATACTCACCGCCCGACCCGCCGGAGTTCACCCGCTGTGCGTCGTAGAAGACCGATCCGGCCGGCAACCAGCCCAGATCGAAGGGCATCGTCAGCGCCGCGACCCGAGCTTTCGCCGGTGCCGCGGACCGCGACGTGGGCGCCGGTGCCGCGGCGGTGGTGTGACTGCTGGCCGCCTGCACCGGCGTCGGGGTGGGCTTCGGGTCGTTGCGCTCGCCGAGGACCACAGCCCCGGCCGCGACGGCCCCCGCGACGGCCACCCCGGTCGTGATGGCCAGCGACCGGGTGCGCATCGCGTGGCGGCGCGCCAGACGATCCTCGACGTCGCGCAGCACACGGTCGGCGTCCGGACTGAGCCGTTCGTGGTCGGTGAAGGTGTCGCGCAGCACGGTGGTGACGTCCATCAGAGCTCCTCGTTGGTTTATCGCGCGCTCGGCGGCGAGGTCGACGCGTAGGGCGGCCAGGCGCCGCCACATGTCATCACGCCGCGCGCACGGCCGAGATGTCCTGAGCCGGCGGCACATCCGGGTCGGCGCTCGCCACGATGCTGCGCACCGCCCACCGGCGCCGCCACGACAGGTACTGGTTGGTGACCATGCGCATCACATAGCGGTCGGGATGCTCGGCCGCGCTGACCCGCGACCAGTGCCGATGAGCCTTGACCAGCACGTCTTGGACCAGATCGGCTGCCAGCTCCCGCTCTCCGGTCAGCATCACCGCATAGCGCAACAGCGCAGGCAGGTGCGCGCGGGCGAACGCGGTGTAGTCGCTCACGCCTTAATAGACTCCGCTCGCGCCCGCTGTGTTGTCCTGGTGGTATCCGTTGTCTGGTGCGACCCGTTACCCAGGCGGCGGTACTGCTCGGCGCCTTCGTGCTGCTGCTCGTCGCGGTCGTCGCGCACTGGGCGGCAGTGGCGGATCTCGATGATCGGGTGCATTCCGCGCTCGCCGGCTATGGCGCCGACCATCCGGGCTGGGTGCGGGGATGGAGCGACCTGACGACGCTGTTGCAGCCGAACGTTTGGCGCGTGGTGGCCACCCTCGTCGTCATGGTGTTGCTGTGGCGTGGCCGGCGCGAGGCCGCGGCGGTGCTTGCCGCCGTCGTGGTCGTCGCCGGCGTGGCCGAGCTGACGCTGAAGTTCGCCGTGGGTCGGACCCGGCCGCGACCCTTTCCCGGCGCGCCACATGCCCTCGGCGCGTCGTTTCCCAGCGGCCACGCACTGACGGCGGCCGCGGTCGCGATCGCGCTGCTCGCCGTCGTCGCGCACCGGCGATGGACGATCACCGCCGGTGCGTGCTTGGTGGTGCTCGCCGTGGCGTTCAGCCGGCTCGCGCTCGGCGTCCATTACCTGTCCGACGTGGTCGGCGGGATCCTGCTGGGTGTCGCGTGCGCTCTCGGTGTGCCCTGGCTGGTGGTCACCCTCGACCGACGTAGGGCATTGCGGTAGCCATCACCGTCATCGACAAGACATTGGCGTCCAGCGGCAGGCCGGCCATGTAGACGACCGCACGAGCCACGTCGTCGACGGACATGGTGGGCTCTTGGCGCATGCTCCCGTCGGCCTGCCGCAGCTGCACCGCGCCACCCTGGTTGAGCGCGGTCGCCGCGTTGCCGATGTCGATCTGGCCGCACGCGATGTTGTAGCGCCGCCCGTCCAGCGCGGTGGAGCGGGTCAACCCGGTGATCGCATGCTTGGTCGCGGTGTAGGCCACCGAGTCCGGCCGCGGCGTGAACGCGGAGATCGAACCGTTGTTGATGATCCGCCCGCCCTGCGGATCCTGATCGCGCATCTGACGCACCGCCGCCCTGGTGCACAGGAACGGGCCGGTGAGGTTGGTGGCGAGCGCGTCGTGCCACTCATCGAGGGACAGGTCCTCGATGGGCGTGGGCCGGGAGAAGATTCCGGCGTTGTTGAACAACACGTCCACCCGGCCGAAGGACTGCGCGGCGTCGGCGAATAGTTGCTGCACCGAGGGTTCGTCTCGTACGTCGCAGCGCACCGCCAGCGCCCGCCCGCCCGCCGCGTCGACGGCGTCGCACACCTCCTGCAACTGCGGCAGTCGACGGCCGGCGGCGACGACCGCGAAACCAGCCGCCCCGAGCGCGAGGGCGCAGGCCCGTCCGATGCCGCTGCTCGCACCGGTCACCACTGCAACACCCGAGGTCATGTCTGCCAGTATTGACCGGTTACCGACGACTGAAGGCAGCGCATGAACATCGTCGTCACCGGCGGGGCGGGATTTCTCGGCGCCCGGCTGTGCCGGTCACTGTTGGCCCGGGACACGCTCGAGGTCGCCGGCGCAGGGCCGGCGGCGATCGAGCGGCTCACCGTGCTCGACCGGGCACCTGCCGCGCCGGACGTGGCGGCCGATCCGCGGGTCATCGCGAGCCAGTCCGACATGCTCGATGCCGCAGCGGACGCCCCGCATCCCGTCGACGACGCCGACGTCGTGTTCCACCTCGCGGCGGCGGTCAGCGGCGAGTGTGAACGCGACTTCGACCTCGGGATGCGCAGCAACCTCGACGGCACCCTCGCGCTTTTGCGGCGCTGTCGGGCCTCCGGGCGTCAACCGGTGCTGGTGTTCGCCAGCTCGCTCGCCGTCTTCGGTTCGGCCCCGGGCTATCCGCTGCCGGACCCGGTGACCGACCAGGCGCTGCCGACCCCGCAGACGAGCTACGGCATCCAGAAGTTCGCCTGCGAGCAGTTGATCGCGGACTACACGCGCAGGGGTTTCCTGCGTGGCCGGCCGGTGCGGCTGCCGACGGTCAGCGTGCGGCCCGGGCGGGCGAATGCGGCGGCGTCCGGCTTCCTGTCGGGCATCATCCGCGAGCCGGTGAACGGGAAGCGGGCGCGCTGCCCGGTCGCGGCCGACGTCGCGGCCGCGATCATCTCCCCCGACGGTGCGATCCGCGGGCTGCTGCGCGCCGCGACCGCCGCGCCGCAGGACTGGGGTGCGCCGATCGCGGTGACGCTACCGGCGATCACCGTCACGCCGGGGGAGATGGTGTCGGTGCTGGAGCGGGTGTGCGGGCCACAGACAGCCGCGCTGGTCGACTGGGATCCCGACGAGGAGATCGCGGCGATCGTGCGCACCTGGCCGAGCCGGCTGGTGACCGACCGCGCGTCCGGGCTCGGCCTGGCGCCCGATGAGAGCTTCGAAGCGATCGTGCGCTCGCACGTCAGCGAGGCGGCCCGGGCTGCGGGGTGAGGCGTACCAACCGGCCCGACGGCAGGGTCACCAGCACGCCGGACGGTGCGGTCGGGGCGATCACGAAGTCCCCGATCCGGTAACGTCCCGAGCCCGGGATGGGCATCGGGTTCGGGTAACCGGTCACCGCGACGACTGCGCACCCGCTCGCGCACCGGTACGCGGTGATGTCCTGCGGATCGTCCGCGGCCTCGACCGTCGCCTCGGCCAGCGACTGCGGCCTGCCGCACCGCGGGCACTCCACCTGCAGCTGCGCCTCGCTCGGCGCCGGGTCCATCCCGCCGCGCCGGATCACCTCGCTGGCGAGCAGCGGGTGTTCGGGTTTGACGTTCGGCTCGGGCATGACCCGCCGGACGCTACTCCGGCCGGATCTCCTGCACCGACCAGCCGTTGCCGTCCGGGTCGGTGAAGAACGCGAACCGGGAACCGCGCGCCCCCACCGGGCCGAGCTGTTGCACCTCGGTGATCGGCACGTCGCGTGCGACGAGTTCGGCGCGTACCGCATCGAGGTCGGCGACGACCAACTGTGGACCTTTGGTGGTGCCGGGGTCGCCCAGCGGCATCCCTGCGCCGATCACGACCGAGCAGTCCGATCCGGGCGGCGTCATCTGGACCACTCGCATCCCCGGGACCGGGGTGATGTCGTGATCGAGTACAAACCCGACCTGCCCGGTGTAGAACGCCTTGGCGGTGTCGACATCGGAAACCGGAATTCCGATGACCTGCAACTTCATGTCCACGAGCTACCTCCTGAACGGAACGATCTGTTCCGGTCGAACCTACCAGAACGGAACGTCCCGTTCCACTGGTAGAGTCGCCGCCATGTCGGCACCGATGAGCGGCCGCCGGGCCGAGGCCGCGCGCAACGACGCCCGCATCCTCGACGCGGCCCGTGAAGTGTTCCTCGCCGATCCGGGCGCGCCGATCGCCGCGGTCGCTACCCGCGCCGGCGTCGGGATCAGCGCGCTGTATCGCCGCTATCCCGGTAAGGAACAGCTTTTGCAGGAGCTTGCCCGCGACGGGCTCGCCCGGTTCAAGGCCGATCTGGAAACCGCCCTCGCCGATGACCGCGACGCGTGGACCGTCTATTCCGAGTGCCTGCAACGGGTTCTGGACGGCCGCAGCCAGGCGCTCGCCCAGCGACTCGCAGGCACCTTCGCGCCCACGGCCGAACTCAGTGCGCTGGCCGCCGAGACCGGCCGCCTGTACTCGCGGCTGCATCGCCGCACCCAGCGGGCAGCGGCCCTGCGCGGCGACGTGACGACCGCCGACGTGGTGCTGGTGTTGGAGTTGCTGTCACAGATCGACTTGCCGAGCGCTCGACGCGACGCCACACTGCGGCGTCGTTACCTCGCGTTGTTCCTGCAGTCGTTGCGCGTGCCTGCTCGCGGCGTGGTCGCGCCGCTGCCGGGGCCGGCCGCCAAGGACGCGGAGCTGGCCGCCAGGTGGCGCCCGTAGCTGCAGTCAGCTGCAGTCAACTGCCGTCGGGCCAGCCACCGCGGTGCACCACCATCGGCTGCCGGCCAGGGCCGGGTCGGTCCAGGCCCAACGCCGGTAGGCCGCGGGCCTCTTCTCGCGGTTGCCGGTGAGTTCGACGCTGCGTTCGGCCGCGGCACGATCAGCCCGGCCGCCGGCCGAAGCCGACGGCCATCGCGACCGCCTCCTTCGAGACGCCGGACCGCCACCCGCCAGTGTGGTCTTGGCGGACATCCGCCGATCGGCCAGGGTGAATGGCATGAGCGAACCGGTGATCGTCGAGTTGGCGCTGAACGGCCCGACTCGGCGCAGCCGCAACCGGCACGTGCCGCGCAGTCCCCAGGAGATCGCCGACGTGGCGATCGACGGCATCGAACGCGGTGCCGCGATCGTGCACAACCACAACGATGATCCGATGTTCACCGCCGACGGCGTGCACGCCGTCGAGCCGTATGTGGCGGCCTGGAGACCGGTGCTGGAGCGGTATCCGGATGCGCTGCTGTACCCGACGTTGGGTGCCGGCGCGCTCGGCATCCCGATCGAGCGGCGTTGGGCACACGTGGAGGAGCTGGCCCGGCGCGGGCTCGGCGGCCTCACCCTCGTCGATCCCGGCTCGGTGAACGTCGGGCTGCGCGAGGACGGGTGGTACCCCGATGCCGCGGCGGCCGGGCCGTACCAGAACTCCTACGCCGACACCGAATATATGTTCGCCCGTACGGCGCAGCACGGAGCCGGAGCAAGCATTTCGATATTCGAACCCGGCTTCCTGCGCACCACACTGGCCTGGCACCGGGCCGGCAAACTCCCTACGGGCGCGATCGTGAAGCTCTACTTCGGCGGCCGGCTGGCATTCGGGCTGCCGCCCACCCCGACTGCACTCGACGCGTACCTGGAGCTGCTCGAGCCGACCGGTCTGCCGTGGTCGGTGGCGGTGCTCGACGGGGACGTCGTCGGCTGCGGACTGGCGGAGGCAGCGGTCCGCCGCGGTGGCCACATCCGCGTCGGCCTGGAGGACTACCTCGGCCCGGACGAGCCGACCAACGCCGACCTGCTCGACGGTGCGCTGTCACTGCTCGACCGGCTCGGCACCACGCCGGCGACCCTCGCGCAGACCCGCGCCATCCTCGGGCTGTCCTGAGCCGGGTCAGTGGTGCGCGGCGCGGTGCCGGGCCAGCAGGTCGAGGCCGAAGTCCGCGACCGGGTTGCGCCATACCGAATGCGCGTGGTTCGCGTTGCGCTGCAGGTTGTCCCACTCCAGGAACAACCCTGGACCCTGCAGTCGGTAATAGGTGGGCGCACCGGGATCAGTTGTGCCCGCCCAGGCGAAGTGAACCGCGTCGAGCACGGCGTCGTCGGCGTACGCGGGCATCGATGAGATCGCCGCGGGCACCCGGTCGAGATAGGTGCTCAACAGGGTGCGCAGCATCGCCCGCTGCTCGGCGTCGAGCTCACCGGCGGGTAGGCCACGGGGCTCGGTCGAGTAGGCCACGCTCGTCTGGTCTGCGGCGGAAAGCCCGGCAGCGTCGTCCATCCGGTCGCTGAGCATCTGCAGATTCGCCTGCGCGGCGTCGTCGGCGAACCGCTCGTCGCGCCAGAGCCCGACGAGCGGGATGAGCTCGTCTCCGTCGGAGAGCACCGTTCGGTTGCCGGTGACGAGATCGCCGGGCGCGCGGGGGAGCAGCAGCGCCTGGTCGGCCAGCGCCGGACGCAGCGAGCGCATGAGGTCACGGGCCAGGTCCTCCAGCCGACCCAACGGCCGGTTGAGCGCGCCGCCGAGCAATGCTGACGAGAACGGGTCGGAGCCGAGGAAGCACGGCGTCGTCGCGACGAGCACTCCGTCGACCACGAGGTTGTTCAGCGACACATGGTGCCCGCCGAAGCGCCAGCCCCACGGCTGCGCGCCGCCCGGCTCGCCGAACACCCGTAGGTAGTACAGGCCCGGGTCGCGGCCGCGCTCGCGGTCGAACATCACCGTGAAGTTCTCGACGTGGTCGAGCACGTTCTCCAGACCCATGATGGTCGCGACCGTCACGTAGGCCTCGACGGACAACCCGGTGGCGACGAGTTGCATCGCGGCGCGCTGCTGTGCCGGCCGTTGCTGGTGCACGGTGAGCCCGCCGTGATCGGTGGGGGTGTAGAACCAGCGGCGCCGCTCCGCGTCGGAATCGCCGTGCGAGGGCACGGCGCCGACCGCGACCGCGCGCTGCTGCGCGTCGAGGTGCTCCAGCCAGGCGCCGGCGGCCTCGGCCATGTGCTCGGCGATCTCGCGGCGGGCGGTCAGCTCCTCTGCGGCTCGGGCCATGGGCGGAATCTAACCCTTGCACCTGCCGCGGCGTCAGGTGCCACGCTCCTCCTCATGAACGAGCGTTGGACGATAGGCGAGCTCGCCGCCGAATGCGGGCTCACGGTGCGGGCGCTGCGGCACTTCGAGGACGTCGGCCTGCTCGGCGACGTTCGGCGTACCAGCGCTGGGCAGCGCACCTACGACCGCCCCGACGTCGAACGCGTGTACCGCGTGGTGGCGTTGCGGTCGCTGGGGCTACCGCTCGCCCGCATCGCGAGCGCACTCGAATCCCCGGCCGCGTTGCGCGAGTCGCTCACCGGACAGCTCGCGCAGCTCGACCGGCAGCTGGCCGACCTGACCGCGCTGCGCTCGCAGGTGGCGCAGTTGCTCGACCGCACTGCCGTCTCGATCGAGGAGTTGACCCAGATGATCCGTCGCACCGTCATCTCACAGGAGATCCTGCACGAGTACCTCGGCGACGCCGAACGGGCTCATCTGGCGCAGCGGGCGACCGAGCTCGGCGCCGCCGGGCACCGCAGCCTCGACGTCGACTATCCGCGGCTGTACCGGGCGGCCCAGGTGCACTTCGATCGCGGGGTCACCCCCGACGCCCCGGCGATGCAGGCGATCGCCGCGGAACTCGAGCACCTCGCTAGCGCGTGGGCGGCCGGCCCGGACGCGAGCGATTCGGTCCAGCGGATGTGGGCCGAGCGCAGCGCGGACATCGCCGGACGCGACTACCACGACCTCGCCGAGTACGTACGGGCCGCTCGCGCGCACTACCGCGCGGGCGGCTGAGCGACGGAGACCTTCCCCACCCGGCGTAGGCACGGCGGCGTCGTTACGTTACCGTGACCTTTCGGGAACTGGCGGGCTGAATCGCCATATACCGGCCACCGACCGCCAGCGCGCCATCGAGTCGCGCCCGCCATCACCCAGGACGCGATGACTGACACCACGACGCCGGCACGACGGGCAACCAGGCGAAGGCTGTCACGTATTGTCGGCGCCGCCCTGACGGTCGGCGCCGCCTCGGTGGCGCTCGTCGCGCCGGTGTCGGCCGCGCCCCCGCCGAGCGACCCGCCCGCGACGCCGGCCTCCGTCGCCGCGATCGTGGCCAGGCCCGGTCCGGACCTGACGTCGCGAGCGTTCTTCGTCGCGATGCTGCACGGACTCAAAGCGCCGGTGACACAGGCCAACCTGGACGCGCTGTACGCGGTGGAGAATCGCGAGGGCGACAACGACCGTTTCAACCCCCTCAACGTCGTCGCGCCGCAGCCGGGCTCATCGGCGTACAACTCGATCGGGGTGCAGCGGTACGCGAACTTGCGGACCGGCGTCCACGGGACCGTCACCCTGCTGTCCAACGCGCACTGGACCGGCGTGCGTGCAGCGCTGCGCGCCGGACGCTCGACCGCGGCCGTCCTGGCGGCCTTCGGCTCGGCCTACACCTGGGACTCGGCGATCACGTTCCCGGCCGCACCGGCCGCGCGCGACGCCGAGGCGGTGCGCGATGTGGGCGGCCCGTACGCCGATCCGGCGCTGGCCGCCGGCCGCGCCCACCGGCAGCGCCGCGCGCTGGAGCAGGCGATGGCCCAGTACACCGGCGTCATCGCGCGCCAGAGCGTCGTCAGCCGCTCCGCCCACGCGGACTTGCGCCGGCAGCAGGCGCAGCACTCGCACGCGCAGCAGGTCGCGACCGGGCACGGGCGGCGCGGCGCGATCCTCGCCGCTGCCGCCGCGCGCCAGCGCAGCGTGGTGGTGAGAGCGATGATCGCCTCGTACACGAGCAGCGGGGCGCCCCAGACGCTCGAGTTGCTCACGTCGCGAACGCCGGCGGACTACCTCGACGCCGCCACCCTGCAGCAGTACACGGCGGCGGGTCTTACCCGGGCAGCGAAGCGCTACCGCATCGCCGACAGCGCAGCGAACGCCGAACTCGCCCAGGCCTCCGCCGGCCGGGCGGTGGCGCGGCGCACGGCGGCGGCGATGACGAGGGATCACGCGGCGTGGGCCGGGGCCGACGCGCTGGTCGCCAAGGCACGTGCAGACCTGCTCGTCCTGCTTCGTGCGGCGGCACGCAACGCCATCCTGCAGCCGCTCGCCGCGGCGCGACTCGCGCAGCTCGGTTCAGGTCGACAGGCCGGGTAGCGGCACCGCCGAGGCGCGGCGCTTGCGCCGGAGGGTGATGCGCCGGCTGCCGTCGGTGTACCGGACGACGCGGGCCAGCTCCCAGCCGCCGAACTCGGCGTGCAATGACAGTTGCGCCGCTGCGATCGTCCGGGGCACCTCGGGCGGGATCCGCAGCGGCGCGTACTCCCAGTCGGGATCGGCACCGTCCATCACCGCCCATTGAACGCCTTGCGCCGTCGTTCACCAAGCCTTGCCGGTGATTTCACGATGGCGACACGTATTCGCGAAGCAGCGGCACGAGCCGGGTGCGGCGGGGCAGCGCACCGACCGTGCGCACGGCATGACCGACGGCCCGGCCGGCGGCATGCACCACCGACAGGTGTCGCTGCGCGCGGGTCAGCGCGGTGTAGACGAGCGGCCGGGAGAGCATGCCGCCGGCCTCGGGCGGCAGCACCACGACGACGGCCGGCCACTCCGAACCCTGGGCCCGGTGCACGGTGATCGCCCAGCCGTGCAGCAGGTCGCCGAGCGCCTTGCCCTTGACCTCGGCCGGGCCGGAGGCGAAGTCGACGACGACGCCGCCGTCGCTCGGCGATCTCGTCGACAGCACCGACCTCGCCGTTGGCGTAGCCCACCGGTTCGGCCTCGAGATGGTTGGCGGTGGCGACGACGCGGTCGCCGACGTCGAAGCGGCGGTTGCCGCGTGCCCGGGTTGAGCCGCGCCTTGAGCGCCGCGTTGAGGGCCTGGGTGCCGGCCGGCCCGCGGTGCACCGGCGTGACGACCTGCACCTGCTCGGCCGGGATGCCCAACGCGCGCGGGATCGAGTCGGTGACCAGCTGCACCACCCGGTGGGCGGCCTCGGCCGACCCGCGTGCCGGCACGATGACGACCTCGCGGGTGGGGTCGTCGACCGACGGCAGCTCGCCGCCGCGCACCGCCGTCGCCAGCCGGGCGATCGCGCCGCCCTCGGCCTGCCGGTACAGCGTGTGCAGCTCGGTGACCGGCACGACGCCGGAGTCGATCAGGTCGCCGAGCACCCGGCCCGGGCCGATCGAGGGCAGCTGCGCGGCGTCGCCGACGAACAGCAGGTGGGTGCCGTCCTTGCACGCGGACAGCAGCGCGGCGGCCAGCTCGACGTCGAGCATCGACGCCTCGTCGACCACGACCAGGTCCTCGTCGAGCGGCAGTCCTCGCCGCGGGCGAAGCCGCCGTCGAAGCGCACGCCGTCCTCGGACTGGCGCGGCTGCGCGCCGAGCAGCCGGTGCAGCGTCGAGCCGGCGCGTCGCACAGTTCCTCGAGCCGCTTGGCGGCGCGGCCGGTCGGGGCGGCGAGGGCGACGGACTTGCCCGAGGCCTCGGCCAAGGTCACGAGCGTCGCGACGGTGCGGCTCTTGCCGGTGCCGGGGCCGCCGGTGAGGACGGTGACGCCGCCGCGCAGCGCGGCCTCGACGGCCTGCGTGCTGATGGCCGTCGAGGCTGGCGGTCGGCTGCGGCGGCGCCTCGATCGGCTCGGCGGCGGCGAGGAGCCGTGCGACGCCTTGTGCGATCGCGTCCTCGGCCGCGACGTAGCGGGCCAGTCCGAGCGGCCCGTCGCGGCGACTCGTGCACCAGCCCGGCGTCGAGCGCGGCAGCGATCGCGTCCTGCGGGTCGCCGACGCCGAACTCGGCCAGCGGGGCCGCGACGTCCTCGCGCGGGGTCTGGGTGTGGCCGTCGCGGGCGATGCGGGCGAGCACCCAGCCGACGAGGGCGCGCGAGCGCCGCACGTCGTCGCGCCGCACGCCGGGGATCGTGGCCCGCGCGACCCGGTCGGCGTCGGCCGGGCTGACACCGGTGACGCCGAGCAGCCGCCACGGGTCGTCGCGGAGCAGCCGCGGGGCCGGCGGTCCGAGCAGGTCGACCAGCCGCCCGGCCACCCGGGCGTCGAGGCCGGCCGGCACGACGATCGTCGCCACCTCGTAGCTCGGCTGGGCCGCGATCCACGCCGACAGCAGCCGGCCCGCCCGCTGCCGGCCCACCTTGGGCAGCCGCGTCAGCGCCTCGGAGGTGACGCTGTCCGGGCCGTCGATCTCGGCGTCGGGCAGCGCGTCGGCCAGCCGCCTGCCGAGTCCGGGCCACAGACCCGCGGCGCAGAAGGCCGCGAACACCGGGTCGGGGCTCAGCGCACGTCCTCCGGGTAGCCGATCGCCGGGGCGGAGACGTCGTCGAGCGCGGCACGGATCTCGCGTGGCAGCTCGACCGAGGCACATGCCAGCGCGCCGGTGAGCTGGCCCAGGGTGCGGGCGCCGAGGATCGGTGCGACGACGCCCGGTCGGTCGCGCAGCCAAGCCAGCGCGACGGCGACCGGGGAGGTGGCGAGCCCCTCGGCGGCGGTGGCGACGGCCTCGACGATGCCGGCCGCGCCCGGCTGGTCGAGCGACACGAGGTCTGGGCGGTGTCCGACCGCGGCCCGCGAGTCGGACGGCAGCCCGCCGCGGTACTTGCCGGTGAGCACGCCGCCGCCCAGCGGCGACCACGGGAAGATGCCGACGCCGAGTGCCCGGCAGGCGTCGACGACCTCACGCTCGATGCCGCGGTCGACGAGGGAGTAGCGCATCTGGTTGGCCACGATCGGCGCCCGGCCGGGTGCGCTGCGCTGCCAGGTCGCCGCGCGGGCGATGCGCCAGCCGCAGTAGTTCGACACGCCGGCGTAGCGGACCTTGCCTGCGGCCACCGCGGCGTCGAGTGCGCCGAGGGTCTCCTCGAAGGGCACCGAGTCGTCGACGTAATGGACGTACCAGAGATCGACGTAGTCGGTGCCGAGCTTGCGCAGCGACGCGTCGAGCTGGCGCAGCAGGGCGCCGCGCGACGCGTCGACGACCCGGCCCTCGGGGCTGCGGGTGATCCCGGCCTTGGTGGCGATCACCAGGTCGGCGCGCGGCACCAGGTCCGCGATCAGCTCCCCGAGCAGCGCCTCGGACTGGCCGTAACCGTAGGAGGCGGCGGTGTCGACGAGGGTGCCGCCGGCGTCGTGGAAGGCGACGAGCTGCGCGGCGGCGTCGTCGAGATCGGTCTCGATGCCCCAGGTCATGGTGCCCAGACCGAGCTCGGACACCCGCAGCCCGCTGCGCCCCGCCGTGCGCTCTTTCACGTACCGAACCCTATCCGCCGGCCGCCGTGACGCCGGCCGCGCCGTCGTGCTGTGACATTGCCGCGACGACTGGTCACACACAGTGGTCGTGTGAGATTCTTGTGAGTCGCTAACCCCGGGGAGACACTCGTGAGCATCACCGCCGGCGCTCTCGCGCTGGTCGTCACCGTGTCGCCTGTCGCCCATGCCAGCGGCCAGGTCGATCAGCCGCCGCGGACCAAGGCCGAGCGGATCGCGCACCACCAGCATGTGGTGCATCACCGGCAGGTGGTCAAACAGCGCATCCGGGCCCGCCAGCACGCGCCCGCGACGCCCACCCCGCCCGTCGCGACGCCGACCCCGAAGCCGGATCCGGTCAAGCCCACACCGGTGACCGTCCGGCCAGCCGCACCGACGCGCCAGGTCGTCGTTGCGGTCGGGCATCACCACAACACCACCGCCGGATCCGTACGACCGGGCAGCGCGCGCGCCGTCGCGGCGCCGGCGCAGCACGGCCGGCCGACGCAGCACCGCCGGGCGCCCGCCGTCGTCGCGGCGCACCATCCGCGGCCCGAGATCACCTCCGCGGCTGCCGCCGGGCGCCCGGCCGTGACGCGCGCGCCGGCCCGCGCCGCGACCTCGACACCGCACTCGAACTCGCGGCCAATCGCCGCGGTGCCGGGCCGCGTCGTGCAGTACGTGCAGCACGAGGTCGACTCGATGCTGCCCGCGGTGAAGATCGGCTTCGGGCTGCTGTGCGTCCTGGGGCTGTTCATGATGGGCTACGCCGTGGCGCTCGGACGACGGCCCACCGGGTAGCCGGACGGCGCTGAGAAGGCGCCGTCTCGCCGCCGGGTCGAGGGGCGGGCCGGTCGCTAAGGTTGCGCGGTGCCGCCTCGACCTCACCGTGCCCGGACCGCCGAGGCGACCCGATGACCCTCCTGCAAGCGATCGTGCTCGGCATCGTGCAGGGTCTCACCGAGTTCCTGCCGATCTCCTCCACCGCCCACCTGCGCATCGTGCCGGTGTTCTTCGGTTGGAGCTTCTACGGCGACCCGAACAACAACGACCCGGGTGCCGCGTTCACCGCGATCGTGCAACTCGGCACGACTGCCGCGATCATCATCTACTTCTGGCGGGAACTGCTGCACGTCACCGTGGCGTGGTTCCGCGGGCTGTGGGACAAGTCGGTGCGCGGCTCGCTGGAGTACCGGCTCGGCTGGTACCTGATCATCGCCACCATCCCGGTGAGCTTCTTCGGATTGATCTTCAGCGACCAGATCAGCACCGCGGCGCGCAACCTGTGGGTGATCGCCTGCGCATTGATCGGCTTCGCGATCCTGCTGGCCGGCGCCGAGAAGGTCGGCACCCGGACGCGCGACGAGGAGCAGATCACCACCACGGACGCGATCGTGGTCGGCGCGGCCCAGGCGGCGGCGCTGATCCCGGGCGCGTCGCGGTCGGGCACGACGATCATGGCCGGGATGTTCCGCGGGCTGACCCGCGAGGCCGCTGCGCGGTTCTCGTTCCTGCTGTCCATCCCGGCCGTCGTGCTCTCCGGCGTCTACGAGGCGATCAATCCGGGCAAGAGCGAGACGCCCGGCGTCGGCCTCACCGGCGTCGCGACGATCGTCGCGTTCGTCGTCGGCCTGGCCTCCATCCACTGGCTGATGCGCTGGCTGACCAGGCACACCACGTTCATCTTCATCTACTACCGGATCGGGCTCGGCGTGCTGCTCGTCATCCTGCTGCTCTACCGGCGGCGGTCTCGGCCACCTGATGTCGACGCTGCTGCTCGTCCGCCACGGCCTGACCGCGATGACCGGCCCGGTGCTGGCCGGCCGCACCCCCGGGGTGCACCTCGACGAGCGCGGCCGCAAGCAGGCGCACGCGCTCGCCAGCCGCATCGGCCGCGGTGTCCCTGGCCGCGATCGTGACCAGCCCGCTGGAGCGCTGTGTCGAGACCGCCGAGGCGGTCCGCGAGACCCAGTCCGGCCCGCCCGAATGGGCGGTCGACGACCGACTCATCGAGTGCGGCTACGGCGACTGGACCGGCAAGCCGCTCAAGGACCTCGCCAAGGACCCGCTCTGGAAGGTCGTGCAGGCCCAGCCGTCGGCGGTGCGGTTCCCGGGCGGGGAAAGCCTGACGGAGATGGCCGCCCGCGCCGTGGCCTGCGTGCGTGAGTGGGACGCCCGGCTCGGCGACGACGCGGTGTGGCTGGCGTGCAGCCACGGCGACGTGATCAAGGCGATCGTGGCCGACGCATTGGGGCTGCATCTGGACCAGTACCAGCGCATCGTCCCCGACCCCTGCTCGGTGTCGGTGATCCGTTACACCGAAGACGCGCCCGTACGTGATCCGGGTCAACGACACCGCCGGCGACCTCGCCGCGTTCGAGCCGCCGAAGCGGCGCCGCCGGCGCGCGGCGGGCGCCGACGACGCCACGGTGGGCGGTGGCGGCGGCGGCGGCGCGGTCTGACCTGCCGCACTAGGCTCGAAAACATCATGCGGCAGCTGTTCCTGTTCGACCGCCCGCGGCGTTTCGTCGCGGGCACCGTCGGCGCGCCCGGCGAGCGGACGTTCTTCCTGCAGGCCGCCGACGGCGCGCGGGTGGTGTCCGTGGCGTTGGAGAAGCAGCAGGTCGTCGTGCTCGCCGACCGGCTCGAGCAGCTGCTCGACGAGATCGTCGCGCGCACCGGCACCGCGCTGCCCGCCGGCGCGACCGACAACGACGCGCTGGAGCAGCCGGTCGACGAGGAGTTCCGGGTGGCGGCGATGGGGCTGGCCTGGGACGGCGGCGCAGGGTTGATCGTCATCGAGGCCCAGGCGCCGGTCGAGTCCGCCGAGGAGGCCGAGCAGACCCTGCTCGAGGACGTCGAGGAAGGGCCCGACGCGTTGCGCGTGATGATCGAGCCCGGCGACGCGCGGGCGTTCGTGGAGCGGGCCCGCAAGCTCGTCTCCGCCGGCCGGCCGCCGTGCCCGTTGTGCGGCCAGCCGCTGAGCGCGAACGGCCACGTGTGCGCGCGGCTCAACGGGTATCACCGCGGCACCTCGCTCAGTTCGTGACCGAGCCCGAACTCACGCCGGCGCTGCCGTTGTCGGTCGACGGCAGTCCCGGACTCGCGCTCGACGACGCGTTGATCCTGTTGCACGCCGGGGAGCTGTCGATCGAGGGCCGGGTCGTCGACGCCTCGAACGCGACGTTCTACTGCGCGGTGAGCGCCGACGGGTTGAGCGCGGCGTGCGTCTACAAACCGGTCGCCGGGGAGCGGCCCCTGTGGGACTTCCCCGACGGGACGCTGGCCGAGCGCGAGGTCGCCGCCTACGAGATATCGGCCGCGCTCGGATGGCGCATCGTGCCGCCGACCGTCTACCGCGAGGGCCCGGCCGGTCCGGGCATGGTCCAGCTGTGGGTCGACACCGACGACGAGATCGACATCGCCCGCTTCATGCGCCGCCGCGACGTCGAGCCGCTGCGCCGTATCGCGATCTTCGACGCGGTGATCAACAACGCCGACCGCAAGGGCGGGCACCTGCTGCCGACGATCGAGGGACACGTCTACGGCGTCGATCACGGCGTGACCTTCAGCGTCGAGGACAAGCTGCGCACCGTGCTGTGGCAGTGGGCCGACTCGCGGCTGCCCGGGCAGTGCGTCGCGGTGCTCAGCGAAGTGCGACGTGAGCTGGGCGGTGGGCTCGGCGAGCGGCTGGGCGAGTTGCTCACCCGGCGCGAGGTGCGCCAGACCCGGCTGCGGGTCGAGCGGCTGCTCGCGACCAAGCGGCATCCGCAGCCGGGCGGCGACTGGCCGCCGGTGCCCTGGCCGCCGATCTAGTGTCGCGAGACACAACCAGGCTTCGTTAGGCCTGTGGCGCCGTCGCGAGTTCGTCCAGGTGCTGCAGGGTCTTGCGGATGCCGTCGCGGTTGCGCGCCGGGAAGCCCAACAGCCGCAGCGCGAGCCGGTTCCACACCCGGGTGGCGTCCCACTGCTCGGTGACCGTCGTCGTCCGCGCGCCGACCGGCTCGAAGATGTACCGCCAGCGGTGGCCGTTGAAGTGCCGCCACGCGATGCGCCGGCCCTCGTCGAACTCCACCACGGTGTTGGTGATCCGGTAGCTCGCGCCGAGGTTCATGTCCGCGCCGAACTGCGCGCCCATCGCCAACCGCTCGGGCGCGCCGCCGCGTATCGCCTGGACGGTTCCCGAGCCGTCGATGCGCGGGTGCATCGACGGGTCCGCGACGATGTCGAACAGCTGCTGGGCGGGCGCGGCGATGGTGCGGGACTCGCTGACGAGATAGGCACTCATGGTGTTCCAGCCTGCCCATATACCGTGCTGGCCATGCAGAGCTGGCCGGCACCCGAGGTGCCCAATCTCGCGGGTCACGCGGACGTGCTGCGGTTGTACGACACCGCGACCGGCCAGGTGCGCGCGACCGAACCCGGCCAGACGGCCCGGATGTACGTGTGCGGCATCACGCCCTACGACGCGACGCACCTGGGCCACGCGGCCACCTACCTGGCATTCGACCTCGTGCACCGCGTGTGGCGCGATGCCGGTCACGAGGTGAACTACGTCCAGAACGTCACCGACGTCGACGACCCGCTGCTCGAGCGCGCCGAACAGACCGGCGAGGACTGGTCCGAGCTCGCGGCCCGCGAGATCGCGCTGTTCCGCGACGACATGACGGCGCTGCGGGTGCTGCCGCCGCGACGAGCTACATCGGGGCGGTCGAGGCGATCCCGCAGATCGCGGACGCGATCGTCGCGCTGCTCGCCGACGGCGCGGCCTACCGCGTCGACGACGACATCTACTTCCCGGTCGCCGCGGCGCCCGGATTCGGCAGTGAGTCGAACTACGACCGCGACACCGATGCTCGCGCTGTTCGCCGAGCGCGGCGGCGACCCGGACCGCGCCCGGCAAGCGCGACCCGCTCGACTCCCTGCTGTGGCGCGCGCAGCGTGCCGGCGAGCCGTCGTGGGAGACCCCGCTCGGGCCCGGGCGGCCGGGCTGGCACATCGAGTGCAGCGTCATCGCGCTGGACAACGCTCGGGATGGGCTTCGACGTGCAGGGCGGCGGCTCGGACCTGATCTTCCCGCATCACGAGCACTCGGCCGCCCACGCCGAGGCGCTCACCGGACGAGCAGCCGTTCGCGCGCCACTACGTCCACACCGGCATGATCGGGCTGGACGGGGAGAAGATGAGCAAGTCCCGCGGGCAACCTGGTGCTGGTGTCCAAGCTGCGCGCGCGCCGGCGTCGACCCGATGGCGGTGCGCCTGGCGCTGCTCGACGGGCACTACCGAGCCGACCGCGAGTGGACCGGCGGGCGGCTGCCGGCCGCCGAGGCCCGGCTGGCGCGCTGGCGGGCCGCGGCCGCGCTGCCGGCGGGCATGCCGGCGGACGGCCTGCTCGCCGAGGTGCGCGCCCGGCTGGCCGACGACCTGGACACGATCGGTGCCATCGCCGCCGTCGACGCCTGGGTCGCCGACCGCCGAGTCCGGGGACGACCGGGCGGCCCGGGCCTCATGGCCCGCACCGTCGACGCCCTGCTCGGCATCGCCCTCTGACGCGAGCCCGTCAGCCGCGCGAGCCGTCAGCCGCGCGGGCCGCCCCCGGCGACGTCGCCGTGCCCGCTGCCGCGATCGCGGCGGCGCAGGTAGCGCTCGAACTCGCGGGCGATCGCGTCGCCGGACGCCTCGTGCATCTCGGAGCGGTCGATCTCGTCGTCGCGCTCCTCGAGGTTGCGGATGTACTCGGTGACCTCCTCGTCCTCCGCGGCCATCTCGTCGACCAGCTTCTGCCAGTCGGTCGACTGCTGGGGCAGCTCGGCGAGCGGGATCGGGATGTCGAGCACCTCCTCGACGCGGTGCAGCAGCGCGAGGGTGGCCTTCGGGTTCGGCGGCTGCGACACGTAGTGCGGTACCCCGGCCCAGAACGAGATCGCCGGGATTCCGGAGGCCACGCACGCGTCCTGCAGCACTCCGACGATGCCGGTCGGACCCTCGTAGCGCGAGCTCTGCAGGCCGTAGCGGGTCGCGGCGTCCTTGTCGTAAGCGGTGCCGGTGACCTGGGTGGGCCGGGTGTGCGGCGAGTCGGACAGCGAGCGCGCCCAGGGTGACGACCACCCGCACGTCGAGGTCACGGATCACCGAGAGCAACTCGCCGCAGAACCCCCGCCAGCGCATGTTCGGCTCGATGCCGTGCACCAGCACGAGGTCGTAGTCGGCCTCCGGCGGCCGACAGTAGGAGAACCGGGTGGTCGGCCAGGCGATCCGGCGCGAGATGCCGTCGATGAGCGAGACGGTGGGCCGGTTCACCTGGAAGTCGTAGTACTCGTCCGGGTCGATCTCGTGCAGCGGGCGCGCGTCCCAGACCAGCTCCAGGTGCTCAACGGCACCGCTCGCGGCGTCGCCCGCGTCGTTCCAGCCCTCGAACGCGGCGACGAGGATCGGCGCGGTGAGCTCCGGCCACGGCTCGGCGTCCGCTCGGACTGTCATGGCCCCACCCTACGACCGCCGCAGCGATCACACGGCGCGGCGCGTTCGGCGCGAATCATCTCGGCGCTCTCCGTATGCTGGGGGGTCGATATGCCGACGAAGACTTGAGGACGCCGCGTGCCCGAGACCCGGTCCGATACCCCGTCCGAGCGCCCGGATTGCACCGACGCGCTCGCCGTCGCCCTGCGCTCACGGATCCTGCTCCTCGACGGCGCCATGGGCACCGCTGATCCAGCGTCACGCCTTCAGCGAGGCTGACTACCGGGGCACCCGGTTCGCCGACTGGCCCACCGACCTCAAGGGCAACAACGATCTGCTGTCCCTGACCCAGCCTGACGCGATCGCCGGCATCCACCACGCCTACCTCGACGCCGGCGCCGACCTGATCGAGACGAACACGTTCAACGCGCAGCGGATCTCGCTGGCCGACTACGACATGCAGGACCTCGCCTACGAGATGAACGTGGCCGCGGCCCGGCTGGCCCGCGCGGGCCGCCGACGAGGTCACGGCCCGCGACCCGGGCAAGCCGCGGTTCGTGATCGGCGCGCTGGGCCCCACCAACCGCACCGCCTCGATCTCGCCCGACGTCAACGACCCGGGCGCCCGCAACGTCACCTACGCGGAGCTGGTCGAGGCCTACCTGGAACAGGCCAACGGCCTGGTCGACGGCGGCGTCGACGTCCTGATCATCGAGACGATCTTCGACACGCTCAACGCCAAGGCCGCGATCTTCGCGGTCGAGACCCTGTTCGAGCAGCGCGGCACGGCGCTGGCCGGTCATGATCTCCGGCACGATCACCGACGCCTCCGGCCGCACCCTGTCCGGCCAGGTCACCGAGGCGTTCTGGAACTCGGTGCGGCACGCCAGGCCGATCGCCGTCGGCCTCAACTGCGCGCTCGGCGCCGCCGAGATGCGGCCCTACCTCGCCGAGCTCGCCCGGGTGGCCGACTGCTTCGTGTCCTGCTACCCCAACGCCGGGCTGCCCAACGCATTCGGCGAGTACGACGAGGCGCCCGACCAGACCGCGACGATCGTGCGCGAGTTCGCCGAGAGCGGCCTGGTCAACTTCCTCGGCGGGTGCTGCGGCACGACGCCCGAGCACATCGCCGCCATCGCCGCGGCCGTCGACGGATTGGCGCCGCGGCGGCCGCACGAGCGCCCGATGCGCCTGCCGGCTGTCCGGCCTCGAGCCGCTCATCGATCACCGACGAGTCGCTGTTCGTCAACGTCGGCGAACGCACCAACATCACCGGCTCGGCCCGGTTCCGTCGCCTGATCCGCGACGGCGACTACAACAGCGCGCTGTCGGTCGCCCGCCAGCAGGTCGAGAACGGCGCGCAGATCATCGACGTCAACATGGACGAAGGCATGATCGACGGCGTCGCGGCGATGGACCGATTCGTCAAGCTCATCGCCAGCGAGCCCGACATCAGCCGGGTGCCGCTGATGATCGACTCCTCCAAGTTCGAGGTCATCGAGGCCGGCCTGCAATGCGTGCAGGGCAAGCCGATCGTCAACTCGATCTCGCTCAAGGAGGGCGAGGAGAAGTTCCGCCGCGAGGCGCAGGCTGTGCCGCAAGTACGGCGCCGCTGTCGTCGTGATGGCCTTCGACGAGGACGGCCAGGCCGACAACCTCCAGCGACGTATTTCGATTTGCGAACGCGCCTACCGAATACTCGTCGACGAGATCGGCTTCCCGGCCGAGGACATCGTCTTCGACCCGAACGTCTTCGCGGTGGCCACCGGTATCGACGAGCACGCCAACTACGGCGTCGATTTCATCGAGGCCGCTCAGCTGGATCCGCGAGAACCTGCCCGGCGCGATGGTCTCGGGCGGCATCTCCAACGTGTCCTTCTCCTTCCGCGGCAACAACGCGGTGCGCGAGGCGATCCACGCCGTGTTCCTGTACCACGCGATCGCCGCCGGCCTCACCATGGGCATCGTCAACGCCGGCGCGCTGGTGGTCTACGACCAGGTCGATGCGGAACTGCGCGAGGGCATCGAGGATGTCATCCTGAATCGCCGCGCCGACGCCACCGAACGGTTGCTGGAGATCGCCGGCAGGTTCGCCGGCGAGACTGCGGAATCCGAAACCGCCGCCGAGGAATGGCGGTCGTTGCCGGTGACCGAGCGCATCACACACGCGCTGGTCAAGGGCATCGACGCTTACGCCGAGTCCGACACCGAGGAACTGCGTGCCGAGATAGAGGCCCGTGGCGGCGCTCCGATCGAGGTCATCGAAGGCCCGCTGATGGACGGGATGAACGTCGTGGGCGACCTGTTCGGCGCCGGCAAGATGTTCCTGCCTCAGGTCGTGAAGTCCGCTCGGGTCATGAAGAAGTCGGTTGCCTACCTCATTCCGTTCATCGAGGCCACCAAGTCGGGCGACGGACCACCGCGCACCAACGGCACCGTCGTGATGGCTACGGTCAAGGGCGACGTGCACGACATCGGCAAGAACATCGTCGGCGTGGTGCTGCAGTGCAACAACTACGACGTCATCGACCTCGGCGTCATGGTGCCCGCCCAGAAGATCCTGGACACCGCACGCGAGGTCGACGCGGACATCATCGGATTGTCCGGGCTGATCACGCCGTCGCTGGACGAGATGGTCAACTTCGCCGCGGAGATGGAGCGGCAGGGCCTCGAGATCCCGCTGCTCATCGGCGGCGCCACCACGTCGCGCGCCCACACCGCGGTCAAGGTCGACAAGCGGTACCACGGACCGGTGATCTGGGTGAAGGACGCGTCGCGGTCCGTGCCGGTCGTGGCCGCGTTGCTGTCCGACGAGCGTCGCCCGGCGCTGCTCGCGGACCTCGCCAGCGACTACGATTCGCTGCGTGAGCGGCACGCCGCGCGCAGTGACGGCAAGCCGATCGTCGCGCTCGACACCGCCCGCGAGAACCGCACGCCGATCGACTGGAGCGGCTATCGCCCGCCGCGCCCGCACCTGATCATGCAGCAGGCCCGCGACGTGCACACCGACGACTACCACCAGCCCTCGCGCCCGACCCAGTTCGTCAAGACCTTCCACAACTACTCGCTGGCCGAGCTGCGCGAATACATCGACTGGCAGCCGTTCTTCAACGCCTGGGAGATGAAGGGCAAGTTCCCGGACATCCTCAACAACCCGGCGTCCGGCGAGGCCGCGCGCAAGCTCTGGGACGACGCTCAGCGCATGCTCGACTCGCTGATCGAGCGAGAAATGGCTGCGCGCCGACGGCGTCATCGGGCTGTTCCCGGCCAGCGCCGTCGACGGTGAGGACATCGAGGTCTACACCGACGAGACCCGCGGCGAGGTAGCGGCCACCCTGCACATGCTGCGCCAGCAGACCGAGCACCGCCCCGGCATCCCGCACCGTTCACTCGCTGACTTCGTCGCGCCGAAGTCGAGCGGGCTGCGCGACTTCGTGGGCGCGTTCGCCGTCACCGCCGGCCTCGGCAGCGAAGAGAAGGTGGCCGAGTTCAAGGCTGCGCTCGACGACTACAGCGCGATCCTGCTCGAAGCCCTCGCCGACCGGCTCGCCGAGGCGTTCGCCGAGCGACTGCACGAGCGCGTACGCACCGAGTTCTGGGGCTATCAGCCCGACGAGCAACTCGACGCCGCGGCGCTGATCCGTGAGCGGTACATCGGCATCCGTCCGGCGCCCGGCTATCCGGCGTGCCCGGAGCACACCGAGAAACAGACGCTGTGGCAGCTGCTCGACGTCAAGGCCAACGTCGGCATCGAGCTGACCGAGAGCATGGCCATGTGGCCGGGCGCCTCGGTCAGCGGCTGGTACTTCGGGCACCCGCAGTCGCAGTACTTCGTCGTCGGCCGCATCGGCCGCGACCAGGTCGAGGACTACGCCGAGCGCAAGGGGTGGACCCGCAGTGAGGCCGAGCGCTGGCTCGCGCCGCACCTCGGCTACCGCCCCGAGGACGAGTAGGTGACCGCACTCCAGGCGGTCTTGTTCGACCTCGACGGCACCATCATCGACAGTGAGCCGTACTGGTTCGAGGCGGAGTACAAACTGGTCGCCGAGTTCGGCGGCCGGTGGAGTGACGACCACGCACACGCGCTGCTCGGCAGCGACCTCATCGCTGCGGCTCGCTACATCCGCCGGGTCGGCAGCGTCGACCTCGAGCCGCCGGAGATCGTGGCCCGGCTGAGCGCGTTGGTGATGGCCGCCAGCCGGGCCCGGATGCCGTGGCAGCCCGGCGCGCGTGAACTGCTCGACGCCTGCCGCGCGGCCAACGTGCCCTGCGCGCTCGTGACGATGTCGTGGTCGCGGATGGCCGACCTGGTGGTCGAACATCTGCCACCGGGCACGTTCGGCGCGGTGGTGACTGGCGACCAGGTGCGCCACGGCAAGCCGCATCCCGAGCCCTACCTGACCGCGTGCCGAGTGCTCGACGTCGAGCCAGGGCGCACCGTGGCGATCGAAGACTCGCCCACCGGGATGGCCTCGGCGCAAGCGGCGGGCTGCCGGGTGCTGGTCGTGCCGAACCGGGTGACGATCACGCCGGCGCCGACCCGCACGATCGTCGACTCGCTCAGTCGGGTGTCCCTCGCCTCGCTCGCCGGCCTCGTGCCGGGCTGAGGACGTGCCGGCGAGCCTGTGCGACGTGCTGCCGGCCGCGGCGGCGCTGCTCGGCGTCCCGGGCGCAGCCGATCGGATCGGGCTCGGCAGCGACCGCGCATCGCGAGTCGTCGTCGTCCTGGTCGACGGCATGGGTTACCACCTGCTGCCGGCGCTCGCGCCGGACGCGCCGCTGCTGGCCGACGTCGTGGCCGGCCGCGCCGGCTCGCTGGCCGAGCTCGCCTGCACGTTCCCGTCGACGACGCCCACCAGTCTGGTCTCGCTCGGCACCGGAGTGCCGCCCGGGCAGCACGGCGTGCTCGGGTTCACCCTGCGGGTGCCCGGCACCGACCGGGTGCTGACCCACATCTTCTGGCGCGACGACCCGCCGCCGGCCATCTGGCAGCCCGAACCGACCTGGTTCGAGCGGGTTCCGGCGGCGTCGGTGGTGCTCCCTGCCGCGTTCGCAGGCAGTGGGCTGACCGACGCCGCGTACCGCGGCGCGCGGTTCGTGGGGGTGGGCGAGCACGACGACTACGCCGAACGGCTCCTCGACGTCGTGCGGGCCGAACCTGGGCTGACCTTCGGGTACACGGCGGCGTTGGACACCGCGGCGCACCTGCACGGCGTCGGGTCGCTGCAGTGGCGGCAGGCCGCTGCCGACATCGACCAGATGTTGGCGCGCGTCGTCGACGGGTTGCCGGCTGACGCGGTTCTCCTGGTGACCGCCGACCACGGCGGGCTGAATGTCGCTTCCGATGCGCGCTTCGACATCGACACCGACCCGCGGCTGCGCGCGGGGGTGGAGGTCGTGGCCGGTGAGGGACGGGTCCGCTACCTGCACACGCAGACCGGCGCGGCGACCGACGTCGCGGCCGCGTGGTCGGCGGTGCTCGGCTCGGCGGCGCAGGTATGCACTCGCCGCGAGGCCGTCGACAGCGGGCTCTTCGGGCAGGTGCGACCCGAGCACCTCGACCGGATCGGCGACGTGGTGGTGATCTGCACCGAGCCGGTGGCGGTGATCGCGAGCAAGCGCGAGCCCGCGCTGCTGGCCGACCTCGTCGGGTTCCACGGAGCGCTCACCGCGGTGGAGACGGCGATCCCGCTGATCTCGTTCGGCGGTTCCGTGAGGGCGCTGGCGCGCAGGGCGGCAGGTCGTCGCGGGGGTCGCTCAACATCGGGTGCGCCGGATACGGCGGGGGCGTGTTGCCGAAGGCCGGACAGCGGTCCTGGTAGTCGCACCACCGGCAGATGCGCGCCCGGGTTGGGCTGGAAGTCGCCGGTGTCCAGCGCCCGGGCGATGGCCGCCCAGATCGCCATCAGGGTGCGCTCGAAGCGCGCGAGTTCCTCGGCGTCGGGGGAGTAGCTCAGGGTGTCGGTGTCGCCGAGGTAGATCAGCCGCAGCTGGCGCGGCACGACGCCGCGCAGCGCGCCACAGCACCAGCGCGTAGAACTTCATCTGGAACAGCGCCTTGGCCTCGAACGACTCGCCGGGCGAGGAGCCGGTCTTGTAATCGACGACCCGCACCTCGCCGGCCGGCGAGACGTCGATGCGGTCGATGATGCCGCGCAGCCGCACGCCGTCGGCGACGAACTCCACCTGCAACTCGCGCGACTCCGGCTCGAACGCGGTCGGGTCCTCGAGCGTCGAAGTAGTTGCCGAGCAGTCCGCGCGCCGAGGCCAGCCAGTCGCTCGAATCGGGCGCCTTCGACATCGTCGGCGAACAACTGCGTCGAGCTCGGGGTGCTCCTCGCGCAGCCGCGCCCAGCGCCTGCGGCATCAGGTCGTGCGCCGCGGCGAGCGTGCGTTCGCCGGCCGGCAGGTCGAACAGCGACTCGAGTACCGCGTGCACCAGCGTGCCCCGCACCGCCACCGGCGACGGCGACTCGGGCAGCCGGTCGATGCACCGGAATCGGTAGAGCAGCGGGCAGGCCTTGAAATCCGCCGCCCGCGACGGCGAGAGCGACCAGAGCGTCGGCTCGGACCGGGCCTCGGAATGCACGTCGGAGCGCGGCTCGAGCCGCGGCTCGGGCGTCGTCGGCTCGACCAGGTAGGTCTCGGTCGATCCGGTCATGGCGCTGACCCTATGCCGCGCCACCGACATCCCGGCCGACGCGGCGCCGTACGCCGGCCGGGGAGTCGCTACAGCATCCGCATCCGGCTCAGCGGCCAGATGATCGCGAACGCCCGGCCGACGATCGACGAGATTGCGGATGGGCCCGAAGGCGCGGCTGTCGAGGGAGTCGCAGCGGTTGTCGCCGAGCACGAACACCTCGCCGTCGGGAATGTGCCACCGGAACACCCCGGTCAGCGGTCGGGTCGGGTCGGATCCGCACTTCTTGTTCACGTACGGCTCGTCGAGCAGCAGCCCATTGACGTACACGTGCCCGTCACGCAGCGTGATCGTCTCGCCGGGGACCCCGATGACACGCTTGATGAGCTCGTCCTCGCCGGCCGGATCGCCGGGCGGTCGGTCGAACACAACGATGTCGCCGGGGCGTGGCGGGTGGGCCCGGTAGGAGACCTTGTCCACCAGCACATGATCGTCATTGCAGCCGCTGCAGCCGTGCAACGTGGGTTCCATCGACTCGGACGGGATGTAGTAGTGCCCGACGACGAACGTCCGCAGCACCAGGGCAGCGACCACCACGATGCCGATGATCACCAGCGAGCGGAGCAGCCCTCGCCAATGATGGTTCCCAGCGGGGTCGGTGGCGCCCGAGGTCGACGACTCGATGCGGCGAAACCGCTGCCCGAACTGGCGCGAATAGTCATCGCCCGGACGCGGGCGGTGCCGGCCGGGCGTCGGATTGCCCGCTGCCTCGGCCTGCTCACCCACGGCCGTACGGTAACCCGCTCACTCCTAACCGGCAGCCGTAGCATCGCGAACGTGACCGGAGCGCCCCCGAAGCGGCCCAGCGGGCCGCCGCCGTACCTACGCGCGGGCCTACCGCTGGGCCGGATCAAGGGTGTCCCCATCTTCGTCACACCGTCGTGGTTGCTCATCGCCTTACTGCTCACCACGGTGTGGGGGCCGGTGGTGCACGACTACGTCGACGGCATCGACTCGAGCACCGCCTACCTCGCGACGTTCGGGTTCACCGTCGTCTTCGGCGGCTGCGTCCTGGCCCACGAGATCGGCCACACCCTCGTCAGCCTGCGGCTCGGCTACCCCGTGCGCCGGGTGCTCCTGTTCGCGCTCGGCGGCATCTCCGAGGTCGAGGAAGAACCCGACCGCCCCCGCGACGAGCTGCTGATCGCCGCCGCCGGGCCGCTGGTCTCGGTGGTCGTCTCGGTAGGGGCGTGGTTCGCCTATCAGTCGTCGGCGGACGGCGAGCTCCTGACGGCGCTGTTCGGGCTGCTGTGGTGGAGCAACATGCTGCTCGCCGCGTTCAACCTGCTGCCCGGCCTGCCGCTGGACGGCGGCCGGCTGCTGCGCGCCGCGGTGTGCGCCTTCGGCGCCAGCACGCTGACCGGCACTCGGGTGGCGGTGTGGTCGGGCCGGACCGTGGCGGTCGGCGTGGCGGTGCTCGGCCTGACGATCGACCGCAACTCCGGCACGCTGGCCACCAGCCTGTTCAGCTTCGCGCTCGCCGCCTACCTGTGGTTCGGCGCGGGTCAGTCGCTGCGAATCGCGAAGCTGACCGACCGGCTGCCGGCCGTGACCGTCGGGCAACTGCTGCGGCCCGGCATGTTCGTGACGGCGGAGCTGTCCGTCGCAGAGGCCGTCCGCCGCGCCACCGACGCCGGCGCGCAGGGCCTCGTGGTGGTCGACGCGGACAACCAGCCGGCCGCCATCGTCGACGAGCAGCTGGTGTCCAGCCTGCCGCCGGACCGCCGTGCCTGGACCCCGGTCGTCCAGGTCGCCCGCCCGCTCGAACCGGGGTTGATCCTGTCGACTGACATCGACGCCGCCGACCTGCTGCGGCACATGCAGACGACGCCGGCGCACGAGTACTTCGTCGTGCACCCGGACGGGTCCGCGGCCGGGCGTGATCAGCGCCCGCGACTTCGCCGATCAGCTACGCGGCGAACTGCGTACCACGTGAACAAGGCACCGGGCACCGGACCCTTCGCCGCCGGCGAGCGGGTCCAGCTGTCCGACCCCAAGGGACGACTGCACACCGTCACCCTCGAAGCGGGCAAGCAGTTCCACACGCACCGCGGGGCCATCGACCACGACGCGCTGATCGGCGCCGCCGAGGGCAGCGTCGTCGCGTCGTCGAGCGGCACGCTCTACCTCGCCCTACGGCCGCTGCTGATCGATTTCGTGCTGTCGATGCCGCGCGGGGCCGCGGTCATTTACCCGAAGGACGCCGCGCAGATCATCAGCGCTGGCGATATCTGCCCCGGCGCGACCGTGCTCGAGGCCGGCGCCGGATCGGGCGCGCTCACCTGCGCACTGCTGCGCGCGGTCGGTCCGGAGGGCGCCGTCCTGTCCTACGAGGTGCGTGCCGACCACGCCGAGGTGGCCGCCCGCAACGTCACCACCTTCTTCGGCGCGGCGCCGGCGAACTGGATCCTGCGCGAGGCCGACGTCGCGGTCCACCCCGCGGCCGAACCGGTCGACCGGGTGATCCTCGACATGCTCAGCCCGTGGGAGGTGCTCCCGGCGGTCGCCGCCGCGCTGCGCCCGGGCGGGGTGCTGATCGGCTACCTGGCGACCACGACCCAGCTGTCGCGGTTGGTGGAGGCGCTGCGTGAGATCGGCCGCTTCACCGAACCCCAGGCGTGGGAGAACCTGCAGCGCGGTTGGCACGTGGTGGGTCTGGCCGTGCGGCCCGAGCACCGGATGATCGGGCACACGGCCTTCCTGGTGTCGGCGCGCCGCCTGGCCCCCGGGGTCAAGGCCCCGCCGCGGCAGCGCCGGCCCACCGCGACACGCTGACCTCAGTCGGCGTCCGGCCCGGCCACTTCGACGGCGTCGGTCGACCGCACGACGTGAATGCAGTCACCCGGGCACTCCTTGGCCGAGGAGATCACATCCAGGCGCAGCCCGGGCGGCACGTCGGCTCGCGCACCCGGTGTATCAAGCAACTCGCCGCCGCCGTCCTTCACGTACGCAAGCCCGTCCACGTCGAACTCGAAGACCTCCGGAGCGTATTGCACACAGAGGCCGTCGCCGGTGCACAGCTCTTGATCGATCCACACCTGCAGCGGTTCGCTCACAATCCGGAAACTCCTCGGTAACGCGCTCGGGATTGCCTGTCTCGTCGAGTTGTTCAACGAAGAGAGTAATTCCAAGGCTCGGGCTGTTCGCGTGTGTAGGGTGGGATTTCGCGAACACTCCGCGAGACCGGGAGGTGGCCGCACATGGCTCACGAGTCACACAGTGGACCGGAAAGTTCGCGCGGGCACGGCTCGTCGGGCGACGACCGCCGACGCACCGTATTCCTCGAACGTGAACTCGAACTGCTACGGGCCAAGGTCTCCGAATCCCCGCGCCACATGCGACTGCTCGAGGACCGCCTCACCGAGTCGCAGGCCCGCATCGCCGCGCTGACCGACCGCAACGAGCGCCTGGCCGCCACCCTGCGCGAGGCCCGCGACCAGATGGTGCAGCTCAAGGAGGAGATCGACCGTCTCGCCCAGCCACCGAGCGGCTACGGCGTGTTCCTCGAGGCGTTCGACGACGGCACCGTCGACGTGTTCGCCAGCGGCCGCAAGCTGCGGGTCGCGGTGTCGCCCGAGGTCGAGGTGGGCGATCTCAAACACGGCCAGGAGCTGATGCTCAACGAGGCCATGAACGTCGTCGCCGCGCGCGGCTTCGAACGCGCCGGTGAGGTCGTGATGCTCAAGGAGGTGCTCGAGGGCGGCGACCGCGCGCTGGTCGTCGGGCACACCGACGAGGAGCGCGTCGTCTACCTCGCCGAGATCCTGCGTGACAACCCGCTGCGGGCCGGTGACTCGCTGCTGCTCGAGACCCGCTCGGCCTACGCCTACGAGCGCGTCCCGAAGAGCGAGGTCGAGGAGCTGATCCTCGAGGAGGTCCCCGACATCGACTACACCGACATCGGTGGTCTGGGTCCGCAGATCGAGGCCATCCGCGACGCCGTCGAGCTGCCGTTCCTGCACGCCGACCTGTTCCGCGAGTACCAACTGCGCCCGCCCAAGGGCATCCTGCTCTACGGTCCGCCCGGCTGCGGCAAAACCTTGATCGCGAAAGCGGTGGCCAACTCGCTGGCCAAGCAGGTGCAGCGGGTCAGCGGCGGCGACGAGCGCGCCACGTCGTACTTCCTCAACATCAAGGGCCCCGAGCTGCTCAATAAGTACGTCGGCGAGACCGAACGGCACATCCGGCTGGTGTTCCAGCGGGCCCGGGAGAAGGCCAGCGAGGGCACCCCGGTCATCGTCTTCTTCGACGAGATGGACTCGATCTTCCGCACCCGCGGGTCCGGAGTGTCCTCCGACGTCGAGAACACGATCGTGCCGCAGCTGCTGTCCGAGATCGACGGCGTCGAGGGCCTCGAGAACGTCATCGTGATCGGCGCGTCCAACCGCGAGGACATGATCGACCCGGCGATCCTGCGCCCCGGTCGGCTCGACGTGAAGATCAAGATCGAGCGGCCGGACGCCGAGGCCGCGCGCGACATCTTCTCCAAGTACCTCGTGGCCGGGCTGCCGATCCACGCCGATGACGTCGCCGAGCACGGCGGCGACGAGACCAGCACGATCTCCGGCATGATCCAGCACACGGTCGAGCGGATGTACTCCGAGTCGGAGGAGAACCGGTTCCTCGAGGTCACCTACGCCAACGGCGACAAGGAGACGTTGTACTTCAAGGACTTCAACTCCGGCGCGATGATCCAGAACATCGTCGACCGCGCGAAGAAGATGGCCATCAAGGACGTGCTCACCCTCGCCCAGCCGGGGCTGCGGATGTCGCACCTGCTCGCCGCCTGCGTGGACGAGTTCCGGGAGAACGAGGACCTGCCCAACACCACCAACCCCGACGACTGGGCGCGGATCTCGGGCAAGAAGGGCGAGCGGATCGTCTACATCCGCACCCTGGTCTCCGGTGGCAAGGGGGCCGACGCCGGCCGGTCCATCGACACCGTGGGCAACACCGGCCAGTACCTGTAATTGCGCGCCGCCGCGCTCTTTTTGCTGTCGTCGCGGTCCAGCTGTGGGCTCGGCCGCGCCGTTGCCAGCGGCTGCCGCTTCGCCCTCGCGTGATGATTGACTCGTGTCGTTCTGGGAGGCGCTGCTCGTGTTCGTGGCCGGCATCTGGGCCGGCGCGATCAACACCGTCGTCGGCTCCGGCACGCTCGTGACGTTTCCGGTGCTGCTCGCCGTCGGGCTGCCGCCGGTGACCGCGAACGTGACCAACACCGTCGGCCTGTTCCCCGGTTCGTTCGTCGGGGCGTACGGCTACCGCCGCGAGCTGGTGGGGCAGGGCCGGCGGGCGGTGACGCTCGGCATCGGATCGGTGATCGGCGCGGTGCTCGGCGCCGTGCTGCTGCTCACCTTGCCGGCCGGGGCGTTCAAGGCGATCGTGCCCGCGCTGATCGTGCTGGCGCTGGTGCTGGTCGTGTTCGGCCGCCAGATCACCGCCTGGCTCGCGGTACGTGGGCACCGCCAGCACGAGACGGTCACGCCGACGCTGTGGCTGACGGTGCTCGCCACCGGGATCTACGGCGGCTACTTCGGCGCGGCACAGGGTGTGCTGCTGATGGCCTTCCTCGGCTTGTTTCTCGCCGAGTCGATCCAGCGGCAGAACGCACTCAAGAACGTCCTCGCCGGCCTCGCCAACCTGGTCGCCGCGATCGTGTTCATCGCCACCATTCACATCGACTGGGTGGCCGCCGCGCTCATCGCGGCCGGCGCGGCGATCGGGGGCATGATCGGCGCCCTGGTCGGGCGCCGGCTCCCGCCGAATGTGCTCCGCGCGGTGATCGTCGTGGTGGGTCTCGCCGCGATCGTCAAGCTGTTGGTCTAGCCTCTGCGCCATGACTGTCGGCATCGTCATCGGCGTCATCGTCATCGGCGTCATCGTCGTGCTGCTCGTCATCTGGGCCGTCGTCGGGTACAACGGGCTGGTCAAAGCCCGCAACGCGTACCAAAACGCCTTCAGCCAGATCGACGTCCAGCTGCAGCGGCGCTTCGACCTGATCCCGAACCTCGTCGAGACGGCAAAGGCGTACATGGCCCACGAGCGGCAGACGCTCGAGGCCGTCACGCAGGCCCGGGCCGCGGCCATCAGCGGCCTGAGCGCCGCGC
Organism: uncultured Actinomycetota bacterium; assembly: GCA_963718805.1. Classification (GTDB taxonomy): domain Bacteria; phylum Actinomycetota; class Actinomycetes; order Mycobacteriales; family Jatrophihabitantaceae; genus Jatrophihabitans. Next base: position 381,190 of record CAVQZY010000005.1, on the reverse strand, counting down.
AGGCCAATCCGGGCGATCCGGCGGCCATGCAGCAACTGGCCCAGACGCAGGGCGCGCTCGCGGGCGCGCTGGGCCGCTTCACCGCCGTCGCCGAGGCCTATCCGGATCTCAAGGCCAACCAGAACATGATGCAGCTGTCCGAGGAGCTCACCTCGACGGAGAACCGGGTGGCGTTCGCCCGGCAGGCCTACAACGACTCGGTGATGACGTACAACAACCGGCGACAGTCGTTCCCGGCCTCGGTGCTCGCCGGCATGTTCCACTTCGGCCCGGCAGCGCAGTGGCAGATCGCGCCGGATCACCCGGAGACCCGCGAGGCCCCGAAGGTGCAGTTCTGAACTTCTTCGAGCGCCAGCATGCGGCTCGCGGCGCGTCGGTACGCCTCGTGCTGCTGTTCCTGGCCGCGGTCGTCTCGATCGTCGGCATCGTCAACGGAGTGGTGGCGCTCTCGCTGCGCCGCGCGCCCGCCAGCACCCTGGTGGGCGCGATCGTCGCCGCGACCGCGGTGACGCTGCTCGTCATCACTCTCGGGACGCTGACGAAGATGATCGCGCTGCGCGGCGGCGGAGCGGTGGTGGCGCAGTCGGTCGGCGCGGTGCCGGTCGACCCTTCGACGCGCGACCCCCGCCTGCGCCGGTTCGTCAACATCGTCGAGGAGATGTCGATCGCCTCCGGCGTCCCGGTGCCCCGGCTGTTCATCCTCGAGCAGGAACCCGGCATCAACGCGTTCGCGGCCGGGTACAGCCCCGCTGACGCCGCGGTCACCGTCACCTCCGGCGCGCTGGACCGGCTCAACCGCGACGAGCTGCAGGGCGTGATCGGACACGAGTTCAGCCACATCCTCAACGGCGACATGCGCCTCAACGTGCGGCTGATCGGGCTGCTCAACGGCATCCTCCTGCTCGGCTTGGTGGGGCTGCGGTTCCTGCAGTTCGGCGGGGCGCCGCTCGCGTGATTCCAACGGCGCGAACCCGGTGCTGTTCGTGGCGATGGCCTTCCTGGTACTCGGGTTCGTCGGGCAGTTCTTCGCGAACCTGATCAAGGCCGCGGTGAGCCGGCAGCGCGAGTGGCTCGCCGACGCGTCAGCCGTGCAGTTCACCCGGCAGGCGAGCGGGCTCGCCGGCGCGCTGAAGAAGATCGCCGGCGTCCCGGAAGGATCGCAGCTGCGCGACACCCACAGCGAGCGCCAGATCAACCACATGCTCTTCGGCGAGGGCGGCCGCGGCGTGTCGCAGCTGCTCGCCACCCACCCGCCGCTGCTCGACCGCATCGTCGCGCTCGAGCCTGGTTTCGACGTCGGCGCGGTGCGCGAGCTGCAGGACCGCTACGCCCAGCAGCGCCCGGACGGGCTGGCCGAGGACGCTGCCGCCGGCCTCGGTGGGGCCCGCGCCGCGCGAGGCACGACAGGCCAAGGTCGAACCGACGGCCGTGCGCGAGCGCGTCGCCAGCCTGACGCCGGCCGACCTCGCGGTCGGCGCGCAGATCAACGCGATGATCCCGACCGGGTTGCACGACGCGGCCAGCCAGCAGGGCACCGCCACGCCGCTCGTGCTCGCGATGCTGCTCGACCGGCGCCCGGACATCGGCGCCGCCCAGCTGGAGATCATCGGTCGCCGGCTCGGGGCGAGCGTGGCCGAGCAGGCCGCCCGCTTCCATCCCGCGGTGGCCGGCGTCGATCCGATCGTGCGGCTGCCGCTCGTGTCCATGGCCGCGCCGCTGCTCGCCGCCCGACCCGTCCCGGACCGCCAGGCGCTGGCGAGCGCCCTCGACGAGTTGGCCCGTGCCGACGGCCAGATCACCGTCTTCGAGTACAGCCTCACCCGGCTGGTCGGTGCCTACCTCGCCGACGCCGGCGACCCCGGACCGCGCTCGCGGCCGGGCCGCGCGCAGGTGAGCGGCGTGCGCGACGCCGCGCTCACCCTGCTGGCCTGCGTCAGTGCGGCCGGCAATCCGGACCCGACTGCGGCGCAGCACGCGTACGAGGCCGCCGTCGCGCACCTGCTACCCGGCGCCGCGATTCCGTACGCTGCGCCCGCCGAGCCGTGGCGGGCGCTGGACGCGGGCTGGGAGCCGCTCAACTCCCTCGATCCGCGCAGCAAGCAGGTGGTCGTGGAGGCGCTGGTCATCGCGGTTGCCGACGACGGAGTGCTGCAGCCGGCCGAGGCCGAGCTGCTGCGCACCACGTGCGCGATGCTGCGCTGCCCGCTGCCGCCGTTGCTCGCCTGACACGCTTTTGTGGGTGCGCTCCCGTAGCCTGAACCCGTGACGGTCCGACGCGTGATGGGCACCGAGGTCGAGTACGGCGTGAGCCTGCCCGGCCAGCCCTCGGCGAACGCGATGCTGCTCTCGGCCCAGGTCGTCAACGCCTACGCCAGCACCCTGCCGGCCGGCCGGGCCCGGCGCGCGAGTTGGGACTTCGAGGAGGAGTCGCCGCTGCGCGACGCCCGCGGGTTCGATCTCGGCGGCTCGGGCGCCGGCGGTGCGGTGGCGCAGGAGTTCATCGATGCCGAGGAAGACACCGGGATGGCCAACGTCATCCTGCACAACGGCGCGCGGCTCTATGTCGACCACGCGCACCCGGAGTACTCGAGCCCGGAGGTCACCAACCCGCTCGACGCAGTGCGCTGGGACAAGGCCGGCGAGCTCGTGATGCTCGCTGCGGCGCGTCGGCTGCCGACGATGCCCGGCGTGGCCGCGCAGATCAACCTCTACAAGAACAACACCGACAACAAGGGCGCCTCCTACGGCGCGCACGAGAACTACCTGTGCCGGCGCGACACGCCGTTCGCGGCCCTCGTGCGGCATCTCGTGCCGTTCTTCGTCACCCGCCAGATCGTGTGCGGCGCGGGTCGCGTCGGGCTCGGGCAGGACGGGCGCACCCCCGGGTTCCAGATCGCGCAGCGCGCCGACTTCTTCGAGGTCGAGGTCGGGCTCGAGACCACGCTCAAGCGCCCGATCGTCAACACCCGCGACGAGCCGCACGCCGACGCCGACCGCTACCGCCGGCTGCACGTGATCATCGGCGACGCGAACCTGTCCGAGATCTCCACCTACCTCAAGGTCGGTACCACCGCGCTGGTGCTCGCGATGATCGAGGACAACTTCCTCGTCGACGACCTCGCGATCGGGCAGGCGGTCCGGGAGTTGCACGAGGTGTCCCACGACCCGTCGCTACGGCACCTGATCACGCTCGCCGACGGCCGCACCATCAGCGGGCTGGACCTGCAGGGCGAGTACCTGGATCGAGCCCGCAAGTTCGTCGACGACCGGCAGGGCGACGACGCCGACGAGCAGACCCGCGACGTGCTCCACCGGTGGGAGTCGGTGCTCACCCGGCTGGCCGAGGACCCGAACCAGCTGGCCGGCGAGCTCGACTGGGTCGCCAAGCTGCGGCTGCTCAACGGCTACCGCGACCGCGACGGGCTGAGCTGGGACTCGTCGCGGCTGCAACTCGTCGACCTGCAGTACTCCGACGTGCGGCCGGAGAAAGGGCTCTACCACCGGCTGGTGTCGCGCGGCGCGATGCAGACCCTGCTCGGGCCCGACGACGCCGAGTCGGCGGTCCAGCGGCCGCCCGTCGGACACCCGGGCGTTCTTCCGCGGCGAGTGCCTGCGCCGTTACGGCACCTCGGTGGCCGCGGCGTCGTGGGACTCGGTGATCTTCGACGTCGGCCGCGAGTCGCTGGTACGGGTGCCGATGCTCGAACCGCAGCGCGGCACTCGAGCGCACGTCGGCGAACTGCTCGACCGGTGCGCCTCCGCCGCCGACCTCGTCGCCGCGCTCAACGCCGCCCGCTGAGGGTGCCGGGTCAGCTCATGGTCGCATAGCGCTTTGCGGCGCGGGCGCGGGCCTTGGTGGCCTCCACGTCGCGGTCCTTCGGCGGCGAGGTGGTCACGAGGGCGTCGAGCAGGTGCCGGGTGGCATGCGCGACCTCGGCCACCGCGGCGTCGAAGGCTGCCTGGTTCGTCGCCGACGGCCTGGTCGTCCCGCTCACCTTCCGCACGTACTGCAGCGCCGCGGCGTGCATCTCGTCGGTGGTGGCCGCCGGCTCGAAATTGTGCAGCGTCCTGATGTTTCGGCACATGCCTCCAGCGTGCCACGCCACAGGGCCCGAGGTCGCAGGGGTTTGTCCGCCGAGAAGCGGTCAGCTGGGTGGAGCTGTTCGTCGAACTAGCCGCTAGGTGCCGGCGGGCCGTGCTCGCGCACTTGGCCGCCAGGACGGGGGAGCGCTGATCGGGCAAGCTGGTGCTGTGTCTGCGCAGCTGCATCGCATCGAGGCGCTGCCCGGCAGCGGCCGTTACGCCGTCTCGTTCCGGCCCCCGGACGGCAGTGAGCAGACCGCGGCGGTCACCGTGAGCGACGCGGGCGTCGAGGTGGCCGAGGCGTCGCTGCCCACCGGCTGGCGTACCGACGACGCCGAGTGGGCGGCCGTCGCGGTGGCGGTGAGCGCGTTCGACGCGGCCCGGTTGGTTCGCCCGCCGGCCGCGGCCCTGCAGGACGTGCCGGGTGGCTGGGACGTCGGTCTCGGCAACGTCGTCCTCGACGCGGACGGCACGCCGTCCTGCACGGCCCACGGCCCGTTGACCGAGACCGCCGGCGTCTGGCGGTGCGCCGAGTGTGGTGCGCAGGCGATCCTGGGTTGAATGGAGAAGTCATGAGCGCAACGCACGAGGTCACCAACCAGGTCCCACCCATCCTGTGGCACGACATCACCACGCACCCGGCACTCGTCGAGGGACTGCACCGCGAGGGCGCCGGCTGGGCCGAGCCAGAGGTCCGCGACCTCGGTGCCTTGGGCAACAGCGGGCCCTGGCAGGACCGCGGCCGGCTGGCCAACGAGCATCCGCCGGTGCTGCGCACCCACGACCGCTACGGCCACCGCATCGACGAGGTGGAATACCTTCCGCAGTACCACGACCTGATGCGTGTCGCCGTCGAGTGCGGGCTGCACGCGGCGCCCTGGACCGACGACCGGCCCGGCGCGCATGTCGCCCGCGCGGCGAAGATGATGGTCTGGGAGGTCACCGACGCCGGCCACCTGTGCCCGATCTCGATGACGTACGCCGCGGTGCCGGCGCTGCGCACGACACCCGAGCTCGCACAGCGTTACGAAGCCGCGGCTCACCGCCCGCAGTTATGACCTCGGGCTGCGCCCGCCGCGACGACAAGACCGGCCTGATCGCCGGCATGTCGATGACCGAGAAGCAGGGAGGTTCGGACGTTCGCAGCAACACCACCCGAGCGGTCCCGGCCGCCGACGGCAGCTACCGCCTGACCGGCCACAAGTGGTTCACCTCGGCGCCCGATGTCCGACCTGTTCCTCACGCTCGCGCAGGCGCACGCCGGCTTGTCCTGCTTCCTGGTGCCGCGGGTATTGCCCGACGGCACCCGCAACGCGTTTCGGCTACAGCGGCTGAAGGACAAGCTCGGCAACCGGTCCAACGCGTCGGCCGAGGTCGAGTACGACAGTGCCACCGGGTGGCTGGTGGGCGAGGAGGGCCGCGGGGTGTCGACCATCATCGAGATGGTCAACATGACGCGGCTGGACTGCGCGCTGATGGCCGCCGGCGGGATGCGCATCGCCACCGCGCACGCCCTGCACCATGCCGCCCATCGGCACGCGTTCGGCAAGGCGCTGATCGACCAGCCCGCGATGACCAACGTGCTCGCCGACCTCGCGCTGGACTCCGAGGCCGCCACCACCGTCGTGCTGCGGCTCGCGGGAGCGATCGACCGGGCGGCCCGCGGTGACGCGGCCGAAACGCAGTTCCGCCGGCTCGCGCTGTCGGTGACGAAGTACTGGCTGTGCAAGCGGCTCGCGGCGCACACCGTCGAGGCGCTGGAGTGCCTGGGCGGCAACGGTTACATCGAGGATTCCGGGCTGCCGCGCCTCTACCGCGAGGCGCCGCTGGTGTCCATCTGGGAGGGGTCGGGCAACGTCGCGGCACTTGATTCGCTGCGCGTGCTCAGCCGCGAGCCTGCCGCGGTCGAGACGTTCCTCGCCGAGCTGGACGCCGCCACCGGCGCCGATCCTCGCTACGACGACGCGCTGCGCCTGCTGCGCAAGGACCTCACCGCCGTCGGGGACGCCCCGTACCGCGCGCGTCGACTTGTCGAGCGGATGGCCATGCTGTTGCAGGGTTCGCTGCTGTTACGGCACAGCCCGGCCGCCGTCGGCGACGCCTTCGTGGCGGCTCGCATCGCCGGTGACGGGGGACTGGCATACGGCACCTTGCCCACCGGCATCGACGCGGGCGCGATCATCGACCGCGCCCGCGTCGAGTGAACCAACCGCCGATCGCAACCGCAGCCTGCATCCGTTCCCGGGTGGCCGCACTCATCCCGGCACCGGCCTTGGCGCCGTTCTTCGCGCTGGCACCGTCGGGCACCGGCTTCGGCAGCGGGTTGCAGTAGGTGTCTGCGCCGTAGCCGTGCTGGCGGGCCGGCATGGTTCCGTCGGCCAGGTAGGCGGCGATCTGGCCGTCGACGCATTCGTTGCCGTAGAGCGTTCCGGCGTGCGTGGTGCCGCCCTTCTCGGCGATTAGCCGCGCTCGCGGGTAGATGCTGCGCACGTACAGGCTGCCCGGGCGGGTGCTGGTGCCTTGGCCGCCGCGGCGACCGGGGTGGTGACGGCTACCAGACTGCCGACGGCCAGCGATCCGACGGTTTTGCGACTCAGCCGGCGCGGCGGTGCGGCGAGGCCATCAGCAACTCGGCGCGCCGGGCGTCGGTGCACTGGCCGTCGGGGAGCAGCTCCCCGAAGTCCTCGAAGACGACGACCCCGTTGCACAACAGGCTCCAGCCCTGCTCGGGGTGGGCCGAGATGACGTGGGCCGCGTCCCGGTCGGAGGCGTAGGCCGAGGGGCAGGATGGGACGTGGCTGCAAAGGCCGGCGGCCGGTGCGGCTGGCATGTCCATGTTGACGCTTCCCGTAATCGCTTTCAGACTGTGTTCGTTTCCAGCTTGAACTAATTCTTACACTTGTCAAGCGTGCACGCACCAGTCATGTTTCCGGCAGGTTACATCGTTACTTTACCGTGACCACACATCAAGATCAGGTTCTGCCGTCGCGATCCTGGGCGCGGCGCAACACGTCCGAGCGCGGCACCCAGTCGGCCAGTACGGCCGGGTAACCGGCCGCGAGCGCGGCCTGCACCACCTCGTCGTCGTCGTCGATCACCGCGGCGATCCCGCGCGACGCCAGCCGCCGCAACACGTCGAGCTTGAACACCGGCGCCGGGCGGTAGTCGTGGTTCGGGCGCAGGAAGACCTCGCCCGCGGGCAGTTCGTGCTCGGCCAGCCAATCCTCGGTCACGTCGCGCAGCCATTCGGGGCGCCCGCTCAGCCACACGATCTCGTGCCTGCCGGCGAGGTCGGCAGCCAACCTCGCGCCTTCGGCGAGCAGCGGGTCGGCGTCGGCGGCGTCGAAGAAGTCCATCCAGGCCGACCAGCCGCGCAGGTGGTGCAGCCGATGCCGGACGTCGGCCACCACGCCGTCGATGTCGAAGACCGCGAGCACGGTGCCACCCTAGGGACCCGCCGGTAGGATCACGTGTTCGTGCGCTTCGTTGGACCTGCCCCCACCGTCGAGTTGACCTACGACGACGTCTTCATGGTCCCGGTCCGCTCGGACGTCGCCTCCCGCTTCGACGTCGACCTCGCCACCACGGACGGCAGCGGCACCACCATCCCGATCGTCGTCGCGAACATGACCGCCGTCGCCGGCCGCCGGATGGCCGAGACCGTCGCCCGACGTGGCGGCCTGACGGTGCTGCCGCAGGACATCCCGGTCCCGGTCGTGCGCGAGGTCGTCGGCTGGGTCAAGCGGCGCCATCACATCGCCGAGACGGCGGTGACCCTCGGCCCGCACAACACCGTCAGCGAGGCCCTCGCGCTGCTGCCCAAACGAGCGCACGGCGCGGTGGTCGTGGTGTCGGACGAGCGGCCGGTCGGCATCGTCACCGAGACCGACTGCGTGGGAGCAGACCGGTTCGCCCAACTGCACCAGGTCATGACGCCGCACCCGCTCGTGCTCACCGAGCCGGTGGAACCGGGCCGGGTGTTCGACCAGCTCGACGCCGCGCGGCGCAAGCTGGCGCCAGTCGTTGACGCCGACGGCCGGCTGATCGGCGTCGTGACGCGCACCGGCGCCCTGCGCTCGACCATCTACCGTCCGGCGCTCGACGACAGCGGGCGGCTGCGTGTGGGGGCCGCCATGGGCGTCAACGGCGACGTCAAGAGCCGCGCGGCCGACCTGCTCGACTGCGGGATCGACCTGCTGGTGCTCGACACCGCACACGGGCACCAGGAGCGGATGCTCGACGCGCTGCGCGCGGTGCGCTCACTGGCGCCGCAGGTGCCCGTCGCCGCCGGCAACGTGGTCTCCGCCGAGGGCACCCGCGACCTGATCGACGCGGGGGCCGACATCGTCAAGGTCGGGGTCGGGCCGGGTGCGATGTGCACCACCAGGATGATGACCGGCGTGGGCCGCCCACAGTTCACCGCGGTGCTCGAGTGCGTGGCCGCGGCGCGGCAGGCGGGCAAGCACGTGTGGGCCGACGGCGGGGTGCGGCACCCGCGCGACGTCGCGCTGGCGCTCGCCGCGGGCGCGTCGTCGGTGATGATCGGCTCCTGGTTCGCCGGCACCCACGAGTCGCCCGGCGACCTGCACGTCGCGCCCGACGGGCGGCAGTACAAGGACAGCTTCGGGATGGCGTCGGCGCGCGCTGTCGCGAACCGCACCACCGGCGAGCGCGCCTTCGAACGTGCTCGCAAAGCGCTGTTCGAGGAAGGGATCTCCAGCGGGCGGCAGTATCTCGACCCGCTGCGTCCGGGGGTGGAGGACCTGCTCGACACCATCACCGCCGGGGTCCGCTCGGCGTGCACCTACGCCGGTGCGGCGTCGCTGGTCGATCTGCACGAGCGGGCGCTCGTCGGGGTGCAGAGCGCGGCCGGCTATGCCGAGGGACGCCCGCTGCACGCCGGCTGGTGACCTGGCACGCAGGCGTAGACACCGGGCGCGCCGAACCTGCGATGATCATGCACCCACCCGCGTCCTGGCGACGGTCTGTGCATGATCATCGGGGAGTTCAGGTGGCCGGGGCGGCGGGGGGCTGCCGGGTTGCCGACAACGTCAACATGCGCGCGGTGCCAGAATCGGCTGATGCCGCTGCCGATGTCGCCGATGGATTCGGTGTTCCTGCTCGTCGAGTCGCGCGAGCGCCCGATGCACGTGGGCAGCCTGCAGCTGTTCGTGCCGCCTGACGGCGCCGACGCGCTCGACCTGCGCCGGATGTACGAGGACACGATGGACGACCCCGACATCGCGCCGCTGTTCGGCAAACGGGCGCACCGGTCGCTGTCCTCGCTGGGCCAGTGGAGCTGGGAGGTCGACCGTGCCTTCGACCTCGAACACCACGTGCGGCGCAGCGCGCTGCCGCAGCCCGGGCGGGTGCTCGAACTGCTCGCGCTGTGCTCACGGCTGCACTCGACGCTGCTCGACCGGCATCGCCCGCTGTGGGAGATGCACCTCGTGGAGGGACTAGCCGACGGTCGGTTCGCCATCTACACCAAGACCCACCACGCCATGGTCGACGGCGTGTCGGGGCTGCGGCTGCTGGCGCGGATGCTGAGCCCGGACGACGCGCAGCGCGACATGCCGCCGCCGTGGGCACCGCCGCGCAATGTCGGCGCGAGGCGCACCCGACGCCACCCCCGCCCGCCGGCCGGACCGGGTGCGCTCGCCGGCGTCGCCCTGTCGACGTTCGGCGAGGTCGCGGGCATGCTGCCGGCGCTCGCCCGTACCGTCAACGCCGCACTCACCGAGCACGCCGGTTCGCTGTCGGTGACCGCGCCCAAGTCGATGCTCAACGTCGAGATCACCGGCGCCCGCCGGTTCGCCGCGCAGTCGTGGCCGATGGCCCGGCTGCGGGCGGTCGGGAAGGCTGCCGGTGCGACGCTGAACGACGTCGTGCTGGCGATGTGCTCGGGCGCCCTGCGCCAGTACCTGCTCGACCTGCACGCCCTGCCGGACTCACCGCTCGTCGCGATGGTGCCGGTGTCGCTGCACGACGCGGAGGCCGGCGAAGTCGACGGCGACGGCGACGGCGGCGGCAACGCCGTCGGCGCGGTCATGTGCAACCTCGGCACCCACCTCGACGACCCGGGCGCCCGGCTCGCGACGGTGCGCCAGTCGATGCTCGAGGGCAAGCAGATGCTGCGCACGATGTCGCCCATGCAGATCGTGGCCATGACTGCGATCGGGATGAGCCCGCTGGTGCTGTGGCCGCTGCTGCGGCTGACCGGCACCGTGCGGCCGCCGTTCAACCTGATCATCTCGAACGTGCCGGGCCCGGGCGAGCCGATGTACTGGAACGGTGCGCGCCTCGACGGCCTGTACCCGCTGTCGATCCCGCTCGACGGCCAGGCGCTGAACATCACCTGCACGAGCTATTCCGACATGATCTCGTTCGGGCTCACCGGCTGCCGTCGTTCGGTGCCGCGCCTGCAGCGGCTGCTCACCCATCTCGATGCCGAGCTGGACGCGCTGTCGGCCTTAGGGTGATCGGATGACGAGGGCAGCGCGGGCGCGGGGCCGCCCGGCCGGCTCCACGAGCGCGCAGACCAAGGCGCGGCTGCTGCGCGCCGCCCGCGAGGTCTTCGCCGAGCAGGGCTACACCGCGGCGTCGACCGCGGAGATCGTGGCCCGGGCCGGGGTGTCGCCGCCGGTGCTCTACCACCACTTCGCCAGCAAGGCCGGGGTGTTCGAGGCGGCGACCGCCGCGGTGTACGACGACGTGATCAACACCCTCGAGGTCGCGGTCGCCGACCGGGATACCTTCGCCGACTGCGTCGATGCGATTCTCACCGCGTCCGTGCGCATGCACGCCGACGACCCATCGATGGCCGCGTTCATCGTGTCGACGCCGATGGAGGCCGGCAGCCACCCGGAGTTGACCGGGCTCGAGGAACAGTTCGGCCGCACCGAGCGGCTGTTCACCCGCATCGTCGAGGACACCGGTGGAGTCCCCGGTGCGCGGGCGCGCGAATCGGTGCGAGTCCTGCGCATGGTGGTGTGGGGGATGACGCGGCTCTCGGCCGGGCTGCCGGACGCGGCGCAGTTCGGTGCAGCCGTCGACACCTACCGGTCGGTGCTGTTGCCAGGCCTGCGCACACCGGCACGCCCCTTGCAATAATTTATCGTTCAGTATATTTTACTCTTCCAGGTCGGACCACCCCGCCGGAGGATCGATGATCACGGTCAGTAACGCTCTAGACGTCTCGCCCGCGCCCACCACCGTGGAGGACGCGCTGCCGTCGGCGCTGCCGCGCTACCAGCCGGGTCTCGACCTGCGCGCCGGCAGCACCAGCGGTGGCCCGCTGCTCGACCTCGTGCGCCGCGATGCACACGCGGTGCTGGAGCGGCTGCTCGCCCACGTGCGCGACGGCACCACCGACCAGGCCGATGCGGTCATGCGCGAGCCGGTGGACAACTATCTCGACGCACAGCGTTGGCGGCGCGAGATCGAGGCCGTGCACAAGCGGGTGCCGGTGCCGCTCGCGCTGTCCTGCGAGCTGCCCGGTCCCGGCACCTTCAAGGCCGTCGACGTCGCTGACGTGCCGGTGCTCATCACCCGGGCCCGCAACGGTGAGTTGCACGCGATGATCAACGCCTGCCGGCACCGCGGGTCTCCGGTGGCCAGCACCGGCACCGGCCGGGCCAATCGGCTCACCTGCCCTTACCACGCGTGGTCCTACGACCTCGAGGGTTGCCTGCGCGGCGTCTACGGCGAGAAGACCGTCGGCGACCTCGACCGCGACACGCTGCGGCTGCTGCCGCTCTGGGTGGAGGAGCGCGCCGGCATCGTGTTCGCCGGCCTGACACCGGGGATGACCCACGATATCGACGCGTGGCTCGGCGATCTGGCGCCCTTGCTCGAGGGGCTCGGGCTGGCCGACCTCCACCACTTCTCCACGAAGGTGTTGCCGGGCACCAACTACAAGGTGATCCTCGACGGCTTCCTCGAGACCTATCACTTCGCCGCCCTTCATGCCACGAGCGTCGCGCTGACCAACATCTCCAACATCGTCGCGTTCAACTCGTGGGGCCCGCACCAGCGCAATGCGTCGGCGCTACGCACCATCGCCGCGGAGGAGACGAAGGCCCCGACCGACCGAGATCCCGCCATGGCGGTGGCGCCCAACTACTGGCTGTTCCCGGGCATGGCGATCGCCGGGGCGTACCGACACCTGACGGCGGTGTCGATCGTGCTGCCGGGTCGCAGTCACAACGAGTCGAACACCCAGCAGATCCTCGCGGTGCGCCGACCACCGGCCGACGACGAGGAGTATCGCGCTGCGGCGCGGATGCGTGACTGGTTCTACGACGTCACCCTGAACGAGGACTACGCCGCCCAGGCCGCGGTGGCTGGATCGCTGCCGGCGCTGTCCGGCACCGAGCTCGTCTTCGGCCGCAACGAGCCGGGCGTCCAGCACTTCCACCGCGCCCTCAAAGACTACGTGGAGTGAGCGAACGCGATTCGCTGGTGGTCGTCGGTGGCGGCCTGTCCGGTCTGGCCTGCGCGCTCGGCGCCTCGCTGCGCGGCCGATCTGTTTCTGTTTTCGAAGCAGCGGACCGGCTCGGCGGCGCGGCGGCCTACTCCGGCGGTCAGGTGTGGGTGGGCGCCAATCATGTCGCCGAGCGCGAAGGCGTCGACGACGACCTCGACCGTACCGAGAGGTATGTCCGCGGGATCGCGACCGCCGATCCAGCGTTGCTCGACGAGACCGCGATGAAACGTTGGATGACGGCGGCGCCGGACGCGATGCGCTACTGGGAGAACGTCGCAGCGGTGACCTGGACGGTCATCGACGGTCTCGGTGATTACCACCAGGACGTCGACGGCGCCCTGCCGTCGGGCCGCTACCTGACCGGCGAGCCGGTCGATCCGGCCGCGTTGGGCGATCTCGCCGACCAGTTGCAGGTGAGCCCGTACTTCACCCCGGGTGTCACCTACGAGGAATTGTTCGCGAAGGGTCGCCGCGCGAGCACCACCGGCGGCACCCCGACCGGCACTCTCACGCTCGGCGCCGGTCTGGTCGCCGGATTCCTCGCGCAACTGCGCCGTCAGCCGAACGTCGAGTTCCTGCTCGGCACCCGGGTGACCGAACTACTCCAGGACGACGACGGCCGGGTTGTCGGAGTGCGTGGTGCGGGCGTCGAGCGGCGCGGCGCCGTGGTACTGACTACGAGTAGCTTCGACTGGTCGCCGGAACTGGTCCAGGAGTTCCTCGGCCTCGGGCCGGACGACTTCGGCAGCCTCGCACCGCCGACCCTGCGCGGCGACGCCGTCACGCTCGCCCGCTCCGTCGGGGCCGCGGTGGTCGCGCTGCCGCCGACCAGCGTGCCGATGGTGCCAGGGTGGCGGGTACCCGACAGCGACACGTTCGGCAACGGCCCGGAGTACGCGATGCCGCATGCGATCCTCGTCGATCGCGCCGGCAACCGTTTCTGCAACGACTCGTATTGGGTGGACATCGTCGCCACGTCGTTGGCCGACGAGCATCGGCACCTGCCTTTCTTCCTCGTCTGGGACGAGCAGCACCACCGCAAGTACGGCCTCGGCGACACCGCGCCGGGCGCGCCGTACCCGCCCGGTCTGGTGCACTCTGGCGCCACGCTCGAGGAACTCGCGGGTGCGCTCGGCGTCGACCCGCCCGGTCTGGCCGCCACGGTGGCGCGGTTCAACGAGCACGCCGAGCGGGGGACCGACCCGGACTTCGGGCGCGGTTCGGTGGAGTTCATCAACCGTTTCTCCGGCGATCCGCAGCACGGTCCCTGCCCGGTGCTCGGGCCCGTCCGCGAGGCGCCGTTCCACGGCATGCGGATGTTGTTTCTCGGCACCGGCATCGGTTGCAGCGGCGTGCATATCGACGGCGACGGCCGGGTGCTCGACGACGCCGGCGGGCGGGTACGCGGGCTGTACGCGGCGGGGTCGAGTGCGGCCACCACCACCTTCGGCACCGGCTACAACAGCGGCATGGCGCTCAGCCGCGGCCTCACCCTCGCCTATCTGATCTCGGCGGAGTTGGCCGGACGCGGTTGAGCCGGGTCACCGCTCGCCAGGAAGTCGGACACCAACCTCGCGACCGGCCCGGGTTGTTCGAGAACGAAAAGGTGGCCGCCGCCGGCGATCACGTGCAGCCGCGCGTCGGGAATGAAGCGCGCGAGGATACGGCCGTTCACCAGCGGGACGATCGGGTCGTCGTCGCCGGCCAGTACCAGCGTCGGCTGGCGCAGCCGGCGCAGCCACGGGATGCTGGTCCATCCGGCGATCGAGTACAGCTGGCGCGGCGTAGCCGCGCACCGACGGCTGGTGCATGAACCGGGCCACCGATCCGTGCAGCAGCGCGTCCGGGTCGCGTCGCGCCGACCCGCCGTAGACGTCGCCGGCGACGCGCCGGTAGTAGTCGGGCTGGTAGTAGCGGCGCGGCGTGGCCAGCGCCCACAGCACCCTGGGCGAGCCCGGCACACCCGCCGAGGCCCGGGCCGGTGGCCGCGAGCACCAGGCGGCGCACCCGGTGCGGGGCCTGGTGCGCGAGCTGCTGGGCGACCACCCCGCCCAGCGAGACACCGAAAACGTCGACCGTCTCGTGGCCGAGCGACGTCGAGCAGCCGCTCGGCCGTGCGGGCGACGCCGCGCATCCGCCGCGGCCAGCGAGTACGGCCGTCGATTCGCCGATGCCCGGCGCGTCGAAGCTGATCGTCGGCACGCCGCGCGCGTTGAGCTCGCGCTCGAACGGCCGCGACAGGTCCAGGCTCGCGCCGATCCCGGTGATCAGCAGCAGCGGCGGCCCGGCCGCCGTGGCGCCGCTCGGTCGCGCACCCGCAGCCGCAGGCCGTCGACCTCGACGAAGCGGACGTCAGGCGAAGGCGCCGACACCGGTGATGTCCCTTCCGACGATGAGGGTCTGGATGGTCTCGGTGCCCTCGTAGGTGTGCAGCGCCTCGATGTCGGCCATGTGCCGCATGACGTGGAAGTCCAGCAGGATGCCGTTGCCGCCGAGCAGGTCCCGGGCCTCGGCGATCACCTCGCGGGCCTTGCGGGTGTTGTTCATCTTGGCGATCGCGGCGATCGTGTCGGTGAGCGCTGCCTTCCTCGATCAGCCGGCCCAGCCGCAGGCAGTACAGCTGCATCGAGCAGACCTCGGCGAGCATCTTGACCAGCTCGCTCCTGCACGATCTGGAAGCTGACCAGCGGCTTGCCGAACTGGGTGCGCTGCCGTGCAGTAGGCGACGGCGATCTCGTAGGCGGCGGTGGCGTGGCCGAGCGCGGCCCAGGCGACCGCGTTGCGGGTGCCGGCCAGCACCCGCGCCGGTGTCCTTGAAGCTGTTCGCGCCGGGCAGCCGGTTGGCCTCCGGCGACGCGCACGTCGGTCAGGGTGATCTCGGCCTGCCAGACCGCGCGCAGCGAGCCCTTGCCCGTCGATCCGTGCGGGCGCTGTAGCCGGGGCTGCCCTTCTCGACCAGGAACCCCTTGACCTGGCCGTCGGCCTCGTCGCGGGCCCACACCACCACGACGTCGGCGATCGATGCCGTTGCCGATCCACTTCTTCTGCGCCGTTGATCACCCAGTCGTCGCCGTCGCGGCGGGCGGAGGTCTCCAGGCCGACGGAGTCCGAGCCGTGGTCGGGCTCGGTCAGCGCGAACGCGCCGAGCTTGTCGCAGCTGGGCCATGCCCGGCAGCCAACGCTGCTTCTGCTCCTCCGACCCGAGCATGGCGATCGACTGCATGGCCAGGCCGGCCTGCACGCCCGAGGAAGGTGCCGAGGCTGCCGTCGCCGCGGTTGAGCTCCATGTTGATCAGCCCGTTGGCGATCGGGCTCATCGGCGGGCAGCCGTAGCCGTCGATGCCGTCGCCGACGATGCCGAGCGCGCCGCAGCTTCTCGATCAGCGGCCACGGGAACTCGGCCCGCTCCCAGTAGTCGTTGATCACCGGCAGCACCTCGTCGTCGACGAAGTCGCGGGTGCGCCGCCAGTAGTCGCGTTCCTCGTCGGTCAGCTGGTCGGCGATGCGGAAGAAGTCGGTGCCACGGGATCGGCCGATGTCCTCGTACATGATCGTGCTCCGTCTTCACTTGTCGAAAACGTAGGTGCCGGGAGCGGCGACGAGCGGCTCGAAGCCGGCGCCGCCGAGTCGGTCGGGCGCGGGCTTGTCGGCGCCGCAGCGCTGCGCGAGCCAGCCGACGCAGTCGGTCCACCAGGTGCCCTGCTGGGTCGTCGGCGCCGGCCAGCCACTCGGCCGGCGTCGACGCGAGCTGTCCTCGTTGACCTGGTAGGTGGCCTTCGGGTTGTCGGGCGGGTTGACCAGCGCGGCGATGTGGCCGCTCGTGGACAGGATGAAGCGCGAGGTGCCGCCGAGCAGCTGCCGTGCTGCGGTAGCAGTTCTGCCAGGGGGTGATGTGGTCGGCGATGCCGGCCACCAGGTAGGCGTCGCGGTCGATGCGGGACAGGTCGACCGGCACGCCGAGCACGGTGAGCGTGCCGGGGGTGACCAGCTGGTTGTCGACGGCGAGGTCGACGAAGTCGGCGTGCAGGCCGGCGGCCATCCGGGTGGTGTCCGCGTTCCAGAACAGGATGTCGAACGCCGGCGGCTTCTTGCCGAGCAGGTAGTTGTTCACCCAGTAGTTCCAGACCAGGTCGCCCGGGCCGCAGCCACGCGAACACCTCGGCCAGCGCCCGGCCGTCCAGGTAGCCGCGGCGCCGTGAGATCGCCTTCGCCGCAGCGGCCAACCGGCGGTTGTTCGAGCGCCGACGCCGTGCCGGCGTGCTCGTTGTCCAGCACCGTGACGAGCAGCGCGAGCGCGGCCAGTCGCTCCTGCCGACCCTGTGGCGGCCAGCACGGCGGCGGCGATGCTCGCCAGGATGCCGCCGGAGCAGATCCCGGCGAGCGCGGTCTGCTCGCTGCCGGTGATCCGGCAGGTGGCGTCGACGGCGTCGAGGATCGCCTGCACGTAGGTGTCCAGATCCCAGGCCGCGTGCCGCGCGTCCGGGTTGCGCCAGGACATGATGAAGACCTGCTGGCCCTCGCGGACGAGGAACTCGACCAGGCTGCGGTCGGCAGCGAGGTCCAGCGCGTAGAACTTGTTGATCGTCGGCGGCACGATCAACAGCGGGACCTCGCGCACCTGCGTCGGTCTGCGGCGTGTACTGGATCAGCTCGAAGACCTCGGTGCGCAGGACGACCGCGCCCGGGCGTGGTCGCGATGTTGCGGCCCACTTCGAATTCCGAACGATCGACCATTTCCGGGATGCGCGGCGCCGAGGACAGGTCGCGCACCAGTTGGGCACCGCCGCGGACGAGGCTCGTGCCCCCGGTGTCGATCGCCGCCTTCGCCGACGCCGGGTTCACCAGCGGCACGTTACTCGGCGCGCAGGCCTGGACCAGGTTCTCGGCGAGGAAGCGCACGCGCTGCTCGTCGCGCCAGCCGAGACCGGCAGTCACCGACGAGCTGTTCGACGGTGCTGCCCGCCGGCGAGGTAGGCCTGGACCAGCCGTCGCAGCAGCGGATTGCTCGCCCATGCGGCGTCGGCGAAGCGCCGGTCCCGCTTCGACGGGGCAAGCGTCGAGGTGCCGACGGCGATGCGGCCGGCCTCGCCGGCCAGCGAGCGCAGCGTGCGTCCCGTGGAGATCGGATGCCGCGCCAGACCGGCGGCGAGCTTGGCCGTCGAGGTGTCCGGAGCGAAGCGACGGATCGGACCGACCGCCGCATCGATGAGCAGCGCGTCCAGCGGTGCCGCGGAGTCGGCGAGGTCAGCAACCTCTGACACGGCACTCATCGCCCGGTCTCCGATTCCGGAACAATGATCTCGCGCTTGAGGATCTTGCCGGTCGGGCCCTTCGGCAAGGCGTCGACGAGCCACACCCGGCGCGGGTACTTGTACGCGGCGACCTGGCGCTTCACGAACGTGCGCAGCTCGTCCACGGTGGCGTGCGCACCCGGTTTGAGCGCGACCGCGGCGCCGACCTCCTCGCCCAGCTCGTCGTGCGCGATGCCGACCACCGCGGCCTCGGCCACCGCGGGGTGCTCGTAGAACACCTCCTCGACCTCGCGCGGGTAGACGTTGTAGCCGCTGCGGATGATCAGATCCTTCTTCCGGTCGACGATGGAGTAGTAGCCGTCGTCGTCCACCCGGCCGATGTCGCCGGTGCGGAACCAGCCGTCGGCGGAGATCGAGTCCGCGGTGGCCTCGGGCTTGTGCCAGTAGCCCTTCATGACGTTGTGGCCCCGGATTGCGATCTCGCCGACGTCGCCGAGCGGCACCGGATCGCCGTCGAGGTCGATGATCCGCATCTCGACGCCGCGGATCGCGGTGCCGATGGACCCGGGCTTGCGTTCGCGGCCCGGGTGGTTGAACGATGCGACGGGCGAGGTCTCGGACAGGCCGTAGCCTTCCAACACCGGCGCGCCGAACTTGTCCTCGAATTGGCGCAGCACCTCGACCGGCAGCGCGGCGCCGCCGGAGATGCACACCCGCAGCGCGCTGGTGTCGTCATCCGCCCGGTCGGGCACCGTGCAGCAGTGCGCTGTACATCGTGGGCACCCCGGCGAAGACGGTCACGCCGTGCTCGGCGACCAGGCGCAGCGCCTGCGCCGGGATCGAAGCGCGGCAGCATCGCGAGCGACGCGCCTGCGGCGACGGCGGCGTTGAGCGTGCAGGTCTGCCCGAACGAGTGGAACAGGGGCAGGCCGGCGAACACCACGTCGTCAGGGCCGAGGTCGAGCAGGTCGGTGCCGGTGATCTCGGCGTTGGTGCGCAGATTTGCGTGCGTCAGTTCCGCGCCTTTGGGCCGGCCGGTGGTGCCCGACGTGTAGAGGATCACCGCGGTGTCGGTGTCGGCGCGCTCGGCGACCGCGGGCAGCGGGTCGGCCTCGGCCAGCAGCCGGTCGAACGTCGTGGGGTCGACGACGATCACCTCGGCGTCGGCATCCTTCGCGCCGAGTTCGGCCTCGCCGACCACCGCGTGCCACGCGAACAACACCGAGGTGCCGGAGTCGCCGAGGTAGTACGCGACCTCGCGGGCCTTGAGCAGCGGGTTCATCGGCACGACGACCCCACCCAGACGCAGCACCGCGTAGTAGCTCACCGCGAACTCGCCGACGTTCGGCATCATGACGCCGATGCGGTCGCCCGCGCCGACGCCGCGGGCGCGAAGCAGGCCGGCGACGCGCGCGCTGGCCGTGTCGAGGTCGCGGTAGGTCAGCGGCGCTTCCGCGGCGCGGATCGCGATCCGGTCGGGTGCGGTGGCCACGGTGCGGGCGAGGTTGGTGGCGAGGTTCATGACGATCCGTTCATCGGTGATTGTGGTGTCGGACAATCGTCGCGTGCGGTGGCACCGGGATCGATGGGCCGCCGCACCGAATATCCGCGCGACGAGTAGTGCCCGCGCACAACCGGGGCACCTATGCTCGCGGACGTGGGCACGACGATCGACCCGGCAGTCCGTGACCTGAGCCGCCGGATGCTGCCACGAGCCGACGAGCTCGCCGCTCGCCTCGCCCAGCGCATCCGCGAACAGGAACCCGTCTACACCGAGGGCTACCTGGTGAGCGTCGAGGATCTGCAGCAGTCCTGCCGGGACAACCTCAGCTACGTGCTGCGCCGCCTCGGCGGCGAGGCGCAGGTCCCGACCGACGCGCCGCGGGAGACCGGCGTGCGCCGGGCGGAGTTCGCGGTACCGCTGTCGGCCGTGCTGCAGGCGTTTAGGATCGGCGGCCGGCTGATCTGGGAGATGCTGATCGAAGAGGCGCCGGATCACCCCACCGAGGAGATCCTGCTGCGCTCGGCAGCCGACGTCTGGGCCGTCTCGGACGAGCTGGCCGACGCGGCGGCCGAGGGCTATCGCAGCGCGAGCGCCGAACTCGCGCGCCACGACACGCAGCTGCGGTCGGCGCTGCTGAACAGCTTGCTCGACGGCAGACTCGGCGACGGCAGCCGGCTGTGGGAATCGGCCGCACTGCTCAAGCTGCCCCGGCACGGGGCCTACGTGATCGTCTCGGCCGAGAGCCGGGCGCCCGGTGACGAAGGCGTCCCGAGGGTCGAGGAACGGCTGCGCCACCGCGACGTCGCGTCGGTATGGCGGTTGGACGCCGACTTCCAGGACGGCCTGGTCACGCTCCGGCCCCGGTTCGGTATCGAGGACACGTGCAGCACGCTGGCCGGGTTGGCTCACGGACGCGTCGGCGTCAGCGAGGTGTTCACCGGCCTCGAACACAGCCCGGCCGCGTTACGCCAGGCGCGACTCGCGTGTGCCACGGCGACTCCGGGCTCCACGGCGCTGGTCCGCTTCGAACAGGAACCGGTCGCCGTGCTGCTCGTCAGTGCGCCGGACGCGGCGCAGGGCGTGGTGCGGCGTGTTCTCGGCCCGGTCCTGGAGCTGCCCGACACCGACCGCGCGATTCTCGTCGACACCGTCCGGGTGTGGCTGGCGCAGGCGGGGTCGAGCCCGGCGGCCGCGACCCATCTGCACGTGCACCGAAACACGATCCGGTATCGGCTGCGTCGGGTCGAGGAGCTGACCAGCCGCACCCTCGCCGACCCGCTCGACGTGGCCGAGATCCACGTAGCGCTCGAATGCGCGCGCATGTTGGGGCTGGCGTGATGTCAAGAACCGATGCGCGGTTCCGTCCCAGGTGTGCAGGCGGCGATCTGGCCGCCCGAACGACGAGGAGTCACCCACCATGCCGAAGTACCTCCTGCTCAAGCACTACCAGGGTGGCCCGGAGGCGCACCCGAACTGCGTACCGATGAGCGAATGGACGCAGGAGGAGATCGCGACACACATCCGGTTCCAGCAGGACGTCGGTCGGATGCTGCAGGATCGCGGCGAGTTCGTCGATGCACAGGCGCTGAGCCCGGACGGGGCGTGGGTCCGTTACGGCGGCCCGGACGCGGCGCCGGTGGCCACCGACGGCCCGTTCCCGGAGGCGAAGGAGCTGGTCGCGGGTTGGTTCCTGATCGACGTCGACTCGCGTGAGCGAGCCCACGAGGTGGCGGCCTATGTCTCCTCCGCGCCGGGCCGCGGTGGCGAGCCGATCTACGAATGGATCGAGGTCCGCCCGGTGATGAGCGAGCTGCCCGACATCGGCGAATGACGGGCGACGCGGCGTATCGCGGTCTCGCACCCCAAGTGCTCGGCATCCTCGTCCGCGGTGGCACCGAGTTCACCGCGGCCGAGGACGCCGTGCAGGAAGCGCTGCTGGAGGCACACCGCACCTGGCCGCGGCGGATGCCCGACGACCCCAAGGGCTGGTTGGTGACCGTGGCCCGGCGCAAGCTGGTCGACGCATACCGGTCTGACGCCGCGCGGCGCCGGCGCGAGGACGCGGCGTACGCCGAGCCGCCGCCGGGACCGGCGGCTCAGTCCGATGACACCCTGTCGCTGTTGTTCCTGTCCTGCCACCCGGCGCTCACCCCGCCGTCGGCGATCGCCCTGACGCTGCGTGCGGTCGGCGGCCTGACCACCCGCGAGATCGCCGACGCATTTCTCGTTCCGGAACCGACGATGGCGACCCGGATCAGTCGGGCCAAGCGCACGATCGCCGGCCGGCCACTGAACCAGCCGGGCGACCTCGCGCTCGTCCTGCGGGTTCTCTACCTGATCTTCAACGAGGGTTACGGCGGGCGCGTCGACCTCGCCGCGGAGGCGATCCGGCTCACCCGTGCGCTGATCCCGGCGTGTGATGAGCCGGAGCTGCGCGGACTGCTCGCGCTCATGTTGCTCCACGACGCCCGCCGGGTTGCGCGCGGTCGACACCCAGGGTGCACTGGTGGCGCTGGACCGGCAGGATCGGTCGCAATGGAATTCCGCACAGATCGCCGAGGGAGTCGAGATCCTGCAGACCGCCCTGGCCGGTGAACGGCACGGGGAGTACCAGATCCAGGCCGCGATCGCCGCGTTGCACGACGATGCGCCGACCGCCGCCGAGACCGACTGGCCGCAGATCCTGGCGTGGTACGACGAGCTCGTCGCGCTCGGCGACAACCCGGTCGCGGCGCTGAGCCGGGCCGTGGCGCTCGGCGAGGTGGACGGCCCACTCGCCGGGCTGCGCGCGACCGACGGCCTCGGCGAACGCCTCGCCGGCCACCACCGCCTCGACGCCGTGCGCGCCCACCTGCACGAGCGCGCGGGCGACCATGCTGCGGCGATCGAGCACTACCAGCGCGCCGCCGACCGCGCCCGCAGCTCGCTCGAGCGCGATCACCTGACCAAGCAGGCGGCCCGGCTGCGTCGTGGCTAGTGTCGCGGGACACTAGTTGGGCGCCGCACAGCGGCTCGGCGCGGGCTGGGCCAACCGGATCGACGCGTTCTGCACTTTGCCGGCGATCGGGAACTGCACCCGCAGCGACGGCGGCGCCAGGTGCGGCCACATCCAGGCCAACAGGTGCGGCATCGCCGCGATCCAGGCGTAGAAGTTGTGTGACGCGCCAGGCTCTCGGTAGAGGGTCATCGTCTCGACCCCGTGCAACGCGCGCCCGAAGGCGCGGGCGGCGGCCATGTCGGCCGCATCACCGGTGCCCGCCGACACCCACCACGACGGCAGCGGGCGGGCGTTCGCCGTGAGCCGGCCGGCCTCGAGCAGGGGATCGTTGGCGGCTTCGGCCGCCCGGTTGTCGTCGAGGGCGGCGGCCGCCGGGCCGTCGGTCGGCCGGAAGTAGCCATCCATGATTCCCGCCGCACCGAAGTCCGCGGGGTGGCGCAGGGACAGGTTGGCTGCGCAATAGCCGCCCGAGGAATAGCCGGCGATGCCCCATTCGGCCGGCGCCGCGCTCGCCCGGTATCTCGATATGACGTCCTGCCGGACATCGTGGGTGATGTAGGTGTCGTCGAGCGTCGTCGGGCTGTTGACGCACTCCTCGAAGTCGTGGCCGACGCTCATCTGCGGCATCACCGCGATCATCGGACCGATGAAATGGTCCTTGATGAGATGGTCGAGCATGCGCACCACCCCGAGATGCACCACCCACGCCGAGGGCGAACCCGGCGTGCCGTGGATGAGCTCGACGACCGGAAAGCGCGTGTGTGCATACCGTTGCTCGAAGTACTGCGGTGGCAAGTACAGCAGGCCGCGCCGGTCGATCCCGCTGCGCGCGCCGGCCAGCTCGATCGACCGCAGCTGCCCGGTGCCGATCGCAGCGAACCGGCGCTTCACGGTCGTGGTGGCCGTCGCGGAGTAGCTACCGGTCAGGTCCGCGCTCATCTGTGACCAGGTCTGGTAGTAGCCGTAATAGTCGTTGACGAGCGCGATGCCCGCGGTGAGCGACAACGCCATGGCGAGCACTCCGGTGAGGATCTTGAACACCAGCGCGCGTCCTCGCACGGTCAGGACCAGCAACGAGGCCGCGCCGAGCAACAATGTCACGAGCAGCGTGATCGAGTTGGGTTCCACAGTCGCCTTCCGTTGTCGATTCAGTACCCGGTTCGCGCCCACAGCCACGGCAGCATGTGGCGAAACGCCGTCGACCACACCGACCATTCGTGCCCGCCGGGCAACGTCTCGGTGTGCACGTCGATGCCGGCGGCACGGGAGAGCTTCGCCAGTTCACGCTGGGCGTCGAGAACTTCGGTTTCAGAAGTGCCGCAGGAGAACCAGCCGGCGAGGCGCGGATACCGGTGTTGGGTGAGCAGCCACTGGGGGTCGTGCTGTCGGTAGGCTGCGACCGAACCGTCGAAGACACCGGCGATCGTCGCCGCGGGACTGTCCTGGTCGGTCAGCGTGGGCCGGGCGAGGCCGGACAGGTCGCCGAAGGCGGCGAAGGTGGCGCGATGACGCAGCGCCAGCATGACGGCGCAGGTGCCGCCCTCGGACAGCCCGGCGATGCTCCATTGCCGCCGATCGGTGGCCGCGGCGTAGTGCATGTGCACGAAGCGGGGGAGGTCGTAGGCCAGGTAGGTCTCGACGTCGCCGCCGTCCGAGGTCTGGACACATTCGCTGTCGCCGCGCAGCGATCCGTTGATGTCGGGCATGACGACGATGGGCGCGGCGCCGTGGTGCACGGCGGCGAACGCGTCGAGCGTGCGCTGCGCATCGCCCTGTGTCACCCAGTCGGTCGGCTCGCCCGACGAGCCGTGCAGGAGTTCGATCACCGGCCAGCGCCGTCGTTCGTGTCCGTATCCGGGCGGCAGGTAGACGAGGGCGGGGCGTGGGTGATAGCCGGTACCCGGCGCCGGGATGGTGACCCGCTGCACTGCGCCCGGCGTCGGCCGGTTCTGGGTGCCGCTCGGCCGGTCCGGCGTGCGACTCGAGCGGCGCGAGGTAGCGCTGCGACGCACGATGGTGGTGCTGGAGCCGCAGCCGGTCAGCCCGATCATGATCGTGAGCAACCCGATCATCGCGCGCAGCGCGGTGACCGTGCGACGCTCACGCACGACCGGAGAGCCTTCGCAGCAGGCGGGGCGGGGAGAAGAACGCCTCGGCCTCCATGGCGGCCAGCGCAATCCTGGGTAGGTCGCGAGCCGCGGAATATGAGATGTAACGCGGCTGCCACCGTGGCTGGAACTTGGCGTTGAACCGGTACAGCGATTCGATCTGCCACCACTTCGACGCGATGAGCAGTACGCGGCGCCACAGGCGCAGCACCGGACCGGCGCCGATGTTCTTGCCGCGTTCGAGTGCGTCGCGGAACACCGCGAAGTTCAACGAGACCGAGTCGATGCCGAACTCGGGACAGCGCTGTAACAACGTCGCGATCATGTACTCGTTGAGGCCGTTGTCCGCGGCATGGTCGCGGCGCATCAGGTCCAGCGAGATGCCGTCGGTGCTCCACGGTACGAAGTGCAGCAAGCCGCGCAGCACGCCGTGTTGATGAGCAGTGACCACGAGGCACTGCCCGTCCGCGGCGTCGCCGAGGCGCGAGAGTGCCATCGAATAGCCACGTTCGACGGCGTCACCGCGCCATCTCGCGGCGACCTCTCGCAAGGTGTCGATCTCGCCGGCATCGAGATCACCGACCCGCCGGATCGTCACCTGGTAGCCGGCGCGCTCGACCCGGGTGCAGGCCTGCCGCACGCCGCGCATCGCGCGCCCGGCCAGGGAGAACCGCGCGGCTGACACGATCGCCTCGTCGCCGAGTTCGAGCGCCGACAGCCCGCACTCGCGCTGGAACACGATCGCACCCCGTTCGCTGCATCCCATCACCGCGGGCACCCAGCCGAACTCGGCCAGCAAGGCTCGGTAGGCCGCCATGGCTGCCGGCCAGGCCTCCGGATCCCCGATGGGATCGCCGCTGATCAGCGCAACGCTGCGCACGACGCGGTAGGTGATCGCGGCCCGCCCGGAGGGCGACCAGATCACCGACTTGTCGCGGCGAAGGGCAAAGTAGCCGAGCGAATCGCGTGCGCCCTGGCTCTCGAGCAGCCGCCGCAGCCGCGCCTCGTCGTCGGCGGACAGCCTGGCCACCGGCTGGGGTGCGCGCAGCAACAACACCAGCGTGCAGATGACGGTCAGCAGACCGAACCCGAGCAGCGTCGCGTGGAACGTGTCGGCGAAGTGGTCGGCGTGGATCGGCAGCTCGCCGCCGAGCCCGACGAGAGACAACGACACTTCTCGCAGCCGGCTCAGCACCGACGTGTCCGCCGGCACCCGGCCGGGCAGGTACAGCAGCACCATGCCGTAGCACAGCGCGAACGCGAGGAACTGGGTCGCGACGCGCACGGCGAACCACCGGCTCGCCGGATCGACGCGAGCGCTGAAGCGCGAACGGGTGACGACCAGAGCGCCGAGCAGCGCCAACGCAGCCGTTGCCTCGCCCAAGCGGCGTTCCGAACGCACCAGGTCGGCTACCGCGATGGCGATGCAGGCGGCCACCGCAAGTTGCCAGGCAACCCGTTTGCCTCGCCTCAATCCCGAGGCGATCCTCAGCAGCAACAGGCCCGCCACCGCGACGATGGCGTCCGCTGCGGCGCGGGCCGGGGTAGGCAGGATCGGTGTGATGTCGGCGACAAAGCGCCAGCGGTGCGGCCAGAAGGCGTCGACCAGGCAGGCCGCCGCGATGATCGTCGCGATACCGGCTATCGCGCGCGGTGCGCGCTCGACGAGCCGGGTCCGTTGGCTCATCCACCGGCCTCGCACGGTGACGGGCGGCAGCGCGACGGCGGCGCCGGGTGCGACGGCCGGACGCGTCGCGACCGCCGGACGTGTCGCGGTGACCGGGGGGCGTCGTCGGTGGGCCACTGTCCGCACGATCGGATCCTCACCTTGTGCAGCTGAGGATCGGCGCAGACGATCAGGCCCGCCTGTGTCGGTACTCAGTGGATTCTCCTGTTGGGGTCTTGGCTTGTGACTCGACCGGCGGCGCCGCGCGACCGGGTTCACGCGATCCGACGAACGCGAGGAGCCCGGTGGGCGTGACGTGTCGCAGGTTCACTCGGCAACAGCCGACGCGGATCCAGTCGGCAGGTCGACGATGGGTCGGCCACACCACCTGGGTGCCGCGGGCAAGTGTGGTGCGCAACAGGTCCGCCGACTGCGGGGTGTTCGAACACCCGTCGATGTAGGCGAGTTGCTGGTTCCACGAGGGTGAATCCAGCACCAGGCAGGGCTGTGCGCGGCGCGCCGGCAACGGCGAGAATCCCGGATGCGCACGGCGGCGCGAGCAGCGCGTAGACGGGCAGCAGGAACCGGGCAGCCGCGTAGGTCGTCGCGAAGAGGGTACTGCCCGGCCAACCCGGTGCCGGTCACGACGGCGACGATCTCCACCGAGAGCTCGCGGCTGCGTCGCGCAGCTAGCACCGCGACGACACCGCGACGACGACCAAGGATCCACCACAGCCGGTATACGAGCGCGGCACGGACGTGACAACCGCCGCGGCACAGCGGTGGCCGGGCGGGTGTGCGCGCCTGCCCGGCGCCGGCGAGATGGGGCCCGGGCCCGCCGTTCTTCGCATGCGCGGCGTGGATGCGGGCAGCCAGCCCGCCGTAGCGCGCGTACGCCTCGACCACCCACTCCGCCGCCCCGGCCGCGAAACTCACGGCGAGTGCGGCGACTGCCGGGCCGCGCCGACGCCACGGTGCGCGCAGAAACCTGCACGAGAGCCCGAGAGCGACCACGAGATACGGCGCGTCGGACGGCCGCAGCAGCGCCGCGCAGGCGACCCAGGGGTCGGGCATGACCGTGTCGCGGTAGCAGATGGCGACCCAGACCGAGGAGAACAGCAGCGCGGCCAACGCAACGACGTAGCCAAGACGCAGCCGCACCCAGGGCCGGAAGGCGAGGTAGCAACCGACGCCGGCCAACAGCGACAACCACACCTGGACGGCGGTGGTCGAGGTCGTCAGCAGCGTCCCCGGCGCGGCCAGCAAGGTCGGGCCCCGGGCTCGCGGTGCGCTGAACAAGCCTGCCGGCACGTGGGCGTTGAGCTGGCTCAGGTAGAGCGTTTCGTCGACGCTGAACCACCACCGCGCGCCGAGGACGAGCGGCGGCGAGGCTGCGTGCAGGACCGCCACGACGAACAGCAGGCGGCTCGCCCGCGTCGACGGCGCGCGCCCGGTCGCAGCCACGACAGGAAGACCGATCGCCACGGCGCGCACGCTAGCCCGGCCGGATTCAACCGAACCTGAATGCGTCGGTTGTCCTCAGCGGGACCGTTGAAACGCCTTCAGTTCCCGGGCCACCCGGCGCGCGGCTGCGGGGCCGAGGACGACCACACGGCGCCGTCCCAGTCGGTCTGGTTCGAAAGCCCGGACGCGCCGGGCCAGTGCGCTCCGACGACATAGAGCGTGTGCCCGTCGCCACCACCGAGCATGCAGGCGAACGCGCCGCGGTCGACCTCGACCCGGTCCAACACCTCGCCTCCCTCGGCCACGCGTACGCACTGCGCGTGTGGCACGTCGGCGTACCAGACGGCACCGGACGCGTCGGCGGTGACGCCGTCGGGCGGGTCGTCGCCGAGATCGGCGAACACGCGACGCCCGGACAGCGAGCCGTCGGCGGCGATGTCGAACGCGGTGAGCCGGTGCCGATACGACTCGGCGACCACGAGCGTGCCGTTGTCCGGTGTCACGGCCATGCCGTTGGGGAAGTCGAGGTCGTCGGCCACGAGGCGCGGCGAACCGGTAGCAGGTACGAGGTAGACGCGGCCGGTTGCCGGGCCGCCCGGAGGGGTCGTCGCACCGAACTCGGCGTTGTTGCTGTTGACGTAGGCGTTGCCACGCCCGTCCACGACGATGTCGTTCGCGCCGATCTCGGACAGCGGAGTCAGGTCGGCGTGTGTGATCAACGAATCGTCCGGGCCGAGTCGCAACAGCGAACGCCGAGCTGCCGACACCACGAGTAGCGTGCCGTCCGGCAGGAAGTCGAAGCACAACGGCAGCGACGCGTGGCGCACGACCACCTCGCTCGCACCGCCGTCGTCGAGCATCCGGATCTCGCCTCGGGTCCAGTCGGCGAACCAGAGCCGTCCGGCGTGCCAACGTGGTGATTCCACCAGGCCGAACCCGCTCGCAAGGGTCTGCACACGAATCATCTTGTCAGCCCGGCGGTACCCAGTCGCAGGCCTGCTTGGTGTCGGTCACGAGCCGTTCGGCAGCCTCGAGCGCGGCGCGCAGCTGCGCGGGATTGCGACCCAGCCCGGCGAGCACCCCATACGCCCGCTCGTCGAAATCGGGCGGTGCGCCGGTAAGCGCGGTGGCGGCGTCGATCGCGCCCTTCTCGTTGATCAGCCAGCGACCCGCGTGCGCGTGCAGCGCATGGGTGCACAGCCCGAGCGCGCGGAACAGGCAGCCTGCCAAGTAGTACGTGTCGCTGCGCTGCAGGGCCTTGGCCGCGATGTCGAGGAGGAACGCCGCCTCCCACAGCGAGCGGCCGACGATGGCGTCGCGCAGCGGCGGGGGATAGGCCTGGAACTCGGTGTGCAGCCGGGTGAGCTCGCCGCTCGGGTCGGCAAGTACCAGTCCCAGTGCCAGCTCGCCGGGGTAGGCGAAGTCCGGGAAGCCGAGCGGATGCCCGACCTGCGCGTGGAACCCGAAGCGCCCGGCCGAGACGTCGGACCACACGCCGGTCACTCGATCGAGGTCCCGGTAGATCCAGTCGACCGCAACGCCGTCGACGTGCAGCCACGCGCCCCCGTCGACCCACGGCCCCCAGTCGCCGCTGCGGGTGACCGTCGCCGCCGGCCCGGCGACCTCACGCGCCAGCGAACCGAGCGCGGCGACGTCCAGCGGCGCGCGGTAGTACAGCCCGAGATCGGTATCGGAAGCCGCTGTGTGCGCGCCACGCGCCCGGCTGCCACCGAGTGTCACACCCACCACGCCGTCCACTGCGGCCAACCGCAGCGCCAGACCAGGCAGCCGATCGTCGCAGATCACGTCACGAACTCTGCCACGAGGCTGGCGACCGCTGCCGGGTCGCTGCTCACCACCCAGTGGCCGCCGGGAATCCGCTGCACGGTGAGATCGGAAACCCACGGCTGCGGTGACTCGGTCGCGAACGTCGCGGTGACATAGGGATCACGGTCCGGCACGATCACCTGCACCCGGGTGTCATCGGGGACCGGCCGCGGTCGGCCGACGCGGCGCAGGTTCGCCCGGTAGAGCGACAGTCCGCACAACTGATCGGGCAGCGCGGCCCGATGCCGCGAGATCCGCTCGAGCCACCC
The DNA here is from genome assembly GCA_963718805.1 of uncultured Actinomycetota bacterium. GTDB lineage: Bacteria > Actinomycetota > Actinomycetes > Mycobacteriales > Jatrophihabitantaceae > Jatrophihabitans. Next base: position 351,531 of record CAVQZY010000005.1, on the reverse strand, counting down.
ACGGCGCATGGCGAATTCGGGCAGCCACGGCAGCTGGAATGCCAACAGATACAGCGAATGCGTCAACTGGCGCGCACCCGCCCGAGGATGGGCGCGCAGGTTGCGCAGCCAGGCCGCGCCGTATTCGAGCGCGGGCCCGGAGATCGACGTGTAGGTGGCGACCCGCCCCGCAAGCCGGGGGTCGGGCAACGCCGCCCAGCACTGGAGCGACCCCCAGTCGTGGCCGAGCAGATGCACCGGGGCGTGCGGGCTCACGGCGTCGACCACGGCAGCGAGATCGTCGACCAGCTGCATCATCCCGTAGGCGGCGTTCTCGGCTGGTCGCTCGGATGCGCCCGTGCCGCGCACGTCGTAGGTCGCGAGATGGAACCGGTCGGCAAGCAGGCCGGCGACGCCGTCCCACACGCTGTGATCATCCGGATAGCCGTGCACCGCGACGATCGTCGGGCGAGCCCGATCACCGCGTTCGTAGACCGCGAGCCGCACGCCGTCCGAGGCCGTGACGCTGGTGCTCATCCGGCGCCGTGTCCGTGCGGCGTCAACCGGCCGGACGGGTCCGGACCGTCCGCGACGATGCCCGACGGGTCGATGCTGCGGTGTACCAGATAGCAGTGCGCCTTGACCTGCACGCAATCCGTGGTGTCCCCGAAACCCGGCGTCTGAAACAGATCGCGGGCGTGGGCCCGCAGCACCGGCAGTTCGGTCAGCTCCTGCCGGTTGCACATGAAGTGCCCGTGGTCGACGGCGTCGAAGCGGGCGAGCGTGGTGAACATCCGCATGTCGGCTTCGGCGATCGTGTCGTTCTCATAGGCATACCGGCTGCCGGCGAACCCGCACCGGTACACGGTCGGGACGTCGACGATGGCCGCAACGGTAATGCCGCGCGAACAGTGCCGATCGCGCGCGAAGAACGCCTGCTGCAACCTATCGATGCCGAGCATCGGCGGTGACACGCGTCGTCAGGTAGTTGCGGTCGCGCTCGAACTTTCCGTCGTTGCCCGTCACGGTCGCAGTGTTCCCATCCGGCGCAGCATCTCCTCGTACGCCTGGTCCGCGGCGCCCTGCGGGCAGCTCACCACCTGCGCACCCGGGCGCGCCGACAGGATCAGCAGCAGCCGTTCGTACATCGCCATGAACGCGGCCGGGCCGCCGGCCTCGGTCACCAGCCATCCCGCGTCGACGTGCGCCGGCTCCGCGGCCGCGGCGGTGCGTTGCGTGAACCGGCGCAGCAACTCGTCGCGGCTGTCGGAGAGCACGAACTCGAAGAACTGCGCCCCGGTGTCGCGCGCCAATGCCTCGGTCTGTTCGAGAAACGCAGGGCGCCCGAGGTACTGCGGCACCACGACGTCGTAGCCGTCGCGCAGGTGCTGGCCGGCCATCGGCAGGCTCATCGACCGCGCCAGCAGACCGGCTCGGGTGGCGTCGTCGCGCCAGCGCCCGAGCAGCCGCCGGATCAGGTCCAGCTCGAGCACCAACGTCATCGGGTGCTCGTCGGCATACCGGCGGGCCAGCGTCGTCTTCCCGACCGCCGGCATGCCGTTGAGGACGATGAGGCGAGCCACGATCAGCCGCCGTGCGCGGCCACCGACACCTCGGCCCATTCGCGCCAGGTCGCGAGCCGCGACGCGTAATCGCGCTCGGCCACCGCCAGCGGGCCGTCGCCGAAGAAGATGCGCAGCGGCGGGTTCTCGGCGTCGACGATCTTGAGGACCGCGGCACTGCTCGCGCCGGGGTTACCCTGCGAGGCCTGCCGCTCCTTGCGCAGCGCCGCGCCCTCGTCGCGTACCGCGTCGTAGACGGCCAACGGGGTGCTGTGCCGCGCCGAGGAACCGGCCCAGTCGGTGGAGTAGCCGGCCGGCTCGATCAGCGTGACCTTGATGCCGAACCGGTCCACCTCGGCGGCCAGCGCCTGGCTGAACCCCTCGAGTCCCCACTTGGACGCGTGGTACATCCCGACGTTCGGGAACGCCGAGATGCCGCCGATCGAGGATACCTGCACGATGTGCCCACTGCCCTGCGCGCGCAGCAGCGGCAGCACGGCCTGCGTCACCACAGCGCGCCGAACAGGTTCGTCTCGATCTGCGCCCGCGCCTCCTCTTCGGACAGCTCCTCGACCATGCCGAACTGCCCGTACCCGGCGTTGTTCGCCACCACGTCGAGGCGGCCGAAGTGCTCGTGCGCCTGCGCAACCCGCGCGAAGTCGCCGGCGCGGTCGCGCACGTCGAGCTGGAGCGCGAGGATCTGGTCGCCGAAGCGCTCGGCGAGGTCGTCCAGGGTGCCGGTATCGCGGGCGGTGGCCGCGACCGAGTCACCCCGCTCGAGAGCCGCGATCGCCCACTCGCGGCCGAAGCCGCGGGACGCGCCGGTGATGAACCAGGTCTTGGGAGTCATGGTTCCTGCCTACACGAGCAGCCGACCGGCGACCCACACCGGCGGTAGGTTGGATCTTCGGCGATCGAGTGGTGGAGGCCCATGACCAGCGCTCCTGTCTTCGCGACGCCCCGAACCGGGCTCACCGCGGACGAGGTGGCGCAGCGGGTCGCAGCCGGGCGGACCAATGCCGTGGACGGCCACACCAGCCGCAGCCTCTCGCAGATCATCCGGGCGAACGTGATCACCCCGTTCAACGGGCTGCTCGCGACGTTGTGGGTCGTGATCCTGTGCACCGGGCGCTGGCAGAACGGGCTGTTCGGCCTGGTGATCATCGCCAACACCGTCATCGGTGTCTATCAGGAGGTGCGCGCCAAACGCACGCTCGACCGGCTCGCGGTGCTCAACGCCCCCTTGGCCCGGGTGGTGCGTGACGGACAGCTCGCCGAGATCGCCGTCGAGCAGGTCGTCGCCGACGACCTGCTCGAACTGCGCACCGGCGACCAGGTCGTCGCCGACGGGCAGCTCACCGACTCCGCCGGTTTGGAGATCGACGAGTCGCTGCTCACCGGCGAGTCCGATCCGATCCCGAAGACCGAGGGTGACGAGGTGCGGTCCGGTTCGATCGTGGTCGCCGGGTCGGGTCGGTTCCAGGCCACCGCGGTCGGCGCGGACGCCTACGCCACCGCGCTCACCGCCGAGGCCAAGAAGTTCACCCGGGTGAAGTCGGAACTGGTCGGCGGCACCAACACCCTGCTGCGGTGGATCTCGATGATGATGCTCGTGGTCGGGCCGCTGGTGTTGTGGAGCCAGTTCCGCAGCACGGACAACACGAGCTGGCAGGACGCCGTCACCGGCGCGGTAGCCGCGCTCGTGGGCATGGTCCCGGAGGGCCTGGTGTTGTTGACCAGCCTCGCGTTCCTGGTCGCCGCCGTGTCCCTCACGCGGCGTCAGACGCTCGTCCAGGAACTACCTGCGGTCGAGGTGCTCGCCCGTGTCGACGTCGTGTGCCTGGACAAGACCGGCACCTTGACCCACGGCGACATCGTCTTCGACGAACTGCACGTGTTGTCCGGGTGCGACGCCGGTGCGGTCGAGGACGCGCTCGCGCTGTCGGCCACCGGCCCGGACGCGAACGCGACCGCCACCGCGCTCGCCGCGCGCTTCGAGCGCAGCACCTGGACCCGGACCGGCGCGATCGCGTTTTCCTCGGCCCGCAAGTGGTCGGCGGTGTGCGCCGGCAGCCGAGGCACCTGGGTGCTGGGCGCACCGGAGATGGTGCTCCCGGACCCGCGCGACGACGCGTCGCGTGCGGCCCGAGACCAGGCCGACACGATCGCCGCGCAAGGCCGGCGGGTGCTGTTACTGGCCCGCGATCCGGTCGAGTTCACCGGCGAACCCGTGCATCCGCAGCTACCGGCGAACCTCGCGCCGCAGGCGCTCGTGGTGCTCGCCGAGCGGGTCCGTGAGGACGCGCCGGACACGATGCGCTATTTCATCGAACAGGGCGTCGCGCTCAAGGTCATCTCCGGCGACAACCCGCGCACCGTCGGCGCGGTGGCCGCCAGCGTCGGCGTGCCGGGGGTCACCGACGCGAGCGACGCCGTCGACGCCCGCGCCCTGCCCGACGATCTCGACGAACTCGCGGAGGTGCTCGACCGCTCCAGCGTGTTCGGCCGGGTCACGCCGCAGCAGAAGCGGGCGGTGGTCGCCGCGTTGCAACGGCGCGGCCACGTCGTGGCGATGACCGGCGACGGCGTCAACGACGCGATGGCGCTCAAGGACGCCGAGATCGGCGTGGCGATGGGAAACGGGTCGGCCGCGACCCGTGCGGTCGCGCAACTCGTACTGCTCGACGGCAGGTTCTCCCACCTGCCCGACGTCGTCGCGGAGGGCCGGCGAGTGATCGCCAACATCGAACGGGCGGCGAACCTGTTCCTGGTGAAGAACGTCTACTCGCTGGTGCTCGCGCTGATCATCGTGGTGACCGCCTCGGCCTACCCGCTGGCACCGATCCAGCTCACCCTCATCTCGTCGGTGACGATCGGCATTCCGGCCTTCGTCCTCGCGCTGGGGCCGAACACCCGGCGGTACGTGCCCGGCTTCCTCGACCGGGTGCTGCGCTTCTCGGTCCCCGTCGGCGTGGTGATCGGCGTGGACGCGTATGTCGGTTACGTGCTGATCCGCGCGATCGACCCCTCCGGCGGTGTCGACGCCGGGCGCACCGTGGCCACCCTCATCGTGCTGATCTGCTCGCTGTGGGTGCTGCTCGTGCTCGCCCGCCCACTCGCGGGCTGGAAGCTGCTGCTCGTCGCGGCGATGGCCGGGATCGTCGCGGTCATCGTCGTGGTGCCGGTGTTCGCCACCGACATCTTCCTGCTTCATCCGACGCCGGAGCGGGTCGCGCTCGCAGCCGTGTTGGGCGTCGCGGGGGTGATCGCGATCGAGATCGCGTACCGCAGCGTGGCTTTGGCGGTGCACCACCACAGACATCGCGGCACAGAGATCGACAAAGGGTCTTGACGCGCGCCGGGCAGCTAGCTACCGTGAGTGGTGAGTAATCCTGGGTAGCCGCGATGCCGGCCCCCGCCCTTGGGCGTCGCGGCGACCCGCCAGGTCGGCTGCTTCGATCGGTGCGTCGTGACGACGCGGTCCTGGTGTCGTCAGCGCCGGTCGAAGCGCCGATCGTCATCCCACGCGACGCACCAGCGACAGCTCGCGTGCCTCGGCCACCGACGTGCAGCCGGTCAGTCCGAGGGTCAGATCGAGTTCGGCGATCAGGTTGCGCAACACGTCGCGAACCCCGTCGGCGCCGCCGACGGCCAGGCCGTACACCCACGGCCGGCCTATGAGCACCGCGTCCGCGCCGAGGGCGAGCGCCTTGAGCACGTCCGCACCGGTGCGCACCCCGCTGTCAACGAGCACCGGCAGCCGACCCGCCACCGCCGCTGCGATGTCCGGCAGCGCCTGCGCGGCGCCGATCGAGCCGTCTACCTGACGACCGCCGTGGGTGCTGACCACGATGCCGTCGACGCCGGCGTCGAGCGCGCGCCGCGCGTCGTCCGGATGCAGGACGCCCTTCAGTACGATCGGCAGCGCAGTGCGTTCGCGCAGCCACGGCAGGTCGGCCCAGGTGATCGACGGCCGCGAATAGCTGTCGAGGAACAGCTGCACCGCGGCGCGCGGCACCGGTGAGCGCAGGTTGTCCAGCGTCCGCCCCGGGTGCGACCGGCTGATGTCGAGCAGGGTGCGCAGTGCGGCCGGTGTGGGTCGACCTGTGTCGACCGGCGGCGCGTGCGCGGCCCGTTCCCGGGCCAGCCGCATGAACACCGGGTCGCGCAGGTACTGCCCGAGCCCCCAACCGTGGGCGAACGGCAGCGAGGCGAGATCGAGGTCGCGCGGCCGCCAGCCGAGCATCGTGGTGTCCAGCGTGACCACGATCGCCTCGCAGCCACATGCTGCGGCGCGGTGCAGGAAGCTCTCGACGAGCTCGTCGGACGTCGACCAGTAGAGCTGGAACCAGCGCGGCGCGTCGCCCATCTCCGCTGCGCAGTCCTCCATCGCCACCGACGCCTGGTTCGAGAACACCATCGGGACGTCGAGGTCGGCGCAGGCTCGCGCCGCGCCGAGATCGCCGATCGGGTGCGCCATCGACGACACCCCGACCGGCCCGACCAGCAGGGGTGCCGGCAACGTGCGCCCGAGCAGGCTGGTCTGCAGCGTCCGCTTCGAGACGTCGCGGAGCACGCGCGGCACGAGCTGCCATTCGTCGAAGCCGGTTTCGTTGGCGGTCATGGTGCGCTCTCGGCCGGCTCCGCCGGCGATGTAGGCGAAGGCCGCTCGAGACATCGACCGGCGGGCCCGCGCTTCCAGCGCGTCCCACGAGACCGGCGTCGCAGGCCGACGCCCGAACACGCCGGCGGAATAGATCTCGCCCTGGCGTTCGCGCCCGGACGCGACCGGACGTCCGGCAGGCGGGCGGCGTCGGCGCGGGCCGTGCATCGGCGGTCGGCGAGCGGTCAGCCGGACACGAAGGCCAGGACGCGTTCACGCGGGCGGCCGATGATGGCGTGCTCGCCCTTGACGATCACCGGCCGCTGCATCAGCCGCGGGTGCTCGACGAGCAGGTCCGCCACCTCGTCCGGCGTCTTGTAGTCGGCGGCGTCGAGGCGCTGGCCGGTGAAGAACGCGTCCTTGCGGACCAGATCCTCCGGCGGGTCTTCGAGCTTGGCGATGACGTCGAGCAGCGCGGCGCGATCGAGCGGGGTCTTGAGGTACTGCACGATCTCGACGTCGTAGCCATTGTCGGTGAGGTCGCTCAGCGCGTGGCGCGAGGCCGAGCAGGACGAGTTGTGCAACACGGTCAGTGCGGGCATGCCCTCGACCTTAGTGAGGACGACAATCGAAGCGTGCCGGACTCCGAGGGCGTGCGTCCGCGTCGCAACACCCGGCCCCGGGACCGGCTCGGTCAACCGTTGCCCTACGGCTCGACGGGTATCGAGGTGCCGCTCGACGGTGTCATCCGAACCCCGGCCGAGGCCCTGCGCGAGGCCCAGCGGCTGCTCGACGACGACCTGCCGTTCCACGCCCACGAGGTGCTCGAGGACGCCTGGAAGAGCCCATCGACGCAGGCCGGGGAACGCGAACTCTGGCGCGGCCTGGCCCAGCTCGCGGTGGGCATCACCCACGCCGAACGCGGCAACCCGGGCGGCGCGGGCGCACTGCTGCGCCGCGCCGCGGCCAGCCTGGCGCCGTGGGCCGGTACACGGCCGCACGGCGTGCCGGTCGACGAGCTTCGCGCGTGGGCCGAGGAAGCCGCAGGCGCCGCCACGCACGACCGGCCGCTGCCGGCTCGGCCAAGGCTCGGGCCGTGACCGACGACGTCCGATGGCCGGCCGTCGCCGCGCCGCGCACCTCGGCCGACGTCGTCGCCTGGGATGCCGCACGGCTCTCGGTCGCCATTCGCACCGGTCTGGTCAGCTGCGTCGAGGTCATGACGGCCCATCTCGACCACATCGAGACGATCAACCCGCAGGTGAACGCGATCATCGCCCTGCGGCCGCGCGACCAACTGCTCGCCGAAGCCGCCGAGAAGGACGCGCTGCTCGCCGCCGGCAGGTACAACGGCTGGATGCACGGCTTCCCGCACGCCGTGAAGGACCTCGCCGACCTCGCCGGGCTGCCGACGACGATGGGCTTCTTCCGGCCGCCGTTCGCGGCACCGCCCGCCAAGTCGGACGCGCTGCACGTGGCCCGGATCCGAGCGGCCGGAGCGATCTTCATCGGCAAGACCAACGTGCCGGAGTTCGGGCTCGGATCCCAGACCTACAACAACGTCTACGGCCCGACGTCGAACGCCTACGACCGGTCCAGGACCGCCGGCGGCAGCAGCGGGGGAGCGGCCGTCGGGGTGGCGCTGCGCATGCTGCCGGTGGCCGACGGCAGCGACTTCCTCGGATCCCTGCGCAACCCGCCCGGATGGAACAACGTGTTCGGCCTGCGGCCGTCGTTCGGACGGGTGCCGGCCGACAACGCCGACGCGTTCGTCGCGCAGGGCGGGGTCGACGGCCCGATCGCTCGCACCGCCCTCGATCTGGCATTGCTGTTGCGCACGATGTCCGGCTACGACCCGCGGGCCCCGCTGTCGATCGAGCAGGACCCGGTCGGCCTCATCGCACTCGACGACGTGAAGTGCGAGCTCGACGGAAAGAAGGTGGCGTGGCTGGGCGACATCGGTGGGTACCTGCCGATGGAGCCGGAGGTTCTCGAGGTGTGCCGGGCCGCCCTGGCGTCGTTCGAGGAGCTCGGCATGCGGGTTTCGGAAGCCGAATCATTGCCCGCCTTCGGCGAGTTCCGCGGTACTGCCGACCTGTGGCCGACCTGGTTGGTGTATCGACACTGGCTCGCCGGGGCGAGCCTGCTGCCGGTCCATGCCGATCCGGCGCTGCGTGGCGCGCTGAAACCCGAGGCGATCTTCGAGGTCGACGGATTGCTCAACGGCATCGACGGCAGCGGTCCGCTCACCGCGGCCGCGGTGCATCGCGCGTCGGTGCTGCGCACGGCCATGTACCAGGCGTTTCGCAGGTTGTTCGACGAGTACGACTTCGCGGTCCTGCCGACCGCCCAGGTGTTCCCTTTCGACGTGTCGGTCCATTGGCCGAGATCGATCGACGGCGTGGCGATGTCCAGCTACCACCGGTGGATGGAGGTCACGGCCATCGGCACCCTGATCAACGCGCCAACCCTCGCGATGCCCGCGGGGTTCGGACGCGCGGGGCTGCCGATCGGGCTGCAGGTGATCACCCGCAACCACGGTGAACCGGCGCTGCTGCGACTGGCGCGAGCCTGGGAACGTCAGACCCGATGGGTGCAGCGGGTCACGCCGGCGTTGCTGGATCCGTCGCCAGGGCGAGCAGGTCGCGGACCTCGGCCCACAGTTGGGTGAACGCAACGCCGGCGGGGCTGCGCGGCGCGAAGTACGTGACGGGTTGCCGGCGCACCGCCATCTGCTCGACGTTGCTCGCGATCGGCACGGCGGTGCCGCTGAGCCGCTCCTGCTGCGCCGGCAGCGACGACACGATCTCGCGGTGCAGGCTGCGGCGCCGGTCGACCATCGAGAAGTAGCCGCGCACGAGCGGCCGTCGTCCGTCCAGGCCGTCCACGAACGAGGTCAGCTGCTCGAAGGTACGCACCGACAGCACGGTCGGGATCAATGGTGCCAGCACGAGATCCGCAGCGTGTCAGGACGTTCTCGGACACCAGCGACAGGCTAGGCGGCACGTCGAGCAGCGACGACGTCGTACTCGGCCGCCAGCGGGCGCAGCAACCTGCGCAGCGTCCGCTCCGGCCGGGCACACTCGTTGAGGTCGATGTCCATGTGCCGGTAGGTGAAGTCGGCCGGCAGCAGATCCAGACCGTCGAAGTCGGTGGCCTTCACGGCGTCGAGCATCGGCCGTGACCCGCCGACGAGCTTGCGGCTGCCGCCCTTCACCTTCGGCCTGATTCGGAACAAGAACGTCGCAGCGCCCTGTGGATCGAGATCCCACAGCAGCGTGCGGCGCCCCTCCGCGAGCGGACAGGTACGCCAGATTGACTGCGGCAGAAGTCTTTCCGACGCCACCCTTGACGTTGTACGACGCGATCGTCTTCATGACGCGAACAGCCGGTCGACGTGCTGAGCGGCGCGTTTGCCGAGGTACTCGTCGTGGTGTGCGGTGAGCTCGCGAGCGAGCGTGCCGTTGCCGCTCGTCGAAGCGTGCCGCGAGATCACCCATCGCGAGCAGCGCCGCGGCCGGGGCGCCGCCCTGGTCGATCATCTCCTGCGCGAACGTGCGCAGTGCCAACGCCTGCACCTCGCCGTCCTGGAACTCGCCGAGCACCTGCTGCAGCTCCTTGAAGTCGCCGATCACCTGCTTGTACGCGCGTCGGTCGAGGATCGGTGCGAACACCTCGAGCAGGTAGCGCAGCTCCTTGCACTTCTTGCGCAGGGTGTGGATGTCCTCGGCCGGTGACTCGGCGGAGATCGCCGCGGCGCGCTTGCGGACCGTGCGGAAGGTGCGGTGGAGCCGGTCGTTGGCGAACACCCGAACAGTCGGCGAGCCGTCGCGCGGGTCCGTGGCGATCACTCGTTCCAGATCCGCGCGCCACGACTCGCGCAGGTCGGCGAACCGGCGCGAGCGCAATTCGCGGACCAGTTCGCGACGGACCGCGTTCCGGCGGCGCCGCAGGTGCGCGGCGAAGGGGACCAGATCGTTCGGGCTGGTGATGCTCGCCGCCATGTCGTCGACGCCTAGCAGGTAGACGTCGAGATCGCGAGTGGGCGTGGTGATCTGGCCGAGCCAGCGGAACTCGGGGACCACCCGGGCGGCCATCCCCTCCGGCAACGCGTCGCCGAGCAGCTTCAGGATCGACCGGGTGCGGCGCACCGCGACGCGCAGGTCGTGCAGGAACTCGGTGTCCACGTCGTCGAGCGCACCGGCGACGTTGGCCTCCAACTCGTCGAGGAAGCCGAGCAGCGCGGTGGCCACCGCCGTCGCCGACGGCTGGTTCGCCGTCATCGCGGGGCGCTTGACCGGCTCCCGTTCGCCGCCGAGTGGCGCCGGACCGGCCGGGAGGTCGGCGAACCAGCTCCGGCGCGGCCGGTGCACCCCGTCGCCGGTGCCCAGCAAGCGGGTGGCCTTCTTCGCGTCGGACTCGTAGCCGCGCAACGCGGCGATGTGGATGCGCGGCTGCAGGGACTGTGAGCCGGCCAGCACGCTGGTCCACCAGGTGATTCGGGCGACGGTCTTGGCGTCCGTGTTCAGCAGCGAGAACGTCCGACCGGTCACCTTGGTGCTCGCGTAAGGCACCAGCGCACGTACCCACACCGCTCGAGCCAGCAGCGAGCGGACGGGTCCTTCGGGCAACGCGGGCAATTCGGCAGGAAACCGCGCCTTGCCGACAACCTGCTCGACCGGCGTCTCGTCCGGCGCCATCGCGACCAGCGCTCCTCGTGCCGGGCAGTACACCACGTGCCGCCCGGCCCGCTTCACCCGCGCGTCGACGGTGTCGAGATGCACCAGGCTCATCGACTCCGACCCGTGCGGTTCGACCGCGTATGCACCGTCGAACGCAGTGGCGAAAAGCGAAGCCACCGCCTCAGCGTCGGAAGGTGCCCCTTGCCCGACCCACTCGAGGGTGTCACTCGAAGCAAGCACAGCTAGTGCGGCGGTCAACGACATGATGAGCGGAAGTTACCAGCCGGACGTGAACACGACGCCCTGCGTTCACCTCCGTGTCACGGTGGCGTGTCAGGGCGTCAGCACGATGCGCTGGTTCGTATTCGCCGCATCAGCCCAGGCCTGTTCCACCTGGGCCAGTGGCATCGGCCGCGCGTCGACGACGAACGTGCCGAGCGACAGCTCTCGGGCGAGCGCCGGCAACTCGGCGAGGATGTCCGCGGTCGGCACCGAGCCCTGCCCGCTGCCGATCAACTGCAGATGGGCCGCGCGCAACGCCTCGGACGGAATCGCGGCGGTGCGCCCCGCGACCGAGCCGATCTCGATCCAGGTCAGCGGCTGCGACCGATCGCTTCGCGCACTCACGATCGCGATCATCGCGTCCGCGGTCGGCGCACCCCAGACGTAGTCGAGCACGACCTCGATGTCCCCGGCGGCCTGCGCGAGTTCCGCGGCACTCGTGTCGGTGCCGAGCCGGACGAGGTCGGTGGCGCCGAGCGCGGACAGCTCGCCGAGGCGGTCGGCGTCCCGGCCGGCCGCCGACGATCCGGCTCGCGCCGAACAGCCGCGCCGTCTGGATCGCCATCCGCCCGGCGTTGCCGGTGGCACCGAGCACGAGCACGCGTTGCTCGGCCCGAAAGTGCGTCCGCCGATGCAGGGCGACCCACGACGACATGCCCGGATTCATGCCTGCGGCGATGGCGATCGGATCGCTGTCCGACGGCAGTTCTATGCTGCGCCGGACGTCGATCACCGTGCGCTCGGCCATGGCGCCGAGCGTTGTGTCCGGCAGGATGAAATAACGCAGTTCCCCGTCGGCACCGCGGCCGACTCCGTCGATGCCCGGCACGAGCGGCAGCTCGTCGGTGCTGGTGTAGTGCGACCCGTCGGCCTGTGAGCGCACGCGCGGATGCAACCCGGCGGCGATGACCTCGACCACCAGGTCGTGCGGACCGCGGGGCGTGGGGGAGGGGAATTCCCGATAGCGAGGGTCGGTGTCAAATGAGCTGACGACGGCGGCCTTCATCCAATTCCCACTTCCGAAGTAGTTGGTAGTACGAATAAACAATAGTTGGTACTACGAACTGAATCAAGCTAGGTTTCCGGTATGGCAGATCGCGACGTGCTCGTGGACGGTCTCGTCCGGACAAGCTTCGAGGTCATGGCGGCGTTGAACCGCATCGGGGCCGAGAACGACCTGTCGCTCACGCAACTGCGGGTGCTGGCCATTCTGCGTGGCCGCCGGCTGCGGATGACCGCGCTCGCCGACTACCTGGGCCTGGAGAAGTCCACGATGAGCGGGCTGGTCGACCGGGCCGAAAGGCGCGGCCTGCTCGAGCGGGGGCCGAACCCCGACGACGGGCGAGCGGTGGACGTGTATCTCACCGCCGCGGGCGCTCTGCTCGCCGAGCACGGCGGCGCGCAGGTCGCCGCGGCGTTGGCACCGCTCACCGCCGCCCTCAGCCCGGCTGAGCAGCGCCGGCTCGCGGCCTCGCTCGGGCGGATGCTCGCCGCGCGGTCCTGAGGTCAGGCAGCGGGTCGGGTGGCGCGGACCAGCGTGTCGATCGCGTCTCGGGTCACGCCGTCGACCTCGACCGGACGGCGGATGCGCCCGGCGTGCTCGACGGTCAGTCCGGTGAGTGCGTCGGCGACCAGTTCGGGCGTCTGCAGCACCGTCGCGTCCTGCGGGCCGCCGACGCCGTCGGCGAGGTTCTGCAGGTCGTGCGAGACCAGCAGGAGGGTGCCGCCCGGGGCGAGTGCGGCCGCGGCAATGCTGAGCACCTCTCGCAGTTGCGGCCAGGGCAGTTGCAGGTAGGCGAGCAGCACGAGGTCGTAGCGATCATCCGGGCGGTACTGCATCAGGTCGGTCACCACCACGGCGAGCGAAACGTCGCGGTGCGCGGCCGCCCGCTCGGCCTTGGCCAGTCCGACAGCGGAGAAGTCCACAGCGGTGACCTGCCAGCCCCGCTCGGCCAGCCACAGGGCGTTGCGGCCCTCGCCGGCCGCGAGGTCGAGCGCGGTCCCGGGGGACAGGTCGCCGAGCTCGCGCGCGACGGTCTGGTTCGGACCTGCCGACCACACCAGTTCGGCGGCGGCATAGCGCTCGTCCCAACCCGAAGCGTCCATGGCACGGACCATAACGCCGGCGCTACCGCAGCGCGTCGATGACGTCCCGGCTGTGGGTGATCGGCAGCCACTCCACCGGCACCCCGACGATCAGGTCGACCGGCAGGCCGTGCACGCCGGCCGCGCCCCACGCCGCGCTGCCAGCGCGCCGAAGACCGTGCCGATCGCGTCGCTGGCGGATCCGGCGAAACCGCCGATCCGGTCACCGACCAGCCCGCCGGCGAACATGGCACCCGACGCTCCACGCGGATTGAACTGGCCCGCGACGACCACCGTGTCGGCGAACCCCTGGTGCGACAGTGCGGTATTCATCGCCGCGACCATGCTCTGCCCGGACATCTCACGCACCCTGGTCTCGATCTCGATCTTGGACGAACGGGTCCACCGATCGGGGAGCTCAGGTGTAGATGCCGGCATCCAGATCGGCGAGCAGACCCGGATGCGTCGGCGTCCAGCCGAGCAGCTCGCGGGTGAGCTCGCTCGACGCTGGGCAGTCCGCCCCGAAGAACCCGCCGAGCCAGTCGAAGTGTTCGCCCGCCTGCTCGGCCGGGATGGACCTCACCGGGAGGTCCAGCGTGCGGCCGAACCGAGCGCCAGTCTGTGCGCCGAGGCGGGTGTCGCGGTCTTGCGGGTCGCCTTCGAACGATGGGTCACCGGGATTGAGGACCGGCCGCTCGCCGAGGTCCTGCGCGACTCGCTGGCCGAACTGAAGGCGCTCAGCTCGGCTCGGTGACCTGCCCGGGTACGGCAGCGAAGGCCCGCACCGGGAAGGTGCCGAAGCCGGAGATCAGGGGCGGCACGGCGGTGAACCGCGCGCCGTGCGGCGGCAGCTGATCGAGCCCGGTCAGGTGTTCGACGATCGGGATGCCCGCGGCCAGCAGGACCGTGTGCGCCGGGCGGGCGGCGTCGTCGACGTCGTCGATGTTCACCGAGTCGATGCCCACCAGGGCTGCCCCGTGGGCGACCAGCCATCGCGCGCCCGCCTCGGTGAGGAAGGGCGCGTCCTCGGCGTAGGCCGGCTGACCGAAGTGTGTGTCGCCGCCGGTGTGCAGCAGCACGGCCTTGGCGCGCACGTCGATCGCGGCCAGGGTGCCGACGTCGATCCCGCGCGTGCCGCTGCCGGCGGTCCGCACCACGACCGCAGCAAGATCGGCCACGCCGGCCAGGGGGAGGAGGCTCAGGTCGTAGCCGTCGGCGTATCGGTGGAACGGCGTGTCCAGGTAGGTGCCGGTGTTGCCGACGAGCGTGATGCGGTCGATCGCGAATTCGGTGCCGGGTGCGTAATGCGTCCGCGATGCCGCACGGGTCAGGTGCGGCTCGATCTGCGGTCCGGGCAGCCCGGGGTAGGTCGTCATGCCCGCGGTGATCGGGTGGCTGAGCTCGACCAGCCGGGTAGCACCGGTGGGTGGCGGATCGTCGCTCGGGCCGCCCCTGGTGCCCTTGTGCGCCTCGGGGAAGATCCGCAGCGCGCTGATGTCGACGCGCTCGCTCATCAGCAGCCCGAGCGAGGACACGAACAGCGCCGCCACCTGCGACTCGGTCACGTCCGGGCCCGCGACGTCGACGCGGAATCCACGCACCTGCAACGATCCGCCGTTCGAGAACTCCACGGCGGCGTCGAACTCGGCGCGGTACTGCTCATCACTGGTCATGTCTCTATCGTCGGCCACTGGTCGAGCGCGTTCGCATCACGGGGCGAGGCGTCGATCGAGCCAGTCGAAGGTGAGCGCGTGGTAGAGCACCCGGGCGCCGGCCTCGCAATGATCAGCGGCGCCGTCGAGGACGGTGAAGGTGAGGCCGTCGTGCTCGCAGGTCAGCGCGGCGACGAGCTCCGGGGCCGAGGCGCTGATGTCGTCGCCGTCGGCGTTGCACACCAGTGTCGGGCAGGTGATCCGTGCCGCGTAAGGGGCCAGGGTGTAATCGCGCAGCGCCTGCAGGTAGTCGGCCGGGGAGTCCACGCCGTGGACGAGCTGACCGCGGCGCAGCGCCCAGCCGGCGGTGGGCTTGCGTTCGAGGCTGTGCAGGATGCGGGTCACCAGCCTGGTCGCGGTCGGGCGATGCTGGTCGAACCCTTTGGCGAGCGGGCCGGGCATCCGATCGAGCGCGCCGGCGAACAGATCGTAGGAGCCGCAGTCGACGATCAAGGCGGCGAGACGGTGCTCGGCCGCGGCGGCTCGGGGCGCGAGGTGGGCACCCAGGCTCAGCCCGATCAGCGCGATCCGATCGTTGTCGACGTCGCCCCGGGCGCGCGCGAAGTCGATCACCGGCGTCATCACGTGTTCCCAGTCCGGCCGCAGCACGAGGCCCTGCTGGAGCAGCGCGCTGCCCTGACCGGGGCCGTCGAAGGCCAGCACGTTGTAGCCGCGGGCCAAGGCGGCGGCGCCGTTGAGGAAGTACAGCTCCTCGCAGGTGCCGTCGTAGCCGCCGAGCAACACGACCGTGGGTCGGGCCCGACCGGAGTCGTCGACGGCGAAGAAGTAGCCGGGCAGCGTGGTGTCCCCGTACGGGATCCGCAGCACCTCCGGCGGTGTCGGCAGCAGCGCCGCCCCGGCCCGGAACGCCTGGGTCTGCGCGGTGTTCGACGCGACCAGCCGTTGATCGACACCGCCGTCGGGCATCGGGCCGAGCAGCATGACGCCCGCGGTGCGGTGATACGTACACGCCCGCAAGTACGCCAGGCGAGCGCTTTCCCGGGCGCCGGCCGCTGCGCACCGCTCGGCGAGTGTCCTGGCCCGACGGGCGGTGGCGCTCCATTCGACGTACCAGCTGTCGAGATCGGTGCCGCGCACCCGGCGCGCGGTCGCCAGACACTCGCCCACGTCCGCGCCGCCGTAGGCGGCGGTGCCCGCAGCCCGCAGTGTCTGCGCGTCCAGCAATTCGTCCTTGACAGCGAATCGCGTCATCGCAGCAGGAGGTCAGCGACGCCGGCACCGGTCCGACCGCGTCGATCAGGTCGTCTGGCCAGTGCGGTGTCATCGCGAGCGCTCGTCATGGCGGCCTCCATCGGAACGGTCGGATAACCATCACGATCGTGGCCCGCCGGATAACCACTGGCAAGGTCCAGTAGTCGATGCGCACGATGGGCACCGGCCGCGATCGAGATGACGACGATGGGGGATTTGCCGGAGGTGGTGTCGGGCGAGGAGTGGGTGGCCGCTCGCCTCGAACTGCTGGCGAAGGAGACGGAGGTCACCCGCGCCCGCGATCGGCTCAACGCCGCACGTCGGAGGTTGCCGATGGTGCGCGTGGACAGCGCGCACTGATTCGAGGGGCCCGACGGGACCGTCGGCCTGCAGGTCGGCGGCCCGGCGATGCGCCTACCCGACGAATTCGTCTGACCCGGCCCGGTCAGGAGAGTGGGACCGATTGCGGAAATGAAAAGATGTTGTGCGGGTCATACTCCTTCTTCGCCGTCTGCAAGCGTTTGAGATTCGGTCCCCAGTAGGCGCTGGCGTAGTTCGCCAGTCCGGGATCGGCGTAGTTGACGTACGCGGCCGTGCCGAGCCAGGGCGCCAGCGTGGCGCGTTCGCGGCGCACGAAGGCGTCGAAGCGAGAAGGGTCCTCGGTCGCGTGCGCGTACGGCCAGGTCGCGGTGTACTGCACGTCGGCAAGGGCCGAACGCCACGGGAACGCCGTGGCGTTCGAGTGCACGTCGCCGACGGCCCCACCGAGTGAGTCGAACGAGACGCCGCCTTCGACCATGCCGGGGACGTGCATGCCGCTCGCCACGACCTCGGCGATCGCCTTGATCGCCGCCGCGGGCAGGGGCTTGGTCACGATTGCCGACGTCGCAGCGAATGCCTGCCGCTTGGCGGGGGACAACGCCGTCGAGATGCAGGTGGCCGTCGAATCGCCCGCGCACCCCGCCTCGGCGAACATCGCTGCCGCGTAACTGTTCGGCGGCCCGAGGTAGCTCGTCGACGGCCCCGGGGTATTGCGCAGCAACCTGCTCAACTGCCTGCTCGGCGAGCTCGATCCGATCCAGGTGCCGGCGACGCTGACGTGCGCGCCCTTGCCGGGGTCGGCGAGCAGCTTGCAGGTCGACCAGAGCTCGCGCGGCGCCGCCGCCACCCAGTGCTGCCACGCCGCGAGCACCTCGTCGGCAGCCTGCAACGACCACTGGTAGAAGAACATCGAGATCCGCGGTGCGGTGCGGACCTTGAACGTCAGCGACGTGACCGCGCCGAAGCTTGCGCCGCCGCCGCGCAACGCCCAGAACAGCTCGTCCTCGGTGTGGGCACCGACCGTGCGCAGCTTGCCGTCGGCGGTCACCACCTGCACCGATTCGAGTTGGTCGCAGGTCAGGCCGTAGCTGCGCGCGAGCACGCCGACACCCCCGCCGAGAGACAGGCCACTGATGCCGACCGTCGGGCACGAACCGCCGCCGATGGACACGCCTGCCGCGCCGAGGTTCGTGTACACCTCGGCGAGCAGCGCACCGGCGCCGACAGTCGCCGTCTTGGCCTGGTGGTTCACCTGCACGTGGTCGAGGAGTGCGAGGTCGACGACGAGGCCGGGCCCGGACGACCAGCCGCCGTAGGAGTGGCCACCGCTGCGGACGCGCAACGCCGCTGCGCCGTCGGCGGCGAACCGCACACACGCGGCGACGTCACTGCTGTCCTTGCAGTGCGCTATCGCCTGCGGTGGCCGCTGCTTGCCGAACCTCGGGTTGTACAGCAGTGACTCCGGGTCGTAGCCGCGATGCCCCGGCAACGACAGCTGCCCGGACAGCTGCTTGGCGAGCTGTGCGTACGTCGGCCTGGTGGGCGGCGGCGCCGCCACCTTGGACGACGTCGACGAGACCGCTGACGACGACGTCGACGTAGCGGAGTGTGCCGACGAAGACGTCGCGCCGACCCGCGACGGGCTGCTGGTACAGGCGGCCAGCACAGCACCGAGCCCGGCCAGCGTGCCGAGCCGCAGGGCGTCGCGTCGGTCGAGGTCGTGGTCCACGAGGCCTACCGCATGACGGCGGTCGCGACGCCCGCGGCGGCGACGACGCCGGTGCGCACCAGACCGGTGACGACGAGGGAGTTACGCATCGCAGGCTCCTTCGGAGAGGTGAGCTGGTCGTGCTGGCGCCGCGCATCGTCGGACGTGTATCACAATCAGGGTGACCGGCCTCTACATCGAGGATCTTCGCATGTGGGGCAGCGGATGGGAGCAGTCGTGAACGACGATCAGATCATCGGCGTGGCCCGCGGCATCGAAGCACACCTCGAATCCATCGTTGGCGCGGACGACGCCGGGCAGCTTCGATCGCGGCTGATTCCTCTCCTGCGCCAGGCCGATCGCGGCGAGTCGGTCGGCGACGATGTCCTGGAGGTCCTGGTCGCCGACGCGCGGGTACGAGAGGTCGCCGCCGACCGCCTTGACGAGCGGGACACCCTGCTCGCCGGTTATCCCGGCGGGCCGCCGGGAGAGCCGATCGTCACCGCCCCGCTGACCTACGGCTGCGGGCAGTGCGACTACCGATATCCGGTGTTCGAGGTCGGCGAGCCGGTACCCGGATGCCCGCGCGGTCACGGCGCGTTGCACCGCGTGGGTTGACCATTGCTCACCGCGTTGTGGAGCTCGGTCGGGTCGAAGGTCGGCGAGCGGTGGGCAACGCTGATCGCGTCCCCGGCACTCGCGTTCTGGTTCGGGGGCCTGCTCGCCTGGGCCTATGCGCACGGCGGACTCGTCGGTGCCCACGCGTCGTGGCGTCGGCTCGCCGACGACTACCAGACGAACATCGGCGATGCCGGGACCGTCGCGCAGCTGGCCGCGCTCGCCGTCCTCGCGATCGGCGTCGCGGTATCGGCCGCGATCGCCGAGCAGTTGTCCCTGCCGACCCTGCGGCTGCTCGAAGGCTACTGGCCGAAACCGTTCGTCGGTGTGCGGTCCTGGCGGATCCGTCGACGCGATCGCAGGATCTCCCGCCAGGCCGATCGCTGGCGCGCGCTGGCGCTGCGGTCCGCCGAGCTGTCGGATTCCGAACGAGCCGAGTACCGGCACCTGAGCACCCGGCGAGCGCGCGTTCCGGTCGACCCGGCGCAGCGGATGCCAACCGCGTTCGGCGACCTGCTTCGCGCGATCGAATCGCGGCCGGACAACTGGTACGGGCTCGACGCGGTCACCTGCTTTCCCCGGTTGTGGATGGTGCTGCCGGACTCGGCCCGCGCCGACCTCGCCCTGACCCGGACCCGCCTCGACCGGCTCGCCGTGCTCTGGATCTGGAGCGTGCTGTTCACGGTCTGGGTCGTGTTCGCGTGGTGGGCCCTGTTGGTGGCCTTGGCCGGCGCACTGACCGCATACGTGATGTTGCTCGGTGCGGCAGTGGCGTACGGCGAGCAACTGCAGGCCTGCTACGACCTCTATCGCGGCGCGCTGTACACCGCGCTGGGTGCGACACAACCGGCCGACGCCGAAGCCGAACGCCGAGCCGGGCGTGAGCTGTCGCGGCGGCTGCAGCGTGGGCCCGGCCGGTGAGACGCGCGCGCGATCGAGCAGCCGCCGCCGAGGCCCAGCTCGAATGGGACCCGCTGCCGACCCCGGTACCCCGGCCGTTGCGCAGGCTGGTGGCGTCCGCGGACGAGGCGCTGGCCGCCTATGTCCTGGACCGCCGCCTCGACGCGCGCACTGATCTCGCGCGTGCTTACGACCGGATCATCTCCGCCGAGGGATTCGCGGCCTGCGGTCCGGCGTTGCAGGCTGCGGTGTTCAACCGGGGTGCGGTCGCCCACAACTGGACCGGTGTCAGCCAGCAGTCGACGTCGGAACTGACGCTCGCCACGCGGTTGCTCGACGCCGGCCTTCGGGTCGCGGAACCGGATTCCCCCGAAGCCGCTCGGCTACTGATCAACAGGTCGAACACGTTGCTCAACGAATTCCACGTGCGTGGCGAACGCACTGACCTCGACGACGCGGTCGCCGCCGCGCAGGCTGCGCTACGGGTGGTCGGGGCACCGGCCAAAAACGCGGCGCGCACGGTTCGCTGCCTCGCGCTGACCAACATCGCGACGGTTCTGCGCACCCGGCATCGCGTCGACGGGCAGACCGAGGATCTCGACGCGGCGATCGGTCACGCCCGTGCCGCGGTGCGTGACGGTCGTGAGGGCCCGCGCCGGGTGTACTCGCGGTATGTCCTCGCCGATGCGTTGCTCGTCCAGGTCGACGTCACGGGTTCGTTGTCCGCGCTGGACGAGTCGATCGAACTGCTGCGCACCTGTCTGGCGAGCACCACGCTGCCGGTGCAGCTCGAGCGCACGGGTTTCGCCGGGACGCTGGGTAGCGCCTTGCGCCGTCGGTTCATCCGCAGCCGCAGCCGGGCCGACATCGACGAGTCCATCGCCTGTCTGCAGGACGGGTTCGACATCGAGCGGTCGAGCCCGGCGCGGCTGACCAACTACGGCAACGCCCTCATGGATCGCTTCAGCGCATTCGGCGACGTGCAGGACCTCGCGGGTGCGGTGGACGTCCAACGTGCCGCCGTCCGACGCACGCCGGTCGGCGACTGGCAGCAGGCGTCGCGGTACAACAACGCCGGCAATGCGGTGCTCGCGGCGGCCGAGCGCCTGGATGACGCCGCATTGCTCGACGAAGCGGTCGCCGACTACCGATCGAGCATCGAACTCACCAAGCCCGGCGCCCCGGAGCGAGCATCGCGCGAGTACAACCTCGGGCGGGCCCTGCTCACCCGCTGGGACTCCGGCGCCGGCGATGCGGACCAGATTCGCGACGCGTTCGCCGCAGCCGTCGAGCACGGCTTGGTCGGCTCGCTGGAGTGGGCGTTCTCGGCCGCCGAACAGTGGGGACGATGGGCATCCGGCCGGGAGGCGTGGGTGGAGGCCGCCGACGCCTATGCCCGGGCCATCGACGTCGTTCGGCGACTGTTTCGCATGCAGCTGTTCAACAGCCACAAGGAGATGTGGCTGCGGTTGTCGCAGGGACTGCCGGGCGAGGCCGCGTATGCGATGGTCCGCGCGGGCCGCACCGAAGACGCGGTACTGGCGCTCGAATCCGGCCGCGCGTTGCTCATGTCCGAGGCGCTCGACCTGGACCGGGCGGATCTGGACGCGCTCGCCGCCGGCGGACGCCACGATCTGGTGCTCGCATACCGTCGGGCGGCACAACGAGTGCAGGACGCGATCGGCACGACCGCTGACGCCCTGGCCGTTCGCGACGCCCGTGCCGTCCTCGAAGAGGTGATCGACACCATCCGCGCGGCCGGCCACGAGCGATTCCTCGCCGATCTCGATTGGTCCGGCGTCATTGCCGCCGTCCCGAACGGGTCGGCGATCAGCTGGATCTGCACTTCGGCGCACGGCGGGACATCGATCACCGTCGACGACGGCGGTCGGGTACAGGCGATCAGGCTGCCACAGTGCACGTCCGACACGGTCCGGCGCATGGCCGATCTCATCCGCGCCGCCCGGCGCGGCGATCCGCGCGGCGGCGCGTTCCTCGGCAGCCTGGACGCGGTCGGTCGGTGGTCGTGGAACGCAGTCATGGGCCCGCTGCTGGCCGCCGTCGACGCGGCTCACCTTTTCCTGGTGCCGTGCGGACTGATCGCCGAACTGCCGTTGCACGCCGCCTGGACCACCGCACCCGACGGCCGGCGGCGGTACGCGATCGACGAGCGCGTCCTGAGCTACCTGCCGAGTGCGCGCGCGCTCAGCGATGCCGCCGCAGGAGTCGTCCTCGACCGGGCCCTCGTCGTCGCGGATCCGACCCCGAGCGCGTTGCCGTCCATCGAGCTGGCCGGCGAGCAGGCCGACTGGGCGGGGTGCGCGGCTGCGACGACCACCGTCCTCGCCGGTCCGGACGCGGACCACGAGCAGGTGCGCGATGCCGCGATGACCAGCGATCTCGTGCATTTCGCGTGCCACGGCACCTCACGCCCCGCCGATCCGCGCTCGAGCGGTCTCACGCTCGCCCACGACGTGGAGTTGACGCTCGGCGATCTCGCCGCGATGCGACTGAGCGGTTCGGCCGACAACGGCGGGGGAGCGCGGCTCGTCGTGCTGTCCGCCTGCGAAACGGACCAACCGGGCACCGAACTCCCGGATGAGGTGATCAGCCTGCCGACGGGATTGCTGCAGGCCGGGGCGGCCGGGGTCGTCGCAACCCAGTGGCGCGTGTACAGCGTGCCGATCACCTTGCTGCTGAGCCGCTTCTACGTCGGCGTCCTGCTCGACGCCCGGCCACCGGCCGACGCACTCAACGACGCGCAACGCTGGCTGCGCGACACCACGAACGGCGAGAAGGTGCACGACCTCGACCGCGACATCGCCCGCCTGAGGGAGCGGTTCGACGGCCGGCCACAGCCGCGACGCACCCTGCAGCGCATGCTGCTGCTTCGCGACCCCGACAGCCGCGACTTCGCCGACGCGACCGAGTGGGCGGCCCTGACCTACCACGGCGTGTGATCGTGCCGTTGCTTCACCGACGGGACGTCGATCACGGAACTGAGCCGCCACGGCCTGCACGCTGACGCGGCAGCGGGCACCTCGGTGTTGATCAAATGGTTCCACGAGACGGGGGAGAGCGAGCTCGCGCAGGCACGGGCGATACGCGACGCGCACATTCGTGGTGACCTCGATGCGCACGTGCTCGACCTGGCGATCTACGAGGTGGGCAACGTCCTGGCGCGAGCGTTGGGGTGGCCTGCTTCTGACGTCGGCGACCCGCTCGACGATCTGCTCGCCATCGTCGGCTCGCCGATCACGATGACGCAGGCCTGGCTTCGCCGCGCAGGTGAACTCGCCCAGACGCACCTGCTGTCGTTCTATGACGCAAGCTGGGCCGCGACCGCCGCTGCGCTGGGTATCACCCGGGTGAGCGCCGACCGTCGACTGCTGGCCGCAGAGCTCGCCGAGACGCCGTCTGCCTTGACCTCGCGGTTGAAGCTGACGATGGCCTGGTATCACCGGTGATACGGTAATCACCATGGAGTCGGTGACAGTCCGCGAGTTGCGCAACCACGGGGGAGAGTTGCTCGACCGAGTTGCGCGCGGCGAGGCGCTCGTCGTCACCCGCGATGGAGCTGAAGTCGCCGAGCTGCGGCCTCGCACCCGTCGGAGTCCATCACCGGCGGACCTCATCGCTCGGCGTCGCCACCTTCCGCCCATCGATCCTGATGTACTTCACCTGGATCTCGATTCGGTGCTGGACGCGCAGCTATGACCGAGCCGGACAGTCGGGGGATGTTGGACACCTCGACGGTCATCCTGCTCGGCCGGCTCACCGATCCCGCCGCCCTGCCGGCCGACTCGGTCATCAGCGCGATCACGCTCGCCGAACTGTCGGTCGGTCCCCACGTTGCACGCACGGCCAAGGAACGCGCCGCTCGCCAGGCGCATTTGCAGCAGGCCGAAGCCGACTTCGACGCGATCCCGTTCGGACCCGAAGCGGCCCGAGCGTTCGGTCGCGTCGCGGCGTCACTGCGATCTGCCGGTCGTAAACCTGCAGCCCGTGCATACGACGCTTTGATCGCAGCGTCAGCCCTGGCCGAGAACATCCCGATCCACACCTGCAATCCAGACGACTTCAGGGGGATCGATGGGCTCGAGGTGCGTGCAGTGCCTCACCCGGATCACTGACTGCTTGACTGGTGACCCGGCGGATTCGCAACCAGCGAGTGCTCCGAGAGGAGCTTGACTGTTCCCGCGGCGGATTCGCAGCCGACGATCTGTGGTGGGGGAGTCGCCGGCGCTTGCCTGGACTATCGATATTCGATAGATTCCCATCGCGGATCGATGGAAGGATAAGCGTGGGAAAGGTGACCGTACGGGCGCTGCGCTCCGTGCTCGTAGTGATGCTCACCGGCACGGTCTTCGTGCAGGCCGGGATGGCGTGGGCATTGGCCAGTGGGAGCGACCCGGAGGATGGCACACTCCCGCTGACCGCCTTCCGCATCATGACGATCCTGGGGATGGTGTCGGTCCAGATCGCCCTGGTCTGCGTGTTGCAGCTGGTGACGATGGTGCGCCGAGGAACGGTGTTCTCCCATGCCGCCTTCCGATACGTGGACGTCGTGATCGGCGCGATTGTGTCGGCTGCCCTCGTGTGGCTCGTGGTTACGGGCATCAATGCGCCCGGCCAGCGCGATGACCCCGGTGTCACCCTCATCATGGGCGGGATTGGCGTGGCCATCCTCGGTGTCGCGCTCATCGTGCTGGTCCTGCGGATGCTGCTTGCCCAGGCGGTCGCGCGAGACGTCCAAGCGGCGCGGATGCAGGCCGAGCTGGACGAGGTGATCTGATGCCGATCGCTGTCGACATCGATGTGATGCTGGCCCGGCGGAAGATGTCCGTGGGCGAGCTCGCGGACCGGGTCGGGATTACGCCGGCCAACTTGGCGGTACTGAAGAACGGCCGCGCCAAGGCTGTGCGCTTCTCGACCCTCGCCGCGCTTTGCGAGGAACTCAACTGCCAACCCGGCGACCTCCTGCGCTGGGAGAGCTCGCCATGGCAGCGATGAACGGCATACCGCGGCGGCGGGTGGACGACATGATCGGGCTGGTCGGGCTCGAGGGCGTCGCCGGCAAGCGGGTCGGCGGCTTCTCCCTCGGCATGGGCCAGCGACTGGGGATCGCGTCGGCGCTGCTGGGCGATCCTGGCGTGCTGCTGCTCGACGAGCCGATCAACGGCCTCGACCCCGAAGGCATTCTGTGGATTCGTAATCTGCTCAAGTCCCTCGCCGCCGAAGGACGGACTGCCGCACAACTTGGATGGGGAATCGCGCGGACACTGGGTAGGACTCGACGGATCGTCCGCTAGTGCACCGACAGCCCGCATCCGATGCGACTCGCCAGCTTTACCGGTAACCGTCAAGATTCGATGGCAACTATTCCTCGTCCCCAGCGGCATCCGGGGATGTCTGCGACGGAAGTGCTACGATCGTAGGCATGACTCGCGTCGCCTCTCGTGAACTGCGGAACGACACCGCCGGCGTGCTCCGCCGCGTAGCCGGTGGCGAGCCCATCGAGATCACGGTGAACGGCGAAGCAGTGGCGCGGCTGGCACCCCTGACGCGGGAGCGGTCGCCGTGGGTGTCCAAATCCGAGTTCGTGTCGCGGCTTTCGAGGATTCAAGCCGATCCTGGTCTGGCGGACGATCTTGCGGCATTGGACGCCGACACTGACGATCTCGGACCGATCAGGTGACACGAGGGCTCCTGGACACCTCGGTGTTCATTGCTAGGGAGTCGCGAGGGCTCAGCGAGGCCGAGCTCCCGGACGAGGTCGCGGTGTCGATCGTCAGTCATGCCGAGCTGAGCGCCGGTGTGTTGGCAGCGATCGACATCGAGGTCCGTGCTCGTCGATTGGCGACCCTGACCGCTGTCGCGGACATGAATCCCATCCCGATTGACATCGCCGTCGCCGAGGCGTGGGCCCGGATCCGTGTGCAGCTGGCCAACGCGCGAAGGCGAGCCAACGTCAATGACATGTGGATCGGCGCGACGGCACTGGCGCTAGGCGTTCCCGTCGTCACCCAGGATCGAGACTTCGACGTCATCGCCGAAGTCTCTGGCTTGAACGTCATTCACGTTTGACGTCACACACGTCGGCTTGAGCGCCTGGGGCCGGGGGGAGACCCGGTTGCAATGACGACTCCTTTGCCGGTAACCGTCAATAGTTGATCGGCAACTATCGACCTGATCCGCCCGCCCGCCGAGGGCGGAACGGCGGTGTTCGGCCGCTTCGAGGCCGACGTCCCGAACGAACGCTGGGTCGGTGACGCCCTGCACGGCCCGAAGGTCGGCGGCCGCAAGACCTACCTGTTCGCGTTCCTGGACCATCACAGCAGGCTGGCATCCGTTGCAATAATGGATGCTTAATCTGACATAATGTACATTATCGGCGTAGTGACTAGCTCGAGTTGCGAGCTTCGCCCGGGAAGACTTCGAGCGGAAGCTCTACCGCAAGCGGAGCAAAGCCACCGTCACGTTCGTAGAGGCGGGTTCGAGAACTGCCCGTTCGTGGATCGTTAAGCGGTCATCCATGGATCAATCAGATGCAAGCCGATGCCGTCTGGAAGGTCGTCGTAGTGCCCGATCACTTCCTGGCCGTCGATTTCCATGCGCTCCGTGAGCCTGCCGTTGGAGTCGACGCCAAGATCCTGGGGTGTCCATCTGCGTGGCATAGCTGAGACCGTAGGCTGCCACGCCGAGCCTCCAGGAGTATCCACAGGCGCATCAGAGTCGAACTCGATGCTGTCGAACACGACGCTGCACCAGTATCGCGTCAGGACGCAGATGTCGCGCCGCGGGCCGGCGACTTGCCTACGGGAACAGGCAAACGGATCGGTTACCTCGGGGCCGCGTCCGCGGCCGGTGCCAGCACCGCCGATGTCTGCATGATCTGACGCAAATCGGCCCCGAAGCGGGTAGCCGGTGCACCGTCGACGACGTTGTGGTCAATGCTAACGGTGAGGTCGAGGAACTCGCGCTGTTCGAGGCGTCCGTCGATCACGACGGGACTCGTGCTGATCCCACCGACGACGACGGCGAGGGACGCGATAGTAGCCGGAGCGATGGCGAAACCGCCCCCATGCGCGAACATGCCGAGCGCGGTTACCTGCACCGTGCCGATCGCTTCGCGCACACGGTGCGAACGGCTCATTGCGGCGTACATCGCCCGATAGAGACCGGGAACTCGTCCCAACGCCGGCGCGAACGTGTCGAGTGCTCGATGGTGGCCGGTGCTGGCGGGGTCGGCCTTGACGGCCCGGATCTCTGCGCTGATCTCGGCGACGCTGCGGACGTCAGCGTCACGAATGACGTGAACGAGCCCGAACGGCCCCTGTCCCGTCGACACTTCGATCAGCACCTGAATGTCGACGTGGTGGTGCTCGACGAGTCGCCCACGAAAATCGCGGTAGGCGTGCACCTGCGGATGATTGGCCGCCGCCCGCCCGACGCACGCGACGACGAAGGCGGTGAACGAGAGCGGCGGGTCCGTCCCGGCCAGCCTGCGCCGGGCCGTGCTGACGTCCACCTCGAACAACCCGATCATGGGGGCGATGCGCCGCCCGGCGCGCACGGCCGCGGTGACCAGCCGTCGACTCGACGGGAACGGCCGTGAGCTGACACCGCGCTCTCGCGCGAGCGGGACCCCACCCGCCGCAACCGCATCCTGGCACGACAGGTCGGTGAAGTCAGCCGCGCACATCGGCGCGTCCTCGAAGAAGCGCCCATCCCATGCCGATGAAAGCAGCCGCGGGGACGGCTTCGGCGATGGTCCACATCGTCGACAACGTCGTCATGCCTGGCTTCCCTTCGGCGCGCTGTTGACTGCCCACCGGTATGTGCAACAGGCCATGTCAGCATCGCTGAGTGAAAGTTGGACGCGTAGGGCCGAAAGTCGCAACTTGCGTTCAATCGCTTCCGACGCCCGGACCGTATAGGGCCAAAGCCGTACGCCCCAGCCGGGATCTCGCCCGGCGGCGGTGGCCCCTTCGGCGCAGCTCTGGTCACCGGGGAACGGGTGAGCTTACGTTGCGGGCATGGCTGATCAGTTCACCGAACGGTACGGGCAGCTGCTGAGCGGCACGTCTTCGTCGGCCCATCGGCCACCATGCGCGTCCGACTGTGCTCCGTGCTGCCGATGGTGAACGCCGCGGGCCCGGAGATGGATCAGGCCGAGACGGTCACCCTGTTCAACGACCTGTGTGTGCTCGCCCCGGCCGCACTCATCGACGCCCCCATCACCTGGCAGCGACTCGACCCGTACCGCGTGCGGGCCGCGTTCACCAACGGCGCGCACACTGTGAGCGCCGAGCTCGAATTCAACGAGTACCACGAACTCGTCCACTTCATTTCCGACGACCGATCGCGTGCCTGCGTTGACGGCCGCCGCCTCACACCGCAACGCTGGTCCACCCCGCTATCCGGCTACGACAACATCGTTGCCCGACGGGTCGCCACGTGTGGGGAGGGACACTGGTTCGCTCCTGAACCTGAGGGCGAGTTCAGCTACCTCGAATTCCATGTCGACGAGATTGATTACAACATCGCGTGACGTGCCGGTGGCCACGATGCCTTGACTGTCGTCGAGCGGATCGGTAAAAACAACATACGTAATACAACGTGGGTTGCACCTATGACGAGGTGTGGAGCGCACGGCGCCGGTCAGGACGACAAGCAAGGCGGGGGCAGCAGACGAACCATGGGATTCGACTACCAGCAGGCTCTGTTCCATGTGGGGGTCCGCGTGCCGAACCTCGAGGATGCGATGGCCGAACTCAACCGCGCACTCGGCATCACCTGGGCCGAGGCGGTCGAACGTGATCAGCCGGCCTGGACACCCGAGAAAGGTTCCTTCACCACGCGTCTGCGATTCACCTACTCCTGCGAAGGGCCCCAGCACATCGAGCTGCTGCAGGGTGAACCCGGATCGATCTGGGACGGCGATGACCGGCCGGGGATACACCATCAAGGGATCTGGGTCGACGACGTGGCAGCCGAGACCGAGCGTCTCATCGGCCTGGGCTGGACCCTCGAGATGGCAGGACGTTCACCCGAGGAGGGCTACGGGCCGATGACGTATGTGCGCTCGCCCCAGGGGTTCTTGCTCGAACCGGTCACCGCCGCGGTGCAGCCGCGGTTTGCAGCCTGGTTCGCCGGCGGCGCCTTCAACGCTGCCAGCAGGGCATGATGCAGATCTTCATCACCGGAACGATCGAGATCGAGCCGGCCCTGCGCAGCGGACTTCTGGGCACGATCGTGCCGCTGGTACGCGCTACGCGCGAACAGGAGCCCGGCTGTCTCGAGTATGCCTTCATGGCCGATACGGTGCGCGAGGACCTCATCGTCGTGTTGGAGCGTTGGGCCGACGAGGCCGCTTTGGCCGCGCATTTCGAGCATCCCAACTTCTTCGCGACCAAGGAGATGCTGCACGAGTGCGGTTCAGGGGCATCCGTGATCAGCAAGTACCGAGTCGACCTCCATGAACCCCTGCGCGACAGCGAGCGCCGGTACCGCGCCGACTTCTTCACCGCCGGCGAACCGAGCGCTGCCGACCGGTAGCCTCCCGGAGTTTGCCGCCGCTGGTCATCCGGCTGACGTGTGACGCCTCGGCACCGGTCAGCTGCTCGAGATCGCTCATCCCTCGAACCCATGCCGGCGCGTCCTGCGACCACACCTGACCGTGACGGCGGCCAGCAGGATCAGCGCCGGCACGACGAGCAGTGCGAGACGCAGCCCGATCGCCTGGGCCAGCACACCGGCCGCGAGCGGGCCGACGATCTGACCCACACCGGCCACGGTGAGCGTCTGACCCAGCGCGTGGTCGGCGGTGCGGCCGCTCGCCGCGACATGGAGTGCAGAGGCGAGCGGGAACGCGCCGCCGATCCCGACGCCGGCGACGAACAACCCGATGCCGGCCAACACCAGCCCGTTGGCGGCCAGCAGGATCGGCGTACCGGCAAGGGCTGTGGTGAGCGACAACTCGAGCACCACGGGCGTCGGCAGTCGCCGGGCCAACCGGCTCACCACCACCCGGCCGACGAGGTTGGCGGCGTACAGGACGCTCACCAGCGCGACCGCGGCGTCCTGGGAGATTCCGACGTCGTCGTGCAGGTAGCTGGCGGCCCAGAAGCTGAGCGTGAACTCCATACCCACCACAGCGAAGATCGTGACCAGCGTGTGTCGCGGCGAGTGCCGACGCTCGTGGCCGCTGCCCTGGGCGGTCCGCGGCGGCCGGGGCACGTCCGGCATCCGCACCACGGCCACCGCGACGGCCGCAGCCAGGACCAGGACGAACGCGATGACGAACGAGAAGCGCCAGCCGAGCGCCGTGGCCGCACACACGCTCACCACGACCGGCATGGCGATCCCGGCGAGACTGACGCTGATCTCCCCCTCGGTCATCGCCACCGCCCGGTGCCGATGATGCAGATCGGCGAGCAGCGCCCAGACCCGGATCAGCGCCGTGGTGGCGAATGCACTGATCAGGAAGGTCGCGGTGGTGGTGATCGCGAACGTGTCGCCGTAGCCCAGCAGCAGCCCGGCCGCCGCAGCGCCGGCGAGGCCGAGCGCGATCGTGCGCCGGCGCGGTGCGCCGGAGTGGATCGCCAGGATGCCAGCGGTCATGCCGCCGATGGCGAAGGTGACCTGGTGCAGGGCGCCGGCGACGTAGGAGGTGTGCTCGGTCTGCCGAAGGTAGGGCAGCACCGGGCCCAGCATCGCGTTGAGGATCCCGAACGCGAACAGCGCCGCGAACGCGATCCAGGTCGCGGTGTCGCGACGGTAGGTCTGCAGTGTCTTCTCCGTCGCAACGCGTGGTCGGCTTTGCGACCGTAGCAGCCGCCGGCAGCAGATCAGCCGCTGTCCCGTTGCACCAGACTCACCCACCGCGCGGCCGGCAATCGCGGCGCCGGAGCACCCTCAAGAACCGCGCGCGACCTCGCCCACAGGTGGTGCGCGAAGTCGGTCATGTCCAGGCGCACGGTGGTGAGCGACGGGCGCAGGAACGCGCTCATCGGCTCGTCGTCCATCCCGATCACGGCGAGGTCAGTGGGCACGGCCAACCCCGCCCGGGCGGCGGCACTCAAACAGGCGGCGGCGCAAACGTCGTTGTAGCAGGCGATCGCCGTGACCGGGTCGGGAAGGGCCGCCCACTCCCCCAGCACGACGCCCAACTCCGCCGGCGAGATGACGTCGAGCGCGGGGAGCTCGGTCACCGCCGGCGGCTCGAGGCCGAGCCGTGCACACGTGGTCCGCGCTGCAGCGAGGCGGGGCCGGGCGAACAGGGCGAGCGCCGGTTCGTCCGTGGTGACGTAGCCGAGGCGCCGGTGCCCGGTCTCGACGAGGTGCCTGATCTGCAGCTCCGTGCTCGGATCGCCTCGACGGCGGTCCCCGACGGTCTGCACACACGGCACGTGCGA
Source organism: uncultured Actinomycetota bacterium (assembly GCA_963718805.1). Lineage (GTDB taxonomy): Bacteria > Actinomycetota > Actinomycetes > Mycobacteriales > Jatrophihabitantaceae > Jatrophihabitans. The sequence continues at coordinate 320,447 of CAVQZY010000005.1, read as the reverse complement.
GCGCGCGAGCAGGGCGCGCTGCACCGAGTTCAGTTCACCCAGCGCGATCGCCAGGACCGGCTGCAGGTGCGACAGCGTCGCGGCCAGGTCGTTCGGGTCCTGCTGTTGCCACAGCACCAGCGAACGACCGCTGGCGGCGACGTCGGAGGCCAGGGCGGCGACCATCGTCGACAGGTTGGTGCCGTACGGGACGCCGGTGTTGATGAACAGCACCAGCTTCGACTCCCCCGCCCGCAGGGTCTGTGCCGCGACGTGCGGCGTGTAGTCGAGTTCGGCGGCCGCCGCCAGCACCCGCTGCCGGGTCGCGTCCGAGATGGATTGGTGGGCGACATCGTTCAGCACGTAGCTGACCGTGGCTCGCGACACGCCGGCCCGGTGCGCGACGTCGGCGCTGGTCGGTCGGCGGGCCATGGAAGTCCTCACAATCGACTTGCGTCAAGGCTGAAAATAACGACGTTGAGGTGGTAACTTACACGAGTCAGCTTACGATCAAACCGATGCTGCAGGGAGATCCATGTCCGTCCTCACGAACTCGGCCCAGCAGACGGTGACCGAACGCGTCGACACGTTGCTCGCTCGGATGAGCCTCGCCGAGAAGGCCGGACAGCTGACCCAGTACTTCTACTTCGGTCTGCTGGACGACGGCGACGCGGACGTTGACAGCGCTCATCTGCTGCCCTCAGCGCAGGGCGCGATCGTCGAGACGGCGCTCGCGCGCGGCGAGGTCGGCTCGCTGCTCTTCCTCAGCGACCCGGCCCAGATCAACCGTTTGCAGCGGCTGACAGTGGAAGGCAATCGCCTGCAGATCCCGGCGTTGATCGGCTTCGACGTGATCCACGGGCTGCGGACGATCTTCCCGGTGCCGATCGCCATGGCCGCGTCATGGGATCTGGCGCTGATCGAGGCGGGCCAGGCGGTCGCCGCGCGCGAGGCGCGCGCGGTGGGCATCCACTGGACCTTCGCGCCGAACGTGGACATCGCCCGCGACCCACGCTGGGGTCGCATCATCGAGGGCGCCGGCGAGGACCCCTATCTCGGTGCCGCCGTGGCCGCCGCGCAGGTGCGCGGTTTCCAGGGGCCGTCGCGCGGGGCGCCCGAACGCGTGCTCGCCGGCCCGAAGCACCTGGCGGGATACGGAGCCGCGCTCGGCGGGCGCGACTACGACGAGGTCAACCTGTCCGACTCCGAGCTGTGGAACGTGTACCTGCCGCCCTTTCGAGCTGCTGTCGCGGCCGGCGCGGCGAACATCATGACCGCGTACATGACCCTCAACGGCATCCCGGCCGCCGGCAGTGCCTGGCTCGTCGACGAGGTGCTGCGCAGAACCTGGGGCTTCGACGGATTCGTCGTCAGCGACGCGCACGCCGTGCACAACCTGCGCACCCACGGCTTCGCGGCCGACCTCACCGACGCCGGCGCCCGTGCGTTGAACGCCGGCGTGGACATGGAGATGGCGATCGCCGACCCGGCGTTCGCCCACCTGCCAGAGGCCGTCGCGGTCGGCCGGCTCGACGAGCAGACCCTCGACCAGAGCGTGCGCCGCATCCTCGAGCTCAAGGTCCGACTCGGGCTGCTCGATGCGCCCTACGTGGACGAGGACGAAGCCCGCGCGGTACTCGCCGACCCGGCGCACCGCGCGGCCGCCAGGGTTGCGGCCCAGCGCTCGGCCGTGCTGCTGCGCAACGAGGACGCGACGCTGCCGCTCGACGCGAACCGGCTGGCCTCGATCGCCGTGCTCGGCCCGCTGGCCGATTCCAAGCGCGACAGCCTCGGGCCGTGGTCGTTCGCGTTCGACCTGGACGAGACCGTCACCGTCCGCCACGGCATCGAGCGCCGGGTCGGCGACGCCGTCGACGTCCGTTACGCGCCCGGCGTGCGTCCGGCGCAACGCCCTACGGCGTCGATCTTCGACCAGCACGGCGGCAACCGGCCCGCCGAGCCCGAGGACTTCGACGACACCGCCGAACTGCAGCGCGCGGTCGACCTGGCCCGCACCAGCGACGTCGCGGTGCTCGTGGTGGGCGAATGGCAGAATCTGGTGGGCGAGCAGGCGGCCCGCTCGACACTCGACCTGCCGGGCCGTCAGCAGGAGCTGCTCGAAGCGTTGGTGGCCACCGGCACACCGGTCGTGCTGCTCGTCATGAACGGCCGCCCGCTGGACCTGCGGTGGGCCGACCGACAGGTGCCGGCCATCCTCGACATCTGGTATCCGGGCACCCAGGGCGGCACCGCGGTGGCCGAGCTGCTCTTCGGCGACGTCTCCCCCGGCGGCAAGCTGCCGTTCAGTTGGCCGCGGTCGGTCGGGCAGGTGCCGGTCATCTACTCGCACACCACCTCGCACGACCCCGCGCACCAGCACGAGCGGTACTGGGACGAGCCGAGCAGTCCGCTGTACCCGTTCGGGCACGGGCTCAGCTACACCGCGTTCGCGTACTCGGACCTGCGCCTCGACCGCGCCGCGATCGGTGTCGGCGACACCCTCACCGCCTCGGTCGACGTCACCAACACCGGCGCGGTGACCGGCGACGAGGTGGTGCAGCTCTATCTGCACCAGCGATACGGGACAGCCGCCCGGCCGGTGCGCGAGCTCAAGGGCTTCGTGCGCATCACCCTTGCCCCGGGCGAGACCCGGACCGTCGAGATCGAGCTCGGACCCGACGAGCTGCGCTACTGGAATGCCGCCGCGCGCGACTGGGTGATCGATGCGGCTATCTTCGACGTCTGGGTCGGCGGCGACTCAACCGCACACCTGACGACGACCTTCACCGTCGAGGACTGATCCGGAACCGGAGTCATGAGTTTCACCGAAGTCGATGCCTTGCCGTCGACGCGCGCCGTGGACGCGGCCCGCCGCGCGACCTACATCGCCTTCATCGGGTCCGGCTTCGCCTTCGCCAGCTGGGCCTCGCGCATCCCGCAGGTGCGTGACCGGCTGGACCTGACACCGGCCTCGCTGGGTCTGGTCCTACTGGCCATCGCGGTGGGCTCGTTGATCGCATTGCCGCTCGCCGGCGTCGTCGTGCACCGCTTCGGGTCGATGCGTGCGGTCGCCTGCACCTCGGCGCTGCTCAGCGTCGCGTTCGTGATCGTCGCGCTGGGCTACCTGTCCGGCGTGGTGCCCGTCTTGATCGGGCTGTTCATCGCCGGGTTCGCCAACGGCACCTGGGACGTCGCGATGAACGTCCAGGGCGCCACCGTCGAGCGGCGGATCGGGCGCGCCATCATGCCCCGTTTTCACGCCGGGTTCAGCGTCGGCACCGTGGCCGGCGCGCTGCTCGGCGCGCCTGGCGGTCGCCACTGGCGTGCCGGTGACGGCGCACCTGCTCATCGTCGCCGGTCTGGTGCGCATCGTGGTTCCGCTCTCGGTGCGCAGCTTCGTGCCGGACACCGACGACTCGCCGCAAGAGCAGGCCCGGACCGGCGAGTCGTCGCGGCACAGTGCGCTGCGGCGCTGGCGTGAACCGCGCACGCTGCTGATCGGTCTGTTCGTGCTGGCGTTCGTGTTCGCCGAGGGCTCGGGCAACGACTGGATCAGCGTGGCGCTGATCGACGGCTACGGCGCGCCGGCCGCGATCGGCACCCTCGGCTTCGCGGCGTTCCTGGCCGCGATGACGGCGGCCCGCTGGTTCGGCCCGGGCCTGCTCGAACGCTACGGGCGGGTGTGGCTGCTGCGCGCCCTGGCGGTGCTCGGCATCGCCGGCGTGCTGCTGTTCGTGCTTCAGCCCGTTCGTGCGGCTCGCGTTCGTCGGTGCGCTGCTGTGGGGTGCCGGCGTCTCACTCGGGTTCCCGGTCGGCATGAGCGCCGCCGCAGACGACCCGGCGGCTGCGGCCGCCCGGGTGTCGCGTGGTGGCGTCGATCGGCTACTGCGGCTTCCTCAGCGGACCGCCCCTGCTCGGCTTCCTCGGCAACCAGTTCACGGTGCTCAGCGCGCTGCTGGCCGTGGGCGTGTTGCTGGTCGCGTCCTTGCCGCTCACGAGCGCGCTCGCCCCGCTGCGTCGGGAGTAGGCCGCCTGCGGCACCCCGGCACCGACACCGCGACTCTGGTCGCGACGGCGCGCGATCCGACAGCGCGGCGGACCAACCACAGCTGAATTTCTGTTTCGGAAACATTGGGGTGCGCGTGATCTGCAGCGGCATCGCGGCCGTCGCCGACCTCATGTCCCGCTGACGTATTCGGCGAGGTGTTCGCCGGTGAGCGTCGAGCGAGCTGCGACGAGATCGGCCGGCGTGCCCTCGAAGACGATCCGGCCGCCGTCGTGCCCGGCGCCGGGACCGAGGTCGACGATCCAGTCGGCGTGCGCCATGACCGCCTGGTGGTGTGCGATCACGATGACCGACTTGCCGGCGTCGACGAGGCGGTCCAGCAGGCCGAGCAGTTGCTCGACGTCGGCCAGGTGCAGGCCGGTGGTCGGCTCGTCAAGCACATAGACCACGCCCTTCTCGGCCAGCTGCGTAGCCAGCTTGAGGCGTTGCCGCTCCCCGCCGGACAGCGTGGTGAGCGGCTGCCCGAGGCTCAGATAGCCGAGCCCGACATCGGCGAGACGTACGAGGATCGCGTGCGCGGCCGGCACCGTTGCCGGGCCGTCGGCGAAGAACTCGACCGCCTCGTCCACCGGCATCGCGAGCACCTCGCTGATGTCCTTCTCGCCGAAGGTGTACTCCAGGACGGAGGCGTCGAACCGTCTCCCCTCGCACACCTCACAGGGCGCCGCGACGCCGGCCATCATCGCCAGGTCGGTATAGATGACGCCGGCGCCGTTGCAGTTCGGACACGCCCCAGCCGAGTTCGCGCTGAACAGCGCCGGTTTCACCCCATTGGCCTTCGCAAACGCCTTGCGGATCGGGTCGAGCAGCCCGGTGTAGGTCGCCGGATTGCTGCGCCGGGAGCCGCGGATCGCGGTCTGGTCGACGGCCACCACGCCGACGCGACCGGACACCGAGCCGTGGATCAGCGAGCTCTTGCCGGAGCCGGCGACACCGGTGACGACGACCAGCACACCGAGCGGGATGTCGACGTCGACGTCGCACAGGTTGTGCAGGCCGGCACCGCGCACCTCGAGGACGTCGGTGCGCTCGCGCACCCGCGGCTTCAGCTGCGCGCGGTCGTCGAGGTGCCGACCGGTGCGAGTCTTGCTGCGGCGCAATCCCGCGACGGTGCCCTCGAAGACCACCTGGCCACCAGCGGTCCCGGCGTCCGGGCCGAGATCGACGACGTGGTCACCGATCACGATCGTCTCCGGCTTGTGTTCGACCACGAGCACGGTGTTGCCCTTGTCGCGCAACTGCAGCAACAGCTTGTTCATCCGGGCGATGTCGTGCGGATGCAGACCGGTGGTGGGCTCGTCGAACACATACGTGACGTCGGTGAGCGAGGAGCCGATCTGCCGGATCATCTTCGTGCGCTGTGCCTCACCGCCGGACAGTGTGCCGGACGGCCGGTCGAGCGACAGGTACGCCAGCCCTATCTCGACGAAGGAGTCCAGCGTCTGCTGCAGCGCGTCGAGCAGTGGCGCCACCGAGGGTTCGTCGATGCCGCGGACCCACTCGGCGAGGTCACTGATCTGCATCGCACACGCCTCGCCGATGTTCGTGCCGTTGATCTTCGACGAGCGGGCTTCGCTGCTCAGCCGGCTACCGCCGCACTCGGGGCAGGTGGTGAAGCTGATCGCCCGCTCGACGAACGCACGGATGTGCGGCTGCAACGAGTCGACATCCTTGGCGAGCATCGACTTTTGGATCTTGACGACGAGGCCCTCGTAGGTGAGGTTGATCCCGTCTACCTTGATCTTGGTCGGCTCCTTGTACAGCAAGTCATTGAGCTCGCGCTTAGTGTACTTCTTGATCGGCTTGTCCGGATCGAAGAAGCCGCAGCCGGTGAAGATGCGGCCGTACCAGCCCTCCATGCTGTAGCCGGGAATGGTGAGCGCGCCCTCGTTGAGCGACTTCGTCTCGTCGTAGAGCGCGCTCAGGTCGAAGTCGGTCACCGAGCCCCTGCCCTCGCAGCGCGGGCACATGCCGCCCAGGATCCTGAAGCTGCGGCGTTCCTTGGTGGTGCGGCCGGCCTTCTGCACGGTGACCGCGCCGGCGCCGCTGATCGACGCGACGTTGAATGAGAAGGCCTGCGGCGAGCCGATGTGCGGTTTACCCAGCCGGCTGAACAGGATGCGCAGCATCGCGTTGGCGTCGGTGGCGGTGCCGACGGTGGAGCGGGCGTCGGAGCCCATCCGCTCCTGGTCGACGCGGATCGCGGTCGTCAGCCCGTCCAGCACGTCGACCTCGGGGCGAGCGAGCGTCGGCATGAACCCCTGTACGAATGCGCTGTAGGTCTCGTCGATCAAGCGCTGCGATTCGGCGGCGATCGTGCCGAACACCAGCGAGCTCTTGCCCGAGCCGGACACCCCGGTGAAGACCGTCAGACGGCGCTTCGGGATCTCGACGCTGACGTCCTTGAGGTTGTTGACCCGGGCGCCGTGGACCCGGATCAGGTCGTGGGAGTCGGCGGCCTTGCTCACTTCCCGCGCAGGCCGATCGGGTTGCCGTCGGGATCGGCCAGCACGCACACCCGCACGCCGGGCGCCACCTGGCGCGGGGCGTCGCGTTCGGAGGCGCCGGCGGCCAACAGGGTCTCGCGCGTCGCGTCCAGGTCGTCGACGTCGGCGAAGGCCACCGGGCCGCCGCCTTCGCCGGCCGGGTTGAGGCCGACCTCGAAACCGTCGACGTTGTAACCGACGTAGTACGACTGGTCGGTGTGCGGGTTGCCCAGCAGGGCGGTGTACACGCGCTTCGCGGCGTCCAGGTTCGACACGGGGACCACCACACTCCGGACGGCGGGGCTCATCAGCGCTCCTCGTTGATACGGATCAGGGTGCCCGCCGGGTCGCGGAATGCGCAATCGCGGACACCGTAGGGCTGCTCGGTCGGCTCTTGCACGACCTCGGCGTTGCTGGCCTGCAGGCGCTCGAACACGCCGTCGAGGTCCTTCGTGGCGAGGTTGATGCTGGCGAACGTGCCCTTGGCCATCATCTCGGCGATGGTGCGGCGCTCGTCGTCGGTGATGCCGGGCGTGGCGTTCGGCGGGTACAGCACGATCGACGTTCCGGGCTGATCCATCGGGCCGAGGGTGATCCAGTGCAGGCCGCGGTACTCGACGTCGTTGCGGACCTCGAAGCCGAGCGCATCACGGTAGAAGGCCAGCGAGGCGTCCGGGTCGTCGTGCGGAAGCATGGCCGAGTGGATGGTGAGGTTCATGCCGGTCACGCTAGTTCGGCCTCTACCGGCTGCGCTTCTCGAATCCTGATCGGTCTGGTGACCTGTTTCGCGACGCAGGCCGGCATGCCCGCCGTCGCATCGGCCGCCTGCTGCCGGTAGACGCTGGGCGGCACGCCGATGAGCTCGGTGAACCGGGTGCTGAACGTGCCCAGCGACGAACATCCCACCGCGAAGCACACCTCGGTAACGCTGAGATCGCCGCGCCGCAGTAGCGCCATGGCCCGCTCGATCCGCCGGGTCATCAGATAGCTGTACGGCGACTCCCCGTAGGCGAGCCGGAACCGGCGGCTCAGATGCCCCGCCGACATGTTCACGCCGCGGGCGAGCACCTCGACGTTGAGCGGTTGGGTGTACTCACGGTCGATCCGGTCGCGGACCCGGCGCAGCAGCGCGAGGTCGCGCAGCTGGTGTGCCTCGCCGGGTCTGCTCGTCATCGCTTCGATCGTGCCACAGCCCCGGACCGATCATGATGCTCACGAGAGTGCATGGCACGCCACGAGCATCAAGATCGCACGTGTGATCACGATCCCGACCCCGCGATACTCAGTCGATGAACACGATCGATATCGGCGGGTTGCGGGTGTCCGAGCAGGGCCTGGGCTGCATGGGGATGAGCCAGAGTTACGGCCGGGCCGACTGGGACGAGTCGATCGCCACCATCCACCGGGCCATCGAAGCTCGGCGTGACGTTCCTGGACACCGCCAACGTGTACGGCCAGGGCCACAACGAGGTGTTGGTCGGGCGTGCGATCCACGACCGGCGCGACCAGGTGCAGCTCGCGACGAAGTTCGGCATCGAACGCGACGTCGAATCCAGCAAACGCAAGGTGCACGGCCAGGCCAAGTACGTGCGGGCGTGCTGCGAGGACTCGCTGCTGCGTCTCGGGGTCGAGATGATCGACCTGTACTACCTGCACCGCCCACCCGAGGACGCCGAGATCGAGGAAACGGTCGGCGCCATGGCCGAACTCGTGCAGCAGGGCAAAGTGCGCTACCTGGGCCTGTCCGAGGTCGACGACGAGCTGTTGCGCCGGGCCTACCGGGTGCACCCGATCACCGCGGTGCAGAGCGAGTACTCGCTGTGGACGCGCGACCCGGAGACCACGGTGCTGGCGGCCCTGCGCGAGTTGGACGTGGCGCTGGTGCCGTTCGCGCCGCTGGGCCGTGGATACCTGACCGGCGCGCTGCGCGGCGCGACCATCGGCGACCGCGATCAACGCGCCCGGCTGCCGCGGTTCCAGCCCGACACCCTTGACGCGAACCGGGCGCTCGTCGACGCCGTGATCGAGGTCGCGCGGCGGTCCGGGGCCACTGCGGCCCAGGTGGCGCTCGCGTGGGTGCAGGGCCGCGCGTCGGTGCTCGGCGTCGCACTCGTGCCGATCCCGGGTACCAAACGCATCCGCTATCTGGAGGAGAACGCCGGGGCCACCGACGTCGAGCTGCGCGCCGACGACCTCGCCGTCCTCGACGCGCTTGACGACCAGGTCGTGGGCGGACGGTACTGAACCTGCATGATCTCCCTGCGCACCGCTGCCTACCTGCGGGACGCGCTCGGTAGTGTTTCCACGGCCCGGTCCGGCTCGACGCGATGAACCACACCGAATCAGGAGGACACAGGCAGTTCGGCGTACAGGTGTGGGACATGGGGGTCCGCGGTGCGGGCAATGGGCCGGAGTCGATGATCACCGTCGCCCGCCGAGCGGAGGAGTTGGGCTTCGACGCGGTCTGGATCAACGATCACGTTGTCACGCCGTTGCGCGAGCAGCGTTCCTACTACCCGATCGGCGGCGCACCCTGGCCGCTGCCTGCGGATGCCGACGTCCACGACCCGCTCGTCGTCATGGCCATGTTGGCGACCGCGACGGACACGATCCGGATCGGGACCTCGACGCTCGTCGTGCCGCTGCGGGCACCGCTGCCGACGGCCAAGGCACTGGCGAGCATCGATCAGGTATCGGCGGGTCGCTTCGAGCTCGGGTTCGCATCAGGTTGGTGGCGCGAGGAATTCGAGATCCTCGGCCTGCCCTTCGAGGCACGCGGCGCGTGCTGGACGAGTATCTGGAAGTCTTCGACCGGGCCTGCCGAGGCGGCACGGTGGCATTCCACGGCGCCCACGCCGATTTCGACCCGGTGGCGCTGTACCCGACCTCGCGGCAGCAGCCCCGGTTCCCGATGATCGGTTGTGGCACGAGAGCTCGCGCACTCAAGCGCGGTGCGCGCTACGACGGGTTGTTCCGGATTCTCACCGGCGTCGATGAGATCGCGCCCGTCCGCGCGCAAATGGGCAGTGAGGCGCAGCGGGTGGGCAATGACACGCAGGTGGGCAATGACGCGCAGGGGCTCGAGCTGTACGACTACCAGCCGATGATGCTGACCGAAGGCGCCGCGTTCGAAGGCGTCGGCGAATACGAGAGGGCCGGCATGGACCAACTCGTGCACGGCTTCACCGCCGACCCGTTCGGGCCGATGCCCGCACAGCTCGAGAACATGGAGCAGTTCGCGATCGAGGTCATGCGGCCGTACCGCTCGTAGTAGGCGGTTCTACGACACCGCGATGTTGCGCCCCGTCTCCTGGTCGAACTCGAACCACGCGTAGCTGCCCGGCGCGTCAAGGCCCAGCGCGACGAGGGACTTCTGGTAGCTGCACTTGGCGACGAGCAACACGACGTCGGTCGCCTCCTGCTGCGTCAGGTACGCCGCGACCTGCTCGGACAACCCGGGGGCAGGGCTGCCGAAGATGTGCGCGTCGGCCAGCCGCAGCACCACCTTGTGCCGCTCGTCGAGGTCACTGTTCTCGTAGTGATCGACCTGAGCGAGCACGTCCTCGTCGGCGCCGGCTTCGAGCGCCGGGCGTAGCCGGACGTAGCTGCACACCCGGCAGTCGTGCACGTGCGCACACCGGATGCGCACGAGTTCCATCGTCACCGGGTCGAGCACGCAGTCGCGGATGACCGCAGCCTGCACCTGCATGAGTGCCTCGGACAGCGCCGGCCGCAACGTCTTGTGCGACGAGCCGTCGGCCGGCAGCGTCAGCCGCGGGCCGCGCACCGGAGCACTCGAGGTCATGACCGCCCGCCAGGATGAATCGCCGCTGTCACGTCGAGGCGCTCGCGTTGGTCGACGACGTAGAGACCCATCACGAACCCGTACCCACCGGCTGAGCCGAGATGCCGCTCCAAGTCGGCCACGAGGTCGTCGGGTGTACCGGCGACGTCCATGACGTACTGCTCGGTGAACTCCAGCGCGCACCGTTCCAGGTCACTGAACAGTGGCGACGAGGCGTAGTCGGCAACTGCCGCGATCTTCGGGTCGTCAGCCGCTTCCGGGACGCCACCGACCAGCATGCGTACCCGCGCGCCGCACAGCTCCAGCAGGCCGGGCGGGCAGGCCGCGACGGCCTCGGCGTACGCCGACTCGAGCGCCGCGTACGCGCCCGGACGGACCTCGTGCAGAACGGCGGTGCCGGTCCCCATCGAGTCTCCTCACCTCGGATCCGTCCATCATGCTCCGACGGATCGGCGCAGCACAGCGATTCGAAACCCGGGTCACACCCGGCGACCACTCACCGAACACGTCGTCGATCAGCGGCCGGTGGCGAATCGCGTCCTCCGCCACGCCGTGCGTGAGCTGCGCGATGGCCCGCCGCCTCGCCGGGCGGTCCCAGCGGTAGGCGGCGATCCGGGTCGGTGGCCAGCGATCTGTATCCCGCTATGCCGAAGTCGTGGCCCGCCGCTGCCGCAGCGCGAGCAGCGGGAAGATCAGCACGGACAGCATCCCGGCGCCGACGAGTGCGGCCGCCGTCGAGGATCCCAGCACGCCGCTGTCGATGCCGATCGTGGTGACGGCGACGATGATCGGCAAGCCGGTGGCCCCGAACAGCGCGATCGCGATCTTCTCCGAGATGCCCGCTCCCGGCGGTGCGGCGAGCGTGGCCGGCAGACCGCGCACCACGACGAACAGCACCAGGATCACCGGCAGCAGGACCAGCGAGCGCGCATCGTGCAGCAGGGCGTCGAGGTCGAAGGTGATGCCGGTGTTGATGAAGAAGATCGGCACCAGGAAGCCGAAGCCGACAGCGTCGAGCTTGGTCTCGACGTAGCGCCTGGCGCCGGGGTCCGACGAGGCCATCAGCAGGTTCAGCAGCACGCCCGCCGAGAACGCCCCGAGCAGCATGTCCAACCCCAGTGAGGTGGCCAGCGCCACCAGCGCGGCCAGCAACAGGATCACCAGCCGCACCGCGAACTGCCCACTCGTGTGCAGGGTGGCCTCGATCAGCCGATGCAGCCGCGGATATGCACGCCCGGCTGTCGCCCAGACCCCGAGCCCGATCACGAGCGCGAAACCGATCAGGATCACGCTCGCCCGACCGGGCGCGCGACCGCTGAGGAACAGCGCGATCGCGATCAGCGGCCCGAACTCGCCGGCCGCGCCGATCGCGAGCACCGCGGTGCCGAACGCGGTCTGCGCCTCACCGGCGTCGCGCAGCACCGGCAAGATCGTGCCCAGCGCGGTGCTGGTGAGTGCGATACCCACGAACACCCCGGCGGTCGCGTTCGGCGCGAACAGCACGCCGAGACCGACGCCGAGAATCAGCGAGAGCAGCCAGCCCAGCACCGAGCGACGCAGCGGTCGGCCCCGGATGCGCCCGAAGTCGATCTCGTAGCCGGCGAGCAGGAACAGCATGGCCAGCCCGAAGTTCGCCAGCAGCCCCATGAACGCATCCGGCTCGACCCACCCGATCACTGCCGGACCCAGGACGATGCCCAGCACGATCTCGAACACGACCAGCGGGACCCGCAGCCACCGCTGGATCGCCGACGACAGCAACGGCGCGGCGGCGGCGATCAGCGGCACCAGGACGAGAGTGGGCATCGAGAACGGCATGCGTGCCCTCATCTCCACTCGGGTCGGGTGTCATCCTGCTACAGCGCGGCGCGCCGGCGCCCGACCGGTTGCACCTGTCCGCGAGCGCACCGATGTTCGACGATCGGGACAATGGGCACCCGGAAGCGGGTCGGAGGTGCGGTGCAGGTCGGATCGTGGCGGCACCGCGCCTTGCTCGCCGCCCGGCTGGCGGCGGCCTGGCGGCCGGACCGGCATCGGCTGCGCGGCTACGTGCGGGCCACGGTGACCTCGTTCCTGGCCCTGGGCGGCATGTTGTGGCTGTTCGCGTCCCTGCACGCGTCGGGGCCGATGTCGGTCCTGGTACTCGTCGTGACCGTGTTCGCCGTCGGCCTGGTGGTGCGTCCGCTGATCTTCGGTGTCGCGGTGCTGTTCGGCGCGGTCGGGCTGTTCCTCGCCGGGTTGCTCACCCAGGCCGTCATCCTCGACCTCGCGCTCGAACTGGCGCCCAACGTCACGTCCGGGTCGTTCACCGAGGTGCTGGTCGCATCCTGGGTGGCCGCAGCGATCGCCGCGCTCGTCAACTACGTCTTCGATGTCGGCAGTGACGACGCGTTCCTGGCCCGGGTGATGCGCGCGGCGAGTCGCTCCGCGAAGCTGGAGCCGAGCGCGGTCGGCGAGCCGGGGCTGCTCGTCGTCCAGATCGACGGGCTGGGCGAGGACGTGCTGCGGCAGGCGATGACCGCGGGCGCCGCACCGACGATCTCACGCTGGCTGCGCTCGGGATCGCACCGCCTCACCTCCTGGCACACCGGCACGCCGGCCACTACACCGGCCGGTCAGGCGGTCCTGCTGCACGGTGACACCCACCAGGTGCCGGGCTTTCGGTGGTATGAGAAGTCGACTCGCCGGATCATGGTCGCCAACCACCCGCGCGACGCGGCAGTCGTCGAGCGCCGGCTCTCCGACGGGCGCGGGTTGCTTGCCGACGGTGGCGTCAGCGTGTCGAACCTGTTCAGCGGGGATGCGCCGCTGCGCGTGCTCACCATGAGCGATCCTCGGTTGGACACGCCCGCGCGCCGCCGGGTCGCCGCGTTCGTGACGATGCGTAGCGGACTCGTGGGCTCCTTCCTCCTCATGGTCGTCGAGATGATCATCGAGCTGCAGCAGGGTCGTCGCCAGCAGCGGCGCGACGTGCGCCCCCGGGTGCGGCGCCGCTCGGTCTTCGTGGCGCTGCGCGCGGTGACCACGGTGCTGCTGCGCAACCTGTCGGTGTCGGTGGTCGCCGACTTCCTGGCCCGCGGTGCGCCGGTGGTCTACGTCGACTTCGTCGACTACGACGAGGTCGCGCACCACGCCGGGCCGTACCGCGCCGAGTCGATCCGCACGCTCGACGGCATCGACAATGTGCTGCGGCTGTTCGAGCAGGTCATCGGCGAGATGAACCGGCGTTATGAGATCGTCGTGCTCTCCGACCACGGGCAGGCGCAGGGCGAGCCGTTCCCACAGTCGGTCGGCTGCAGCCTGGACCAGGTGGTGGCGAACCTCGCGGGCACGCAGGAGCCGGACCAGGTCGGCGTCGGCTCGGCCGACGCCGAGCCGGCCGAGCGCTGGGGCCCGGCCAACGTGCTGCTCACGAGCGCGGCGCGGCAGGCGACGATGACCGGCGAGGCTGCGCGGCGCGCGCTGCACGGGCGCAGCACACAGGAGTCCGCGGGCGCGAGCGTCAACCTCGGTCCGGGGCAGCGCGACCACGTGCACCGCTCATCGCGTCCGGTGGTCGCCGCGAGCGGCAGCCTGGCGCACATCTACCTGCCCGACATCGCCGGTCGCGTCGACGTCGACGTCGTCCGCGCCGCGCATCCGCGCTTGCTCGACGGGCTGCGCGCGCTGCCCGAGATCGGTGTCGTGCTCGCGCGTTGCGCCAACGGTGAGCTGCTCGCCTTCGGCGCGGACGGCTGGCGGGTCGTGACACCAGCGGGGACGACCGGCGGCGCGGGCGGCGACCCGCTCGCCGCGTACGGACCGCAGGCGCCCGCTGCGTTGGCCCAGCTCGACACCCGCGCGCACGTCGGCGATCTCGTCGTGCTCGGCAGTTACGACTCGCATCTCGGGGAGGTCGTCGCGTTCGAGGAGCTCGTCGGTTCACACGGCGGCGCCGGCGGGGGGCAGGACCGCGCCGTGCTGGTCACGCCGGCCGCCTGGGCGCCGCCGGCCGATCGCGAGCTGTCCGGGCCCGACGTCCACCGGATGCTGCTCGAGCGGCTCACGGGGCTCGGGCTGCGGGCCGATCCGGCTCCTGCCGATCAGCGCGCGAACGCGGCTGGTGCCGCGTGAGCGTGCGGGTCACCTGGTGGGGGCACGCCACCGCCATGATCGAGATCGGCGGCCGGCGGCTGCTGACCGATCCGCTGCTGACCGACCGGCTCGCGCACCTGCGCCGGATCGGTTCACCGGCGCCCGGTGCGCAGACGGCCGACGCAGTACTCGTGTCGCACCTGCACCTGGACCATCTGCACCTGCCGTCGCTGCGCCGCGTCGAGGCGGACACCCTGGTGCTGCCGACCGGCGCCGAGCAGTTGGTGCGCTCCGCCGGGTGCTGGACCGGCGGGCGCATCGAAGCGGTGGCGCCGCACGGTTGGGTACAGGTCGGCGAGGTCTCGGTCCGCGCGATGCCCGCACGGCACGACGGGCGGCGGTGGCGCGGCTCGCCGGTGTGCGGACCCGCGCTCGGCTATCTGCTCGAACACGACGGCCTGCGGGTCTGGTTCGCCGGAGACACCGGCCTCTTCGATGCCATGCAGGCCTTCGGACCGGTCGACCTCGCCGTGGTGCCGATCGGCGGGTGGGGGCCGACGCTCGGGCCTGAACACCTCGATCCGGCCCAGGCGGCGCGGGCCTGCGCCGCGGTACAGGCCCGGTACGCCGTGCCGGTGCACTACGGCACCTTCTGGCCCATAGGGCTGCGCCGGCTGCAGCCGAACAGCTTCCGAGAGCGGTTCGAACTGCCTGCGCAGCACTTCGCCACCGCGATCGCCGAGCAGGGCATGTCCACCCGGGTACACGCGTTGCGGCCGGGACAGACGGTAGTCCTCGATGCCTGATGCGCTCGGCCTGGGCTACCTGGTGGGCATGGCGGCCGCGGTCGCGTTCGGCGCGGTGATTCCGCTCGTCCCACCGGCGCCGCGGTGAGCGTCGCGGCCGCGCTCGGCGGTGACAATCCGTTGCTGTTCGCGGTGGCACTCGGCAGCTACTCCGGGCGCCGTCTCGCATGGCCGCCGTCGCCGCGATCATCCTGATCGCCGAGTTGACCGCGGCAAACGCGGCCTGGACCCGTCGTCACCCGCCGCCGCACACCCGAGGCCGACTGATCAGCACGTAGGCGGATGGGCGAGCCACTGGTGAGCGCCGGTCAGGGTGCCGGTTCCTCGTCCTGGTTGCGGGCGGCGATCTTGGCGTCGATGCCGAGGGTAGCGCTCAGCGGGGTGCCGTTGGCGACACCGTCGGACCAGTCGCGTTCGCGTTCGTCGACGGCCTTGGTGAGCTCGAGCACCCGCTGTGCCGCGCGGCGCGGGATCACCACGAGCCCGCTCGCGTCGCCGCGGACGATGTCGCCGGGTTCGACCCCGACGCCGCCGCACTGGATCGACACGTTCAGCGCGCCGGGTCCCTCGTTGGAACCGGTGGTCGGGTAGGTGCCGCGGGCGAAGGTCGGCAGCTCGAGCTGGTCGAGCCCGTCCGTGTCACGCACCACGCCGTCAACCACCAGCCCGACCGCGCCGTTGCGTTGGATCGCGCCGCCGAGGATGTCGCCGATGACAGCGGCGTCCAGGCGAGCGCCGCCGTCGATCACCAGCACGTCACCGGACTCGACGAGATCCGGTGCCTTGAGCACGAACAGGATGTCACCGGGCTTGATCCACAGGGTGAGCGCCACCCCGCACAGCTCGCGCCCGCCCGCCACCCGCGTGATGCCGGGGCCGACCACCCCGACCGGGCCGCCGGAGTCGGCGATCTGCGTCGTGGGGAACTCGGCGAACGCAGCGACCAGCTCCGGCGCGGGGCGCTCGGTGTCGGTGTTCACGGACCACTGCTGCGGGTGGGACTTACTCATAGCCACGTTCCTACCAGCAGCATGGACTCGCCCCGGCGTCGACGGTGCGGTCGACGTCCGGGGCGAGTGCTGGGGGTGGATCAGGCGGGGGTGAGCTCGCGCTCGGGTAGGTCGTGCGGATCCGCGCGGGTGTGCGCGTCGTCGGCCGGGTCGACCGACACGTGCGGCGTGATCCGGTCCATCCAGCGCGGGAACCACCAGTTGGCGCGCCCGAGCAGGTGCATCAACGACGGCACCAGCACGGTGCGCAGCACGAACGCGTCGATGAACACCGCACTCGCCAAACCGAGGCCGAACAGCTTCACCGCCCGGTTCGGGTCGAGCACGAAGCCGAGGAACACCGCGATCATGATGATCGCCGCGGCGGTGATGATGCCACCGGTGGCGGCCTGGCCCACCTGCACAGCCTTGCGGTTGTCGCGGGTGTGCACCCACTCCTCGTGCATGCGGCTGACCAGGAACACCTGGTAGTCCATGGACAACCCGAACACGATGGCGAACACCATCACCGGCACCCAGGCCTCGATCGGGCCGCCCGTGCCGATGCCGAGTGCGTCGGAGAACCAGCCCCACTGGAAGATCGCGACCACCACGCCGAACGATGCGGCGGCGGCGAGCAGGTTCATCACGGCCGCGGTCAGCGGGACCACCAGGCTGCGGAACGCGATGAGCAACAGCAGGAACGACAACCCGACCACCGCGGCGATGAACAACGGCAGCTTCTCACTGAGCACATCGGTGAAGTCGACTTGCGTCGCAGTTTGCCCGAACACGTACACGTGATCACCGGTGCCCTCGTACAGCGACGGCAGCACATCCGAACGCAGGTGCGTGACCAGATCGGTGGTCTTCTGGTCCTGCGGCGAACTCAGTGACTTGAACGAGACGATCGACAGCTGCGGGCTCAGACCCTTGTCGGGCACGTAGATGCTGCGGGTGTCGACGTTGCTGACGCGGGCGAGTGCCTCGCCCACCTTGGTGGCGGTGGCCTGCGCGTTCGGCCCGTTGACCACGAGGGTCAGGGTCGAGTTGTAGCCCGGCCCGAAGCCCTCGGCGATCAGGTCGTAACCCTTGCGCGTGGTGGTGCCGGCCGGGTCGTTGCCCTGGTCGGCGTGGCCGAGCCGCAGTGACAGGAAGGGGATCGCCAGCCCGACGATGATCACCGCGCCGACCAGGCCCAGCGCGACGCGTCGCTTCGCGACCAGCGCGGCCCAGCGGGCCCAGAAGCCCTTGGACTCGACGTCGACGAACTCTCCCGCCCTGACCTCGCGGCGCTGCTTGCGGCTGAGCACCCGCAGACCCAGGAAGCTGAGCAGGGCCGGCAGCAGGGTCAGCGAGGCCAGCATCGTCAGGCCGACGGCGATCGCGGTGCCGATGGCCATGCCGTAGAAGAACCCGACGCCGAGCGCGAGCAGGCCCAGCATCGCGATGCACACAGTGGTGCCGGCGAACAGCACCGCCCGGCCGGAGGTGTTGATGGCCGAGGTGATCGAGTCGTTCACTTCTATCCCGCGCCGCAGGTTGCGGCGATGGCGGGTCACGATGAACAACGCGTAGTCGACGCCGACGCCGATCACCATCAGCTCGGTCAGCTGCGGCGTGATGTTCGAGACATCCATCGCATGACTCAACATCGCGATGAGGCCGAGCCCGGCGGTGAGTGCGGCGGCTGCGCTGGCCAACGGCATCAGGGTGGCGCCGACGGTGCGGAACACGATCGCGAGGATCACGAGCGCGGCGAGGAAGCCGAGCAGGACCGGCGGCACGCCCTCCTGGTTCTGGTCCTGGCCCTGGAACGGCTCACCTGTGAACTCCACCTGCAGGGTGTCGCTGCGCAGCTTCTTGACGGTGTCGTAGACGGCGTCGAACTGTTTCTGGTCGTACTTCTCGGATTTCCAGGTGACGTTCGCGATCGCGATCGTCTTGTCCCGGTCGAGCAGGTTGGCTCGGCCCGGGGCGGTCACGGCCTTGCCGTCGGCACACGTGACCGTGCGCCACGGTGTGGACACGTTCACCACCCCGGCGCCGGCGGTGCAGACCCGCGCGAAAGCGTCGGCGGCCCCGACGGGCGGGTTGGCCAGAGTGCCGGACTTGGCGTGCAGCACGACCTGACCGGTGAGACCGTTCTGCTGGGATTGTCCGGCTTTGTCGAGGAGGTGGACGACTTTGTCGGTTTCGGTGCCGGGCAACCGGAAGGTGTCGCGGTAGGTCGCGCCACCCAGGCTGCCGGTGATCAATTGGGTGAGCACGACGAACGCGACCCAGCCGGCAATCACGTACCAGCGCTTCTCGATCGCGAATCGGGCGATCGTCTTCATGCGGAACTCCGTTGCATCTCGTCTGTCTGTCGGGGTCCGTTCAACCCTGACTGAGGACGCTGATCCTCGCCATTGGGTTTCACCCCCGAATCAACCCTGACAAATGTCCCGGGGGGCTGCGGGTGTCGGGCGCGGCTCAGCCGGGGTTGCCGGTGGCGGCGACCGTGACGCCGAGGCCGATCATGCACACGCCGCCGAGGCGACCGAGCGTGCGAACCCGGTCGGCGCGGGCCGCCAGCATGTCGCGAGCGGTGCCGGCGGCCAGCGCCCACGCGGTGTCGCTGACGAACCCGATCAAGACCGGGACCAACGCGATGAGCAGCAGTTGGGCTGTGACGTTTCCCGCAGTTCGATCGACGAACTGCGGCACGATCGCGGCCATGATCACGAACGCTTTGGGGTTCGTCAGCCCGACGATCAGACCGGTCCGCACGGCGACCGGAACGGACGGCGGCGACGGTGCCTCGCCGGCCGATACCAGGTGGCGCCGGTTGCGCAGCGCCTGCACGCCCAGCCAGACCAGATAGGCGGCACCCGCGAACTTGATCACTAGGAACGCCGTCTCCGAGCGCTGCAGCACCTCGCCCAGACCCACCGCGATCAGCATCGCCACCAACAGACAACCCGTGGTGTTGCCGACCACGCTCGCCACCGCGACCCGCCGGCCGTGGGTCAACGCCCGACCCACGATGAACAGCACGCTCGGCCCCGGGATCACGATGAGCAGGCCGGTCGCCACCGCGACCGCCGCCAGCTGGTGCCACGTGACCATGCCCGCAGCGTAGGCGGTTGCGCGCACCGCTTCGCCGCCATTCCCTCGTCGGGTGGACCGGTGTCAGTCGTGTGCTTAGACGGCCGGGATCCCTTCGCTGTGAACACCACGCACGACTTGATGTTGCGCGGTGTCGCAAAGGTTGCCGGCGGCGGCGATTACCTCAAGATCGCGGACAGCACCTGCCCCTGGGCCGTGGAAGATCTCCTCAGCAGCCTCATGCGTGCCCTCGGCTTCGTCAATGGTCGCTGGCCGGCCGATGATCCGGGTTTGGCCGATCTTCATCGGGTGTGCATACTCGCCGAGGTCTCGTTTTCATCACGAAGTCTTCATTGGAGTTTTTGCGTGCTGCGCCGTGCTGTGCTCGTGCTGGTCGTGCTGACCGGCCTGTCCCTTGTTCCAGCGATCCCGGCGGGTGCCACCGCCCGGCCGACCGCAGGCACACGTGTCGTGCAGATCGCGAAGAAGTACGTGCATCACGCGCGTTACGTCTACGGCGGCGCATCGCCGCGGCGCGGTTTCGACTGCTCGGGCTATGTGAAATACGTCTACAAGGCCGCGCACGTGGCGCGGCTGCCGCACAGCGCCCAGGCGCAGCGTCACGCCCGGCACATGCACAAGATCTCGCGCCGGGCCGCCCGGCCGGGTGACCTCGTGTTCTACCTGAGCGGCGGCTACGCGTACCACGTCGCGATCTACGCCGGGCACGGCAAGCAGTACTCCGCCGCGACCCCGCGCGACGGCATCCGCTACCAGAAGATCTGGTCGCGGCACGTCGAGTTCCGCACCGACTGGCACTAACGACGCTCAGCCGGTCGCCGCGAGGACGAACGGATAGACCGCTGCTGCCCCGGCGCGGCGCAGCAGGCGGGCCACGACGGTGAGTGTCCACCCGGTGTCGGTGCGGTCGTCGACCAGCAGGATCGAGCGACTGGTGACCCGGTCGGCGACGTCGGGCGGCAGTTCGTAGCTGCGCCATACGTCGCGCAGCCGGAACGCGCTGTTGGAGCGTCCGTCGCCGGACGGCCCGCGGTGGGCGATGCCCCCCAGGTCGTCGAGGCGCCCCAGCTGCGCGAGCCGGGCGGCGAGGTCGCCGACCAGCACCGGCCGGCTGACCGAGCCGATGTGCAGCACGGCCTCGGGGCGCTGTTGCCAGCCCCAGGCGGCGAGCACCTGGACCGCCGCGCGCACGAGGTCGTCGGGCACCGGCCCATCCGCGGTGCCGGGCGCGAGGAGGCCTCGGACCCGCTGGCCGAGGCCGAGGTCGGTGAATCTGGCGATCGCCCGGCCGCTCTCGGCCAGCTCGGCCGCGGCGATCCGGCCGCGGACGTCGATGCCGAGCCTCGGCATGGCTGTCGGCCACATCCGGCGTGGGTCGACAGTGATGCCCGGCCGGTCCAAGCGCTCACCCGCGGCCGACAGCGCAGCGTCGGCGATACCAGCCGACAGCGTCAGCGCGCCGCAGTTGTCGCAGCGCCCGCAGTCGGCGGCGCCGGGGTCGTCGAGTTGCTCAC
The DNA here is from genome assembly GCA_963718805.1 of uncultured Actinomycetota bacterium. Taxonomy (GTDB): domain Bacteria; phylum Actinomycetota; class Actinomycetes; order Mycobacteriales; family Jatrophihabitantaceae; genus Jatrophihabitans. The sequence continues at coordinate 299,617 of CAVQZY010000005.1, read as the reverse complement.
GTAGGAAGCGCATCCGGCATCGGTCGGTGGCCTGGTAGTCACGCATGGCCTGCTGCTCGTCGCGGCGCACCCGGGCGACCCGCGCGTATCGCGGCGCGTCGTACTCCCACGGTGCACCGGTGGCGACCCAGCCGCCGGCCACCCGACGGGCGGCGCCGTCGACGTCGAGGACCTTGAGCATCGACTCCAGCCGGGCGCGGGACAGCGGGATCCTCGCCTCGAGCGCGGCGGTGCTCAGCGGCGCCTCGCCGAGCTCGCTCAGGGTGTCGCGCACCTGCGCCTCCGGCGGGAAGCCCGTGGACGCGAAGTAGTCCCAGATCGCGGCATCCTCCGGACCGGGCAGCAGAATCACCTCGGCGTTGTCCACACCGCGTCCGGCCCGGCCCACCTGCTGGTAGTAGGCGATCGGTGAGGACGGCGCGCCGAAGTGGATCACGAAACCGAGATCCGGCTTGTCGAAGCCCATCCCCAGGGCCGAGGTCGCCACCAACGCTTTCACCCGGTTGCCGATGAGGTCGTCCTCGGCCGCCAGGCGCTCGCCCGGGTCGGTCTGGCCCGAGTAGGCCGCGACGGCGTGCCCGCGCTCGCGCAGGTAGTCGGCGACGTCCTGCGACGCTGCGACGGTGAGCGTGTAGATGATCCCCGAACCGGGGAGCGCGCCGAGGTGCTCGGCCAGCCAGGCCAGCCGGTGCGCCGTCGACGACAGAGACAGCACCGCCAGCTGCAGCGAATCGCGGTCCAGGCTGCCGCGCAGCACCAGGACCTCAGCATTGCCGAGCCCGAGCACGTCGGCGACATCGTCGACCACCCGGGTGTTCGCGGTCGCGGTGGTGGCCAGCACCGGGATGCCGGGCGGCAGTTCGGGCAGCAGCGTGCGCAGCCGCCGGAAGTCGGGTCGGAAATCGTGACCCCAGTCGCTGATGCAGTGCGCCTCGTCGACCACGAGCAGCCCGCAGGCCGCCGCGAGCTCGGGCAACACCGCGTCGCGGAACTGCGGGTTGTTCAACCGTTCCGGCGACAGCAACAGCACGTCGATCTCACCGGCCTGTACGGCCTGGTAGATCTCCTGCCACTCCTCGACATTGGTGGAGTTGATCGTCGCCGCGCGGATGCCGGCCCGCTGCGCGGCGGCCAACTGGTTGCGCATCAGCGCCAGCAGCGGCGAGATGATCACCGTCGGCCCGGCGCCGGTGGCGCGCTGCAGCGCGGTCGCGACGAAGTACACGGCGGACTTGCCCCAACCGGTGCGTTGCACCACCAGCGCGCGGCGGCGATCGACCACGAGCGCCTCGATCGCGGTCCACTGATCCGGGCGCAGCCTCGCGTCGGGCCCGGCGAGCGCGCGCAGGTGCGCCTCGGCCGAAGCGCGCAGGTCGGTGCGGTCGGTCACCTGGGTCATGGCTTCGTGTCTACCAGCGGGGCCGGACAGAACCGGCGCTACCGTCGGAGCTGTGGAGGGCGGGCACCCGACGGCGGCCTACGTGCACCTCCCGCGCCGTTCTGATCCTGGTTTGTGCGAGCCTGTCCGGTGTGGACGTCCGATCGCTGGCCTTCCGGACCGAACTGGCATTGCTGCGGTTCGGCGGCACGACGGTCCAGGACCGCGGCGACCATCTGCTCGTCGTGACACCGGACAACGCCGCGTTCTGGTGGGGGAATTTCCTGCTGCTCCGCGATGTGCCACCATCCGAGCAGATCGAGAACTGGATCGAACGACATCGCAGCGAGATTCCGGAAGCCGAACACGTCGCCCTCGGCTTCGACGTGACCACCGGCGCCAAGGCGGACCTGGCCGGGTTCGCGGCACGTGGCATGGAGATCGATGCGTCGTCGGTGATGACGGCGCAGCGTACCCATCGGCCGCGCACCCGCAACCGGGCGGCCGTCAATCGTGCGGTGGTTAGCGACGCCGACTGGGAACAGAGCGTGTCGTTGACGCTGCGCTGCCACGGCGACGGAGAGGAACCGACCACCTACGAACGGTTCGTGCGGGCGAGAGCGGCGAGTTTCCGGCGCACCGTGGAGCAGGGCCACGGCGGCTGGTTCGGCGCGTTCCTCGACGATCGCCTGGTCGCGCAGCTGGGCCTGTTCGCCGCCGGCTCGGGGCTGGCGCGGTTCCAGGCCGTCGAGACCGATCCGGCGGTCCGGCGCCAGGGCCTGGCCGGTGGCCTGGTCTACGACGTGAGTCGGTACGGCTTCGGTGCTCTGAGGGCGTCGACGCTCGTCATGGTGGCTGACCCCGAGTACGTGGCGATCCAGCTCTACCGCGCGGTCGGCTTCGTCGATTCCGAGACGCAGCTGCAGGCGTCCCGGCCGCCGCCGAGCAGCCGCCCGTAGCTTCGTCGGTCGGACTACCGCGTCTCCCGAACGACGTCGTGTGCCGCCTTGTCGATGCTCAGTCCCTGGAACCGCGGGTGGCGCAGCCGGCGGTCGCGGGTCCACTCGGCGAACCCGATCTGGGCCACCAGCTCCGGCCGGACCCGGTGCACGCCGCGTTCGCGGAGCTGGTGAGCCGACCCGTCAGCGCCACGATCTCGCCGTCGACGAGCAGCGCCGATTCGGTCTGCTCGGCCAACGCCTGCGCGATCTCGGGAAAGGTGCCGGTCAGCTCCTTGTCGTTGCGCGACGACAGCCGAACCCTCCCGCTCCTGGTGCGGCGCGCCAGGCAGCGCACCCCGTCCAGCTTGCGTTCGTAGAACCAATCACGGTCGGAGAATCGGTCCTGGGTCAGAGAGGCGAGCATGGCCGGGACCGTGGCGGGAAGCGCGCTCATCCGCCCATCTTGACGCAGCGTTCGGACTCAGGCGGCGCCGCGAGCCAGCCGGGCCATCAGGTCGGCGCCGATGCCGTGGGCGAGCGGATCGGCGTGCCGGTGTACGAGCCGCCAAACGCCTTCGTCTCGCCGGAACACGAATGTCACCCGCAGGTCGTAGGCCTGGCGCGGCAGGCCGCCCACCCGGCCATGATGGCGCTCGATCAGCACCAGCACGACGAGGTCGCCGGACGCGTACGCCTGGACCAGCTCCACCTCCGCGGTGCCCCCCTGGAAGTACGCCGCCGTCGCCGACATGGACTGCTCGGAGGTGTCGAAGCCGCGGACCGGCGCGCCACCCCCCGGTGGCATCAACGTGTAGTCGTCGGCGTGGTTGACGAGCTCGGCATAGCGACGGGCGTCGCCGCTGAACAGTGCTTTGGCGGCCGCCGATGCGAGTTGGACGAGCTCGTCGACATCGGAGATAGTCATCGCCGGAATCTGTCAGGTGCGCGCGTGGGGTCGTGCACCGTGGATCGCGTGGGGATTCGCCTGGTCCGCCTGCGTGCCGGTCGCCCACGACCCTCGCACGTGCCCGATGTGTTGCTGCATCAAGGATTCCGCTTCATCGGCCCGGCCGGCGGTGACGAAGGCGTACAGCTCGCGGTGTTCGTGCGAGCTCGGGAACAGCTCCCCGGAATCGGCGAGCGCGGACAGGCCGTACAGGCGCGACCGCACGCGCAGCGACCGCACGGTGGTCACCAGCGCGGCGTTGCCGAGCAGGCCGAGCAGCCCGAGGTGGAACTCGAGATCGGCGCGGTTGTAGGCCACCATGTCCCCGTCGCGGGCGGCGTGCTCGATCCGGGCGATCACCGCCGAGACCACGTCGCGCTCGGCGTCGCTCAGGCCGCGCTCGGCGAGCTTGCGGATCGACGGCGGTTCGAGCAGCATCCGCAGCTCGGTCAGATCGTCGAGCTCGTTGTCGCTGAGCTCGACGACCCGGAATCCCTTGTTCCGCACTGCGACGACCAGGCCCTCCTTCACCAGGTCGAGCATTGCCTCGCGGACCGGGGTCGCCGACATCTGCAACTGCGTCGCGAGCACCGGCGCCGAGTAGACGAACCCGGGCCGCATCTCCCCCGCGATGATCGCCGCGTGCAGCGTCCGGATCGCCTCGTCGCGCAGGCTGAGCCGGGCGCGTGGTGCGCCGAGTCCGTCGATCATCAGACCGGCGCGATCGTGACGGTGTGGCTGCTGGTGAAGATGTCGACCGCGGCCTTGCCCTGCTCCTTGCCACCGTAACCGGAATCCTTGATGCCGCCGAACGGCAGATAGAAGTCGACGCCCGCAGTGGGTGCGTTCACCTTCACCATCCCGGTCGCCAGGGCGCCCGACGCCCGCAGCGCCGCGGTCAGGTCGTTGGTGTAGACGCCGGCCACGAGTCCCTGCCGCACGCTGTTGGCCGCGGCGATCGCGTCGTCGAGGCTCGCGACCGACGAGATCGCGCAGATCGGGCCGAACACCTCGTCGCACTCGAGCAGGTGGTCGGCCGGCAGCGAGTCCGCGACCGTCGGCGCGACGTACCATCCGCTCCGGTCCAGCGCGTCGCCACCGGTGAGTACCCGGCCGCCGGCCGCGGTGACGCTGCGTGCCGCCGCCACCACCCGGTCGCGGGCGGCCGCATCGATCAGCGGACCGACGACGGTGGCGTCGTCGGCAGGATCGCCGACCGGCAACTTTTCGACTGCCGAAACCAGCGCGTCGGTCATCCGGCCGGCGTCCCCGACCACGATCACCCGCTTGGTGGCAGTGCACTTCTGGCCGGCGTAGCCCGCGACCGCGCCGGCAATGATGGCCGCGGCGGCCGCCGGGTCGGCGTCCGGCAGCACGATCGCCGGGTTCTGCCCGCCCATCTCGGCCTGCACTGCGACCCCGTTGCCCGCCGCCGTCGCCACGACCGCGCGGCCCACCTCGGTGGAGCCGGTGAACGAGACGACGTCGGCGCAGTCGAGCACTGCCTGCCCGGTGTCGGCTGCTCCGGGCAGCACCTGGAACACCGCCGCGGGCAGCAGCGGGCTGAGCAACTCGGTGAGCCGAAGGGCGCACGCGGTGGCCTCCTCGGCGGGCTTGAGCAGTACCGCGTTGCCGTACGCGAGCGCCGGCGCGGCCTTCCACAGCGGGATCGCGAGCGGGAAGTTCCACGGCGTGATCAATCCGGCGACCCCGCGCGGGCGGCGGATCGTGTAGCTCAGGGTGTCCCCGGGCGCATCGTGCGTGGCGCCCAGCGGGTCGAACGCCTGCTGGCCGTAGTAGCGCAGGATCGACACCCCTCGAGCCACCTCACCGCGCGCCTCGGTGCGCGGCTTGCCGACCTCGGCCACGACCAAAGCGGTCAGCTCGTCGGCGGCCCGCTCCACGGCATCGGCAGCAGCGTCGAGCGCCGCCGCGCGCGCGGCCGGCCCGCCCTGCGACCAGTCGCGTTGCGCAGCCCGGGCTCGCTCGGCCGCCGCGGCGACGTCGGCGGCCGAGGTGGCTGCGACCTCGGCGAGCACCTGGTCGGGCTGGTGCGGTGATGTCGAGACGATCATGGAAACCTCGCGTCAGAAGGAGAAGCCGGCCGGGAACGGGTCGGTCGGGGTCGAGCAGGTACTGCGCGGTGCCGGTGACCCAGGCACGGCCGGTGATGGTCGGTCGCACGGCGGGCAGCCCGGCGACGGTCGTCTCGCTCGACCAGCCGGCCGATGAACCGGGTGCCGATGAAGGACTCGTTGACGAAGTCGCGCTGCAACGGCAGCTCGCCGCGCGCGTGCAGCTGCGCCATCCGGGCGCTGGTGCCGGTGCCGCATGGCGAGCGGTCGAACCAGCCGGGATAGATGGCCATCGCGTGCCGCGAGTGCTATGCCGTCGACCCGGGCGCGACGAGCTACACGTGGTGGCAGCCGGCGATCTCCGGCGCCTCGGGATGGACCGGCTCCTCGGTGGCGTTGATCGCGGCCATGATGGCCAGCCCGGCGTCGGCGATCTGCTGCTGCCGGCCGCGGTCGAACGGCTCACCGATCGCGTCGAGGTCGACGATGGCGTAGAAGTTGCCGCCGAACGCCAGGTCGTAGTCGATGCGGCCGTAGCCGGGCACCTCGACGCTGCGGTCGAGCCCGAGCGCGAACGACGGCACGTTCTCGATCGTCACCGACCTCGCCGCGCCGTCCTCGACCGCGACCTCGGCGACGACCAGCCCGGCCGGGGTGTCCAGCCGGATGCGTGGTGACCGGCTCGGTGACCTCGACCATGCCGGTCTCGACCAGCACGGTGGCGACGCCGATGGTGCCGTGGCCGCACATCGGCAGGCAGCCGGACACCTCGATGAAGACCACGCCCCAGTCGCCGTCCGGCCGGGTCGGCGGCTGCAGGATCGCGCCGCACATCGCGGAGTGGCCGCGCGGCTCGTACATCAGCAGCGTGCGCAGGTCGTCCATCTTGGCCATGAAGTGCTGCCGCCGCTCGGCCATGGTGGCGCCGGGGATGACGCCGACGCCGCCGGTGATGACCCGGGTCGGCATGCCCTCGGTGTGGGAGTCGACCGCGTGGAACGTACGGATCGAGCGCATCAGCTCAGTCCGGCAGCGAGTGCCTTCTCGGTCGCCTCGCGGATCGATCGCGGCGTCGGCGTCGGACAGCGGGCCACGCGGCGGCCGGCAGCGCCCGCCGTCGACCGCCGCCGGCACGAGATCCATCGACAGCTTGATCGCCTGGACGAACTCGGTCTTCGAGTCCCAGCGCAGCAGCGGGTGCAGCTCGCGGTACAGCGGCACCGCGGTGTCCAGGTCGCCCGCCGCAGGCGGCGGCCCAGAGGTCGGCGCAGGCCTTGGGGAAGGCGTTCGGGTAGCCGGAGACCCAGCCCGGCGAGCCGGCGATCGCGAGCTCGAGCGCGACGTCGTCGGTGCCGGCCAGCACGTCGAGGCCGGGCGCGAGCTCGGCGAGCTCCAGTAGCGCGCCGCACGTCGCCGGTGAACTCCTTGACCGCGACGATCAGGCCCTCGCCGTGCAGCTGCGGCGAGCAGCTCCGGGACGAGGTCGACCTTGGTGTCGATCGGGTTGTTGTAGGCCACGATCGGCAGGCCGACCTCGGCGACGACGCGGTAGTGCTCGATCACGTCGCGCCGAGTCGGCGCGGTAGGAGTTCGGCGGCAGCAGCATCACCGCGGGGCAGCCGGCCTCGGCGGCCAGCTCGGCGTAGCGGCGGGCCTGCGCGAGCACCGTAGGCGCCGATGCCGGGCATCACGCTGAACCCGTCCGGCGCGGCCGCCACGGCGGTGCGCACCACGGCGTCGCGCTCGGCGTCGGTGAGCATCTGGTACTCGCCGAGCGATCCGTTCGGGGTGACGCCGTCGCAGCCGTTGGCGGCGAGCCAGGTGACGTGCTCGGCGTAGGCGTCGAGATCAGGGGTGTCGTCGTCGGTGCCAGGGCAGCGCGGTGGCGACGAGAACGCCGTGCCAGGGCTTGCGGGTCATCGGCTCAGCTTCCTTCGGTGGTAGCGGCCTCGGCGATCACGCCGAGCGGGACGGGGACGGCGACGGGCCGATCGACGCCGTTGGACGGATCAGGCGGTTGGCCGGTGCGGTGGGCGACGAGGCAGCTGGTGGCGAAGCCGCATTCGCGGCCCTGGCACCAGCCCATTCCCGAGCGGGAGAGCAGCTTGACGGTGCGGGTGTCGCGGGCGCCGAGCACCAGCGCGGCGTCGATCTCGGCGACGGTGACCTCTTCGCAGCGGCAGACGAGCGTGTCGGCCCGCAGACCGGTCAGCCATGCCGCGGGCACGGGGTAGACGGCGTGCATGGCCGCGGCGAATCGGCGCAGCCGGTCGCGGCGCGCGCCGAGCTCGGGTACCGGTGCGGCACCGGCCGCGCGCCCGACCGGCGATGCGTCCTTCGACAATCGCAAGCTGCGCTCCGCCGACGCCGGTGGACTCGCCCGCGGCGAAGACGCGTGGGTTGCCGGTGCACTGGTCGGCGTCGGTGCTGACGGCCAGGGCCTGGTCGGTCGGTGGCGTGCAGCGCGGCACCGGCCTGCTGCAGCAACTCGGACTGGATCGCGAAGCCGTAGCCGACCGCCAGGACGTCGGCGGCCACCTCGCGGCGCGAGCCGGGCCGGATCCGGCCGGCGCTGTCGAGACGGGCGACCGTGACGCGTTCGAGCTGACCGTCCCCGTGCGCCGCGACGACCATCGAGCGGTGCCGCACCGGGACGCGGTGTCGGGCGAGGGCGGCCGCATAGCCGGCGGCCTCGCCGAGCTTGCCTGCGGCACCGGCGATCGCACCGGGATGGCGCAGCCAGCCGCCGGGGTGATTGGCCTCGTGCACGGCGACCACGGTGGCACCGCGGGCCGCCAGCCCGGCAGCGACCGGCAGCAGGAACGGCCCGGTGCCGGCGACGACGACGCGACGGCCGGCGAGCACGCCGTGCCCCTTGAGCAGCGCCTGCGCCGCGCCGGCGGTCATCACCCCGGGCAGCTCCCAGCCCGGGAACGGCACCGGCCGGTCGTAGGCGCCGGTGGCAAGCACCAGCCGATCGGCGGCGATGGTGACTTCGACCGGCTCGCCGGTGCGGTCGACGGCGTGGACCTCGCAGCCGTCGGGCCCGCCACGCACGGCCCACACCTGGTGCTGCGCGTGATAGGTCAAGCGACCCGCGTCGCGCAGCCGTTGCAGCTCACGGTGCAGGTCGTCGAAGGTATCGCACGTCGTGGTGCAGGTCGCGGTCGGTGGACAGATCCGCGCCGCGGTGTCGCCAGTACTGCCCGCCCCAGGTGGGCGCGGCGTCGACGAGCGGTCACCCGCGCACCGGCGCGCCCAGCCTCGGCCGCAGCGGCCATGCCGGCGGGCCCCGCGCCGACGACCACGACGCTGATCTCAGCCGAGCTCATCGCGTCCCGTCCCGATCTGGGTGCGCACCGCCAGTCCCGGCCGTCGCCGGGCGCAGGCAGGCGCGCTCGTTGGCGACGTCGTCGACGGTCACCAGGCAGTCGAAGCACACGCCGATGCCGCAGAAGATGCCGCGTGGCGCACCTGCGCGCCGGGTGCGTGCGCCAGCTTCGGATTCCGGAAGCGACGAGAGCGGCGCCGACGCTCTGCCCGCTCTCGTACGGGATCGGTCGGCCGTCGAAGAAGAACGGCTCATGCCGCCGCACCCATCAGACGCGAGGGCGCGAACGGTGCGGGATCGAGCGTGGTCGATGCGTCCGGTGACCAGCTCGGCGATCAGCTCGCCGGTGGCCGGCGCGAGCCCGATGCCCGCTCCCTCGTGACCGCAGGCGTGCAGCAGACCGGGCACCCGCTCGTCCGCGCCGATCAACGGCAGGTGGTCGGGGCAGTAAGGCCGGAACCCCGCATAGACGCGCATCAGGTTCACCTGCGCCAGCACCGGGAAGACGCGGACGGCCTCGTGCGGCGAGCGTCCGCACGGCCGGCAGCGAGACCGTGCGGTCGAAGCCGACGCGCTCGCGGCTCGCACCGATGAGCACGGTGCCGGCCCGAGTGCCCTCGATCACCGACGAGGTCTGCAGCCCGGCGTCGGCTGAGGCGACGTTCGGCCACGTAGTCGGCGGTGTACACCTTGTGCCGGATGAGCGGCGGTAGCGGCTCGGTGACCAACACGAACCCGCGCCGGGGCAGCACCGGCACCGGCGCCGCGAACTGCTCGCTCAGCTGACCGCTCCACGTGCCGGCGGCGTTGATCACGTGGTCGGCGGCGACCGGTCCCGCCGAGGTGTGCACGCCGGTGATCCGGCCGCCGGACAGCCGCAGGCCGTGGACCTCGCAGCCCAGCCGCAGCACCGCGCCGGAGGTGGCGAGCAGCCGCGCGGCGGCCAGCATGGGCTGCACCTGCAGGTCCTGCGGGTAGTACCTGCCGCCGGCGAGGTCGGCGGCCAGATGCGGCTCGGCGCCGAGCAATCCGGCCGGGTCGAGCGGCTCGCTGGTGACGCCGGCGGCCGTCTGCTCGGCCGCGAACGCGCCCAGCGCGGTGAGCGCGGCCGCGGAGGTCGCGACCACCAGACCGCCCTTGCGGTCGAGCTCGAAGGTCTCCGCGCCGAGCGTCTCGGCGATCTCGAGCCAGAGCTCGGTCGAGCGCTGCGCCAGGGTCAGTTCCGGCCCGGGCGCCTTGTCCGAGAGCAGGACGTTGCCCTCACCGGCCCCGGTCGTGCCGGCGGCAACAGCCTGCCGCTCGAGCACCGTGACGTCGAGCCCGGCGTGCGCGCAGTAGTAGGCGCACGCCGCGCCCACGATGCCGGCACCCACGATCACCACCCGCGTCATCTCAGTACTATGTCACACACTATTGATTCACGGTAGCCCACAGGCGGGCGCGCGATACTCTGCGCGTGATGATCACCGATGACCGCACGACGGTGGACGACATCAGCCTCGACACCCGTTTCGAGTACGGCACCGGCGAGCCGGTGCGGGTCACCATCCGACTCCGCCGCCGACGCTACGACCTCAGCGATGACGGCGCCGCGGTCGCGCGCGCCGGGCGGCCGCCGGGGTGGCGCGAGGTCATGGAACGGCAGGTCGGGGCGGGCGGGTTCAACGTCGACCGGCGGGGTGTGGTGTTCGTGCCCGTGGTCGAGGGCCGCGACATCGCCGCCCTGGCGACCCGGCTGGCCGAGGCGTCGCGGTCGTGTTACCTCAGTCTGCTCGAGCTCGGCGGGTGACGCGATGGCCTGGGTCCTGGTCCTACTCGCCGGGCTGCTCGAGACCGGCTTCGCGGTCTGCCTCAAACTCAGTCACGGCTTCACCCGGCTGGTCCCCACGATCCTGTTCGCGATCTTCGCGCTCGGCAGCTTCGGGCTGCTGACCCTCGCCCTGCGCACGCTGGAGGTCGGGCCGGCCTATGCGGTCTGGACCGGCATCGGCGCTGCCGGGACCGTGATCGTCGGGATGGTCTGGCTCGACGAGTCGATCACCGTCCTGAAGATCACGTCAGTGGTGCTGGTGATCATCGGGGTAATCGGGTTGCAACTGAGCGGTGGCGCTCACTAGCCGGACACCGGCATTGTCAGACAGTCCCACGTGCCATGGCCGTGTGGGTTCAGACCGAGTGCGGTGCAATAGGCATTAGCTGCCTTGTGCGTCGAGAATGGACCGGCCCAGACGATGTACGTCGTCCGGTTCAAACTCGGTGCCGCGGGATGCGGTCGATGACGCGATCGCTGCGTGTGGGGTGCGGGAGAAGCGCTCGGACGGCAAGCTGCCCGCGCACGTGACGGCGTATCTGACGATGGGGTTGTCGCTGTTCGCCGACGATGACTACGAGGAAGTTGCGGCGAAGGTGACTGGGTCACTGGACCGCTTCGGAAGCTGGGATGCGGGCTGGTCGGCGCCGACCGCGTCGGGTGTCACGCAGGCCCGTAAGCGTCTGGGTCGCGAGGTGTTCCGTGAGATCTTCGAGCGCACCTGTGGGCCGGTCGCCGGTGACACCGGGCTGGACGCAGAGATGTTCGCGCTCGGCGCGGCGCGGGGGTCGTTCCTGCGGGGCTGGCGGCTGTTGGCGATCGACGGGTTCGAACTCGACGTGGCCGACACGCCCGCGAACGCGCAGGAGTTCGGGTATGCCGGGTCCGGTGAGAACCGCTCGGTGTTCTGCAAAGCCAGGGTCGTCGCCCTCAGCGAGTGCGGCACACACGCCTTCGTGGCCGCCGAGATCGGCGGGTACTCCACCGGGGAGAAAACCCTCGCGCACAAGCTGTTTCAGCGGCTTCGTGCCGACGAGCTGCTCACCGCGGACCGGGGCTTCTATTCCTGGCAGGCGTGGGACACCGCAGCGGCGACCGGCGCAGCGTTGCTGTGGCGTGCCCCGACCCAGCTCACCCTGCCCGTCGTGAAGGTCCTCGACGACGGTACGTATCTGAGCGCGCTCATGGACGCCTCCATCCGCGGCGCCCGCCGGGAGAAGATCATCGCCGCCGCGAAGGCCGGACACGACCTGCAAGACCTGGCCGACCTGCCGCAGGCCGTCGACAGCAACGGGCTGCCGGTTGCGCGGCTAGCTCGGGTGATCGAGTATGACGTCCCCGACCGTGCCGGTAACGGCACCGGTGAAATCGTCGTGCTGCTGAGCACCATCCTCGACCCCGACCTCACTCCGGCGGAGCCCGCGCCAACGAACTCGCCGCTGCCTAATGCACGACGCTCGGACACGCGTTCCGTACCGCCGAATATCCGAGTTGTACGGGCGTCATCAGATCGACGTGGTCATACCCCATCCGACTCTTGATCTCCGCAAATTTCACGCTGGCGTTGTACATCGCGTACGGCCCTGGCGCTGCAGTAGACAGCCGAGCGAAGTAGCTGCCCGCCTGGCAACTCATGGCGATCGGCGCTGCAAGGGCCTGAGGTGCCTCCCTGCGCACATTGGTCACCGTATGCGCCACTGGCGCTGCCGCACTTGACTGGTCCGAGTTCCGCATGGCAAACCAGACGCCTGCACCGCCGACAATGATGCCGATCAGGACTCCGATACCGACGATGCGAAGCACGTAGCTGTTCGAGATGTGGTGGTGAATGTGTTCCTGCGGGACTCTCACAGTGCCCCCCATTTGGCCGCGTGTGAGTCGAGCTGAATGCGGAAAGCGTAATCCCGCGGTTATCGCGAACGTTGCACGGGCCGCCGATCATCGCGCCGGCAGGAATTCCAGCAGGGCTTCGACCGTCGCGTCGGCTTCCTCCTCGGGGACGAAATGCGCGCAGTGCAAGCCACTGCCCCGCACGTCGTCGGCGTAGTCGCGCCAGATCGACAGCACGTCGTAGTTGCGGCCCACGAACCCGCGCAGGCCCCAGAGCGCGAGGACAGGACAGCGCGCCCGGTTGCCGGCCTCCCGATCGGCGGTGTCGTGTTCGAGGTCGATGGAGGCCCCCGCGCGGTAGTCCTCGCAGGTCGCCGAGATCGCGGCCGGATGGTCGAACCAGCGCACGTATGCCTCGACCGCCAGCGGGTCGAACGGGAACGCGCCGGCCGACCAGCGCTCGATCGAGGTGCGCAGGTAGAAGCCTGGGTCGGCGGCGATCAAGCGCTCCGGCAGGTCCGGCTCCTGCGCGAGGAAGAACCAGTGGTAATACGTCGTCGCCAGCGCCCGGTCGACATGGGTGAAGATGTGCAGCGTCGGGACGATGTCGAGCACGGCAGCGCGCTCGACGGCGTCCGGGTGGTCTAGGCACATCCGGTGCACCACCCGCGCGCCGCGGTCGTGGCCCACCGCGCTGAACCGGTCGAAGCCGAGTGCGGCCATCAGACGCACCTGGTCCTGCGCCATCGCTCGTTTGCTGTATTCGAAATGGTCCGGTCCGGCCTCCGGCTTGTCCGAGTCGCCGTAGCCGCGCAGGTCGGCGACCACCACCGTGTGGGTTCGGGCGAGCCGCGGCGCGACGCGGTGCCACATCACGTGCGTCTGCGGGTACCCGTGCAGCAACAGCACGGGTGGTCCGGAGCCGCCGATGCGCGCGTGGATGTTGATGCCGCCGGCGTCCACGTCGATGGTCCGGAAGCCGGCGAACCACTGCTCGATGCCATCGCTCACCACAGCGTTCTACCACTCCGACGCGGTCAGCGGTTCGCGGTGAGCTCCCGCACCTCGGCATAGCGGTCCCGCACCGACGGGATCGGGTCGGCCTGGTAGCGCGCCGCATCACCCTGCGCCCAGTCCGGCGCCTCCGCGCGGCCGGCGAGCACCCACGCGGCCTGCCGGGCGGCGCCGTCGGCGACGTACTCGCCCGGTTCGGGCAAGAGCACCGGCGTGCCGAAAACGGTAGGGGCGATGCGGCGCAGCGCCTCCGAGCGCGCTCCGCCGCCGACCAGCAGCACGCGTTCGATGGCGACGCCCTCGGCGCGCATCGCGTCCATCCCGTCGGCGAGCCCGCACAGCAGCCCCTCGACGGATGCCCGGGCCAGATGTGCCGGGGTGGCGTTGTCGTGCCGCAGTCCGAGCACCGAACCGGAGGCGTCCGGGCGATTGGGGGTCCGCTCGCCGTCGAAGTAAGGCACCATCACCAACCCGTCGCAACCAGGCGGCGCGCTCAGCGCCAGGTCGGACAGCTCGGCGAGCGAGACGCCGAGGATCCGCGCGGTGGAGGCGAGCACCCGGGCGGCGTTCAGCGTGCATACCAGCGGCAGGAATGCGCCGCTGGCGTCGGCGAAACCGGCGACGATCCCGCCCGGATCGGCCGTCGGGGTGGTGCTGACCGCGCTCACCACGCCGGAGGTCCCGATCGAGACCACGACATCGCCCGGCCGCGCGGCCAGACCGAGCGCCGCGGCAGCGTTGTCGCCGGTGCCCGGGCCGAGCAGCGCGCCGCCGGCGGTGGTGCCCGCCGCCATCGCCGGGCCGAGCACCTGGGGCAGCCGGGGGGTCGAACCGAGGGCCAGGTGCAGCAGGTCGAGCCGGTACTCACCACCGGCCGGCGACCAGTAGCCGGTGCCGCTCGCGTCGCCGCGATCGGTGACTAATGCGTCGAGCCCGACGTCGTCACCGCGCAGCCGCCAGGTCAGCCAGTCGTGCGGCAGGCAGACGGCGGCGGTCCGCTTCGCGTTCGCGGGCTCGTGCTCTGCCAGCCAGCGCAACTTCGTGACCGTGAACGCGGCGAGCGGTACCGAGCCGACGGCCTCGGCCCACTCGGCCGCGCCACCGGGCAGTTCGTCGACAAGATCGGCTGCGGCACCGGCCGAGCGGGTGTCGTTCCACAACAGGGCGTCGCGGACGACGGCGCCGTCGTCGTCGAGGCAGACCATGCCGTGTTGCTGTCCACCGACGGCGACCGCATCGACGTCGTCGAGGCCGCCGGCCGCGACGATCGCATCATCGAGTGCCTCCCACCAGAAGCTCGGGTCGACCGAGGTGCCGTCCGGATGAGCCGCCGAGCCGGTGCGTTGCAGATCACCGGTCTCGGCGTCGCGGATCACCACCTTGCACGACTGGGTCGACGAATCGACGCCGGCAACGAGTGGCATCGGTGCTCCTATCGGCTGGAACTGATCAGATCGTCGGAATGCTCGCACAGCCACTGCGATGCACGTCGGTGCATGCCCTTGGCGCGCTGCCACGGCCTGCCGAACGCGGGATTGCCGGGCAACGCGTTGTCCTCGATGATGTCGGCGATCGAGCGGTTCGCGGCCGGCGTGGCGGCCGCCACCTCGCGGCGCCGGGCGACGTCGGCACCGTAGGCGTCGAGCAGGGTGCCGAAGCGGTGCAACGACGCGGGCGCACCGGATGTCGTCGATGTCGGCGGAATCCCCCAGCGGCGACCGCAGGCCGGTCAGGTCGACTCCGGCAGGGCCCGGCGGCACCCTTCCTGCAGTTCGGCGTCTCGGATTACGAGGCCCGGGCGACCATCGAGCCGTACCGGATCTACAAGGAGATCACCATCACCGGCTCGATGGCGGTGCTGCATTCCTACGAACGCGCAGCCGAGCTGTTGGCCGACGGCGTGCTCGACCCGCGGCGTTCATCACCGACCAGTTCCGCTCAGTCACTACGCCGAGGCGCTCGACGCGTTTCGGCGCGGGGCCGGCCCGAAAACTCAAGTGGTTCCGGACGCCGGTTGACCTTGCCGGTCGGACGCGCTTCGTGGAAGGCGCTGAAGACGACGGGTGGGACGCGCATGATGTCTTCCTCCCTGTTGGCTCGACGGTAGGTCGCTGAGGTACCGCTTGTATGTGGGGAGAAATCCTCATTTCGGTGTCGTTGGTGGCCTTAGGGGTGGCGACGGGTTTCGTTTCCGGGAAGAGCGCCTTCGACGGCGGAACCCCAAACCCCTCCCCCTCGACACCACCATCAACCCACCGCCACCGATCACCGTGACGGTCGGCGACGACCACGACCGTTCTGACGCGTGTGGTAAATGTAACTGTTCTAGGACTCATAAACCGGTTACGCTCCGCGCCATGAGAGTGTTGCTCGGCGCCGACCGCGAGGTCGGATCCGTCCTCCCACTGGCGCAACAGTTCCGATTCGACGCGGGCTCGGCCGCGCTGAACCTGTTGGCGACGTTGGGGTATCGAGGCTCGCCCGAGCCGGTGGAGCGATTGACATCGCCGCAGCGGTTGCGTGAGTGGCTCGTCGCCAACGGGCTGGCCGAGGTCGATGTGGACGCGGACGACCTGGCGGGGGCGCGCGAGCTGCGCGAGGCCGGATATGCCGTCCTGGCAGCGCTGGTCGACGGGCGGGCGCCGAAGACGGCCGACGTCGCTGTCCTCAACCGCTGGGCCGCCGAACCGCAGCCGGCGGCCGCGATCGCCCTTCGCAAAGGCGAGCTCGGCTGGGCGACTCCCGAGTCGAGCTGCTCGACCGTGCTCGGCGACCTGGCGCGCGACCTCGCGGGGGTGGCGGTCGACGAGTCTGCGGACCTGCGCACGTGCTCCGCGGACAGCTGCACCATGATCTACCTCGATCGCTCACGGGGTCGGCGGCGCCGCTGGTGCTCGATGAGTCGATGCGGCAACGCCGCGAAGGTGGCCCGGCACCGCAGCCAATCGGCGAGTGCGCAGTGATCACCGAAACCACCGCCGGGCGGTCGTTGGTGCACGCCTGGCGCGGCGTCGCCGCCGGCATGTTCGCGGTCGGCTGGGGCGCGAACCAGTTCTCCTCGCTGATCGTGGCGTATCGCGACGAGCGCGGGGTTTCGACTGCGACGGCCGACGGGCTGTTCGGGATCTACGCGCTGGCGCTGATGATCGCGTTGCTGCTCGGCGGTCCCGCGGCCGACCGGTGGGGTCGGGCCCGCGTGGTACGCCCGGCGCTGCTGCTGTCCGTGGTCGCGAGCATGCTGCTGATCACCGGCAACCACTCCGTGCCGTTGCTGTATGCGGGCCGGTTCGCCGCCGGCCTCGCGAGCGGTGCGATCTTCGCGGCCGGCACTGCGTGGGTGAAGGAGCTGTCGAGCGCGCCGTACGACCCCGGTTCACCGGAGGACGCCGGTGCCCGGCGCGCGGCCCTGTCGCTCTCGCTCGGTTTCGGACTCGGGCCGCTGGTGGCCGGCATCGTCGCGCAATGGGCGCCAGACCCGCTGGTGACGGCATACCTGCCGCACCTGCTGATCGCGGCGGCGGCGATCCCCGGTGTGTGGCGTGCACCGGAGACCGTGCCGGTGGCCCACGGGCCGAGCTTCCTCGCCCGGCTGCGGGTCCGCGGTGTGGGCAAACCGCGGTTTCGCCGCGTCGTCGTGCCAGCGGCGATTTGGGTGTTCGCCGCGCCGTCGATCGCGCTCGCAATGCTGCCATCGCTCATCAACGCTCACCTGCACGGTTATGCGATCGTATTCGGTGGCGTTTCGGCCATCCTGGTGCTCGGTACCGGGGTGCTGATCCAGCCGGTCGCGCGCCGTCTTGACCATCCGGGCCAGGTCGCAGCCCTGGTGTCGGCGCTGGCGGCCACCGTCGTCGGGGCGCTGCTCGCCGCGGCCGCGGCCGCCACCGAGTCGCCGGCACTGGCACTGCTCGCTGCGCTGCCGCTCGGCGTCGGGTACGGCCTCGGCCTGGTCGGCGGCCTGCTCGAGACCCAGCGCCTTGCCGCACCCGACGAGCTGGCCGGGCTCACCGCGGTGTACTACGCACTCACCTACGTCGGGTTCGGGCTACCACTGCTGCTGGCCTGGCTCCACTCGCTGGCGAGCTACCCCGCGCTGCTGTGCGGTGTCGCTGCCGCGGTCGCACTGTGCGGACTCATCGTGATGGCGAACGCTCGACGCAGTTGAGGCGTAGCCTCGCAAGCGGAGGTGCCCGATGATCTGGTGGATCGCGTGGTTGCTGGCGATCGCGCTGATCGGCTACCTGCTGCACGCGTTCGGCAAACACGTGGATGAGCTCGAGGACGACGCCGCGCACATGTACTCGCATCGGGACCGCGCGGCCTACGGCTCGAAGTTCGTCAACATCCTGATCGGCCGCGACGACGGCCGCGGGGTGTATCCGCGCGGCAGCCGCCGGCGTCGCTGACCGCTCACCACGGGAGTTCGCGCCCGTCGCGGAAGAAGCCGCCCGACGGCCCGCCGTCGACGAACGTCGCCGCCCACATAAACGCTTGCCGCACCCTGCGACACCTGGCGACCGCCCGGTCCCATGTCGGTGCCCGCCCAACCCGGACACACCGCGTTGACGAGCACCGAGTCACGCCGCAACACGCCCGCCAGCAAGCGCGTGAGCGCGTTCAGCGCGGCCTTCGAATCGCGTAGCCGGGCGTGCCGCCGCGCATTTCGCTTATCGAATCCGACTCGCTGCTGAGGTTGACGACGCGTGGATGCCGGCTGCGTCGAAGCAACGGCAGGAATCCTGGGTGACACGCCATGCGCCGAACAGGTTCGTGTCCAGCGAGGTCCGCGACCAGGTCGAGGTCTGCCGATACGGCAGGCTCTCACCTCGGCATCGACCTCGCGCGCCGCCTCGGAACCGGCCGCCTCGGAACGCGCACCCAGCACGGTAGCCGCGCACCGCGAGTTGGCGACACACGTCGCGGCCGATGCCGCGGTTGCCGCCGGTCCCGACTGCGACCAGGCCGTCGCCGGTCATCCGAGCCCGAAACGGGCGCGGTCGAGTTCGGACACCAGATCCAGGTATTCCGGGTGGTTGCCCAGGTAGCGACGCACGAACGGGCAGTACGGCCGGATCGCCCAGCCGCGGCGCCGGGCGTCGTCCAGCGCGCCACGCACGAGCGCCGATGCGAGACCCTGGCCCTCGTACCCGGCCACGGTCTCGGTGTGTACGAGATCGGCGACCGAGTCGTGCAGCACGTACTCGACGAACGCACCGACCGTGCCGGCGTCGTCGACGATCTCGTAGCGCTGTCGAGCCGGGTTGTCGCGGACCGATCCGGCGGACACGCCTAGTGTCCCGCGCCACACTAGCCGCGCCGATCGTCCGAGGCGCGCAACGGCAACAAGATCTCGGCGATCGTGCTGAACAGCGCGATCAGGAACCCGCCGAGCAGCGCCGAGATGAAGTTGTCGCAATCCAGGTGGCTCGAGAGCCCCGCGGTGATCGCCAGCAGCGCCGCATTCACGACCAGCAAGAACAACCCCAGGGTGAGCACGATGAGCGGCAGGCTCAGCAGATGCAGGATCGGGCCGAGAATCAGGTTCACGATCGAGAACAGCAACGCGATCCACAGCAACGCCCCGAATCCACCGTTCACGTGGATGCCGCTCACGATCCTGGCCACCAGGCCGATGATCAGGGCCAATATGACGAGCCGCAGCAAAAGCCGAATCAGCATGTCGCCATTGAACCAGGCAGACCTCGAGGGACCGTGCTGGCGGCAGCTGTCAGGAAACGCCGATGAGGATGCGCGGGTGGGTGCTCGGGCGAAGCCACTGCATCAGCGACACCAACCGCGACTGCGCGATCGCCACGCAGCCGGCGGTGGGCGCGCCGTCGGTGACGTGCAGGAAGAACGCGCTGCCCGCGCCCTGCCGCACGCCGCCGGGGGCATTGCGGGTGTTGTAGTCGATCACCACGGCGTAGTTGTAGTACGGCGTCTCGTAGAAGAGATGCTCGTTCGGCGCACCGCGAGTGAACCCGCAGCCGGACGAGCAGCGTTGCCGGGTGTTGTACAGCGGCCCCGATTGGCTGATCCACCAGTCGCTCGGCGTCGTATGCGTGTACGGCAACGCCGCGCCGGGATCCGAGTTGTGCCCGAATGCCTGCGTCAGCGTGAAGCTGCCGATCGGCGTCGCCGAGCGTGACTCACTCGGCTGCCGGCTCAGCCCGTCGGAACCGACGTGGGCGAGCGCCGACGGACCAACGCGGTACCAACCACCGCTCGACTTGCGCCAGGCCTGCAGGGTGGCGGTCGTGGTGCTGCTCGACGGCGCGGTGACAGTGATGACCTGGGTCGCCGAGCCGGTGCCGAACCCGAGCGGCAAGCGGTGCGACACCGATGTGGTGCGGTGGTGCGTCGGCCGCGGGCTCGTCTTCGACGGCGCGGGAGTCACCGAATACGTCCGTGGCTTGACGTGGCGCGTGGTCGGCGTTCGGCTCGGCGTGGTTCGGCGGGTGGTCGTGGGCGCCGGTGTGCTGGACCTCGGGGTCGTGCTCGGGACCGTGGCCACCGTGGCCACCGTGGCCACCGGGGTCGGCGTATCGGTCGGCGTGGGCGACGGGCGCTGCCCCGAACTCGTCGAACACGCGGCTGCGAGCGTCGCCGCAACGGCGAGCGCTGCGCCGATCCGTCGCAAACCCACCCGTTCAGGGTGTCATGAAACCCCGATGAGGATGCGCGGGTGTGCTGATGGACTGAGCCAGCGCATCAACGACACCAGCTTCGCCTGCGAGATGGAGACGCATCCGGCCGTGGCCGAACCGTCGGTGACGTGCAGGAAGAACGCGCTCCCGGCGCCGCGGTGCACCCCGCCGGGGGCGTTGCGGGTGTTGTAGTCGATGACCACGGCGTAGTTGTAGTACGGCGTCTCGTAGTAGAGGTGTTCATTGGGTGAATGCGCGAAGCTGCAGCCCGGATGGCAGTACTGCAGGGTGTTGTACAGCGAGCTGTGCACGTCGCTGATCCACCAGTAGTGCGAGTTCGTGTGGGTGTAGGGCAGCGCGGTGCCCGGGTCGGAGTAGTGCCCGAACGCCTGGGTCAGCGTGAAGCCGCCGATCGGAGTGGCCGAGCGGTACTCGCTCGGCGAGGAACTCAACCCGTCCGAGCCCACGTGCGCGGTCACCGCACCGCCGTAGCGGTACCAGCCGCCGCCGGATGCCTTCGTCCACGCCTGCAGCGTTGCCGTGGTGCTGCCGTGCGAGCGCGCGACCACGGTGATGACCCGGGTCGCCGACCCGGTGGAGTACCGCAGCGGCAGCGAGGACCCCTTGGACTTGGCAACCACGTGCACCGCCGGTTTCGGCGCCGCGCGGTGGGTGCTACTCGGTTTCGGGGCGGCCCGGTGCGTGGTGAGGGCCTGGCGAACCGGACCCGGGCGCGTCGCGCTGGTCCGGGTTGCGGGCCGGGCGGCGGTGGTCTGCGGCGAGGCGTACGTGCTCGGCGGTGTGGTCGGTGGTGTGCGCACCGGCACCGGGTGGGTGATGCGGCGGTGCGTCTTCGCCGGATGGCTGGACGAGGCGGGCGGCGCCACCACCGGCGCGCTGCTGGGCCCGGTGGTCGTAGACGGAAACGCCGGGCGCGCGGTGGTGCTCGGTGTCGGCGTCGGGCTGGTGTGCTCGGCGGTCGGCCGGCTGGCGGCCCGGCCGATCCCGATGACCACGACGGCACACCCGGCGACGGCGACCGAGGCCGCGCAGGAGGACAGCAGCCGACCCCAACGCATGTGACCAGTGTGCCAGTTGTGACTGATGTGAATCTAGTGGCTGCGGGAATGCGGTTCATTCACCGCATATCGCCTCGACCAGGTTCCCATCCGGGTCGGCCAGAATCGCATTGAACTCGCCGCGCCGGTAGATCATCCACCGGCGCGGCGCGCTGTGCGGACTCCCACCCGCCTGTAATCCGGCCCAGTAGAAGGTCTCGACCTCGGCTCGAGAGTCAGTCCGAATGGCAGCATGCGAGCGGGCGGTCGGCGCCGCGCCCGTCACCAGCCACACCAGCGGGTCCGCACCGGCGCCCCACGCCGCTGCCTCCACCGCCGCGTCGGCCTCCTCCTCGTCGACGAGTTCGCGCACCCGGTGCAGGCCCAGCGCGCCGAGCGCGGCGTCGTAGAAGTCGAGGCTGCCCGCGAGGTCGGCGGTGGTGATCGTCACGTGGTCGAGCGTCGCCACAATCGACCTCCCGCAATACTGGCGCGGTGCCAGCTACCGCGCCGCCGACCGCCCTCACCATCGCAGGCTCGGACTCCGGCGGCGGCGCCGGGGTGCAGGCCGACCTGAAGACGTTCCTCGCGTGCAAGGTGCACGGCATGTCGGCGCTGACCGCCGTCACCGTGCAGAACTCCCTCGGCGTCAGCAGGTTCTATGAGCTGCCACCCGCCGCCGTCGCCGAGCAGATCGAGGCCGTGGCCACCGACATCGGTGTCGGGGCGGCGAAGACCGGCATGCTCGCCTCCGCGCCGATCATGGCGGCGGTCGCCGAGGTGGTGGCGCGGCTGTCCATCGCGCCGTTCGTCGTCGACCCGGTGGCGGCGTCGCAGCACGGCGACCCGCTGTTGCAGCCCGACGCGCTGGCCGCGCTGCGCGACACGATCCTGCCGCTGGCCACCCTGGTGACCCCGAATCTGGGCGAGGTACGCCTGCTGACCGGGCTTGAGGTGCAGAGTCCGGACGACATGCCCGACGCCGCCCGGGCGTTGCACGACCTCGGGCCCCGGTGGGTGCTGGTGAAGGGCGGTCACCTGCCCGGCGGCGACGCGGTGGACCTGCTCTACGACGGCGCGAGCTTCGAGCAGTTTCGCGCCCCGCGCCACGCGACCCGGCACACCCACGGTTCCGGCGACACCCTCGCCTCGTCGATCACCGCGAGCCTGGCCCGTGGCCGTTCGGTGCCCGAGGCCGTGCGCGACGGCAAGGCGTTCGTCAGCCGCGCGGTCGCCGACGCCTTCCCGATCGGCACCGGACTCGGGCCGGTCGGACACTTCTGGCAGATCCGCGACTGGCCGCCTACGGACTGAGCGCTACCGCCCGCAGTCGGGCGGCGAACGCGGCTGCGGCGGCCCCTGGATCCTCGGCCTCGGTGATCGCGCGCACCACGACGGCGCGGCGCGCACCGCGTGCGATCACCTCGTCGAGGCGGTCGAGGGTCTCGATGCCGCCGATGGCGAACCACGGCCGTTCGTCCTGGTTCGTTGCCGCGTGCTCGATCAGGTGTGGGCCGGCCGCCGGGCGGCCGGGCTTGGTCGGCGTCACCCAGGTCGGTCCGCAGCAGTAGTAGCCGACACCGGGCTCGGTGCGCGCGGCGTCCGCCTGCGGCGGGGAGTGGGTGGAGCGGCCCAGCACGATGCCGTCGCCCACGATCGCCCGGGCGACCGCCACCGGCAGGTCGTCCTGCCCCAGGTGCAGGACGGGCGCATGAACCGCGCGAGCGACGTCGGCGCGATCGTTGACCGCCCAGAGCGCGTCGTGGCGCTCGGCCGCGGCGGCGAACGTCTCCAGCAGCCGAAGCTCCTCGCGCGCCTCGAGCCCTTTCTCGCGCAACTGCACGACGTCGACGCCGTTGGCGAGCACCGCGTCCAGGAACGGCTCGAGATCGCCGTGGCGGGCGCGCGAGTCCACGCACAGGTACAGCCGGGCGGCGCGAATGTCAGGCACGGTGCGCAAGCGTAGGGTGGCCGCAGCACGGGAGCTCGCCGCGGGGCGGGCTGAGAGGGCAGCAGCCGACCGTTGAACCTGATCCGGGTAATTCCGGCGTGAGGGAGCGTGTGGCAGACCGAAGTCGGACCAGCGACGTCGCCGTCATCGGCGGCGGCGTCATCGGCGTCGCGATCGCGTGGCGCTGCGCCCAGCGCGGGCTGCAGGTCACCGTGCTCGATCCGGACCCCGGCCGCGGCGCGTGGCACACCGCGGCCGGCATGCTCGCGCCGGTCACCGAGCTGCACTACACCGAGACCCCCTTGCTGCCGCTGAACCTCGACTCGCTGGGCCGCTACCCGGGGTTCGTCGCGGAGCTCGCCGCCGAGACCGGTCGTCGGCTCGGCTACGTCGAAACCGGGGCGGTGGCGGTGGCGTGGGACGGCGCCGACCTGCGGGCGCTGCACGATCTGCACGCGTTCGCCACCGAACTCGGCATCGACGCCGAACTGCTCACCGGTGCGGGCCTACGCGACCTGGAACCCGCGCTCGCACCGGGTCTGCCCGGCGGACTGCTCGCTCGCAACGACCAGCACGTGCATCCGCGGCTGCTGCACGCCGCCCTGCACACTGCCTGCGCGGCGCGCGGGGTGCAGTTCATCGAATCGGCGGCCGGTTTGCTGGTCGACAAGGACCGGGTGCGCGGGGTTCGGGTCGAGACCGGTGCGATCGTCTCGGCGCGCCACGTCGTGCTCGCCGCCGGCTGCTGGTCGGGGCGGGTCGACGGCATCCCGCCCGACGCCGCTCCCCCCGTCCGCCCGGTGAAGGGCCAGACGCTGCGGGTACGGCTCCCCGGCCGACCACGCCTGCGTCATGTGCTGCGGGCGACGGTGAAGGGCTCGCCCGTGTACGTGGTGCCGCGTGCCGACGGCGAACTGGTCATCGGCGCCAGCAGCGAGGAAGCCGGCTTCGACGAGTCACCGCGCGCCGGCGCGGTCTACGAACTGCTGCGCGACGCGCAGTCGGTGCTGCCCGAGCTCAGCGAGGCGGTGCTGGAAGAGATCAACACCGGGCTGCGACCGGGCTCGCCGGACAACGCCCCCATCATCGGGGCGGCCGGCGTCGACGGGTTGATCCATGCCACCGGGCACTACCGCCACGGCATCCTGCTCACGCCCACCACGGCCGACGGAGTGGCCGAGCTGATCGCCGAGGGCACGGTGCCAGAGGTGCTGATTCCCTTCAGCCCGGCGCGCTTCGATGCTGCCGCACCAACCGAGGACGATGCCGAATGAGGACCGAGATCAACGGCGAGCCGCGCGACCTGCCGCCCGGGACCACCCTCGTCGACGTGTTGGCAACGCTGTCGAGCTCGACCCGGGGCAGCGCCGCGGTGGTCGACGGCGAGGTCGTTCCACGGGCCGAATGGCCGACCTACGAGATCCACGACGGCCAGGTGGTCGAGCTGATCACCGCCGTGCAGGGAGGATGACGATGGACGAATTCGTGATCGCCGGGGCGTCACTCGCCTCGCGCCTGATCCTGGGCACCGGTGGCGCGCCCAGTCTGCAGGTCATCGACCAAACGCTATCCGCTTCGGAAACCGCAATGTGCACCGTCGCGATGCGGCGTCTCGACCCGAGCGCAGGCGGCTCGGTGCTCGACGTACTCGACCGGCACGGCGTGCGGGTGCTGCCCAACACCGCGGGCTGTCGCACGGCCCGCGAGGCGGTGCTCACCGCGCAGGTCGCTCGGGAGGCGCTCGACACCGATTGGGTCAAGCTCGAGGTGGTCGCCGACGAACGCACGCTGCTGCCGGACCCGATCGAGCTGGTCGCCGCAGCCGAAACCCTGGTCTCGCAAGGCTTCCAGGTGCTCCCGTACACCAACGACGATCCGGTGCTCGCCCGTCGGCTGCAGCAGACCGGGTGCGTCGCGGTGATGCCGCTCGGCTCGCCGATAGGCACCGGCCTGGGCATCCGCAACCCGCACAACATCGAGATGATCGTCGCCGAGGCCACCGTCCCGGTCATCCTCGACGCCGGGATCGGCACGGCGTCCGACGCCGCGCTGGCGATGGAGCTCGGCTGCGACGGTGTGTTGCTCGCCTCCGCGGTGACCCGCGCACAGGACCCGGTGGCGATGGCTCGCGCGATGGCGTACGCGGTGCGCGCCGGCCGGCTGGCCCGCGGGGCCGGCCGTATTCCGCGGCGCTTCCATGCGCGAGCGTCCTCACCCACCGAGGGGATGGCGGTGCTGTGACGGCCACGGCCGAACATCAGGAGGCGCCGCTCACGCTCGACGAACCGGCCCCTCGCACGCTGCGGCTGGTCGATCAGCTGGGGATGTGGGGCAATCTCGGGGTGAGCCTGCTCGGGTTCACCGGGGCGATCTACCTGCTCTACCCGATCGCCGGCGGGGCGCCGCTCTCACTTGCCGCCGCGGTCACCGCGCTGGTCCTGGGCACCGTGCTCGGCACCGCGGCGGTGGCGATCGCCGCAATTCCGGGAACCGAGACCGGCGCGCCGGCGATGGTGGTACTGCGCGGGCTGTTCGGCGCCCGGCTGTCGTGGTTGCCCACCGTGCTGAACATCGTGCAGTTGCTGGGCTGGACCACCTTCGAACTCGTGACCATCAGCACCGCGATGCACCAGATCACCCCGAGCGTGTCGCGCTGGGTGTATGTCATCGCCGGCGGGATCGTCACCACCGTGCTCGCGCTGCGGCCGCTGGCCTGGATCCGGGTGCTGCGCAAGTACGTCACCGTGGCGGTGGTGGTCGCCCTCGCCTACCTGGCGATCCAGTTGCTGCGCAACCCGTTGCCCGGCTTCGGCCACGGATCCTGGACCGGCTTCTGGATCGCGGTCGACACGGTCATCGGGGTCTCGGTGTCGTGGGTGCCGGTGGCCTCGGACTACACGCGGCACTCGCGGTCGGTGCGAGACACGGTGCTCGGCACCTTCCTGGGCTACTCGCTGACCCAGATCGCCTGCTACATCATCGGGCTGGTCGCGCTCGTCACGGTGGCCAAGGGCGATCCGGACCAGATCTTCAGCTCGTTCATGGCGGTTCCGCTGGGCACCGTCGCCTTCGCCGTACTCGCCATCCGCGAGCTCGACCAGTCGTTCGTCGACACCTACTCCACCGCGGTCTCGGTGCAGAACCTGCGCCCGCGGTGGGACCGCCGCCTGCTGGCGATCGTGGTCGGCACGCTCGCCACCGTCTGTGCGCTCGCGTTCGACGTCGCCGACTACGAGAACTTCCTCATCCTCATCGGCTCGGTGTTCGTACCGCTGCTCGGCGTGCTCGCGGTGGACTACTTCTGGATCTCGCGCCGCTCGTGGGACGTTTCGGAATCCGCACCCAATCGGTGGGTGATGCTGCTGCCCTGGTTCGTGGGGTTCTGCGCCTATCAGCTCATCAATCCCGGCTACCTCGGCTGGTGGTCGCAACAGTGGGGCCGGATCGCCGACTGGCTCGGCTTCACCCCGGCCTCGTGGATGAGCGCGTCGCTGATCTCCTTCGCGGTGGCCGCACTCGTCACCGTGCCGGTGGGGTTGCTGCGCCGACGCAAGGAGTCGGTGTGCTGACCCATCCGGAGGTCGCGGACGCGCTCGCCGAGGGCCGCGGGGTGGTGGCGCTGGAGAGCACGATCATCAGCCACGGGCTGCCGCGCCCGGAGAACCTGCGCATCGCCCGGGACATCGAGGCAGCGGTGCGCGCCGGCGGCGCAGTACCGGCGACGGTCGCGATTGTCGACGGCGTGGCCCGTGTCGGGCTCGACGACCCGGCGCTGGACCGGGTCGCCGGGGACCCCGACGTCGCCAAGGCCAGCGTGCGCGATCTCGCGGTGCTCGCCGCCCGCGGCGGCATGGGCGCCACCACCGTGGCATCCACCGCCCATCTCGCGGCTGCCGCAGGGATCCGGGTGTTCGCCACCGGCGGCCTCGGCGGCGTGCATCGCGACGCGAAGGACACCTGGGACGAGTCCGCGGACCTCACCACACTCTCGCGCACCCCGGTGCTGGTGGTGTGCGCCGGCGTCAAGTCGATCCTCGACGTCGGCGCCACGCTCGAACGCCTCGAGACGCTCAACGTCGGCGTGCTGGGCTACCGCACCGACCGGTTCCCAGGCTTCTATCTGCGCGACTCCGGCCACGGGCTGTTCTGGACCGCGGACTCGCCGGGCGAGGTCGCCGCCGTGCTGCGGGCGCAGGACGGGTTGGCTACCCGCGGCTACGGGCTGGTGCTGGCCAACCCGATCGCCGAGAACGAGGAGCTCGACCACGCGCTGCATGAGCGGACGCTGCACGCGGGGCTCGCCGCTGCCGGCCGCACAGGGTGTGCAGGGCAAGGACGTCACGCCGTTCCTGCTCGACTTCTTCCACCGCGAAACGGGTGGCGAATCACTGCGCGCGAACGTCGCCCTGGTGCTTTCCAACGCTCGACTGGCTGCCGAGGTAGCCGCCGAATACGCCGCGACGTGACACACGTCGTCTGCGTCGGCGATCTCATGGTGGACGTGCTGGCGCGCCTGCCGGGGCCGCTCGCGCCCAACTCGGACACCCCGGCGCGGGTCAGCTTCGCCGGCGGCGGCGCGGGCGCGAACGTCGCCGCCTGGCTGGCGTGTGTGGGCGCCGAAGCGACCTTCGTCGGCCGGGTCGGCGACGACCCGTTCGGGCGCCGGGCCGTCGCCGAACTGCGGGCCGCCGGCGTGCGCACCGCTGTCGCGGTCGACCCCGACCGGCCCACCGGCGTGTGCATCGTCTTGGTCGGGCCCGACGGCGAGCGCACGATGATCCCGTCGGCCGGCGCCAATGCCGGCCCGGGCGCGGTATTGCCCGAGCGCGCGGACTGGCTCTACCTGTCCGGCTATGCGTTGCTGTGCGACGGTTCGCGCGGCTTCGCCACGACCGCGCTCGCGCAGGCACGCGAACGCGGCTGGCAGGTCGCAGTCGACGTCGCGTCGACCGCTCCGCTCGCGGCGCTCGGCGCCGACCGGTTCCTCGAACTGGCCGGCGCGGACGTGCTGGTGTTCGCGAACGCCGCGGAGGCCGAGGTGCTCACCGGTCGCGACGACCCCGCCGCCGCGGCCGCCGCCCTCGCGCTGCGCTGCGGGCGTGCGGTGGTCAAACGCGGCGCGGCCGGCGCGGTGTGGTCCGACGGGGTGGACGTGCGGTCGGCGGCCGCGCCCCGCGTCGAGCTGATCGACTCCACCGGCGCGGGCGACGCGTTCGCGGCGGGCTACCTCGCGGCCGGCGGCG
This sequence comes from uncultured Actinomycetota bacterium, assembly GCA_963718805.1. Taxonomy (GTDB): domain Bacteria; phylum Actinomycetota; class Actinomycetes; order Mycobacteriales; family Jatrophihabitantaceae; genus Jatrophihabitans. The sequence goes on along the minus strand of CAVQZY010000005.1, from coordinate 271,393 downwards.
AGGCGCCCGACCGGCTCGCGGCGGCCGTGGCACTCGCCGCGCGTGCGGTGCAGCGGCTCGGGGCGCGGCCGTCTCCGATCGTGCAGAGTCAGGTCGACGATCGGTCGTAAGTCAGGTCGGTGCCGGTCAGGGTGAGCTCGATCCCGGCGTCGGTCACCCGCAGCGACTGCACCCGCACGCCGAACGGGAAATTCTGCAGCGAGAACTTCTCCTGGAAGATCTGCTGCACGACGTCGGGCAGCTGGATCGAGCCGAGCCCGTTGATCGCGGTCTTCGTGAACGACAGCGCGCCGTCGACGAGGATCGGCGCCGTGCTGAGTTGCAGGTTCACCTGGTTGTTACCGAGGGTCAGCGTCTTCGTCGCCTTCACCCGGCCGTCGCCGGCGTAGCTCACGTCGACCCCGAGCCGCTTGCTGAGCTCGGCGTACGTCACGATCGCCGTCGCGACGGCGCTCTCGGCGTGCACGGAGGACAGGTCGGCAGGTGCGGTGACGTGGTGCAGGGTCACGGTCACCTTCGCCAGGTCCAGCAGGTCACGATTCTTGTCGATCGGCACGTCGTGTGCAGTGATGGTGACGGTGTCGAAGTCGCGGGCGACGAGCTGGGTCAGGAAGGGGAACCCGCCGATGTCGACGTCGGGCTTCGACGGCAACTCCTGTGAGGTCTTGATGGTGTTCGCCGCGACCTGTTCGGCGACGTAGTTGCCGATGCGGTCGACGGCGACGAACAGTCCGGCCACCACGATCAGCACGATCAGCACGATCTTGAGCGGTCGGGGCATCTTTCGATCCTCACACAGGCTGCTGAGCACCCGATTTGTCGGTGCCGGCAGGCACACTGGCCCCATGCCGGCGCGCGACGACCCGCTGCGAGAACGCATCGCGCGCCACGGGTTCGCCGATCGAGGCTGTCGCGACCCGGCCGCGGCAGTCGCGCTCACCACCGCGGTGCAGGCGCAGGACAACCAGGCCTCGCGGCTCGGGGTGCGGGCGCGGGCGGCCGGCGTGACCGACGCCGACGTCGTGGCCGCGATCGAGCACAGGCGTTCGATCGTGCGCACCTGGCTGTTGCGCGGCACGATCCACCTCGTCGCGGCCGCCGACGTGCGCTGGTTGGTGCAGCTGATCGGGCCGGTCATCGCGCGCAAGTACCGCACCCGCTGGCGACAGATCGGGCTGACCGACGACGTGCTGGACCGGATCCTGGCAGCGCTGCCGGTGATCCTCGCCGACCGGCCACTCACCCGCCACGAGATCCGCCCCGCGCTGGCCGCGGCGGGCATCGCCGTCGACTCCGCGGACCCCCAGGTGCACACCCACGCCCTGGTCCATGCCAGTACCACCGGACTGGTCTGCCGTGGGCCCGATCGCGGACGTGACGCCACGTTCACCCTGCTCGACGACTGGCTGCCGCGCACCCCGAAGGGTCCGAGCGGCGACGCCGCGGTCGCCGAGCTGGCCCGCCGGTACTTCGCGGCCTATTCCCCCGCCACCGCGGCCGACTTCGCGATGTGGTCCGGCCTGCCGGGCGCCTCGGTCGCCCTGATTGCCGACGAACTCGTCCCGGTGCAGGTCTACGGCCGTCCCGGGTACCGGCTCGGCGCGGTCGAGCCGGCACGCGGGGTGCGGCTGCTGCCCGCCTTCGACAACTACCTGCTCGGCTACCGCGACCGTGCCGCGATCGTCGGGGCCGAGCACTATCGGCGCATCTACGAGGGCGGGATGATCCGGCCGGTGGTGCTGCGCGACGGTGTTGCGATCGGCGTCTGGTCCCTCGCCCGGCGCGATCGCCGGGTGACGGTGACCCCGTTCAGTGCGCTGCCCAAGACAGTGACGCGGGCGGTCGAGCACGAGGTTGCGGACATCGGGTCGTTCATCGGGCTCGACCTCGAGTTGAGGTTGGATCCGCCGGAGCACTGAGCGTCCGCGCAATGCTCCTACAACGTTTCGCCAACGCGGCCCCGCCAGGGTTCCTGGCGTGCCGGCGGACCCGCCGGCACGCGGATCACACCCAATCGGGAGCAATCATGTCTGTCATTACCCGCAAGATCGCGTTCCTCGCCGCCGGGGCGCTCGCCGCACCGGTCGTGCTGGCGGCCCCGGCGCACGCCAGCACCACGGCCAGCGGCTGCACCGTCACCCCACGCAAGCCGGTGTTCACCAACACCTTCACCAGCGACGGCCGCAAGAAGATCGAGTACAAGGTCGACATCACCTGCGACGCGGGCCGCACCGCCAACGTGACCCAGAAGCGGATGGAGCAGGACAGCCTGAGTTCGGACGACCTGCAGGGCACGACCCACTACAACGTGCACTTCAACAGCCGCACGACCGTCACCAAGAGCTCCGTCCAGGCGCTGCCGACCGACGGCATCGGCGAGGGCCAGGACTACGCGGAGGTGTACGAGCTGGTCACCTTCCACGTGACCAGCGACGACAACCCGCCGATCATCTCGGCCGAGACGTGGCCTGAGGCGAGCAGCGTCGTCTCGATCCACGAGTAGACACGCCGCGGCGGCTCCGGTCGGCGACCGGGGCCGCCGCGACCCCGCGTTACGACGCCCGCCCGGCGAGATCGAGGGCCGCCGCGAGCGGGACGCCCGGCCGGTAGGCGAGGTGGATGTAACTGGGCGCGTCCAGCACGGCCAGATCGGCCGGCGCGCCGACCGCGACGCGCCCGATGTCGTCGCGGCGCAGCGAGGCCGCGGCGCCGGCGGTCGCCGCCCACAGTGCCTCGGCCGGGGTCATCCGCAATTCCCGGACCGCGAGGGCGATCACGAACGGGATCGACGACGTGTAACTGGTGCCGGGATTGCAGTCGGTGGCCAGCGCGACGGTGACACCAGCATCCAGCAGCCGCCGGGCGTCCGGGTACGGCTCCCGGGTGGAGAACTCCACCCCGGGCAGCAGCGTCGCGACGGTCTCGCCGCCGGCCAGCGCCTCGACGTCGGTGTCGGTGAGATACGTGCAGTGGTCCACGCTCGCCGCGCCGAGCTCGACGGCCAGCTGCACACCCGGCCCGGCGGAGAGCTGGTTGCCGTGCACCCGCAGCAGCAGCCCGCGCTCACGCCCGGCGCTCAGCACGAACCGGGCCTCGTCGCCGTCGAAGGCATGCGGACTCGCCGGCTCGCAGAACACGTCGATCCAGCGCGCATGCGGTGCGCAGGCGTCGAGCATCGCACCGGTGACCAGGGCCAGATACTCCGCGCGGGCGATGCCCGGCGGCACGACGTGGGCGCCGAGGAAGGTCGTCTCGGGCGTCATGCTCGCGGCGATGCGCAGCGCGCGCTCCTCGTCGGTCACGGTGAGGCCGTAACCGCTCTTGACCTCGACGGTGGTGCTGCCCTGTCGACGCAGCTCGCCGATGCGCGCAGCCAGCAGATGGCGCAGCTCGTCGTCGGACGCGGCGCGAGTGGTGGCCACGGTCGAGGCGATGCCGCCGCCGTCGTAGCGCGCGCCGCTTTGCCGGGCGGCGAATTCGGCCGCCCGGTCGCCGGCGAACACCAGATGCGTGTGGCTGTCGACGAATCCCGGCACGACCGTGCGGCCGCCTACGTCGCGTCGCTGGTCGGCAGCCGGCGCCTGACCGGCGGGTCCGACCCATACGACTCGACCCTCGTAGACGACGACGGCCGCGTCGGCGAGCAGGCCGAGGGGGCTGCCGTCGACCGTCGGGTCGTTCGTGACCAGCTCACCGATATTCGAAACCAGCGTGCTCACCATGCTCCGATCGCCTTCTGCAACAGCTCGCCGACGTCGCCGAACTCGTGCTGGCCGCCGCGGACGATGACCCGCCCGTCGCAGAGCACCGTGTCGACGTCGGCCGGGCTCGCCGCGAACAGCACCTGCGCCGGATCGCTGCCGGCGGTGCGCACCGAGTCGAGCCGCACCGCGACCAGGTCGGCCCGAGCACCCGCGACCAACCGCCCGGCGTCCGGCCAGCCGATGCTGTCGTGCCGGGTCAGCGCCGTGAGCAGCTGGGCAGGAGTGAACCGGCCGCGGCGCAAGGTGGCGAGCCGCTCGTGCAACTCCAGCGAGCGCGCCTCGTCGAGCAGGTCGATCGTCGCTTGTTGGTCGGTGCCCAGCGAGATCGGCGAGCCGGCGTCGGCGAGCGCACGGGCCGGACCGATGCCGTCGGCGAGGTCGCGTTCGGTGCTCGGACACATGCACACGACCGTCCTGGTCGAGCCGAGTTGGCCGATGTCGGCGTCGGTGAGGTGTGTGGCGTGCACGGCCGTAGTGGTGGCGCCCAGCGCACCCTCGGCGGCCAGTAGCGCGGTCGGGCTCAGTCCGTAGTAGGCGAGGCACGCGGCGTTCTCGGCCGGCTGCTCGGACAGGTGCACGTGCAGCGGACGACCGGTGGCGGCGCGGGCGACGGCGCCGAGCGCTGCTCGCGGCACCGCCCGCACCGAGTGGATCGCAACGCCGACCCGCATGCCACCGGACTCCGGCAGTGACGCCACCCGCGCAGCCCACGCGTCGACGTCCGCGTCGCCGAAGCGGCGTTGGGTCTCATCGAGCGCTCGGTGGCCGGTGTCGTCGAGACCGCCGGCGAGGTAGCACGCGTCGAGCACGGTGAGCCGGACCCCGGCGTCGCGAGCGGCGCTGCGCAAGGCCTCGGCCATCGCGTTCGGGTCGGTGTACGCGGTGGCCGCCCGGCTGGTGGTGCAGGTAGTGGAACTCGCCGACCCCGGTGACGCCGGACAGCGCCATCTCGGCGAAGGTGGCCCGGGCGAGGTCGAGATAGGAGTCGGGATCCAGGCGCGCCGCGACGGCGTACATCTGATCGCGCCAGGTCCAGAACGTGCCGCCGCGGTCATGGGTGCGGCCGCGCAGCGCCCGATGGAAGGCGTGGCTGTGACAGTTGGCGAAACCGGGCAGCGCGATTCCGGGCAACAGCGTGGCGTCCGCTGGCTTCACCCCGACGTCGACCGCGGTGAACCGGCCGTCGGTCACCTCGAAGCGCACGTCGGCGGCGAGGCCCTCGGGCAGCAGCGCGTGCCGCGCGAACCAGGTGCTCATGCGGGGTACCTGCGAGATCGTGGCGCGCACCCTGCGCAGCGATCTCGTGGGGTGTTCATGCGCCCAGGTCGGCGATGACGGCGGCCAGGGCGTCGACCCCGGCCAGGCAGTCGTCTCGCTCGGCGAATTCCGCCGGTGAGTGCGAGACGCCGGTGGGGTTGCGTACGAACAGCATCGCCGCAGGCACGCCTGCCGCTGCCAGGATGCCGGCGTCATGGCCGGCACCGGTGTCAAGCAAAGGCGCGTCGTCGAGCAGGTGCGAGAGCCGCTGGTTCAGGTCGGCCGGGAACGCCGTCGCATCGCTCCAGGACTCCTCTGTGACGGCGCCGCCGTACTCGGCCGCCACCCTTTCGATATCCGAAACAACGGCACGCACCGCGACCGGGTCGGGAGCGCGGGCATCGAGCCACACCGCTGCGTGCGAAGCGATCGCGTTCACGCCGTTGGGCGCCACCCGCAGCTTGCCGCAGGTCGCGACCGCGCCGTGCCGGTGTGCCGCGCCCCTGGCCGCGATCACCACCTGTGCCGCCGAGAGCATCGCGTCGTGCCGATCGGCGAGCAGGGTGGTGCCGGCGTGGTTGGCCTCACCGGGCAGGTCGATGCGCCAGCGGCCGTGCGGGCGGATCGCGGTCGCCACGCCCACGGCCCGGGCCGTGTCGGCGAGCGAGCGACCCTGCTCGACGTGCAGTTCGACGAACGTGCCGATCCGGCGCAGTGCCACCCCATCGGCGTCGACCTGCTCCGGAGCATGGCCGGCGCGACCCATCGCCTCGGCCATCGTGACACCGTCGGCGTCGACGAGCCCTCGGGCGCGATCGGCGGCCAGGGCGCCGGTGATCATCCGAGAGCCGGCGCACGCGACGCCGAAACGCGCGCCCTCCTCGTCGCCGAAGTTGACAATCCCGAGCGGTCGTGCCGCCGTGAATCCCTTGTCCTGCAGCGCGTCCAGTGCACAGAACGCGGTCACCAGCCCGAGCGGGCCGTCGTAGGCACCGCCGTCGGGCACCGAGTCCAGGTGCGAGCCGACGACCAGCCCGGGTGTGATGTCCGGATCGCCCTGCCACGCCCACTGGTTCCCAGCCCGATCGAGCACGACCTCCAGCCCGCGCGCCGCCGCCTCGCCGGCGAACCAGTCGCGCAGCGTGGCGTCCTCGCGGGTCCACGCGTAGCGGCGGTACCCGCCGGTGCCGGGGTCGCGGCCGATCGGTTCGAGCGCCGACCACAACGCGTCGAAGGTGCTCACTCGGCCATCGGCACGCGCACGCCGCGTTCGGCCGCGACCTCCTCGGCGCGCTCGTACCCGGCGTCGACGTGCCGGATGACGCCCATGCCCGGGTCGTTCGTCAACACTCGTTCGATCTTCGCGGCGGCGAGTTCGGTTCCGTCGGCGACGCAGACTTGGCCGGCGTGGATCGAACGGCCGATGCCGACGCCGCCGCCGTGGTGGATCGACACCCACGACGCGCCGCTGGCCACGTTGACCATCGCATTGAGCAACGGCCAGTCGGCGATCGCGTCCGACCCGTCGGCCATCGACTCGGTCTCGCGGTACGGCGAGGCCACCGACCCGCAGTCGAGGTGGTCGCGGCCGATGACCACCGGGGCGCTGATCTCACCGCGGGCGACGAGGTCGTTGAACGCGACACCAGCCTTGTCCCGCTCGCCGTAGCCGAGCCAGCAGATGCGCGCCGGCAGGCCCTGGAAGTGCACCCTGTCCTCCGCCATCTTGATCCAGCGCGCCAGCGAATCGTTCTCCGGGAACAGGTCGAGCACGGCGCGGTCGGTGCGGTGGATATCCTTCGGGTCGCCCGAGAGCGCCGCCCAGCGGAACGGGCCCTTGCCCTCGCAGAACAACGGCCGGATGTAGGCCGGCACGAAGCCGGGGAAGTCGAACGCGCGCGTGTACCCGGCGGTCTTGGCCTCGCCGCGGATCGAGTTTCCGTAATCGAAAACCTCGGCACCCTTGTCCTGGAAGCCGACCATCGCCTCGACGTGGCGGGCCATCGAGGCCTGCGCCCGGCCGGTGAACTCCTCCGGCTTGCGTGCCGCGTAGTCGTGCCACTCCTCGAACTCGACGCCGATCGGCAGGTAGGACAGCGGGTCGTGCGCGGAGGTCTGGTCGGTGACGATGTCGATCGGCGCGTCGTTGGCCAGCAACTGCGGCACCAGCGACGCCGCGTTGCCGAGCAGCCCGATGGACAATGGTTTGCGGGCGTCGCGGGACCCGACCGCCAGGTCCAGGGCCTCCTCGATGGACGACGCCTGGACATCGAGGTAGGCGTGATCGATGCGGCGCTTGATCCGCGACTCGTCGCACTCGACGCAGATCGCGACGCCGTCGTTCATCGTCACCGCGAGCGGCTGCGCCCCGCCCATGCCGCCCAGGCCGGCGGTGAGGGTGATGGTGCCGGCCAGGGTGCCGCCGAACTTCTTCGCGCCGACCGCGGCGAAGGTCTCGTAGGTACCCTGCAGGATGCCCTGGGTGCCGATGTAGATCCATGAGCCCGCGGTCATCTGCCCGTACATCGTCAGGCCGAGTTGCTCGAGGCGGCGGAACTCGTCCCAGTTCGCCCAGTCCGGCACCAGGTTCGAGTTGGCGATCAGCACCCGCGGGGCCCACTCGTGGGTGCGCCACACGCCGACCGGCTTGCCGGACTGCACCAGCATCGTCTCGTCGGCCTCGAGGGTGCGCAGGGTGCGCACCAGCGCGTCGAAGCTGGCCCAGTTGCGGGCCGCCCGCCCGGTGCCGCCGTAGACGACGAGATCGTCGGGCCGTTCGGCGTTCTCCGGGTCGAGGTTGTTCATCAGCATCCGCATCGGCGCCTCGGTCTGCCAGGACCGGGCGGTGATCGCGGTGCCGCGTGCTGCCTTGACCGGACGGGCGCCGTCCATGCTGCCTCCAGGTGTGCGTACGTGTCCCGACGATTGCACACCCGGCGTGCCGGGATCCGCTAGGGAGCGTCCATCACCTTGTTCGGGTCGTAGACGACCACGGTGGTGCCGATGTGGTCGGGCAGTGACTGCCGCTTCGCGCCGGTGAGGAAGAGGATGAACGACACCAGCTGGGTGATGATCCCGAGGATGCTCTGCACAATGCCGCCGACGATGTCGCGCAGCGCCATCCGTCCGAAGCCGACCCGCTCACCGCGGTTGGCGTCGACGCAGCGCATGCCCAGCACCCGCAGTGCCGGGGAGGTGCCCTTGGTCCAGAGCACCAGGCCCCAGATGAGGTAACCGATCACCAGCGTGACGATCACCAGCGGAATCGCGAGGAAGTAGGCCCCGATCCGGCGGCCGTGACTGGCGGGCTCGACACCCGGCGGCAACGGTGGGAACGGGCTCACCGGCGCACCGGGCGGGGGTGGCGGCATCGCCGCGGGGTAGTTGTACGCGCTCCCCTGTTCCGCGAGCGGTTTGTCCCAATTCACCCCGGTCGGCGGCTGCGGCGCCGAGGCGGGCGGTGCCGACTGTGGTGCCGACTGTGGTGCCGACTGTGGTGCCGACTGTGGTGCCGACTGTGGTGCGGGCTCGGACGGCGGCGGCGCGTCCCCCGGCCAGGGCGGTGGGTCGGTGGGCGGCTGGTCCGGGTTGTTCTCCGTAGTCACCTGATCATCATGTCGCACAACCGGGGGCGGCGAGAACACCGACGCGCACGGGCGGTCAGCCGCCACGCCTGATCTTGCGCCAGCCGCCGGTCCGGTTGTTCGCGATGATCTGCCGCAACATCACGGCCAGCGGCTCGGCCGGCAGCGATTCCCGTTCCCGAACCGCGACGGTGCGGGCGGTCGTGTTCTCGTGGCCCGCGGTGATGATGCCGTGCGGGTCGTCCACGATCGCACCGTCGTAGAGGAACACGTTGACGTGGGTCTTGGCGGCCAGCAGCGCGCAGATGTTGCCGTCGAGCACGAAGTAGGGCTGCACGGTGCGCTTGATCGTCTCCTGCACCTCGGGGTCGACGCCGTGCACCAGATCGCGTACCTGTTGGCAGATCTCCTGTTGCCAGTCGGGGAGCTTGTCGATGTAGGCATCGACGCGGGGATCGACGAAGTAGTCGCCCACGGCGCTACCTGCCGACTCCCGCGGCGTCCATGCCGCGCAGCTCCTTCTTCAGTTCGGCGATCTCGTCGCGCAGCCGGGCGGCGACCTCGAACTGCAGCTCGCGCGCGGCGCGCAGCATCTGCTCGTTGAGCTGCTGGATGAGGTCGGCGAGCTGGGCCCGCGGCATCTCCGCGACGTCGAGCCCGCCACTGGCATGCGCGCCGACCCCGACGACTCCTCCGGATACTCCCCGCCCGCCGCGGCCGGGCACCGCGGACTTGCCGCGCGACTGCGACCGGCCCGACCCGCCGACGGGGGTGGACCCCAGCAGGTCGTCGGTGTCGGCGGCCTCGCGCACCAGCAGGTCGGTGATGTCGGCGATCCGCTTGCGCAGGGGCTGCGGATCGATGCCGTGCTCGCTCGTTGTAGGCGATCTGCTTCTCACGGCGGCGGTTCGTCTCCTCGATCGCCTGCTGCATCGACGGGGTGATGGTGTCGGCGTACATGTGCACCTGGCCGGACACGTTGCGGGCAGCGCGGCCGATCGTCTGGATCAGCGAGGTGCCCGTGCGCAGGAAGCCCTCCTTGTCGGCGTCCAGGATCGACACCAGCGACACCTCGGGCAGGTCGAGCCCCTCGCGCAGCAGGTTGATGCCGACCAGCACGTCGAACTCGCCGATCCGCAGCTCGCGGAGCAGCTCGACGCGGCGCAGCGTGTCGACCTCGGAGTGCAGGTAGCGCACCCGGACGCCCAGCTCGAGCAGGTAGTCGGTGAGGTCCTCGGACATCTTCTTCGTCAGCGTGGTGACGAGCACCCGCTCGTTGCGTTCGGCGCGTTCGCGGATCTCGTGCAACAGGTCGTCGATCTGGCCCTTCGTCGGCTTGACGATGACCTCCGGGTCGATCAGCCCGGTCGGGCCGGATGACCTGCTCGACGAACTCGCCCTTGGTGCGGCCCAGCTCGTAGTTGCCCGGCGTGGCGGACAGGTAGACCGTCTGGCCGATCCGTTCGACGAACTCCTCGAACTTCAGCGGCCGGTTGTCCATCGCCGACGGCAGCCGGAACCCGTGCTCGACGAGCGTCCGCTTGCGGGACATGTCGCCCTCGTACATGCCGCCGGTCTGCGGGACGGTGACGTGCGACTCGTCGATGACGAGCAGGAAGTCCTCGGGGAAGTAGTCGAGCAGGCAGTTCGGCGCGCTGCCGGGCGCGCGGCCGTCGATGTGCAGCGAGTAGTTCTCGATGCCGGAGCAGAAGCCGACCTGGCGCATCATCTCGATGTCGTAACTCGTGCGCATCCGCAGCCGCTGCGCCTCGAGGAGCTTGTTCTGGCCTTCGAGCTCGGCCAGCCGCTCGGCCAGCTCCTTCTCGATGCCGCCGATCGCGCGCTCCATCCGCTCCGGACCGGCGGCGTAGTGGGTGGCCGGGAAGACGAACACCTCCTCCACCTCACGCACGACCTCGCCGGTGAGCGGGTGCAGGTAGTAGAGCCGCTCGATCTCGTCGCCGAACATCTCGACCCGGATCGCGAGCTCCTCGTACACCGGGAAGATCTCGACCGTGTCGCCGCGGACCCGGAACGTGCCGCGGGTGAAGGACGAGGTCGTTGCGGGTGTACTGCACCTCGACCAGCCGGCGCAGGATGCGCCTCGCGCTCGATCTGCTGGCCGACGGCGCAGCCGGAGCGACCGGTCGACGTACTCCTGCGGCGTGCCCAGGCCGTAGATGCACGACACCGTGGCGACCACGACGACGTCGCGGCGGGTGAGCAGCGAGTTGGTGGCCGAGTGCCGCAGCCGCTCGACCTCGTAGTTGACCGAGGAGTCCTTCTCGATGTAGGTGTCGGTCTGCGGGACGTAGGCCTCGGGCTGGTAGTAGTCGTAGTAGCTGACGAAGTACTCGACGGCGTTGTTCGGCAGCATCTCGCGCAGCTCGTTGGCCAGCTGGGCGGCGAGGGTCTTGTTCGGCGCCATGACCAGGGTCGGGCCGCTGCAGCCGCTCGATCAGCCAGGCCGTGGTCGCCGACTTGCCGGTGCCGGTGGCGCCCAGCAGTACGACGTCCGTTCGCCCCGCCCCGGATCCGGCGCTCCAGCTCGTCGATGGCCGCCGGCTGGTCGCCGGACGGCTCGAAGTCGGAGACGACCTCGAACTTGCCGATCGAGGGCGTGATGTCGGTGCGCAGCCGCATGCTTCCACGGTACGAGGCGGGTCCGACAGAAACGCCGGACGGCCCGAAAAGTGGGAGACTCGCGGCAATGTCCGGCATCGAGTTCCTGCAGTCGGAGCCGACGCCCGTCCCGACCAGCGGTGCCGGTCGGCGCGACGCCGTGGTGTGGTGGCTCGCCGCCGGATGCTGGGCCGGCGCTGCGGTGCTCGCGGTGGTTGCGGCTTACCGCCGGTCCTCGAGGTCTCCTACCCCGGTTCGGGCGGCTACCGCGTCGACGCGTGGGGCCGCTACCTCGACGGCGATCCCGCGCAGTCGGTGCTGCGCGGGAGCCGGTACGGGCCGCTGCTGTGCGTGCTCGCCGCCGTCTTCGTGCTGCTCGGCGGCTACTGTGCGGTCCGCACCAGGCGGGCCGTGTCGCCGTGGCTGCGACTCGCCGCGACCACGGTCTCGCTCGCCGCCACCGGGTTTCTCGCCGGGCTCACCGTGGCGATGTGGCTGCAGGTCACCAGTGCGCTGGACAGTGTCCGGGCGGAGGTGCACTGGCAGGTGGGCATCGGCGACCCGGTCCGCGGCGACGTGGACACGGCGGTCGGCGCGTGCGTCGGGTTCGCGGTCGGCGCGCTGGCCGGCGCCGTGCTGGCCGCGATCCTCGGCCATCCGGCGGTGCACCACCGGCTGTCAGAACTGCGTGTGACCAAGTCGTGGCGGCGGGTAGGCCCGGATCTCGCCGGGTAGGACGCAGGGACGACCTAGCTGGCAAGGTGGGCAGCAGCGCACCCGTGACCTTTCTGGAGACTTCGTGGAGATCTGGCCCGGTACCCCGTATCCCCTGGGGGCCACCTACGACGGTTCCGGAACCAACTTCGCGATCTTCAGCGAGGTCGCCGAACGGGTCGAACTGTGCCTGTTCGAGCCCAAGGGCAAGGAGACCCGGGTCGAGCTGCACGAGGTGGACGGCTTCGTGTGGCACGGTTTCGTCCCCGGCGTCGAGCCGGGCCAGCGCTACGGCTATCGCGTGCACGGGCCGAACGAGCCGGCCAGGGCCTGCGCTGCAACCCGACCAAGCTGCTGCTCGATCCCTACGCCAAGGCCATCGACGGCATCATCGAGTGGGACGAGTCGCTGTTCGGCTACCACTTCGGCGACCCGGACAGCCGCAACGACGACGACTCGGCGGCCCACCTGCCGAAGTGCGTGGTGATCAACCCGTTCTTCGACTGGGGCGTCGACCGTCCGCCGCGCCGGGCATACGCCGAGACGGTCATCTACGAGGCCCACGTCAAGGGCATGACCGAGACCCACCCGGACCTGCCGGACAACCTGCGCGGCACCTACGCCGCCATCGCGCACCCGGTGATCATCGAGCACCTCTCCCAGCTCGGCGTGACGGCGATCGAGCTGATGCCGGTGCACCACTTCGTCAACGATTCGTTCCTCACCGACAAGGGCCTGTCCAACTACTGGGGCTACAACACGATCGGGTTCTTCGCACCGGACGCGAAGTACTCCTCCAGCACCTCGCCGGGCGGGCAGGTGCAGGAGTTCAAGGCGATGGTCCGCGCACTGCACGAGGCCGGCATCGAGGTGATCCTCGACGTCGTCTACAACCACACCGCCGAGGGCAACCACCTGGGTCCGACGCTGTGCTTCCGCGGGATCGACAACCCGGCCTACTACCGGCTCATCGAGGACGCGCCGCAGTACTACATGGACTACACCGGCACCGGCAACACCCTCAACGTGCGCCACCCGCACTCGCTGCAGCTCATCATGGACTCGCTGCGGTACTGGGTCACCGAGATGCACGTCGACGGCTTCCGCTTCGACCTCGCGTCCACCCTGGCCCGCGAGTTCTACGACGTCGACCGGCTGTCGTCGTTCTTCGACCTCGTGCAGCAGGACCCGATGGTCAGCCAGGTGAAGCTCATCGCCGAGCCCTGGGACGTCGGGCCGGGCGGCTACCAGGTCGGCAACTTCCCGCCGCAGTGGACGGAGTGGAACGGCAAGTATCGCGACACGGTGCGCGACTTCTGGCGCGGCGAACCGGGCACGCTCGGCGAGTTCGCGGCCCGCATCACCGGCTCGGCGGACCTCTACGAGACCTCCGGGCGGCGACCGGTCGCGAGCATCAACTTCGTCACCGCGCACGACGGGTTCACGCTGCGCGACCTCGTCTCCTACAACGAGAAGCACAACGAGGCCAACGGCGACGACAACACCGACGGCGAGAGCCACAACCGGTCGTGGAACTGCGGCGTCGAGGGCGACACCGACGACCCCGAGGTGCTCGGCGCTGCGCAGCCGCCAGCAGCGCAACTTCCTCGCCACGCTGTTCCTGTCGCCAGGGCGTGCCGATGATCTGCCACGGCGACGAGCTCGGCCGCACCCAGCAGGGCAACAACAACGGCTACTGCCAGGACAACGAGCTGACCTGGATCGACTGGGCCGCGATCGACGTCGACCTGCTCGCGTTCACCCGCCAGGTCACCGAGCTGCGCCGCGCCCATCCGGCCTTCCGCCGCCGCCGGTTCTTCGACGGGCGACCCGCGCGGCGTCGCGGCGGCGGCTGCCGGACATCGCCTGGTTCCAGCCCGACGGCACCGAGATGACCGAGGAGGACTGGGGCACCGGCTTCGGCCGGGCGATCGCGGTGTTCCTCAACGGCAACGGCATCCTCGAACGCGACCGACGCGGGCGAACGGGTCACCGACGACTCGTTCCTGCTGTGCTTCAGCGCCCACTGGGAACCGATCGACTTCATCGTCCCGAGCGACGACTACGGCAGCGCCTGGCAGGTCGTCCTCGACACCGCCGATCCGGACGTCGAGGACCGGGTCCTCGAGGCGGGCGAGACGATCTCGGTCGACGCCCGCTCGCTGGTCGTGCTGCAGCGGACCGCGTAGTGGGCAAGGCGCCCGCGTCGACCTATCGGCTGCAGGTGCAGCCGGCCTTCGACCTCGACGCCGCCGCAGCGGCCTGCGGCTACCTCGCGACATTGGGCGCCGGCGCCGCCTACCTGTCCCCGCTGCTGCCATCGGCCGCGGGGTCCGAGCACGGCTACGACGTCATCCGCTTCGACCCGTCGATCCGCAGCGCGGCGGGCCGGAGGCCTGGGAGCGGTTCCGGAGCGCCGCGGCTGCGCGCGAGCTCGAGCTCGTCGTCGACATCGTGCCCAACCACGCCGGCGTCGCCGACGCGCACGAGAACCCGGCGTGGTGGGACGTGCTGCGGCTCGGCCGCGGCTCGGCGTTCGCCCGATGGTTCGACATCGACTGGTCCGCCGGGCGGGTGCATGCTGCCGGTGCTCGGCGACGACTTCGACCCGGGGCAGCTGCAGATCGTCGACGGCGAGCTGCGCTACTTCGAGCACCGCTTCCCGATCGCCGCGCAGACTGCCACCGACCGGTGGACGACCGGCGCCGAGGTACACGACCGGCAGCACTACGAGCTGGTCAGCTACCGCCGCGCCGACACCGACCAGAACTACCGGCGCTTCTTCGCGATCACCACGCTGGCCGGCCTGCGTGTCGAGGACCCGGCGGTCTTCGACGCGACCCACGGCAGATCGCGCTGGGTCCACGACGACGGCGTGCGCGGGCTGCGCGTCGACCATCCGGACGGGCTGGCCGACCCGGTCGGCTACCTCACCCGGCTGCGGGACTCGCCGGGCCCGACACCTGGCTCATGGTCGAGAAGATCCTCGAGCCCGGCGAGCAGCTGCCGGCCGACTGGCCGGTCGACGGCACCACCGGCTACGACGCGCTCGCCGAGGTCGGCGGCGTGTTCGTCGACGCGGCAGCGGAGGACCGGTTCGACGCGCTCTACCGGCGACTGACCGGTGACGAGCGCGGCACCGCCGAGCACGTGCGCGACGGCAAGCGCGGCGTCCTGTGCACCGTCCTGCAGGCCGAGGTGCGCCGCATCGCCCGGCTGGCGCCGGAGATCGACGACGCCGTCGCTGCGATCGTCGAGCTCGCGGTCGCGTTCCCGGTGTACCGCTCCTACCTGCCCACCGGTGACGACGATCTCGCCGAGGCGATCGACACCGCGCAGACCGTGCGGCCCGACCTCGCCGGCCCGATCGCCGCGCTGGCCGACCGGCTGCGCAACCCGGCCGACGAGCTGTGCGTGCGGTTCCAGCAGCTCACCGGCGCGGTGATGGCCAAGGGCGTCGAGGACACCGCGTACTACCGGTACACCCGGTTCGTCGCGCTCAACGAGGTCGGCGGCGACCCGGCCCGGTTCGGGCTCGACCGCGACGAGTTCCACGCCGCGCAGCGCTACCGCCAGCAGGTGGCACCGCGCGGGATGACCACGCTGACCACGCACGACACCAAGCGCGGCGAGGACGTGCGGGCCCGGCTCGCGGTGCTCGCCGAGCTGCCCGACGAGTGGGGTGTCCTGGCCGCGACCCTGATGGCCGCAGCGCCGCTGCCGGACCGCCGTTCGCCTACCTGCTGTGGCAGACCTTCGCCGGCGCCGGGCTCATCGCGCGCGAGCGGATGCACGCCTACGCGGAGAAGGCGATGCGTGAGGCGGCGGTGTCGACCACGTGGACCGACCACGGACGACGCGTTCGAGGCCGCGGTGCACGCGGCGGTCGACGCCGGCTACGACTCTCCCGAGGTGCACGATCCGCTGGCCGCGTTCGTCGAGCTGATCACGCCCTACGGCTGGATGAATGCGCTCGGGCAGAAGCTGGTGCAGCTCACCATGCCAGGGGCGCCGGACGTCTACCAGGGCAGCGAGCTGTGGGACGACTCGCTGGTCGACCCGGACAACCGCCGGCCGGTCGACTTCGACCGCCTCGCCAGCCTGCTTGCCGAGCTCGATGCGAGGAACACGCCACCATCGGTCGATGCGACGGGAAGGGCGAAGTTGTGGCTGACGTCGCGGGTGCTGCGGGTGCGCCGGCAGCGGCCGGAGTCGTTCACCACCTACGAACCCGTCGAGGTGGTCGGCGCCGCTGCCGAACACGCGGTGGCCTTCGACCGGGGCGGCGGCGATCACCGTCGCGACCCGGTTGCCGGTGCGCCTGGCCCGCTCCGGGGGCTGGGCCGACACCACGCTGGCGCTCGCGGCCGATCACACCGATGTGCTCACCGGCCGCAGCGTCGGCGGTGAGGTGTCACTCGCCGGGCTGCTCGACACCTACCCGGTGGCGTTGCTGGTGCGCTGATCTGTGCGGCGGCGCGAGCCGCGACGACGTACCTCGGTGCGTGCTCGGTGTTGCAGTGCTCCAGCACGTCGGCGCATGCCTGCTGGTTGTCGCTCCACCGGGCGCGTTCGTCGACGTCGCCGGGGTTGAACTTCCAGTGCTTGTCGGGTAGTCCAGGTCCGCGAGCAGCCGTTCGCGCTGGGTGTCGTAGCCGACGTGCAGGAAGCACTCGAGCACGGTGGTGCTGCCCTCGACCCGCTCGGCCTCGTAGGCGTTGACGGTCCGGTAGCGGGGCGCCACACGTGCTCGGGCACGAGTTCGTGCACCGCATGACGAGCACGTCCGCGTAGTGCGAGCGGTCGAACTCCTCATGACCCCCGGTGGCGGCAACCGCTTTCGGATGCGCGAGAAGCGGCCGTGTGCGAGCTCCTCGTCCGTCGGTTCTTTTGAATCCGGACCTGCGGGTGCGCCGGCGGTGCTCTGTGCGTAGAGCCGCTCCTGCAGCTCGGTGATCGCTTCGGCGGTCTTGACGGCCGCGCGGACGAGTCGTACCCCGCGAGGTTCACGGTGCCCGGTCGCGCCGCCAGTGCCTCGCAAAGATCGGCTTTGGCATCGCCGCAGCCTAGTGTCGCGCGCCAGAGATTCGCACGATAATTCCGACACCCAGGCGCGCGCTGGCTGCGTTGTCGTCGTCGCCAGGACGGCAAGTACAGCTCTCCTCCTCCGCCTTACCGGCCCACGCCTGAACGCCGGACTTATTCGCACAGTCTCTGGCGCGGGACACTAGCTGGAGACGAGGCGGCGCAAGGCAGCCTGGGCGATGGGCGCGTACGGCACGACGAACGGAAGCGGCCCGTCGATGATGAGCCAGGTCGCCGAGCCTGCGTCGTCAGGTTCCACGCCGTGTTCGAGTCGCACCTTCAGCGGCTTGCGCCGCACGGTCCAGGACCACGTGCGCGCGTCCTCGTCCACGGCGTCGATGTGGAAGTCGGCGCCGGACCACATGGGTCCGGAGACCGTGCCGGTGACACCTGGGGCGATGCGCTCGGCGCTGGCCTCGACCGAGCTGAGCTGCGGGGACCAACCCGGCCACTCCTCGAATCTCGCATACCGCTCCCAGGCGGTCGCGGCGTCCGCCGGACCCTTTGCCCGCAACGTCAACCGCGCCATGTCTGCGATCGTGTCACGTGTCAGTTACCGATCTGCGCTCCAGGGCAGGGTGTCTCGCATGAATGCGATCCGCGTGTGGGCGCCGCACGCCTCGAGCGTCGACGTGCGCGTCGAGAGCGTCGGTGGTGCCGAGTTCACGCCGCTCGCCTCGGCGGGTGACGGATGGTGGGCAGGCCCGGAGCTCGCGCCGGGCACCGACTACGGGTTCGTGCTCGACGGCGCGCAGAACGCGCTGCCCGACCCGACCTCGCGGTGGCAACCGGAGGGCGTGCACGGCCCCAGCCGGGTATACGACCAGGACGCATTCGAATGGCACGACCAGGCCTGGCCCGGCCGCGACCTGACCGCCGCGGTGGTCTACGAACTGCACGTCGGCACGTTCACCGCCGGCGGCACGTTCGACAGCGCGATCGAGCGGCTGGACCATCTCGTCGACCTCGGCATCACGCACGTCGAGCTGCTGCCGGTGAACGCCGTCAACGGTCAGTGGAACTGGGGTTACGACGGCGTCGGGTGGTACGCCGTGCACGAACCGCTCGGTGGCCCCGACGGGCTGAAGCGGTTCGTCGACGCGGCGCACGCGCGCGGCCTCGCGGTGATTCTCGACGTCGTCTACAACCATCTCGGTCCGTCCGGGAACTACCTGCCGCAGTTCGGCCCGTACCTCAAGACCGGGCAGAGCACGTGGGGCGATCTGGTCAACCTCGAGGAACCTGCCGTGCGCTCCTTCATCGTCGAGAACGCGATGATGTGGCTGCGCGACTTCCACGTCGACGGGTTGCGTCTGGACGCCGTGCACGCCTTGCACGACACCTCCGACGAGCACATCCTCGCCCGAGCTGTCCGCGGCGAGCGCCGCGCTGGCCGACGAGGTCGGCCGGCCGCTGACGCTGATCGCCGAGTCCGACCTCAACGACCCCGTGATGATCACCGCGGTCGACGCCGGCGGTCGCGGCATGGACGCGCAGTGGGACGACGACGTACACCACGCGCTGCATGCGCTGCTGACCGGTGAGCGGCAGGGCTACTACGTCGATTTCGGGTCGCTGCACGCGCTCGCGAAGGCATTCACCGGCGCGTTCCTGCACGACGGCACGTACTCGACGTTCCGCGAGCGAGTGCACGGCGCGCCCATCGACGTCCAGCGGCACCGCGGTTGGCAGTTCGTGGTCTCGCTGCAGAACCACGACCAGGTCGGCAACCGCGCGCTCGGCGATCGGCTCCCCGAGCTCACCACGCCCGAGCTGGTGCGCGTGGGCGCGGTACTGCTGCTCACCTCCCCGTTCACCCCGATGCTCTGGATGGGCGAGGAGTGGGCCGCGTCGACACGCTGGCCGTTCTTCACCTCGCACCCGGAACCCGAGCTGGCCGAGGTGACCGGGAAGGGCCGGATCGAGGAATTCACGGGCCACGGCTGGGACCCGGCGCAGATGATCGATCCCGCAGGATCCGCAGGCCTACCGGGCCGCGGTGCTGGCCTGGGACGAGCTCGACACCGCGCCGCACGCGGCGGTGCTCGACCTGTACCGGCGCCTGATCGCACTGCGGGCGGCCGAGGCGGACCTGCGCGACCCGGATCTGCGGCAGGTGGCGGTCAGCTACGACGAGGGCGCCCGCTGGATGGTGGTGCACCGCGGCGCGCTGCGGATCGCGGCGAACCTCGGCGGTTCGCCGCGGCAGCTCCCGATCGCCGACGGCGAGGTGCTGTTGGCCACCGGCGCCGCGACCGCCTCACCCGCCGGCCTCACTCTGGCCCCGCAGTCGGCCGCCGTCGTCCGCGTGTGACCCTGGGGCCTCAGGGGCCGACGGTCCGGGACCAGGTGTCCGAGTAGGCGCGGAGCCGGTCGAGCTCAGGGAGCAGGCCGGTACCGAGCGCGGTGATCTGGTAGCCACCGTCGGTGTCGGCGACCAGGCCGGCGCCGAACAGCTCGGTGAGCCGGGTGACCAGCACGCTCTGGCTCATGCCACCCGCGCGACGGCGCAACTCGTTGAACGCCAAGGGACCGGCACGCAGCTCCCACACGATGCGTAGCGTCCAGCGCCGGCCCACCAGCTCGAGGAACGAGAGGAAGGCGCGCTCCGCGGCGGCGGCATCGGGAGTCGCGGCTGGCTCGCTCACGGTGCCATCCAAGCACCGATGGCGTCAGAGCTCGCCGATGACGACTCCCGGCAGTGGCTCCTCGATGCGCACCACGGTCGCCGTCGGCGCCTCGCCGCTCTCGACCTCCCACTGCGAGATGAGGGTGTTCGCGCAGGCCTGCGCCTGGTCGTAATCCTCGAACGGTCCGACGGCACGCGGGCCGACCAACTGCTGCCCCTCGTCGGTGAGCACCACTACGAACACCCATGACCTCCCGCGCCACTGGTCCCGGCTTGCGATCTTCCCGCTGCCAACCTATCCCGCGTCGCCCCCGAGGTGACGCGGGTCCACCTCGACGACGCGCGGCGCGAAACCGACCGGCGCCGGACCGAACGCGATCCGGGCCGACTTGACGGCGCCGCGGGCGAGGGTCAGGTTGCCGACGGATCCGACCACCGCCCCGATACCGAGCGGCACGGCCCGGCCGAGCAGCAACGCGGTCTGCCGGGTGCCGGTGCGGCGCACGAGCAGCTTCACCAACTGCGTGTTGATCACCGTGATCAGGTCCTTGTCGGTACCGGTGGAGCGGCCGATCACGTGCGCCCACCGCGATTCACCGCGCCGGATGCCCTCGAGCGCGAGCTCGCTGGTCTCGCCGACAAGCACCGAGAGCACCAGCGCGCGGCGCACGGCGGGGTCGTGCAGCGGCACCCCGTGGAGCTCGGCGAGCCCGAGCACGAATAGCGCCGACGCGGACACGAACGCAGTGATCTCGGCGCCCCCGGCCGCGATGGCGGCGCCGGTGCCGATCCCCGGGACGGCCGCCGCCGCGCCGGCCGCGCCGCCGACCCCGGTGACCGTGGTGAGGTACTGCCGCTCCAGGCGTTGCACGACCTGGGTCGGCGTCATCCACGGGTACTTGCGGCGGGTGCGGTCGATGTAGGCCGCCACCATCGGCCGCTCGATGTCGATGGCGCGATCGAGCGCGGCGTCCAGCGCCCGCTCGATCGTCGCGGGTACGGCGATCCGCGGACGCTTGCGTTCGGCCATCGCGTCGTCCCCTCTCCCCGGCACCTGCGGTTGCTTCCCATCAAACCTAGGCTGTCGAAGTGCGAGCCTTGCTCCCTGCGATCTTCGACGGGGTCGACATCCACGATCATTACGCGGCGGGCTGGGTCGACCGCGGCGGCCTGCGGGTCAACTTCGTCTCCTCCGTCGACGGTGCGGCCCACGCCGAGGGCAAGTCTGCCGGGCTGCAGACCCCCGGGGACAACGCGGTGTTCGCCGTGCTGCGCGACCTCGCCGACGTCGTACTCGTCGGCGCCGGGACGGCCGTCGTCGAGGGCTACCGACCCACCTGGTTGTCGGCCCGGCGGGCCGAGGTGCGCCGCGAGCACGGGCTCGCGGCGGCGCTGCCTATCGCGGTCAGCAGCCGCACGCTGCGCCTCGACCCGGCCGCCGTGCTGTTCACCGCCACCGACGACTCGCGCACCATCGTGCTGACCTGCGCGGCCGCGCCGAGCGGACCGCGCGACGCGCTGCGCGAGGTGGCCGACCTCGTGGTGTGCGGAGATGAGGCGGTCGACCCGGTGCTGGCCCGCAGCGCGCTCGAGGAGCGCGGCCATCGGCGGATCCTGTCCGAGGGCGGCCCGACGGTGTTCGGCGATTTCGCGGCGGCCGGGGTTGTCGACGAGCTGTGCCTGAGCGTGTCGCCGCTGCTCGCCGGCCCGGGCCCGCAGCGGATCATCGGCGGGCCCGCCTGGCCGGGTCCGCGGCCGCTGGACCTGATCGGGTTGCTCGAGGAGGACGGCGCGCTGTTCCTGCGCTACCGCTTCACCCACGCGTCGACCGCGGCGCGGTAGCCGGTCGGGAGGTCGGCGAGTTCGGCGAAGGCAACCTCGCGGTGCTCCCGCCGCGACATCATCCGGGCAGCAGTCCCGGGACGATGTCATTCAGTTCGAAGGTGACCGGCTGATCCAGTTGCTCGTACGTGCACGAGCGCGGGTCGCGGTCCGGGCGCCAGCGGTTGAACTGCGCGGTGTGGCGGAACCGCTCCCCCTCCATGTGCTCGTAACGCACCTCGACCACCCGTTCCGGGCGCAGCGGCACGAACGACAGGTCCTTGCCGGCGTTCCAGCGCGAGCCTTCGCCCTTGCGCGGCGTGCGCTCGCCGGCCAGGTGCGCAGCCCAGTCCCACGGGTGGCCGTCGAAGGTGGTGACCCACGGCTGCAGCTCCGTGAACAGCTCCTTGCGCCGGGCCATCGGGAACGCGCCGATCACCCCGACGGACACCAGCGTGCCGGCGTCGTTGTACAGCCCGAGCATCAGCGAGCCGATCGCGTCCGGGCCGCTCTTGTGCACCCGGTACCCGGCGACGACGCAGTCGGCGGTGCGCTCGTGCTTGATCTTGAACATCACCCGCTTGTCCGGCTGGTAGGTGCCGTCGAGCGGCTTCGCCACGACGCCGTCGAGCCCGGCGCCCTCGAACTCGGTGAACCAGCGCTGCGCCTCCTCGACGTCGGTGCTCGCCGGGGTGACGTGGACCGACGGGCCGGATCCGGCGAGTGCCGCGACGAGCGCAGCCCGGCGCTGCTGCGAACGGCCGCTCGGTGAGGTCGTCGTCGCCGAGCGCCAGCAGGTCGAAGGCGATGAAGGACGCCGGCGTCGCCTCGGCGAGCATGCGCACCCGCGAGTCGGCGGGGTGGATGCGCTGCTGCAGCGCGTCGAAGTCCAGTCCGTGCCCGGTCGCGATCACGATCTCGCCGTCGACGACGCAGCGCTGCGGGCAGTTCGGCGCGGATCGCGTCGACCAACTCGGGGAAGTACCGGGTCATGGGCCGCTCGTTGCGGCTGCCGAGCTCCACGTCGTCGCCGTCGCGGAAGCAGATCGACCGGAAGCCGTCCCATTTCGGCTCGTACGACGCGCCCGGCGGGATCGTCTTGACCGATTTGGCCAGCATCGGCGCGACGGGCGGCATGACGGGCAGCTGCATCGGCCCATTCTGTCCGCCCGCCCAAGCGAGAAGCGACCACCCTCTCGACCCCCTGTGATCAAGAGCGCGAAATGCTCGCCGCACGACCAATTCGCGCTCGTGATCACGGAGGAGGGGGCGCCTGAGGACCGGCGCAGCACCAAAACCGCGATGGGTACCGTGCTGGACATGCATCGGACCCGCCGCCGCGCTCGGGTGAGCGCGGCGGCGGCCCTGCTGGCAGCCATCACCCTGCTCGCCGCCGCCTGCACCTCCGCCGAGCACGGTCACGGCAGCACCGACCCCGGCAGCTCCGGAGCATCGGCGCGTCGGTCGGCGCCCGGTTCTGCGGCGACGGCACCGAGCCAGCGCGCCGCGGACTTCACCGACTGCTCCCGGCTGTTCGACCTGAAAGCCCTGCCCATCCCGGCCGGTCGCAAGAGCCACCTCAGCTTCGGCTGCGCCACCATCGAGGTGCCAGTCGACTACGCCCACCCGGACGGCGCCAAGATCGGCCTGCAATTGCTCAAGGTGCACGACGATCGCAACACCGCTCACACCGGCTCGCTGCTCGTCAACCCGGGCGGCCCGGGCGCGTCCGGTGTGCAGACGGCGGTGAGCCTCGCCCTGCAGGTCTCGGACAAGATCCTTTCGCATTTCGACCTGATCGGGTTCGACCCGCGTGGCGTCGGGTTATCGACCCCGATCCGGTGCCTGACCGACGCGCAGCGAGATAAGCAAGTCGCCGCCTCTCCGGACGTCCGCACCCCGGCCGGGTTCGCCGCGGCCAAGGCCTCCGCCGCAGCGGTGGCCAAAGCCTGCGAGGACAAGGTCAGCGACGCGCTGCCGCAGTTCACCACCGTCCAGACCGCACGTGACATGGATCAGGTCCGGCAAGCCGTCGGCGACCGGCAGCTGAACTACCTGGGGTTCTCCTACGGCACCGAGCTCGGCGCGCAGTACGCGCACCTGTTCCCGAAACGCATCCGGGCGATGGTGCTCGACGGCGCGGTCGACCCGCTCACCGAAGGTGTCGCCGCATTCGCCAACCAGCTGGCGGGCTTCGAGAATTCCTTCGACCAGTTCGCCGCCTGGTGCAGGCAGCACAGCCCGTGCAGGACGCTCGGTGACCCGCGGCAGGCCGTCTACGACATCGCCGCCCGCGCCCAGAAGTCCCCGATCCCCAGCTCGGCGAAGACCGACCACCGGGAAGCAACCAGCTCGCTCGCCTACACCGGCGTGCTGGCCGCGCTCTATTCGCAGGACGAGTGGAGCGCGCTCGGCGCGGCGCTCATCGACGCCCGCCGCGGCGACTCCACCGGCCTGCTCGAACTCGCCGACCAGTACAACAGGCGCTACGACGGCCACTACACGAACCTGCGCGACGCGAACCTGACGATCGGTTGCAACGACCAGAAACCGGGCCCGACCGATACGACCGTCCGCAGCACGACGACCGAGTGGGCGCGCAAGTACCCGATGTTCGGCGTCTGGTCGGCGGCGTCGCTGTTCGAGTGCCAGGCGTGGCAACCCGCGCGCAGCGTGCCGTCGCTGCCCACCGCCACCACCGCCGCGCACCCGATCCTCGTGGTCGGCAACCTGCACGACCCGGCGACGCCGTACCAGGGCGCGAGGAATCTCACCAGGACGCTGGGCCGGGCGCAACTGCTGACCTGGGACGGCGAGGGCCACACGTCCTACCTGCAGAGCTCGTGCATCGACGCCTATGTCGACGACTACCTGGTGTCCGCTGCGTTGCCGCCGACCGGCAAGGTCTGCCCGCGCTGAGCATGGCGACACCGCATCAGACCGACCGGGCTCCGGCCCTGCACGTCAGCACGCCGCGCGGCCCGGTGCGCGCCGTGGCGCTGGTCCTGCACGGTGGGCGCGCGCGTGGTCGCAGCCGGGTCCGCGCCCACCAGTTGGCAGTGTTGCGCATGGCACCGTTCGCCGCCGCGCTGGAGCGCATCGGCGCCTCGCACGGACTGGCCGTCGCTCGGCTGCGCTACCTCGTGCGTGGCTGGAACGGCGCTGAGCAATCACCGGTCGGCGACGTGCGGTGGGCCCTGGATCAGCTGGCGGCCCGCTTCCCCGGTATCGGGTCGGCGCTGGTCGGCCACTCGATGGGTGGCCGGGCCGCCATGTACGCGGGCGGCGCACCGGGCGTGCGCGCGGTTGTGGGGCTGGCGCCGTGGATCGAGGCTGGTGATCCGTACGCGCAGTTGGCCGGGCGGCGGGTGCTGATCGCGCACGGCGCGCACGACCGGATGACCAGCCCGGCCGCGTCGGCCGCCTACGCCGAACAGGCGGCCACGGCCGGGGCGCAGGTCGGGTACGTGACGGTGCGCGACGAGCGGCATGCCATGCTGCGCCGGGCCAAGCTGTGGCACGAGTTGGCCGCCGGGTTCGTCGTCGCCGTCATGTGCGACGTCGCGCCGCGGCAGGCCGTCGGCACGACGGCTGCGAGCGTTGTGACACAGGCACTTGCGGGCCGGCGGTCTCTCGTCGTCTGATGTCGGGGACGAAGGAGCAACGATGACCGTTACCCAGAATTCGGCCACCGGTGCCGATCGGATCGACGCGGACCGCTGGCCGGAGGTCGCGACCGCGCCGCGCTCACCGATGCGCGCGGCAATCGCCCGTTGGCTGTTCCATCGCGCCGTCGCGCGGGTCCCGCTGCGGGTACACGAGGGCGAGGCCACCTGGTACGGCGCCGGTACGAGCACCGACCCGGTGTTTCGGCTGCTGCGCCCCGACGCCTTCTTCCGGCGCCTGGGTGACTCGGGCACCATCGGGTTCGGCGAGGCGTTCATGGCCGGCGACTGGACGAGCGACGACCTCGCCGGGGTGCTGGCGGTCTTCGCCCGCAACGTTCGCACGCTCGTTCCGGCAACACTGCAACGGCTGCGCAGTCGCGTGCTGGCGGTGCAACCCCACGATGCGGACAACACCATCGAGGGCGCCCGCGCGAACATCCGTCGCCACTACGACCTGTCCAACGCGCTGTTCGAGCTCTTCCTCGACGAGACGATGACCTACTCCTCGGCGATCTACGCCGGCGAGCCCAGCAGCTCGGGCGACACGCTCGCCGACGCCCAGCGGCGCAAGATCGACCGACTGCTCGACCTCACCGGCGTCGGCGCCGGCACCCGGGTACTCGAGATCGGCACCGGATGGGGCGAGCTGTCGCTGCGGGCCGCGGGCCGCGGTGCCGAGGTCACCAGCCTCACGATCTCCGCCGAACAGGCCCGGCTCGCACGCGAGCGCATCGCAGCGGCCGGGCTCACCGACCGGGTCAGCGTGCTCGAGCAGGATTACCGGCAGGTGCGCGGGCGCTTCGACGTCGTGGTGAGCGTCGAGATGATCGAGGCAGTCGGCGCGAACCACTGGGCGACGTATTTCCAGACCATCGACCAGGTGCTGGTGCCCGGCGGCCGGGTGGGGTTGCAGGCGATCCTGCAGGACGACGCGACCATGCGCGCCACCAAGGACACCTACACCTGGATCCGCAAGTACATCTTCCCGGGCGGGCAGTTGGCTTCCGCCGAGGCCATCGACAACGACCCTCGCCAAGCACACGGCGTTGCGGATCTCGGACCGGTTCAGCTTCAACCAGCACTACGCCGAGACGCTGCGCCGCTGGCGGGAGCGGTTCGAGCGGAATGCCGCCGAGATCGACGCGCTCGGCTTCGACGAGACGTTCCGGCGCATGTGGTCGTTCTACCTCGCCTACTCCGAGGCAGGGTTTCGAACCGGGTACCTCGACGTATCGCAGTTCACGATGACCAAGAGCCCGGGGTAAAACGCTGATGCGGTCTCGTTACCGTGTGACGTGACCGTCGTCCTGGGCCTCGCTGCCGCCGTCCTGTACGGCATCAGCGATTTCGTCGGCGGCATCGCCTCGCGGCGCACCGGCGCGATCACCGTGCTGCTGTGGAGCTATCCGGTCGGCGCGGTGCTGATGGCCGCGCTCGTGCCGTTGTTTCCGGGCGAGGTCGACGGCCGGGTGGTGCTCTTCGGCGTCCTCGGCGGCGCGGCCGGGCTGGTCGGGGTGGCGCTGATGTACAGCTTGATGACCGTTGCACCGATCAACGTGATTTCTCCGATCACCGCCGTGCTGGCGGCGATCGTGCCGGTGCTGGTCGCCATCGGCATCGGTGAGCGGCCCGGGGTCGCGGCGTGGCTCGGTATCGGGCTCGGCCTCGCCGCGGTGGTGCTGGTCAGCCGGACCGGCGAGGACAACCCGCACGGCCGCATCGGCGCGGGGGTGATCGCGCTCGCGTTCGTGTCCGGGCTCGGGTTCGGGCTCTACTTCGTGTTTCTGGCCCGGGCGGGCGACGACTCGGGGTTGTGGCCGCTGGTGATATCGCGCGTGGCGTGCGCGGCACTGATCGTGCCGGTCGCCGTGGCGATGCGCGGGCTGCAGTTGTTGCCGCGCCGGCTGGTCTGGCTCGTCGTGTTGGCCGGCGCCTGCGACGCGTCGGCCAACATGGCATTCCTGCTTGCGGCGCGCGACGGCCTGCTGTCGCTGGCCAGCGTGCTGACCGCGCTGTACCCGGCGGTGACGGTACTGCTTGCCGTCGGGCTGTTGCACGAGCACACCAACCGCATCCAACGGGCCGGGCTGCTGCTGGCCGCCGGCGCGATCGTGCTCATCACGATCTGAGCCCGCACGCGTTTCCCCATGCGCTGGTCAAAGCGGTGCGCCGAGCAGTGCAGCCGCATCGTGTGAGCATGAAAACGCAATTGCTCCCGTGCCCGACGTGCGACGGCGTGGCCGAGGTGGACTGGCGATCGCCGCGCCGGCGCGGCCGTGAGCTCGTGAAGATCCGCTGCATCCGCAAGCACTGGTTCCTGATGCCGGCCGATGAGCTCGTCTGGTATCCCGCGAACGGCGCTGCCGGGGACGTGGCCGCGTGACCGTCATCGATCCGCAACGCGACTATGTCCTCGGGCACGACTGCGCGGAACTGGCGCGGCTCGACCACCAGGCCGCGGCGCTCGCCGCGCCGACCCGGCTGGTGCTGACCGCCGCGGGCGTCGGCACCGGCATGCGGGTGCTCGATCTCGGCACCGGGACCGGTGAGGTAGCGCTGCTGCTCGCCGAGTTCGTCGGGCCGACCGGCGAGGTGGTCGGGGTCGACCGCTCCGGCGACGTGCTCGACTACGCCGAGCGCAAACGGGTTCAGCGCGGCGTCTCCAACGTGCGATTTGTCGAGGGCGACCTCGCCCGCGACCTCCCCCGCGGGCCGTTCGACGCGGTCGTCGGCCGGCTGGTGCACAACTACTTGCCGGACCCGGTCGCGACGGTGCGCGCCGGGCTCGCCCGGCTCCGCAACGGCGGGCTCTACGTCGCGATGGAATACGACATCGACGCGGCGCACACCGTGCCGGCAACCCCGCTCGCGGACCGGCTCGCGAGCCTCATCGCGGCCACCTTCGACGCGGTCGGCACCAGCCTGACCATGGGTCCGCGGCTGGCCAGCGTCTTGCGCGCGGCGGGTGTCCTCGACCCCGTCGCCGTCGGGCTGCTGGCCTACCTCGAGCCCGATGATCCGAGCGGCCCGGCGATGCTGGCCGGGGTGGTCGGCAGCCTGCTGCCCGCGATCGAACGGCACGGCCTGGGTACCGCCGCCGAACTCGACGTGCCCACCATCGCCGCACGGGTGGCTGCCGAACTGGCCTCGCACCAGGCCGTGCTCAGCCCGCCGGCGCTGTCCGGCGCGTGGGGCCGCCGGCCATGACTCACTCGAGCGGGACGGGTTCGCCGCGGCGGATCTGCTCGTGCAGCGCGGTGGTCTCCGGCGCCGGCGGGGTGC
Organism: uncultured Actinomycetota bacterium; assembly: GCA_963718805.1. Classification (GTDB taxonomy): domain Bacteria; phylum Actinomycetota; class Actinomycetes; order Mycobacteriales; family Jatrophihabitantaceae; genus Jatrophihabitans. The sequence continues at coordinate 242,967 of CAVQZY010000005.1, read as the reverse complement.
TGAGCTCGGTACGCAGCAGGTCACGCAAGGTCGCGTACTGACGTACCGCCGCGCCCCGTTGGCCCGCGGCGCTGTAGCAACGCATCAACTCGCGGTGCGTCGCCTCGCTGAGCGGGTCCTGGGCGATCGCGCGGTGCAACACGTCGATGGCGTCGTCGTAGTGACCCGCCCGCGACTGCAGCCGGGCCAGCGCGGTGAGCGCCCGCTCGAACCCGCGGCGCAGCTGGTGACGCCGTTCGTCGATCCAGGACTCACCGACCAGATCGGTGAGGTAGTCGCCGCGGTACAGGTCGATCGCCGCTGCGAGATCGGCCGCCGCCGCGGCGTCGTCGGCGTCGCGCGACCCGGCGAGCAGCCGTTCGAAGCTCTCGACGTCGTAGGCGTAGGGCTGCGACCTGTCGAAGTAGTAGCGGCCGTGGCCGAACACGATGCGCTCGGCCGGCAGCGCCGAGCGCAGGTGGTGCAGCGTTGTGTGGAAGCTGCCGCGCAGTCTGGCCGGTGAAGCCCACGGCCACAGCGCGACGCCGATCTGGTCCTTCGTCGCGTCCCGGCGCTCGAGCAGGAAGCACAGCAGCTCACGGGGTTTGGCATAGCCGAAGTCGGCGGCGGTGATCTCCGTGTCGTCGACGTACACCCGGCAACCGCCGAGCGCGCTGATCGTGATCAGTGGCGCCGAGCTCGACTCGCTGACCTCGACGCGTTGCGGCTGTGCCACCGCCCGCGACACCGGCGTCCCAGGCGCGGTCGGCCGCTCGGCCAGCAACTCCGCGACGATGCGCTCGGTCGCGGCCAGACGCCCGAGCCGCTCGGCGTCCTGACGGTGGTCGGCGCCGCTGTGCTCGTCGATGCGCGCCTCGGTGGCGATGAGCAGCCGGCGTTCGACCGGCGACACCGGCGCCCCGATCGCCGCGCGCACCGCACCAGCCGCGCCGAGCAGCCGCGCCGCCCGCTGCGCGTGCCCGGCGCCGGCGTCCACGGCGGCGAGCGCCTCGAGCACGCTCGCGGTGCGCCAGCGATCGCCGAGGCCCCAGTGTTCGCGCAGGCTCTCGCGCAACTGCGTGCCGGCCGCCGCGACGTCGCCGCGTTCGAGCGCCAGCAGACCGAGCAGGTTGAGCGCCCACGCCACGCCCTCGCGATAGCCGACCGCGCGTGAGTGGCTCAACGTCTCATGCAGCAGCTCCGCCGCCTGCTCGTGCCGCCCGGCGTACAGCGCACTGGCCCCGAGGTTGATCAGCGACCACGCGATGCCCTCGCCGTCGGCGTCGGCCCGGAACTGGCTCAGCGCATCCTCCGCGAAGGTCGTCGCGGTGCGCAGGTCCTCCTGCAGCCAGGCCAGCAGGCCGAGGTAGTTGGCCGAACGGGCCACGCCCTGCGGGTCGTCCAGCTGCCGCCACAGCGCCCGGCTCTCCAAATGCAGGGCCCGGGCCGCCTGGTAGCGCCCGCGCTCGCGGGCGACGCTGCCCAGCGACTGCAGCACCCGGGCAACGCCACGGTCGTCGCCGAGGCCGCGGTAGGCGGCCAGCGCGTCCTCGAGCCGGTGCGTGGCCTCGTCGTAGTCGCACTGCAGGAACGCCAGCGTCCCCGCGCCGACCAACGCACGAGCGCGTACCGCGGTCGGGGTGGTCGGGTCGGAGCCGGCAGAGCCGGCAGAGCCGGCAGAGCCGGCAGAGCCGGCAGGGTCGGCAGAGCCGGCAGAGCCGGCAGGGTCGGCGGTGGCGGCGAGGATCGAATCGAGCCACTCGCGGCCCTCGGTGTAGTAGCCGCGCAGGTAGCAGAAGCGCCACAGTCCCGCCACGATCCGCAGGCCGTCGTGCGCGTCGGCCGGCGCGAGCAACGCGCGCCGCACCGCAGCGCCCAGGTTGCCACGTTCGTGCTCGATGCGGTCCAGCCAGCTCGCCTGATCGGGGCCGGACAGTTCGGCGTCGGCCTGCGCGACGAACATGACGCACCACTCCAGCAGCCGAAGCTGCGTCGCAGTCGTGTCACCGGAGTGCTCGAGATGCTCGGCGGCGTACACGCGCACCGTGTCGGGCAGTAGGTAGCGGGTGCGCCCGCCGTCCGAGCGGGTGAGCACGAGCGAGCGATCGACGAGGTGTGCCACCAGGTCGAACACGTCGGGGTCGTCCGGCTCGGCGCTGTGAACGGCGCGGGCGGCGTCGAGGGTGCAGCCGTCGGTGAACACCGACAGTTCCGCGAACAGCCGGGCTTCCGGATCGGTCAGTAGCCGATGGCTCCAATCGAGCACGGCGCGCATCGAGCGATGTCGATCGGGGCCGCCGTAGCCGGCGGCGGTGAGCAGCGCGAGCCGGTCCTCCAGGGCGTCGGCGATCTCTTCCACCGACAACACCCGCACTCGGGCTGCCGCGAGTTCGAGCGCGAGCGGCAGCCCGTCCAGGCCGCGGCAGATTCGGGCGATCGGGCGGGCGTTGGTGTCTTCGATCTCGAAACCAGGTCGCACGACGCGGGCCCGCGCGGTAAACAGCTGCGCCGATTCCAGGTTCCGAAGTTCCTGCGCCGACACCTCACCGGCGTCTGGAGTGGACAGCGGCGGGACCTGCCAGACGGTCTCACCGTCGACGCCGAGTACCTCGCGGCTGGTGGCCAGCACGTGCAGCTGCGGGCATTCGCGCAGCAGGTGGGCGACGATCTCGGCGCAAGTGACCAGCAGATGCTCGCAGTTGTCGAGCACCAGGAGATGACGGCGGCCGCGCAGGTGGGCGCTGACGGAGTCGAGCAACGAACGACCCGGGGAATCGGGCATATCGAGCGCGTTGACGAGTGCGCGCGGAACACGGGCCGGGTCCTTGAACGGCGCCAGATCGACCCAGCTCACCGCGCTCGGCTCACCGCGGTCTCGGTCGTGGGCGACCTCCATCGCCAGCCGGGTCTTGCCGCAGCCGCCCGGCCCGACCAGGCACACCGCGCGGGAAGCGTCGAGGGCAGCGCGTACCGCGTCGAGTTCTCCGCGCCGCCCGACGTAGGCGCTGAGCGCGACCGGCAGCCGGCTCGTCCGCTGCGGCGCCTGCGCCTCGGCCGTCACCGACAAACCGCCCATCGCAGCATCGCATGTACGCCGGACCCGGATGCCCGGCGCGCTCAGGCTATTACGTCGACGGAAGTGCTGAAAGTGATCAGTACGAGGACACACCGCCGGGCGCGCCGCCGGCGGACGACACGGTGGTTGCGTGCCGCCCGCCGGCGCTATATGGGCGTCGTCAGGAGACGACATCGCGCAGCGGACCGTGATCGTCCGGCGCTTGGCGAGTGCTCATCGCTTGGATACCTGCGTTGTGCTCGCCGTTGAACGGGGTCACCCCGGTCGGGCAGCCGGCCTTGCCGGCGTCGACCGGCGAGTTGAACCAGAGGCCTAGGTGGTAGGTGTGGATCGGCCCGAACGCCGGGTTGCTGGTGGCATCCGGGGTCGGGGTCGAGTGCACCGACGGCGCCGGAGCGACGTTCGGCGCGATCGCGAACGTCTCGACACTGAACCGGCCGCGATATCGGCCGTGTCCGTTGCCGTTCTTGTCCGTCTCGAGATCTCCCTGGTACCAGGACACGCCGAACGGCGCGTTGGGCACCTGGGTCACGAACAGGTCGAAGTCGGTGTTCTTCGGCAGCCCTGACACCCGCACGTCCATGATCTCGACGATCCCGGAGCGGGCAACGGTGACGGTGGCCGCTGCGTGGGCGATGCAGCCCGCGGCCGCCGCGCCCTGTGACGCGGCCTGTGAACGGACCATCGGGAAGGCGGTGACCTGCGGTGCCGCGGAAGCGGTGTTCGACCCGAGGGCCGCACCGAACCCCGCGACGGCGATCCCGGCGGTGCCGAGTGCGATCGCGAGTTTGCTCTTGCGTGCTGACATGAGGGTGTTTCCTTTGCTCGGTGAAGTGGCTCGCCGAGCGTGCCCAGTGATCGCTTGGTGCGCCGCTCCCCCGGACGTACGGGGAATCGCGTGGGGACGCGGCGGACCGTCGTTCTCGGCCTACGAGACCGGCCGGGTCGCCGATTGGTCCGCGATCACATCAAGATGCCACCGTTGACCGAGATGACGGTGCCGGTGATGTAGCCCGCGTCATCGTCGACCAGGAACTGCACGGCCCGGGCGATCTCGCTGGCCTGGCCCAAGCGGCCGACGGGAATGGTGGCCACCACCTTCTCCAACGTCTGCTCGGGGACCTCGGCCACCATCTCGGTGTCGATGTAGCCCGGCGCGACGCAGTTCACCGTGATCCCCTTGCGCGCCACCTCGAGCGCGAGGCTCTGCGTCATGCCGAACAGTCCCGCCTTCGACGCTGCGTAGTTGGCCTGTCCGATGTTCCCCTTCTGCCCGCTCAGCGAGCTGATGTTCACGATGCGGCCGAACTGCCGTTCGAGCATGTGGTCGAGCACGGCCTTCGACATGTAGAACGCGCCGGACAAGTTGATCCGCAACACCGCGTGCCAGTCGTCGACCGACATCCTGCGCATCGTCTTGTCGACGGTGATGCCGGCGTTGTTGACCAGATAGTCGACATGGCCGCGCTGGTCGAGCACCTCACCGACCACTCGCGCACAGTCCTCCGGCTTGCCGACATTGCCCTGGTGGACGGACACGGACTGGCCTTCGTCGGACAGTTTGGCGGCGATGTCCTGCGCGGCCGTGGCGTTGCTGCTGTAGCCCGCCGCGATGTGGACGCCCTGGCGCGCCAGCGCCGTGGTGATCGCCGCGCCGATACCGCGCGCACCGCCGGTCACGATGGCCACTCGCTGGTCTGTCATGGTCGCTCCTCGCCGTCGATACACGCTCATCTTGGCGTGCCGGCCGTCGCGGCGCGAAGCACCTCCCATTTGGCAGGGTGGAGCCGTGCCGACCGACTTGTCGATCCAACAGCGACTCTTCCCCGCCATGACGTGCTTCGGTTGCGGGCCGAGCAATGCGCGGGGACTGCGGATCAACAGCTACCCACCGGGCGACGGGGACACGGTGACGGCGACGTTCACCCCGTGGGCCGAGCACGACAACGGCCTGGGCTACCTCAACGGCGGCATCATCTCGACGCTGCTCGACTGCCACAGCGCCGCCGCGGTCCTGTGGGCCGCGCACGAGCACGGATGGATGGCGGCCGGCGACGCGATCCCGTACGTCACCGCGGGCCTGGAGGTGCGCTTTCGCCGGCCGAGCCCGCTGGCCTCCCCCGTCGAGCTGGTCTCGAGCGTCAGTGAACTGAGCGAGTCCCAGATCACCGCCACCGCCGAGTTGGTCTTCGACGGCCGTACCCGCGCGAGCGCCACGTCCGTCTGGAAGCGCTGGCGGCCCCGGTAGACGCTAGAACGCCGAGTTGTCCGCGCTCCGCGGCGCGATGGCTACCCGGAGCACGGACAACTCGGTTGTGGGGGGTCCGTTCAGTCGCCTTCGACTACGGGGTGGATCTCGTCGGCGACCAGGCCGTGGGCCTCGCGGTGCACGGTGTTCGCTGCGTCGGCGTCGGGCGCGTCGACCAGGCAGAAGATCCTGCCCGCGCTCTCGTCGACCCAGTAGCGCAGGTAGTGCACGTCGTGCTCGCCCTGCTTCTCGAGGTCAGCACAGTGGGCCTTGGCGACGTCGTCGGCGCTGACCGGCGCACCGAGGTTGTGGACGTCCATGAACAGTGGCATCTGGGGCTCCTCGCATGTCCTGCCGGACCACCGTGGCCCGCTTCGCCCATGACACCCGCCCGGCCGGGTCCGCACATCCGAGGATCCACCTAACTTGGCGCGTCGATCAGGCCTTCCCGGATCGCCATCGACACCGCGCGGGCGCGGGTGGGCCGACCGAGTTTGCGCAGCACCGCGGACACGTGGTGCTCGACGGTGCGGGCGGACAAGAACAGCGCCTCGGCGATGGCGGGGTTCGACAGGCCGTCGGCGAGCAGCCGCAGCACATCGAGCTCGCGCGCGGTGAGGCCGGCCGGATTGGAGGCGCGGGCCGCCCGCGGACCGCGCGGCACCCGCAGCCCGGCTGCGTGCCGGTCACGGGCCAGCGCCGCCCACACCACCGGCAGTTGCAACGTGGTGAGCAGCTCGAACGCGTGTCGCGCCGAGTCGAGGTCCGGCTCGCGGCTGAGCGAGATCGCCTGCCACACTGGGCAATCGAGGGCGCGCCACGCCTGTGCGGCCGCCTGCCAACGACCCTCGCGCATCATCGCGAAGGGCTCTGGCACCGCGACCGGCGCCGTGGCAGGCAGCCCGGCCGCCGCCCGCCAGTAGGCGATCTCGCCGACCTCCCAGGCGACGGGGCGGGCAGTGCTCGCGGCCCACGCCACGTCCAGATGTGCGACGGGCGCAGGCGCGCCGGCGAGCCACGCGGCCTCGGCCTCGGCGACGGCCACGGGCACCAGGCGCTGCGCCTCACCGGTATGCTCGGCGAGCGCCCAGGCCCGGTCGAGCCATTCGCCCGGGTCGGTGCCGAGGCGCGCGGCGACCAGTCCCGCCGCCGCGCCGGCGACGATGACACTGATCGGCGCGAGACGAGGCCTGCTCAACACCCGTTGCGCGCATTCTGATGCTTCGTCGTGACGGCCGTGCTCGCACAGGGCGCGGGCCAGCTGCGCCGCCATGTACAGGCCCCACGAATCCAGGTCGCGGTCCCGGCAGTACGCGATGCCCGCCCGCAGGACCGTATCGGCGTCCGCGAACCGCCGGCCGAGCACCGCGGTCGAGGCCAGGTTCGTGTACGCACGTGCAGCATGCTCGTGCGCGTCGTCGGCAAGCGCGAGATCGAGACTGCGGGTGAGCTGGGTGCGTGCCTCGACGGAGTAGACGCGGTGCAGGCGCGATGTCCCGACGTTGTTCAGCGCGTGGATCTCGACCTCACGGTCGCCGATGCGGTGCGCGAGGTCGAGTGCCCGAGTCCCCCACCGCACCGCGCCGTCGATGTCGCCGGCCAGCATCGCGAGCTGGGCCTGATTGCTGTAGGCCATGCCCAGCTCGTGCGAGTCGCCGTACGGTTCGAGCGTGCGTACCGCCCGCCCGGCATAGCGGTCGGCGTCGGTGTTGCGGCCGAGAAACCACGACAGCCGCGACATCCAGCGCTGATGCAGCCCCACCGCGGGTTGATCGCCGGCGAGCGCGGCGAGCTCCATCGCTTTGCTGCGCGCGGCGAGCGACTCGGTCGGCTCGTCGATCAGGTAGCACTCGTAGGACAGGTCGGCGAGCAGCGCGGCCCGTTTCGCGACGTCGCCGCCGACGAACTGCAGCGCGGCGCGATACTGCGCGACTGCCTCGCGGTGCGCACCGAAGCGGGCGGCCCGCACCGCCGCCCGGGTGGCGTGCTCACACGCCGAGACACGTTCGCCGGCAGCGCCGGCGTGCAGCGCCAGCTGCCGGTCGTCCTCGAAGCTGCGGGCCCGCAGCGCGGCGAGGGCATTGCGGTGCAGCGCGATCATCTGGCCCGGCGAGAGCGTTTCCCCCACGGCGCGACGCGCGAGGTCGTGCCGGAATCCGAGGCCGTCACGGTCGACGACGAGCAGGCCGTGAGCGACGCATTCGTCGACGTCGGCAGTGGAGCGCTGCGCCACCTCGGCGAGCAGCAACGGATCGGCCGGAATGCCGAGAACCACCGCCGCGGCCAGCACGTCTCGTGCGGAATCCGAAAGCCGCATGGTGCGGGCCAACACGGCGTCGCGGACGGTCGGTGGCACGTCGCGCCCCGGCGCCGCGAGTACCTCGGTCACGAAGAAGGCGTTGCCGCCGGTGCGCTCGTGCACGGTCGCGGCGTCGACCACCGCACCGGCAGCGGCCACCAGTTCGGCCACGCCGGCCGCGCTGAGCGGCTCGACCGTCAGCCGCGACACCGCCGGCTCCGCAGCGAGGTCGCCGAGCACGACCGCGAGCGGGTGTCGGGCGCCTACCTCGTCGGTGCGATAGGTGGCCACCACGAGCAGTGGTGCGTCCGCCATTCGGCGGCCGAGGAAACGCATCAGGTCGAGCGTGGCCTCATCGGCCCAGTGGACGTCCTCGAGCATGAGCGTGGTGGGCGTGGCCGACAGGCTCGCTCGCAACCGGCGAAACAGCACCGGCCGGGTCACCGCCTCGGCCTCAATCAGCTCGGCGAACTCCTCCGACGCATCCACCAGCGCCCCGAGCGCCGCGGGAGTGGTGACGTTGTCGAACACGCCGCGCAGCACCCTGGTGCGCCCGGCGGCTCGCCGCGCTGCCTCGGCGACCAGCGTGGTCTTGCCGACCCCGGCCTCCCCGCCGATCAGCAGGAGCCGGCCCGCGCCGGCCGCCGCGGCGTCGACCGCGGAGTCGAGCGCCGCGAGCTGCACGTCGCGCTCGATGAGCATGGGCGGGACACTAGTGGTCATCAGGGGCCGCCATGTCATATCCCGGACAGGCCATTAGCCTGAACCGCGTGCGATACCGGTTTCTCGACGCGATGGGCGATGTGATCGACGAACGGGACTTTTCGGATCACCGTGCCGCACTCGACTGGGCGGTCGGCAATGACGAATTGGACGACGAGGTCCAGCGCGTGGAATTCCTCGGCGAGCATGGCGACTGGCGCTGGGCGGGTGCCCTGAGCGGGTGACCGATCAGCGCTGTTCGAGCCGCTGGACCAAAGACTCGCGCCGCGCTTCCAACGCGTCGATCAACGCGCCGTTCTCCTCAGCCATGGTGAGTGCGGCTGCGATGTCCTCCGGATTCTGCGCACCCTCGTCCCGGCCGCCCACCTGTTCCGCGACGCCTTCGGATTCGCCGCGCAGCGTGCGCAGCTGGCCGTCGATGTCGTCGATGTGCCGTTGCAGGTCTTCCCGGTCGGTCATGGCACCCGACGCTACCCCGGCGCTCAGTTCGCCGAGGAGAGATCCGCGGTCAGTGCGTCGAAACGCTCCAGCCGGCGCCGCAGCTGCCGGCCGGAGCGCCGGACCGCGCCGAGCACCAGCGCCTCCACGATCGCCAGCGCCGGGGTCAGGGTGATGAACGGCGCCGGCCCCTCGACCGACGCGGTCAGCAACACCGTCGCGGCCGAGGTGAGCGGGCTGAGGTAGGTATCGGTCATCAGCACGACGGCCGCGCCGGCGGCCGCTGCGCCGCGGCCGAACTCGACCACCTCGTCGTCGTAGCGGCGGTAGTCGAACACAACGACGACCGAGTCGGGGCCGACGTCCAACAACGTGGCGGCGCGCGTTGCCCGGTCGCTCTCGACGAATCGGACGTCCGCGCGCAGCAGGGCCAGCGACCGCGCGAGGTACAGCGCGTGCACGCACGACACCCGCCCACCGGTGATGCGTACCGGGCGGGCGGTATCGGCGAGCAGTCCCACCGCGGCGTCGAACTCGACCGGGTCGATCCCGATCAGACTCTCGCTGACCGCGGCGCTGACGCTGCGTTCGAAGCGACGCAGCAGCGGGCTGGCCGGCGCGGTGTGGTCGACCGCCGGATAGCGCTGCACCGGCCCGGCGTTGCGCGCGGAGAGCTCGGCGCGCAACCGCGACTGCATCTGCGCATATCCAGCAAAACCGAGTTTCGCGACCAGCCGGACCACGGTCGGGCCGCTCACGCCGGCGTGCGCGGCAAGCGCGGCGACCGATTGCAGCCCGGCGGCCGGGTAGTCGGCCATCAGCGCCTGTGCGACCCGCAGCTCGGCCGGCGTCAGGTGACTGCGGCCGTTGCGCACCATCTCGGCCACGGTCGTCTGTCGCGCGGCCCGAGCACGAGTGGGGGCCACCTGCGTCAGTACTTCCAGCGCGCCGCGAACGCGATGTCGTCCGGGCTGCGGTCGGCGAACCGTTCGACCTCGGCCCGGCGCAGATCGACGATCGTGCTCGCCAAGTCCTCGCCGAACGCCGCGGCGAGCACCTCGTCGGCCTCGAACGCGTCGCTGACCGCCGCAAGACTGGTCGGCAACGAGACGATCCCCATGGCCTCACGTTCGGAATCCGAAAGCGATGCCGGATCGACGTTCACCGGGTCCGGCAGCGCCGCCGCGCTCTCGATCCCCGCGAGCCCGGCCGCGACGAGCCCGGCGACGACGAGGTAGGGATTCGCGGAGAGGTCGAACGCCTTCACCTCGAGGTTGGCAGCGTCCGGGTTACCCGGCGAACCGGTCACCAGCCGCAGTGCCGCCTCGCGGTTCTCCAGGCCCCACACCTGGAACGCGCCGGCCCAGTGGCTCGGGATCAACCGCAGATAGCTGGCCGGCGCCGGAGCGCCCACCGCGAGCAGCGCGGGCAGATGCGCGAGCACGCCAGCGGTGAACGACTCGGCTTCGGGAGTCAGGCCGTATCGGCCGGGGCCGCCACTGAAGATGTTGTCCGCGCCCCGCCACAGCGACAGGTGCACGTGCCCGCCGTTGCCGACACCTTCGGCGAGTACCTTCGGCGAGAACGACGCGTACAACCCACGCTGGGCGCCCAGGGCGCGGACGGTCTCGCGTACCAGCACCATCGTGTCGGCAGCCTCCACCGGACCTTCGGCGGCGACCGATATCTCGTACTGCGCGGCACCGTACTCGGGATGGATCTGGTCGACGACCACCCCCTGGGCGTCCAGAGCAACGAGCACCTCGCGCAGGTAGTCGGACTGTTCGGCCAGGCGGGTGAACCCGTAGGCCGGGCCGGTCGCGGCCGGCACGAAGTCCGGCGACGTCCGCGACACGGCCCATTCGATTTCGAAAGCCACCCGTGCGGTGAGGCCCGCCGCCGAGAGCGCCGCCGCCGCTGCCATCGCCTTGCTGCGCTGGTCCTGCGAATGCACCGTGCCGTCCTGCCGATAGCGCACCGCCGGCGCCCATGCCCACCCGGGCTGAGCGCTGAGCACCACCAGCCGGTCGAGATCGGGATGCAGCCGCAGGTCACCGACCGGGCCGCCGGCCACCCGACCGGCGATGATGGCGTCGTCGGGCAGGAATGCGTCGAACACCGGCGATGCGCCGATGCCCCACCGCGCAGCGCTTTCCAGCTTCGCCAGCGGTACCGCTTTCACCCGCGTCACACCGCTGTTGTCGACCCAGGTGACCGCCACGCCGACGACGCCGCGGCCGGCCAACTCGACCTGGATGCTGCGGGCGGTCTCGGCCTGCGCTTCGCGCTGCTGCTCATCCATCCACGGAATGCTACGGCTCTTGAAACGTTTGTTACAGGCCCGTAACCACTCTTTTCTTTTCGATTCAGGCTGGGCAGACTTCAGTCATGGCAACGCACACCGGCGAGCCCCGTTCGCTGCGCCGCAACCTCACCGTCTGGCAAGCCGTCGGGCTCTCGATCGCTTTGATGGCCCCGAGCATGGCGGCCAACATCAACCCGCAGGGTGTCGTGCCGAGCGTGGGCCGCGCCGTTCCGTTGGCGTTCCTGCTCGCCGCGGTCGGCGTGCTGCTCGTGTCCTACGGCTTCGTCCGGCTCTGCCAGTACTACCAGCACTCCGGCTCGGTCTACGCCTTCGTCGGCGCGACCCTCGGGGCGCGCACCGGCGCGGTGTCCGGTCTCGCGCTGTTCGCCACGTACACCTTCTACGGCGTGGTGACCTCGTGTGCGTCCGGTGTGCTGGGCTCGGCGTTCCTCGACGGTGTCGGGATCTGGCATAACCCGCCCACCTGGGTCCCGTTCCTCATCGCCGCGTGCTCGCTGCTGCTGTCGCTGTGGCTGACGATCGTCCCGGCCCGGCGCGGCACCTCGACGCTGCTGGTGATCGAGGGCCTGACCGTGGCGCTCATCCTCGTCGTCTGCGCCATCGTGCTCGTGCGACTGATCGGCAACAATCCGCCGGGCAACGGATCGCAGCACTTCACCATGGACGTGTTCAAGGTCGAGCCCGGTACCAGTGCGAACACGCTGTTCCTCGGCATTGTGTTCGGCTTCCTGTCCTTCGCCGGTTTCGAGGCGGCCTCCACCCTGGGCGAGGAGACGTCGCACCCGCACCGCGACATCCCCCGCGCGATCCTCGGCACCGCAATCTTCGGCGGCGTTTACTTCACCGTCGTCACGGCGATCGAGATGATGGGCTTCGGCACCGACGCCGCAGGCATCAAGGCGTTCGGCGAGTCCGGGTCGCTCGTCGGCGACCTCGGCAACGCCTACATCGGCTCCTGGGTGGGCGACCTCGTCAGCCTCGGCGCGACCATCAGCGCGTTCGGGTGCTGCCTGGCCTGCATGGTGGGGGCGGCGCGCCTGCTCTACGCCATGAACCGCGATCTCGTGGGCGCGAAGGGCCTCTCGATGGTCACCCGCCAGGGCACACCGGCCCGCAGCGCGCTCGCCGTCGCGTTGCTGATGGGCGGCATCATCGCGCTCATGCATTTCGCGTTCGGCGCCGAGGCGTTCGACGCGTTCCTGTGGTCGGGCACGATCGGCACCCTGATCCTGCTGGTCGTCTATGTGCTTGCGACCATCGGCGCGATCCGGCTGCTGTTCTTCCAGCGCAAGCTGCCGGTGCCGATGTGGCAGATCATCATCCCGATCCTGGCGCTCGTGGTACTCGGCTACACGATCTATCGCAACGTCTGGCCCTACCCCGCATCGGGCCAGCCGGCGTTCTGGTTCCCGATCGTCGCGGGTGGCTGGATCGCGCTGTGCGTGATCCTGGTGCTGGTGTTCGCCGGTGCGGCCGCGAAGCTCGGCAGCAGCCTGGCCGCCGAGGACGGGTTCATGACCGACCAGTCCGACCGGACATTGCCGGCCGCGCGGTGACGGCTGGCGGCGGGCTATCGCTCGTCGATCACCACTGCCACGGCGTCGCGCGGCGCGACCTGGACCGTGCCGACTTCGAGGGCATGCTCACCGAGGCCGACGCGCCGGGTCCGCTGCACGGATCGCTGTTCGACACCCAGGTCGGGCTCGGTGTACGGGCGATCTGCGCGCCTCTGCTCGACCTGCCGCGCTTCGCCGCGGCCGATGAGTACCTCGCCCGCCGGGCCGAGTTGGGCTGGCAGGAGGTCACCGGCCGGTTGCTGGCCGGAACCGGCATCGTCCGTTTCCTCGTCGACACCGGCTTCGCGCCCGATCAGGTCACCTCGCCCGGCGAGCTCGCCCGATTCGGGCAGGCGCGCGCCGACGAGATCGTGCGCCTCGAGCTCGTCGCCGAACAGATGCTCGCCGACACCGACCCCAGCGAGTTCGGCGATGCCGTGTGGAGCGAGCTGACCGAGCGCGCCAGGACGGCGGCCGGCTTCAAGTCGATCGCCGCCTACCGCGTCGGGCTCGACCTCGACCCGGTCCGCCCGTCCGAGGCGGAGGTGGAAGCGGCCGCCGCGCGCGTCGGCGCCACCGCTCGACTCGACGATCCGACGCTGATTCGATTCCTGATCTGGACCGCGCTCGACCTGGGCGGCCCGGTGCAGTTCCACGTCGCCTACGGCGATGCCGACGTCGATCTGGCGCGCTGCGATCCGTTGCTGCTCACCCCGCTGTTGCGCGCTTCCGCGCCGCTGGGCGCGCCGGTCATGCTGCTGCACAACTACCCGTACCAGCGCTCGGCCGGTTACCTGGCGCAGGTCTTCGACCACGTCTTCGTCGACGTCGGCCTCACGCTGCACAACGTCGGCACCCGCGCCGGCGCCGTGCTCGCCGAGTTGCTCGAGCTGGCGCCGTTCGGTTCGGTGCTGTTCTCCAGCGACGCGTTCGGCTTGCCCGAGATCTACGCCGTGCACACCGCGCTGTTCCGGCGCGCGTTCGGCGCGTTCTTCGACGACGGCATCGACCGCGACTACTGGTCGGCCACCGACGCCGACCGGCTCGCCCGCATGATCACCTCGGGCAACGCAACCCGCGCCTACCGCCTCGACCCGACGTGACCCGCAGCGATGCGCTGATCACCCGGCTCGGGCCCGCGCTCGAGGCCGAACTGCCGGCCGCGGTCGAGTTGCGCCACCTGCTGCACGCCGAGCCGCGCCTGTCCGGCGAGGAGCGCGACACCACCGATGCCGTCGTCACGGCACTCGGCGCCGGGCGCGGCAGCGAGATCGCCGGCACCGGACGCGTGGTGCGACTCGGCAGCCGAGACACACCCACCGTCGCGTTGCGCGCCGAACTCGACGCGCTGCCGCTCACCGAGCGCAGTGACGTGCCATGGCAGTCGCCGACGCCGGTCATGCATGCCTGCGGTCACGACGTGCATCTCGCGGCGCTGGTGGCGGCGGCCCGGGCGATCCGCGAGTGCGGTTGCGCGGTCACCGCACTGCTGCAGCCGCGCGAGGAGACGGCACCGTCCGGAGCGCGCGACATCGTGGAGTCCGGGGCACTGGCCGGCTTCGACGTCGCCACGGTGATCGGCGCCCACGTGCAGCCGCGGTTGCCCGCCGGCACCATGGCGGTGACTCCGGGATTGGTGAATGCATCGATCGACCAGTTCGAGATCGTGATCACCGGGCGGGTCGGGCACGCTGGATATCCGCATACCGTCCTCGACCCGATCCTGGCGTTGGCGGCGGTGATCATCAACCTGCAGCAGATCCCGGCCAGGCGTGTCGATCCCGTCCACGGCGCGGTGTGCATGGTGACCGAGATCGGTGCTGGTTCGGCGGCCAACGTGGTGCCGGCCGAGGCGCGGGCCCGCGGCACGTTGCGGCTCATGCGCGACGCCGACCGCGTGGCCATGGCGGCCGAACTGACGTCGATCGTGGAGCAGACCGCGGGTGCGTACGGCTGCCTCGCGAGCGTGCTGATGATCGACGGGGAGCCGTCGTTGCACAACGACGCCCACCTGTCGGCCGTGACTGCCGACCTGCTGGCCGCGAGCGGATACCCCGTGGTGAGCGACTTCCGCTCCTTCGGCGCCGACGATTTCGCGTACTACTGCCGCGAGGTGCCCGCGCTGATGGTGTTCGTCGGCGTGGACGGACCGGGCCTGCACGATCCGCGCTTCGTGCCACCCGACGACGCGATCCGGACGGTCGCGCACGCGCTGCTCGCCGGCTACGTCGCGGCCATCGAGCGCTCGTCAAGGAATACTTGACGATTCGACCTGCGTCAAGTATTCCTTGACGAATGACGACGCAATCGATGACGATCCGGGCGTTTCGGGAAACGACGCCGGGCCCGCGCTGGACGGCCCTGTTCGACGCGACCTGGCCCGCGTATCGCCGCTGGTACCTGAGCGAGGGCCGATCCGCGCGGCCCTCACTCGCCGGCGCGCGCACCGCGCTGCAGCAGCACATGCCGGAACTCGTGCCGGTCTGGCAGCGGTTGGTGACCTTGACCGGCGACGACGCGATGGCGGCCACCATGCTGACCGCGTGGAACGTGCCGGCCTTCGCACCGGCGTGCTCGCAGGCGGTTGTCGCCGGCGGCGAACGCGCACTGATCCGCAACTACGACTACCACCCGGACCTGTTCGAGCAGGTGTCGATGTCCACCCGCTTCGCCGAGCGCAACGTCATCGGCACCAGCGACTGCCTGTGGGGACTGTTGGACGGCATGAACGACGACGGTCTGGTGGTGTCGTTGACGTTCGCCGGACGCGCCGGATCCGGACCGGGCTTCGGTATCCCGCTGGTCGTGCGCTATCTGCTCGAGACCGCGGCGACCACACCCGAGGCCGTCGCTGCGTTGCGACGGGTACCGGTGTCGATGTCCTACAACCTCACCATGACCGATGGGGCCGGCAGGACGTGCACGGCGTACGTCGACCGCGACCACCGGGTCGAGGTCCACCCGCACCCAATGGCCACCAACCACCGCTTCGGCGAACACGTGCCGATGGCGCGTGAGCAGCGCTTCGGCACCGGGCGGCGATTCGCGCGCCTGCGCGACCTGCTCGACGACGGCACCCCGGCCGACCGCATGGCCGCCGCGTTCCTGCGCGAACCGTTGCGCCAGAACGACTATGCGGGCGGGTTCGGCACGCTGTACACCGCCGACTACCGGCCCGACTCGGCCACCGTGCACTACCGGTGGCCCGGCACCACCTGGAGCCGCGGATTTGACTCCACTGCTGCCGAGATCCGCGTCGACGTCGGATGACCGGGCGCCGCGTGATAATCGGTGGATGCCCGACGACGACCTCGCGACGCAGCGATCCACCGCCGATATCACCGACCGCATCCTCACTGCGATAGACGAACTCGCCGGCCGCGGCACGCACGAGTCCTTCACGGCGATGCTGACCGTCACCACGCACGCGGGCCAACGCGTCGGAGACGCCGCTCGCGCGCTCGCCGCGAACACCTCGTGGACCGAGGTGGGCCAGTTGACCGGCACCAGCAAGCAGGCCGCGTGGTCGCGCTGGCGCGGTGAGTGATCAGGGACCACCGTTCCAGTGGTCGATGCGGTGGTGGTCGGGCGTGAACCCGTGTTTGACGCCCCACAACACGCCCTGGGTGCGGCTGGTCACCCCGATCTTGCGGTAGGTCGACCGGATGTAGGACTTCACGGTGTTCGGACTCAGAAATGTCAGCGCGGCAACCTCGGCGTTGCTCTTGCCCTGGGTGATGAGTGCAAGGATCTCCGCCTCTCGATCGGTGAGGCCCTCGCGCCGACCGGGCCAGTCCTGCCCGAGACTCGGCCGGGAGCGGCCCGGCGCATCACTGACGACGTGCTCGCCCGCGTGCACCGCTTCGAGCGCCTCGACCAGTTCGCGCGCGGGTAGCGCCTTCGACAAGTAACCGTGCGCACCGCGATCACGCGCGCTCTGGACCAGGTCCGGGTGGAAGTTCCAGGTGTAGATCACCACCCGTTTGGCGTGCGGGCTGCGCACCAGCACCTCGACCTCGCCGTGATCGGACTCCGGCTGCGCGAAGGAGTCGTAGAGCGCGATGTCCACCGTGTCGTTGAGCGGCTCGTTCGCGTCGATCTCGGCAACGAGCACCCGGTCGCGGTATGGATCGAGCATGCTCGCAACGCCGGTCAGCACGACGTCGTAGTCGTCGATCAGCGCGATCAGGATCGGTGCGGACGCCGGACTCATCGGTCGAAAGTAACCCACCTAGGGGTGTATTGCACCAGCCCGCGGGGTGGTTGTCTCGACGGCAGTCACGAACGCCAAATCGGCATGAGAGAAGGAGATCCGCATCATGGTTGGCTTGATCATCACCCTGATCGTCATCGGTCTGGTCGCCGGCGCGGTGGCACGTCTGCTGGTGCCCGGCAAGCAGGACATCGGCATCCTGGCGACGCTGCTGATCGGCATCGTCGGCTCGTTCGTCGGCGGGTTCCTCGGCTATCTGATCTTCCACAAGGACGCTGCGGACGGCTTCTTCCAACCCGCAGGCATCATCGGCTCGATCATCGGCGCGGTGATCGTGCTGCTGATCTATCTGCACGTCGGTCAACGGCACACCGTGCACCGCTGATCACTCCCAGGTCCGGGCACCGCGACCGGCAGTCGCAGCCGTGGTGCCCGGATCGTCCAACCGCTACCTTTACGCCGTGCGCCTCTCACTTCGCCTGGTGGCGGCGCTCAGCGCCGTCTGCTGCGCCCTGACCGCGCTGTCCGGCCCGGCCGCGGCATCGACCGCACGACCGGTGATCGTGATCGACCCTGGACACAGTCGGGTGATCCATCGCATCGATCCGCATACCGGCCTCGACGTCTCGGACTACCCGAACGAACCGGAGATGCGCGACGTGTTCGCGGTGGCCGAGCTGGTCGCGAAGCGTCTGCGCCACGACGGCTACCGGGTGGTCCTCACCAAGACCCGGGTGGGCCAACGGGTCTCGCTCGCCCGTCGTGCCGAGATCGCGAACCGGGCGCACGCCGCGCTTGCGCTGAGCATCCACGACCAGGCCGGCCGCTACGGCGGCATCCGCTTCCATCGCGGCAACAACATCGTCTACTACCAGTCCGTCGGCTCGTACCGCGCCACCCGCAGCGGCAAGCATGTGGTGTTCACCAACCGCAAGGTCGCCGCGCTGAGCCGTCGCTACGGGCACATCTTCGCCGCCCAGCGCGCGCGGCAGGAACACCACCACGTGCAACTGCGCCGCAACGTCGGCTACAACCTCGGATCCCGCGGCCTGCCGGGCGGCAACATCTGGATGGTGCAGCTGTTGTCCCGAGTCCCCTGGATCTACAACGAAGCCGGCGGGAACAGCCGCGGCCAGGTCGGCCTGACCGCGCACAACAAGCGGCTGTACGCGAACGGACTGGTCGCCGCCGTCGAACGGTGTGTGCCGCTGCACCACTGACCCGGCGGATCGAATTGTCTGGACCTACCGACGGCGACCACGCCCTAACCCGGTCACCTGCCAGAGCCTGGACAGCTGGGCCGAGTTGCTCGAGACGTTCCTGCCCGACGTCGACGCGGGCACTGCGATCGGCGCGATCGGTCACTGAAAGACGGTCAGGCAGCCGCGCGCCGACGGGTGCGAACCAGATCGGCGACGCTGATCGCCGCCGCGATCGCGAGGAATCCCAGCGCCGCAACCACGCCGAACCGCATCCCGTGCGCGTAGCCGCCGCGCTCGACCGCGGCGAAGAAGGTCGCCCCGATCGTCGCCTGCCCGATCGCGATGCCGATGCGCTGCGCGGTTTGCAGCACCCCACCCGCGGTGCTGCCGGTCACCGGGTCGACCTCCATGAGCGAGAGCGCCTGATTGGGCGTGATGACCGCGCCGGAACCCGCGCCCATCACGAACAGCGCCGGCGCCAACGCGGCCGCGCCGTGCCCGGCCAGCACGGCCAACGCGACCGCGCCGATCCCGAACGCCGCGACTCCCACGAGCAGCATCGGCCGGCCGATGCGCGTGACCACCCGCCCGGCCAGCGGCGCGCCGATCCCACTGCCGATCGCGTATGCGGTCACGCCGAGACCCGATTGCAGGGCGCTGTAGCCGAGGCCGTCCTGGTAGTAGATCGCCAACACCAGCGGCAGCCCGGCCATCGCGGGGAAGAACGCCAGCGCGAACAACACCCCGGACGCATACGACGGCACCCGGAACAACCGCAGGTCGACGAGTGGATCCTTGCCCTGCGCGGTCAGCCGGCGTTCCCTGCGGAAGAACGCGATCAGCAACAGCGCTGCCGGGATGCCCAGCAGCGCCAGTCGGGCGTCTCGCACGCTGTCGTATTGCACCGCGCCGAACAGCACACAGAACGTGGCGCCGCCGAGCAGCGCGGCTCCCCCGATGTCGAGGCGATGCCGGCCGTGGTGCGGTGCGGTCGGCACGAACCGCCGGGCCAGCGCGAACACCACGATGCCGACCGGGATGTTGACGAAGAACACCAGCCGCCACCCGAGGTGCGGGCCGCCGAGTGCGATGAGCGCGCCACCGACAAGGGGACCGAGCGCGGTGCCGACACCGACCGTCGTGCCGAGCACGCCGAACGCACGGCCGCGCTCGTCGTGGCCGAACATCTGCTGCACCAGGCCGGACACCTGCGGGTTGATCAGTCCGCCGGCGAGGCCCTGCAACACCCGCGCGGCGATCAGCACCTCGGCGCTCGGCGCCAGCCCGGCGAGCATGCTCGTCGCCGCGAAGCTGGCGACGCCCACCTGGAACATCAACCGTCGCCCGTGGTCGTCGCCGAGCCGGCCGGCCAGCACTGGCACCAGCCCGAACGCGAGCGTGTAGCCGCTCACCACCCATTGCAGTTGCGCGGGTGACGCTCCGGTGGCGTTGGAGATCGACGGCAGGGCGACGTTCGTGACGCTGACGTCGAGCAGTGTCATGAACAGCGCCGAACAGCAGATGATCAGTGCGAGCCAGCGGCGCGGATCGGTTTCGTCGCCGACCGCTTGCGCCACACGTCGAGCCTAAGGATCGTGACCGACCGGGTTGACAGGACTGTCCGTTAGCTCTAGCTTTCGTTAGCGATGACTAACGCTTCGATGATGTTGGACGCGCTGGCCGAACCGACCAGGCGCGAGATCGTCGAACGACTGGTAGTCCAACCCGCTGCGGTCAGCGACATCGCCCGGGAGATGCCGATCTCGCGATCGGCGGTCTCGCAGCACCTGCAGATCCTGAAGTCGGTGGGCCTGGTCACCGATCACGCGGAGGGCACCCGACGCATCTACCGCGTCGACCCCGATGCGCTCGCGATCATCCGCAGCTACTTCGACGCGTTCTGGAAGCGCTCACTCGCCTCGTTCCAGGAGACCGCTCGATGCCCCGCAGGGAAGCGATGACGACCACCGACACCACCACCGTCAGCACCTCGGTCGAGGTCGACGCCCCGATCGCCCGTGCGTTTCACGTGTTCACCGCCGAGATCGGCACCTGGTGGGACGAGGACAAGCACCTGCTCGACGTGCCGCTCGCCGAGATGGTGTTCGAGCCGTTCGTCGGCGGCAACATCATCGACCGCGGCATCGACGGCAGCGAATGCCGTTGGGCGCGGGTGCTGGCCTGGGAGCCGCCGGGCCGGGTGTGCTTCAGCTGGGACATCAATCTGCAGTGGCAGATCGAGACCGATCCCGAACGCACCAGCGAGGTCGAGATCACCTTCACCGCGCTCACCCCCGAACGCACCGGCGTCGTCCTCACCCATCGTCATCTCGACCGGCACGGCGAGGGTTGGCAGAACATGCGCGACGCGGTCGGCCGCGGCTGGTCGCTGACCCCGTTCGCCGAACGCATCACCCGCGCCGGCCAGGTGCTCGACCGGGTGCTGCCGACCGTGAGTGACGACGCGATGCGCGGACGGCTCGCGCGTGCGTCGACCTACAGCACCGTGTTGTTGCGAACGACCGATGCGTTCGTGCGCCCGGCCGTCGACTCGATCGTGTGGGAGCACGGGCGACGCAACATGGCGCTGGTCGAGGCCGAGTTGCTGTCGGTCGTGCTTCCGGTCGCCGACGACTCCGACCTCGCCGGCATCGCGGTGTTCGCCGCGAGCCCGGCCGAAACGCGCACGATCATGGACGACGACCCCGGCGTGCGGGCCGGCATCTTCACCTACGAGGTCCACCCGGTGCGCGGCTTTCCCGGTGCCTCCTTGCCCTGACCGCGCGTAGTGGCGTCGAGGGGTAGGACCGATTCGTACCGCATCGCTGATCGCGTGGTCCGCCGGGTCGGCCTCGGCGCGATGCAGCTTCCCGGACCGGTGTGTTCGGGCCGCCCGCGATCACGACGAGGCTACGGCCCGGATGTGTCCACCGAGCTGATCCGCGAGGCGCTCCACCCGTACCCGGACGAGCTGGCGATCGTGTCGAAGGTCGGTGGGCGTCGCGACGGCACCGGCGCGTGGTGCCTGCGCAGACGCCGGCGCAGCTGCGCGCCGGGGTCGCGGACAACCTGCGCACCCTCGGCATCGATCGCCTGATCGCGGTGAACCTGCGGCGCATGGACGAGCAACTCCGAGCAGCGGGTGCCGCTGGAGGATCAACTCGCCCAGATGGTGCGGCTGCGCGACGAGGGCAAGGTCGCCCACGTCGGCTCCGCGAGGTCGTCGCTGCTCAGCGCGATGTCCCCGATCCAAGGTTGTCAAAACTCGCCGCCGCCTGATCAGGTCGTTGACGGCAGGGCCGCCGCGAGATGGGCGGCGAGCTGGCGATTGCCCTTGGGCGTCATGTGGATGTGGTCGGGGCCGTAGTCGAGCTTCCAGCCCAGCGCCGAAATGTAGCGATGGCCGACTGCGGCGCCCAGCGCTTGATTCGTGCTCTGCTGGTCGGACGCGTCGCGCCCGGGCGCGTCGGTGGGGCCGACGACCACCACGCGCACCGACGCCGGGATCTTGGCCAGGATGGCGCGCACCGCCGCGCCTACGCCCGACTGGCCGGCGTCGTTGTTGCCGCCCTCGACGACGATCAGTTGCGGACGATCGGCGAGCACCTGCTGCACCCGGGTGGGGTAGCTCTGGTCGCCGCAGTACCCGCCGTTGACAAACCCGGTCCGCCCGATGCCGCGTACGGTGAGGTTCCAGTGCTCGCGTTGGGCCAGCAGGACGTCCCAGGCCTGGTGCTGCGGATCCGGCAAGGTGGTGCCGACCGCGTACGAGTCACCGAGAACGTCGACGCGGGTGCTGCCGAAGGCGAACGGCCCGGTCATGCCGCGCCCCTCGGCGTCGGCCGCTTCGCACTGCCCGGCGTTGGTACTGGTCAGCGAGTTGGCCTCCTCGTGGTGCCGGTACACCACGTAGGCGCCGATCCCGGCCGCCGCCACGACGACCAGCGCCACCGTGATCCAGATCCATCGCCGCACGGCCAGGATGCTAAGTGCACAGCGGCGCGGGCGCGCGTCGTACCCTCATCCAGGGCAAAGGGTCGTAGGTTCGGCAGATGCAGACCATCAATCTCGGCCAGGCGGACGGGCTGCCACCAGTGGACTGGGCCGCGATCGTGGCCACGCTCGAGGCGGGGTCGGCGCCGGCTCCCGACGCGCTGAACTCGCGCACGACCTGGCTGTCGACGGTGAACGAGGACGGTAGCCCCCACGTGACCCCGGTCGGCGCGGTGTGGGTCGACGGCGCGTTCTGGTTCCAGACCGGCGCGCAGACCCGCAAGGGTCGCAACGTCGCGCGCGATCCACGGTGTTCGCTCGCCGTGTCGATCCTCGATGCGGACGTGGTGATCGAGGGGAATGCCCTGCGAGTCACCGACCGGCCCGCGATGACTCGCGTCGTCCAGGCGTGGGCCGACGGTGGCTGGCCGGTCGAATTCGACCCGGGCGGGACGGGTATCACGGCGCCGTTCAACGCCCCGTCGCAAGGGCCGCCGCCGTGGAACGTGTACCGCATCGAACAGCGCTCGGCGATCGTGGTGGTGGGCGCCGAGCCCGGCGGCCTCACCCGTTTCGTCTTCTGAGCGCGAGTCTGGTGCCAACCTGGCGGCCCCTGTTCGGCGTGATCCGACCGCGCTGACCCGTCCAGTGGTCCGCACTCGACGACCCGACCGACCAGCACTCCCAGCCTTCCCGACTGGTTCGGCTCATTGGCGCAGACTCATTGGCGCTCGCCGGCAGCGTCGACGGGGCGTATCCGCAGCGCCCGACGCGCAGGTGGCACCGCCGCCGCAAAGCCGAGCAGCACCACACCGCCGATCACCGCGGCCCAGCCCAGGAGCGGAATGTACGGCGATGGCGAGCCGGTTAGGCCCTTCACCATCGGCACCAACGTGGCAGCGGCGATGCCGACGCCGAGCGCGAGCGCGAGGCCGAGCAGAAATCCCTGCTCCTGACGGACCATCCGCATGACCTGTCGCGGGGTCATGCCCGACAGCCGCAGCACCGCGAACTCGCGTCGGCGATCGAGCGCATACATGATCAGCGAGTTCACCGCCGCGATGCCTACGTAGATCAACAGCACGCTGATGACCATCTTGTTGGTCCACCCGTTCTGGACCACGTCCTCGTCCAGGGAAACCTGGTACGCGGCGCGATCGAGCACGGCCGACCCCGGCGCCAACCGGCCGACGTCGCGCGCGAGGCCGCCGGAACCGTCGTCGCGCAGGAACACCGTCTCGACGAGACCGCTCGCGGTGTGCGGGAGCAATGTGTCGACCGGCACGGTGAACGGCGCGAACCCAAGGCCGCGGGTATAGATCGCGACTACGCGCAGCCGAGCCGGAGCACCGTCGCCGAACCATCCGGTGAAGTGGTCGTCGATGTGCAGATCGAGTGTGCGCGCCGTCAACGCGTCCACCGCGACGGTGTTGCCGCGCAAGGCATCGAGGCTGCCGCCCGTGACACCGAGATCGACGGTGCGCGCGAAGCCGCGCGGGTCGACGCCCTGAACCCGGTAGTCGGTGACGTCGCCGGACGACGCGAACAGCGTGCCCTGCGCGACAGCGGCCGACGCCTTCACCTCGGGAAGCCGGCCGAGCCGAGCGGCGGTGCCGAGTCCCAGCCCCGGCGCCGGCGAAGTCACCACATAGTCGGCGCGCAAGCCGGCATGTGCCTGCTGCTTCGCGGTGTGCTCGACGGAGGTCTCGACGAACCACAGCGAGCCGCCGAGTGCCACGGACAGGACGAGCACGCTCAACACTCCGGACAGCCGGCGCGCCGACGTGCGCGTCGTGGCCGCAGCAAGCCGTCCGGTCACACCGAAGGCGAGCAGCGCTCGACCGAAGGTCGCGACCGCGACCCGGATGAGCACCGGACTGAGCAACGCCACGGCGACCGTCATGGTGAACACGGTGGCGACCGAGATGCCGGCGGCGTTGTCCCCGGTCACCTGCGACGACACCACGCACAGCGTGATCCCGCCGGCCAGCGCGATCAGGCCGAGCAGCGATCGAATGACCCCGATACCGTCGCGTTCGACCGCCGTCTCGGTCAGTGCCGCCGTGGGCCGTAGCCGGCTGGCGCGCAGGCTGGCGATCCAGGAGGCGACGACGGCGATGATCAGCGCCGCACCGGTGGCGACCAACGGCGGCAACCACGATACGTACGTCATGAAGCTGCTCGGGACCATGCCGCGGGACACGAACTGCGACCGAAGCCAGGCTGCGAGCGCGAGCCCGGCCCAGACCCCGGTGCCGCCGGCGAGCAACGCGAGCGCGGTGGTCTCGCGAACCACGATGCGCCGTACCTGGCGCGGCGTGGCGGCGATCGCGCGAAGCAGCGCCATGTCGCGCTGGCGTTGGCGCACGGACAGGCCCACGGTGCCGGCGATGACCAGTACCGCGATCAACAGCGCGCAGCCGCCGAACACGCTCGACACGGCGATCGCCGACTCGCGGCCGTCCTCGACGTCGGTTGACTCGACGCTGCCCCGGTCGGTGCCGGTGAACACCTGCGGGAAGGCGCCTGCCGGTTGGTCCGGCAGCCTCGGCAATGCCGCCCGCACGGCCTTGGCCAACACGTCGGGGTGGACCCCCGGTTCGGGAAGAACCCCGATCACCTGCTCTTCGGCAAGAGAAATGCGTGCCGCTTCGGCATCCGTGGTGAACACCGTCGCGCCGACCCCGGCAGCGGCGGCGATGCCGGTGACGGTGACGGTCCGGCCCCCGGCCGCCGTGTCGAGCTGGACGTGGTCGCCGGTGCGGACCTGCAGGCCGGCGGCGACCGACGGGTCGAGAACCACGCCGCCGGCAGCCGGCGCAGACCCGGCCCGGAGCGTGAACGGCGCCAGTGCCGCCGCGCGCCACGGATGTGCCTCGGCGACCGCGGCGCGGTCACCGGCGACCATGCGCACAGGTACCGAGACATCGCTCACCGCGGCCCGCACACCAGGCGCCGCCGCGATCCGCTCGTCGAGCCCGGCGGGCAGGCGACCACGGATCGGCAGCGGGCGGCTGTCGGTCGAGCGACTGTCTCCGTGCCCGTGGGTCTCGCGGATCTCGGTGGCGGCGACGAGCACCGGCGCGGCCGCGTATCGGTCGACCCGGCCGTGGAAGCGCACACCCGACTCGAGCATCACCCCGCACGCCGTCACGATCACCACCGCCACCCACAGCGCGACGAACGTGGCGACCAGACCGGCCGGGCGCTCGCGCATCATGCGCCAGGCGATCCTCACCATGCGGCGGCTCCGGTCGGGATGCCGCGCCCGCCGAGCCGGATCAGCCGTTCAGCGATCTGCTCAGCGCCGGGCGCAGCGAGCTCGTCGACGACGCGGCCGTCGGCGAGCAGCACGACTCGGTCTGCATATGCGGCAGCGATCGGATCGTGGGTCACCATCACGACGGTCTGACGATCGACGTCGACGGCCTGCCGCAGTAGACCCAGGACCTGCGCCGCCGTCGTCGAGTCGAGTGCGCCGGTCGGTTCGTCGCAGAAGATCACGTCCGGCCGCACGGACAGCGCGCGGGCGATGGCGACGCGCTGCTGCTCACCGCCGGACAGTTGCGCCGGCCGGTGCCGCAGCCGCCCGTCCAACCCGACGCGAGTGACCACCTCGGCCAACCAGCGGCGATCCGGTCGCACGTGCGCCAATCGCGAAGGCAGCAGGATGTTCTCCCGGACGGTCAACGCGGACACCAGATTGAACGCCTGGAACACGAACCCGACGCGGGTGCGGCGCAACCGGGTGAGGGCGGTCTCGGACAGTCCCGCGAGATCGGTGCCGGCAAGTGACGCGGTGCCCTCAGTCAGCCGGTCCAGCCCGGCCGCGCAGTGCAGCAGCGTGCTCTTGCCGGATCCGGACGGCCCCATGACCGCGGTGAAGGTACCGCGGGCGAAGGCGATGTCCACCGATCCGAGGGCGGGCACGGAATTCGACCCGCGCCCATAAATCTTGCGGGCCGATATCAAGGCTGCGGCGGGGGTCGGCGTGGTCACGTGGATCTCCTTCGGCGGATCAAGGAACGTCGACACCGACGCTATGACCGCCGCCCCGGCCGCACAGTGGGCCGAGAACCCCGCTCCGGGGTGGAGTTATCCCTACCCGAGACGCGGCCACCGGGCGAAGCCCGGTGGCCGCGACATGGCCTACCGCGACTCGTCGGTGCCGTCCGCGATCCGGCCGCGGGGTCGAGCACTCGCTAGCCGACGGCCTGCCAGTCCCCAGCTCGGTGTTGGTGACACCGCTGCGGCCGGTGCCGAGCACGGGATGCAGGTCGAGCGCCGGCGAGTAACGCGACGCGCGAGCATCGTCTCGGGACCGCGAGAGCAGTTCAGGCCGACCGCCGCGGCGCCGTGGTCGACCCGAATGGCGCCCATTGGCAGGAGATCGCCCGACGCACCGGGCCGGGCACCGGCTCGACAGCGCCACGGCGGTAGCCGATGCCGCGCTCACCGCGGCCTGCCCGCCAACCGCCTTCTTCTGCCTCGCCGACTCCATGGCCTACGGCGTCTATGCCGCTGCCGCGCGGCTGCAGCTGCGCATTCCGGACGACGTGTCCGTGCTCGGCTACGAGGACCACCCGGTTTCGCAGCTGCCGACTCCCCTGCTGCCGAACCTGCGCTGGCCGGTCGAGGACATGTTGGCCTTCGCGGTGAACGCACCGTGCGCGCGATCGAGGAGCACAACCGCTCGCGGCACAAGGTGCTCACGCCGGTGGCGCAGTGGCGCAGGGCGGTGGGCAAGCCGGTCACGCGCCGGCGATGACCGGCAGCGTCATCCGGGCTGCGGTTGCTCGTCCGCGGAGAGCTCGACGAGGATGCGGTGCAACTGTTGGCGCTGGACCGCGCTGAGCGGCGCGAGGAAGCGCTGCTGGATCTCGGCCACGACCACGTCGAGTCGAGCCAGTTCGGTGCGGCCGGCCCGGGTGAGCTTGACGATGTTGCTTCGTGCGTCGTTCGGGTCACGCTGCCGGGTGACGAACCGGCGCGCCTCAAGGTCGTTGATCGCGGCCACGACGTCGGAGGGATCGATGCCGGTCCGCCTACTCAGTGCGGCCTGCGAGGCAGCGCCCTCGTCGGCCAGCGACGCCAGCAGCCGCGACAGGTAGCCACTGGAGCCGGCGCTCGCGAACGCGGCGGTCCGGATCGACTGCGCGCGGGCATTCGCACGCGACAGCAGCCAGGTATGCGTTCGATCGATCCGATTGCCTGCCATTCGCCGATCCTAGCCAAATTCGTTGGACACACCCACGAATTCGTATATCGTTGGTCAGACCAATGAACAAGGAGGAGCAGCAAATGACGACGACATTCGGCCCCCAACTGATCGGCGAGACCGAGAAGAATCTCCAAGCACTACTGCGTCAGGCCCTGGCCGGAACCGGCCTCGACGAGCGCCTCTGGGTCGCGCTGCGGGTGGCCGCACAACCCGACCACACCGCCCTGCGCGTCCGCCTCGCCGACCGGGCGCGATTCGAGGACGCCGGCGAACTGGTCACCGCCCTGGAACAGCGGGGCCTGGTCGCCGGCGACTCCCCGACGATCGACGGGCACGCGATGCTGGAACAGGTCCTGGCACGCTCAGCGGCACTCAGTGGTGCGATCTGGGAGGACATCGCCGACGCCGACGCCGCCGCCCGAGCGCTCACCGAGGTCCTGACACGTGCCCGCCGCGCACTCGATCGCGCATGATCACGCAGCGCCCGGTGCGCTCAGGACCGCACTAGGCGAGCGATCGCGTCGGAGGCCTCCTTGACCTTCGCGTCGGCCTCCGGACCGCCGCTGCGCGCGGCGTCCACCACGCAGTGGCCGAGGTGGTCGTCGAGCAGTGCGAGCGCGACCGAGCGCAGGGCGCTGTTCATCGCACTGATCTGGGTGAGGATGTCGATGCAGTACTTGTCCTCTTCCACCATGCGCTGCAAACCGCGCGCCTGGCCCTCGATGCGGCGCAGCCGCTTGAGGTAGTTCTGTTTGTGGTCGTCGTGGAGATAACCGCGAGCCGGACCTGCCCCGTCGTCGGTCTCGCTCATGCTCACGCCTCCCGGTTGCGTGCCGCCGTCGGCTGCGCTGACTGATACCCTACAGGGGTATAGTAGTGAAGGCAACGGCGCCGAGCGGGAGCACTCGATGAGCAATCAGACCGGCCGCACGACCCAGATCACCGTGACGGGTATGACCTGCGACCACTGTGTGGCGTCGGTGACCGAGGAGCTGCTCGACGTCGCGGGCGTCAGCGAGGTCCGGGTCGACCTCGCTACCGGCACGGTCGCCGTCACCAGCACGCGCCCGCTGGACGCGGGCGCGGTCAGGGCCGCCGTCACCGCGGCCGGGTACGCCCTCGCATGATCACCGACACCGGCAACGTCACCGCGTCGAGCGCGGTCGAGCTGGAGCTGACGGGGATGACCTGCGCGTCGTGCGCGAACCGGATCGAACGCAAGCTGAACAAGCTGACCGGCGTCACGGCAACGGTGAACTACGCCACCGAGAAGGCGACCGTCCGCCACGACCCGGATATGTCGGTGGATGAGCTGATCACCACGGTGGCGGCGGCGGGCTACGGCGCGTCCGTCGCGAGTGCGTCGGCGAGCGACCCGCACCGGGACGCCGTGCGATCACTGCGCCGGCGACTGGTCATCAGCGCCGTGCTCTCGGTCGCGGTGATCGCGATGGCCATGATCGCGGCGCTGCAGTTCGACTACTGGCAGTGGCTGTCGCTGGCATTGGCGACACCGGTCGTGGTGTGGGGCGCCTATCCCTTCCACCGAGCGGCGTGGACCAACGCCCGGCACGCCGCCGCGACCATGGACACGCTGATCTCGCTCGGTACGCTGGCCGCCTTCGGTTGGTCGCTGTACGCGATGTTCTTCGGCACGGCCGGCGAAACAGGCATGCGACACCCCTTCGAGCTCACGATCGAGCGGATGAACGGGTCCTCGAACGTCTACTTCGAGGTTGCCGCCGGTGTCACGACGCTCGTCCTCGCCGGCCGCTACTTCGAGATCCGCGCCAAGCGCCGCGCCGGAGCCGCCCTGCGGGCGCTGCTCGGCCTCGGCGCACGCGACGTCGCAGTGCGGCGCAACGGCATCGAGGCGCGGATCCCGATCAGCGAACTCGTCGTCGGCGACCTGTTCGTCGTCCGGCCCGGGGAGAAGATCGCCACCGACGGGCTGATCACGGAAGGCGGGTCCGCAGTCGACGCGTCGATGCTCACCGGCGAATCGGTTCCGGTCGAGGTGAGTGTCGGCGACGCCGTGATCGGCGCCACCGTGAATGCCGGCGGTCGGCTGGTCGTGCGCGCGACCCGGGTCGGCGCCGACACCGAGCTGGCGCACCTGGCCCGGCTGGTCGAGCAGGCCCAGACCGGCAAGACCGCCACTCAACGGTTGGCTGACCGTATCTCCGGCATCTTCGTCCCCATCGTCATCGGCCTCTCGCTCGCCACCCTCGGCTACTGGATCGCTTCCGGCGCGGGCAGTGCCGCCGCGTTCACCGCGGCCGTTTCCGTGCTGATCATCGCCTGCCCCTGCGCGCTCGGGCTGGCCACGCCGACCGCGTTACTGGTCGGCACCGGCCGTGGCGCACAGCTCGGCATTCTGATCAGCGGGCCGGAGGTGTTGGAGCGGACCGAGCGGATCGACACGATCGTGCTGGACAAGACCGGCACCATCACCACCGGCGCGATGAGCGTGACGCAGGTGCAGGTCGCCGACGGCGAGGACGCCGACGAGGTGTTGCGCCTTGCCGGGGCGCTGGAGGACGCCTCCGAACACCTGATCGCCCGCGCCGTCGTCGCAGCCGCCCGTACCGCGACGTCCGGCTCTGCGCCGCTGCGGCCGGTCGAGGGGTTCGCCAACGTCGAGGGCCTCGGCGTGCGCGGCATCGTCGACGGGCACACGGTGCTGGTCGGACGGCCGAGGCTGCTGGCCGAGTGGGCACCGCACCTGCCGTCCCGACTCGCGGATGCGCTCGAGTCCGCCCAGGCTCAAGGCACGACCGCGGTCGTGGTCGGCTGGGACGGCAGCGCACGAGGCGTCATCGTCGTGTCCGACACGGTCCGGCCCACCTCTCGCGAGGCGATCGCGCAACTGCGCCGGCTCGGGCTACGGCCCGTGCTGCTCACCGGCGACAACTGCGCGGTCGCCCGCTCGGTCGCGGCGCAGGTCGGCATCGACGTGGCCGAGGTGATCGCCGACGTGTCGCCCGCCGACAAGCTCGCGACCGTCCGGCGGTTGCAGGCCGGCGGCCACACGGTGGCCATGGTCGGCGACGGCGTCAACGACGCCGCGGCACTCACCCAAGCCGACCTCGGCCTGGCCATGGGCACCGGCACCGACGTTGCCATCGAAGCCAGTGACCTCACCCTCGTCCGCAACGACCTGCGCGCGGCCGGCGACGCCATCCGCCTCGCCCGCCGCACGCTCGGGACCATCAAGGGCAACCTGTGGTGGGCCTTCGGCTACAACATCGCTGCCCTGCCGCTTGCGGCGGCCGGCCTGCTGAATCCGATGCTCGCCGCTGCCGCGATGGCCTGCTCCTCGGTGTTCGTCGTCGGCAACAGCCTGCGGCTGCGCAACTTCACGACGCAGGCCTGACGGCTTACCTGCTGTCGTAGCGCGCACGGTTGGGTTACCGTCGACGCTGTCGCGGAGGTGATGACAATCATGAGGTGGCCGCTGGTTCGGGTGGCGCTGTCGGCATGGTTGCTCACCTCGGCACTGTGCGTCGCGGTTGCTTCACCCGCGATCCCGGCTTTCGGCTTGTCCGGCGTCGCCCTGCCCTTGCTGCTCGCCGCGGTCGTGATCGCGGCCGCGCGAATCGCGGCGCTCGCAGCCGCGACGGCTCGAGGAGACACGACCGGAGCTGTCCGGGTCTCGCTGCGTGAGCACCGCTCGGCCGGTGACCGCGGCCGAGCGCGACAGTGCGACCCGAACGCCGCGGGCCGCGTACGCCCGCGTGCACCGGGGATCGAGCTCGGCCACTAACGAACTCGACGTCCGCGCCGGCCAGTCCTATTGCCGCGCTGACCCGCCGATCGAGCGGTGCCCGCAGGGCCGCTGATCGCACCCCCTGACCGGTTCTGCCTCCATTCGGAGTTCACCATGTCGTTGAATTTCTTGTACTCGGGCGTGTCCTGGGTGCTGTTGCGTTGGCACCAGTTCTTGACGCTGCTCGGACTGAGCGCCGGGTCCGGACTGACCTGGGCGCTGTCCATCATCTTCTTGGTCGTGACCGTCCGAGCCCTACTGTTCCCGCTCGTCCTGAAGCAGCTGCACCACCAGCGCCGAATGCAAACGCTGCAACCGCGATTGCAGCAGATCAAAACGAAATTTCCAGGCGATCGCCAGGCTCAACAGCGGGCCGTACTCGAGCTGCAGCAAGAGGAAGGACTCAACCCGCTCGCCGGCTGCCTGCCGATGCTGTTGCAGATCCCGATCTTCATCGCGCTGCTGCACGTGCTGCGGCACGTCTCGAACGCAGCGGCGTGGTGCCACCCGGCCCAGCTGCACGCTGCGAAGCTCGCGCTGTACACCTTCACGTCAGCGCAGACATGTAGCGCCGCGGACGCCAAACTGTTCGGCGCACCCTTGGCCGCGACGCTGACCGATTCGCGGCACCTGACCGAGACGACGCTCGGTGGCAGCCACCCTGCGACGCTCATCGCCACGATCGTCGTCGTGATCATCAGCGCCGTCGCGGCGTTGTGCACGCAACGGCTGGCCCGCACCGGCAGCTCGAGCACGCCCGAGGGCACCGCCGCAACCGTGCAGAGGTTGATCGGTCTGGTCATCCCGGTCTCGGTGCTGATCTCGGGCGTGTTCTTCCCGCTCGGCCTGCTGATCTACTGGCTCACCGGCAACGTCGCGACCCTGGGCCAGCAGCTCTACGTCAACAGATTCCACCCTCACCTCCGCTCGCCCGACCCGGCGCCTCCCCCGAGGCCGACCTAGCCGTCGGACGGGCCCGCGGCGCCCGTCCGGCTCGTTACGATCGGGGACTCGAACTGGTCGTCGGCGGCACCAAGGAGGCGTTCCTCGCGGGGTTCCTCGAACCGTACTTCGCGGTCATGGATCCGAACGACCTGCCGTGCATGGCCGG
This sequence comes from uncultured Actinomycetota bacterium, assembly GCA_963718805.1. GTDB lineage: Bacteria > Actinomycetota > Actinomycetes > Mycobacteriales > Jatrophihabitantaceae > Jatrophihabitans. The sequence continues at coordinate 210,813 of CAVQZY010000005.1, read as the reverse complement.
GAAGTGGCAGCACGGTGACGTCGCTCGGCACACCGGTGGCGACCTGATCGCGGCATTGGGTCGTATCACGGCCAAGACTGTGTGATGCCCATCGACGAGGACATGTTCCTCCCGGTTCGTGACTGCGCTGCCGAACAGGCGCTGGTGCCCGACAGCGAGTTGCGAGTCGTCGACGACGTGCTCGGGCACCTCGGCCTGTTCGCCGTCGCCGACACGTACCGGCCGCAGATCGACCGGCACCTCACGGAGCTGCTCGACACACGTGTCTGACGTCCGGGGCGTGAGTGCCTACGTGTTCGGCGCGCGGTGCTCGCGAGCGCGCAGCGCTGCCTGGGTGCGGTCGGCGACCTGCAGCTTCGCGAGAATGCGGGAAACGTAGTTCTGCACGGTCTTCGTGCTCAGCTGCAACGAGCGCGCGATCTCGGCGTTGCTCGCTCCTTCGGCGAGCAACCCGAGGATCTCGTTCTCTCGCATCGTCAGTCCGTCCGCGGCGGCGCGGGCCGTCCCGGCACCGAGCCCGGCGGCCAGGATCTGCGCGGCGACACCGGCGCCGAAGACCGCGCCGCCGGCGGCGACCGTGCGTGCCGCGGCGGCGATCTCGGCGCCCGTGGCGCCTTTGAGTACATAGCCGCGCGCGCCGGCGCGCAATGCGGCGACGACGGTGTCGTCGTCATCGACCATGGTGAGCACGAGCACCGCAGGCGGATTGGGGCCGGCGGTGATGCTCGCGGTGGCAGCGACGCCCGACATGGTCGGCAGGTTGAGGTCCATCAGCACCACGTCGATCGCACTGTCCGCGACACCGCGGACCGCGTCGGGACCGTCGCCGACCACACCTACGACCTGCAGGTCCGGCTCCGAGCCGAGCGCGGCCTGCAGTCCGTCACGGAAGATCGGATGATCGTCCACGATCAGGATGCGGATCGTCATTGCGCGGTGGCCTCGGTCCGACTGTGCACCGACGCGCCCGGTGCCGGCAGGTCGGCAATGACGACGGTGCCGCCGTTGTCCCCCGAGACGAGCCGCAACGTACCGCGAAGTTCCTCGGCCCGCTCCCGCATCGTCTGCAATCCGTGTCCGCCGGCCGTCCGCGACGGCAGGCCCCGCCCGTTGTCACTGATCGCGACCCGGACTGTTGCGGCGGTGTGGTCGATTCGGATTTCGCAGCGGGAGGCGGCGGCGTGGCGGACGATGTTGGTCAGCGCCTCGCTGACGATACGGTAGGCGGCGACCTCGACCGCCGCCGGGAGCGCCCGCGTGGGTGCCACCTGCACGTCGACGACGAGTCCGGTGCCGGTGGTGAGGCGCCGCGCGGCTTGGTCGAGAGCACCGGCCAGGCCGAGTTCGTCCAGCGCGGGCGGCCGCAGTCCTTCGACGAGCCGACGCACCTCGAGCAGCGTGTCCTTCAGGTCGGCGCGCAGCACCGCCAGGTCGCTGCGGGTCGATCCGGAGAGCTCGTCGGCGTGGGCGATGGCGTCCAGGCGCAGCAGGTGCCCGGCCAGTGCCGGGCCCAATCCGTCGTGCAGGTCCCTGCGCAGCCGTCGGCGTTCCTCTTCGCGGGCGAGCACGAGTCGTTCGACCGCATGGTGGAGTTCGCGGGTGAGTTGCCGCACGTGGAGCACGCCGGCCAGATGCCCGCAGATGTCTTCCAGCAAGGTGCGCTCACGTGGGCGCAGGTCGGTCGCGACGTACTGCAGGGTCCCCACCCGCGACCCGTAGGCGGTGAGCGGCAGTTGCACCGGGGCCGGCTCGCCGGTGGTACCGCCCGCGATCGTCACGCCGCGAGGGTCGGTGACCACCACGTCGCGCAGGCCGAGAGCGGACAACTCGACCACCAGGTCGCGCACCAGGTTGTCGGCCTCCGCGGCAGCCCGCAACTGCTCGCCCAACCCGGCCAGCACCTCTCGCGGCTGGTCCCAGCGGCCGAAGGTCAGCTTGTTGATCACACGTTGCGACGCCTGGCGCAGCGGCGCGAAGGAGATCCCGACCGCGGCGGCGGTGACCCACGGCAGCCAGCCCGCGTTGCGGATGTCGAAACGCGATCCGACGCCGAGCACGATGACGACGTACAGCACCCCCAGCGTCGCCGAGAGCAGCAGCCAGACCAGCGTCCGGTTCACCGCGGTGCGCAGGTCGTAGAGCCCCCGGGCCAGCACTGCGAAGGCAATCGCGAACGGCACCGGGAGCACGGTGATGCTGAACATCCAGCCGCCGGCGCCGGTGGCCAGCGCGACCGGCGCGGCGAGCACGGGCACCGATGCGGCAATCGCGAACAACCGCAGTTGCTGTTTCTCCAACGCGTCGCCGCAGCCGTACCGGCGATACAGCTGCCAAACGGCCCCGGCCGTTGCGCCGACGCCGATACCGACTGCCGCGAATGAGGCTAGAGCGCTGATCGGTTGCAGCGGAGGCGACAGCGCAATCGGATTGCGCCATTCGCCCAGACCGATGATGTTTGCGTCCTGTGCGGTGATCGCGCCGAAGCACGAGCACGCGAGCGCCGCGATCAATGCCCGCGGCAGCCACTGCCACCGTGCGCTGAGCAGCCGCCCGAGTGGGAACCACATCGGCACCCCGAGAACGACCAGCCACCATCCGACGCCGCGAGCGGCCGAGCCGAACACGGCCCAGAACGCCGGGGCGGGCACGCTGCCCGGCGAAACGACGATGCCGCGCCGTGCCAGGTCGACACCGGCCTCACCGAGCGACCAGCAACACGCTGCGACCAGCATCGTCCAACCGACCCGGTTGCCCGGCCGCGCCGCCGCGATGATCGCTCCGGTGATCGCGAACGCGCCGACAACCGCCGCGCTCAGCGCCGCATCCGGCGTTTCGGTGGCACCGACCGCCAGCGAGACCGTCAGCCCGGTGACGGCCAACGCTGTCGCACCGCCGATCGCCGCTACCACCCCGTTGCGGGATCTGCTGACCACGACGGCAATGGTCCTGCCTTCCGCGCCGGGCCACAACCGATCGGTCAGGCCGCGACCACGGCCGAGGGCTGCTCGGGTCGCTCGGCGCAGGTCCTGGCCCAGCGCCAGGCCGCGGTACCGAGCGCGAGGAACCACAGCGCCCAGACCGCCGTCGCCGCGTCCGACAAGCCCGCGCCGGCGGCGGGCACGGACACGATCGCCAGTGCGCCCACTGCAAACCCCGAGTAACCGACCCAGCGCGGCAGCACGCCGCTCGTGCGGCTCGCGGCGGCAACGGCGACGGTGAACAACCCGAGCACGCCGGTCGCCAGGTAGACCGCGAACCAGTGCAGGCCGACCAGCATCGCCAGCGCGTCCGACGTGGCCCCGTGGTGTCCGGCGTACAACGCCACGCCGAGCGGGGCCAGCTCACCGCACACCGAGACCGCCACATACACTGCCGCCGTGGCGGCCACCGTCGACGACCACCACCCCGAGAACTCGTCCCGGCCGCGCAGCAACCGGGCCAGCAGCGTCGCGGCCAGCAGGAACACCAGGAAGCTCGCGAACGTGAGATAGCCGCCCGCGAACCCGCGCGTCATCGACCAGTCGGCGTGATCGGCGATGACGACGCTCGGGGCGGCGTCCAACGGCGCGATCCGCTGCAACGCGAAGCTGCCGAACATCAACACCACGTGGACTGCGGCAAGCGTTGCGACCAGACGCCACAACAGCCCGTCACCGGCCCGGCCGACCACGGCCGTTCGATCCCGTTCAGACATTCCCCCACGCTCCTTGCCGTTGGACCAAATGCAGACAGCCGAAGCCTCGCGCCGGTGCCTTCCCAGCCGCTACGGCACGAACACCCGATTGCCGTGGGAAATCCTCCCCAGCCGCGCGCCGCCGAGGCGATGGCCTCGGCGGCGCGGACGGCGTCGGTCAGCGGGTCCGGGCGGCGAGCCCGTCGACGTGCACGAGGATGAATTCGTCGTCGTCGGCCAGGCTCGGGTTCCGTCCGGTGTTCGGGAAGTTGTTGTCGCAGCCGACCAGCAACGTCGTCCGGTTGACCGGGTGGAGGGCCTCCACGGATTCGCAGACCACGCTGAACGGGTTTCCGAGGCCGACATCGCCGGGATGGATCGCGGGCAGCGAGACGAGGTTCGGATCGGGGATCGCGGTGAGGTCGACAGCCGTTTGCGAGATCAGGAATCCGCTGGAGTCGACGTTGCGCAGGTCGACGACGTTGACCTGTCGGAACAGCGCGCTCAGACCCCGGCCGCCGTCGCGTTCGATGAGCGACGAGCCGGTGCTGGTCAAGGGCGGCCATGTCGGCGACCATGTTGCCCGGCTGTGCGGTGTGGTACTGCCAGGTGCGGCCGGTGAGCGCCTTGCGCTGGATGCTGAACTCGAAGATGTAACGGCGGCTCTGGTCAGGGTCGGCGATGTTCGCGCCCTCGAGGCCGGCGTAGAGGTATTTGCCGTCGGGCGAGATCGCCATCGCCTCGAACCCACGGCTGTTCGGCTGCGTGGCCGCCTGGCCGTCGAGCCACGGATTGTTCGGCGAGCGCACGCCGGGGATCTCGAACGGCGGGTCGAGCAGCACGCCGCTCGCGGAGAAGTGCAGGATCCACGGGCCGAACTCGTCGCCGACCCACAGGTCGCCGTGCGGGTCGCGCTGCAGGGACTCCGGGTCGATGTCAGCGCCGGTGAGCAGGCGGTGGGTCGTGGCGTCGTTGACGATCGGGAAGCCGATGCGGTGCTCGGGGTCGCGGAAGGAGATGTACTGACCGACTGCGACGGCACCGGTGCCGCCATGCGCGGTCTTGAAGTCGGGCCGCAGGTAGTAGGCGCGGATGAGGAAATCGCCCGAATTCGCCTTGCCGCCGAACCCGTTGTCGGGCATTGCGAGGTATTCGCCGGGCCGCCGCCCGTCGATGATCGACGAGAAGCCCTGCACCGGTTGCGAGGGCAGCGGGAACGTCACGCCGTTGACGACGCCCGGCGGCAGCTCGGTCCCGCTCGGCGGGCCCGGGGCGTAGGTCTGGACGGGCAGGACCGCTCGTCCGACGAGGCGGACCGAGGGCGGATCGACCTTAGCCGCAGCGGGGCGAATTTCCGTGCACAACACCACGACAACCGCCGAGGTGACCGCGAGGACGGATCTTGCGAACGTGTTCATGGCGACGCTCCTTTCGGGAATGACCGGTGTCTTCCGCAGCCCGACGATGCCCGTCCCGGTGTCCCGTTCGCGCCGGGCGAGCGTCCCGATCCGGGCCCAGGACCGATTCGTGCCAGCGGGCCCATGCGCTCGGGACGCCGGGCGTGGAGGATGTGCGGGTGAAGAGCGCATCGCCGCACCGATTGCTGATCGCGACGGGTGTGGCCGCTGCCGTCGCGGGCGTCGGCGTCGTGCTGGTGCTGCGACTACGCAACACCGGCTCCGAACCGCAGGGTCGCAACTGGTGGATCGTGTCGCAGACCGTGCTCGGCCTGGCATATCTGCCGCTGGGTGCGGTGCTCGCTGCGCGCGGTCGGCGCCGGCTCGGGCTGGCGTTCGCAGGCGTGGGGGCCTGTGAGCTGCTGTGCGCGATTGCCGCGGAATGGAACGCGTTGGACGCCTCGCCGCGAACGGTGCCGGTCGTCGAACACACCCGACTGCTGCAGATCGCCGGCCTGCTGACGCTGGCGGTGATCGTGCCGTTCCTGCTGCCGTGGCCGCGGCCGCGCGAGGGCGACGCGCTGACGCGATGGCTGGCTACGGGCGTACTCGTCGCCTGGGCCGGGATCGCGATGGCGCTGGTGAAACCCGTCGGGAACGTGCCCGGCGGGCACGTCGCCGGCCCGCTGTTGCTTGTCGCGACGGTCCCGCTCGTGGCGGTCGGCGCGTTCGTGGCCGACATCCGCGGCGATCACGACGCGCTGGGCGCGATCTCACATCGCTTTCTCGTCTGGGTCATCCTGGCCAGCGCGATCGTGCTCCTCTACACGGCGCTTGTCGCCGGGTTCGGGCTGGCGCTGGGCGCCGACGGGCCTGCGTGGCTGCTGATCGGGGTGACCGGCGCGCTGGCCGTGGCCGCCGAACCGGCGCGGGCCCGGGTCCGGCACCTGGTGGACGACCTCGTCTACGGTCAGCGCGACGACCCGTTGGCGGTGGTGCGCAGGTTGGTCAACCAGCAGGTCGCGAGCGAGACGGACGTCAACGAGACGATGCTGGCATCACTCACGGCGACCGTCGCCGACGCGTTGCGGCTCGATCACGTGGCGCTCGAGCTGAGCTCGTCGAGGCCGGCCGCGGAGCTGATCGCACAGGTCGGCGCACCGACCGACCACGACGAGCGCTTCGTATTACGAATCGGAGATCAGCTGCTGGGCGACCTGGTCGTCGGGTGCCGCCGTGCGCCGCTCGGCCGCCACGATCGCGACGCGCTGCGCGACGTGGTACCGCATGTCGCTCTCGCCGTCGGCCTCGTCCGGCTCACCGCCGAGTTGCGCCGCTCGCGCAACAACGTGGTCACCGCTCGCGAGGAGGAACGCCGGCGGCTGCGGCGAGACCTGCACGACGGTGTCGGCCCGGCGCTCACCGGGATCTCGATGGGGCTGCACACGCTGCTACGCCGGTTGCCACCGGCGGGACTCGATCCGAGCGACACCGCGCTGCTCGGCCGGCTCGCCGACGAGGTCGACACGTCGGCCGGCGAGGTCAAGCGGATCGTGCGCGACCTGCGCCCGACGGCGCTCGACGACCAGGGACTCGCCGGTGCGATCACCGAGTTCGCCCGCGGTCTCGACGGTTTCGTGTCTGTCACGCTCGATCTGCCGCGCCCCGACCGCACGCTTCCCGCCGCGGTCGAGACCGCCGCCTATCGCATCGCCCTGGAAGCGCTGAACAACGTCGTGCGCCACGCGCAGGCCACCACCTGCCGGGTCTGCCTGTCCGTCGGCAACCAGGTCGAACTCGACGTCACGGACAACGGCGTCGGCATCGCAGCCCGTCATCCGGCCGGTGTGGGGCTGGCTGCGATGCGCGAGCGCGCCGTCGAACTCGGCGGCGCCACCCTGATCGAGCCGGTCCGCCCGCACGGCACCCGCGTGCACGCGACGCTGCCTCTCGGCATGCCGTGACGAGCGCCCGCGTCGTGGTGGTGGACGACCATCCGATCTTCCGACTCGGACTCGCCGCGTCACTGGCCGACATGGACGGCATCGACCTGGTCGGCGAGGCGGCGACCGCGGGGGAGGTGCTCGAGCTGGTGGCGCGCACCACGCCGGACCTCGTGCTGCTCGACATCCACCTCCCGGACACTTCCGGGCTCGAGGTCAACCGCTGGCTGGCCGATCGGCACCCCGACGTGAAGGTCGTCATGCTCACCATGTCCGAGGACCACAGCGCCAGCGTCGCCGCGGTGCGCGACGGAGCCCGCGGCTACATCGTCAAAGGCGCCAACCCGTCGCACATCGAACACGTCATCCACGCCGTCCTGGCCGGCGACGTCGTCCTCGACCACGAGCAGGCTCGGGCGATGGCCGAACTCGCCAAACTGCGCGCGGCGACCTCGCCATCCCCGTTCCCGCAACTGAGCCGCCGCGAGATCGACATCCTCGAGCTGATCGCCCGCGGCATGGACAACCAGTCGATCGCCCGCCAACTCGTACTCACTCCGAAGACCGTGCGCAACCACGTCTCGAACATCCTCGGCAAGCTCACCCTCGGCGACCGGTCGCAGGCGATTGTGCTCGCCCGGCGCCACGGCCTGGGTGAGATCGACGAGTAGGGCGTGACCGGCCACACGTGGGACCCGCTCAGGCGGTCACCGGCACGCCACGCACCACGACGGCACGCGGTCGGAGCAGCGCGGACATGTCGTTCTCGAGATCGCCGTCCACGACGAGCAGGTCGGCGTGCCGACCGGCAGCGAGTCGCCCCTTACTGGCACCGACACCACATACGTCGGCGGCCGCCGACGTCGCGGTGGCCAGCGCCTCGGCCGGGCGAAGTCCGGCGGTGATCAGTTCACACACGGCGAAGGGCAGCGAGCCGTGCCGCTTGGGCGGCGCGATGCCGGAGTCGACGCCGGACACCAGGCGGACGCCTTCGCGATGCAGACGACCGACGAACTCCCACCTGCCCTGCAGCATCTGTTGCGCGGTCATGCCCATCCGGTCGAGCATCGCCTGCAGCGCCGGCGGCGGCACCTTCATCAGCTGCGGGTCCACGCCGATCGTCGGGCACACTGCGATCCGGCTGCGCGCCAACGCGGCCAGGGTCTCGGCGCTGACCTGGCCGAAGCCGCGCTCGGTGGCACACGTGCAGTGTTCGATGCCGTCGATCCCGACCGCGATCACCTTCTCGACCACCGGAGTGCCGTGCGCATGGGCGGTCACCGGTAGACCCGCGGCGTGTGCACGATCGACGACGAGCTGCAACTCGTCGACCGTGAACTGCGCGCGCATGACGTCGGTACCGGGAGTGTTGACGCCGCCCGAGGCCATCACCTTGACCACGTCCACACCTCGGTCGACCCGCTCCGCGACCGCGCGGACGATCTGTGCGGTTCCCGAAACCTCCCCACCCAGGAAGTGACAGTGCCCGCCGATGCTGGTCAGTGGCGGGCCGGACGCGACGACGGTCGGCTCGATCACGCCGGCGGCCGGCCGCCGTGCTCGGCGCTGCACGACGCAGAAGTGCCGGTCGCCGAGATCGCGCAACGTGGTCACGCCCGCCGCGAGCTGGTCGTGCAACGCGCGGGTGATCACGTCGTCGATCTGCTCGTCGGAATAGCCGGCAACCCGATCGAGAGCAGCGACTCCGCTGTCGGTCACCAGGTGCGTGTGTGCATCGATCAGGCCCGGCAACACTGTTCCGTCGTAATCGGTGGTCGGACACTCGTCGGGAACCGGATAACCGTACGGCTCGACGCCGATGATCAGGCCGTCCTCGACCAGGACCGTCGCGCCGCCCCTGCGAAACGCCGCGCCGTCGAAGGCGTGCGCCGCACGGATCCCATGCATGTCGCCGTCCTATTCGGTCAGGCGGGCCTTGATCTCCGGTTTGACGATCTTGCCCACCCGCGAGCGGGGCAGGTCCTCCCAGATATACACCTGTTTCGGCGCTTTCACCGAGCCGATCCGGGCCTTGACGAAGCCGATCAGCTCCTCGGTGTCGACGGTGGCGCCGGGCGTGGCCTGCACGACCGCGACGACCCGCTCGCCCCATTTCTCATCCGGAAGTCCGACGACGGCGCAGTCGCGTACGGCGGCGTGCGCCATGAGCGCCTGCTCCACTTCGGTCGAATAGACGTTGAACCCGCCGCTGATGATCATGTCCTTCGCGCGGTCGACGATGTAGAGGTAGTTGTCCGCGTCGAGGTAGCCGACGTCGCCGGTGTGGTGCCAGCCGAACTTCGCCGCCTCCGCGGTGGCCGACGGGTTCTTGTAGTAGCCGGCCATGACCAGCGACGATCGGATGACGATCTCCCCGCGCTCGCCGCGGGGCAACAGGGTGCCGTCCTCGCCCATGACCGCGACGGTGACCAGTGGCGCGGGGCGCCCCGCCGATGCGAGGCGATCGCGGGCGAGCGAGCCGTCGGACCGGAAGTGTTCGGCCGGCGGCAACATCGAGATCATCATCGGCGCCTCGGTCTGTCCGAACAGCTGAGCCATCACCGGCCCGATGCGGGCCAGTGCTTCTTCCAGGCGAGCCACGGACATCGGTGCGGCGCCGTACCAGAAGCATTGCAGCGACGAGAGATCGGTTCTGTCTAGCCCTGGATCAGCGAGCACCAGATAGATGAGTGTCGGCGGGAGGAAGGTGTGCGTGATGCGGTGCCGAGGGATCAGCGACAGGAACTCGGGCACGTCTGGCCTGCGCATGATGACGATCTCGCCGCCGAGCGAGAGCACCGGGAAGCACAGCACCCCTGCGGCATGCGTCAGCGGTGCCAGGGCGAGGTAGGCGGGGCGACCGTGGAACGGGTACCCGATGAGCGTCAGCGCGGTCATCGTCTCGAGGTTGGCCCCGGTGAGCATGACGCCCTTCGGCCGCCCGGTCGTGCCGCCGGTCCCGACGATCATCGCGAGGTCGTCGACGTAGGGTTCGTCGGCCGGGCGACCAACGGCGTCATCAGGGCCGATGAAGTCATCCCACGTGAGCGCCCATTCGACCGACGCGTCCAGGCAGACCCAGGTGCGCACCTTCGGCAGCTCGGCGCGGATCTTGTCCACCAACGGCGCGAACGCGGCCTGGAAGATCAGCACCTGGCAGTCGAACAGGTCTAGCAGGTCCCGGTTCTCGACCGCCTCGTTGCGCGGGTTGATCGGGCACCAGACCGCACCGACGCGACTGATGGCGAAGACGCAGGAGAACGCGATCGGGTCGTTCGTGGACAGGATGGCGACCGAGGTGCCCGGCCGGACCCCGACCGCTGAGAGGCTGGTGGCGATGCGGCGCGACAGGACCTGCACGTCGGCGTAGGTCAGGGTCGTGCCGTCGGCTGTCAGGCACGGCGCGTCGGGTCCGAGCGAGGCGCCCTTGTCCAGGTAGTCGACAAGACGCACAGCGGTCAGTGCCCGCCGCTCACATGCCCATTCCGCCGTCGACCGGCAGGCCGGCCCCGGTGATGAACCGGCTGGCGTCGCTGGACAGGAAGACGACCACGTCGGCCATGTCCTCGACCGTGCCCAGGCGCCCGGCCGGCGTCAATCCGACGACTGCGCCGACGGCTTCCTCGGGCGAGGGGAAGAGCCCGAGCTGCGCGACGTCGTTGGCCAGGCCCGCGCCCATCGCGGTGGGAACCAGTCCGGGGTAGATGCAGTTGACGCGTACGCCGTAGCCGAGCTTGCCGCTTTCCATGGCCGCCACGCGCGTCAGCCGGTCGACGGCCGACTTCGTCGCCGAGTACACGCTGATGCCGGGGAACGCGATCGTGGCAGCGACCGAGGCGACGTTCGTGATCGTGCCGCCGCTGCCGGCCGCACCGCCCGGGCGCATCGCCCGCAGCCCGTGCTTGATGCCGAGCGTGGTGCCCAGGATATTGACCTCGAGCATGCGCCGGATGTCGGCCGGGTCGACCTCGGTGATCAGGCTGGTGATCTCGATACCGGCGTTGTTGACGAGCAGGTCGAGGCCGCCCAATTCGTCGACGGTCGAAGTGATCGCCGCTTCCCAGCCGGCCTCGTCGGTGACGTCGAGCTTGACGAAGCCGTGGCCGTCGCCGAGTGACTTCGCGATGTCGGCGCCGCTGTCCTGCACGTCGCCGATGACGACGCGGGCACCCGCCGACGCAAGGGCTCTGGCCATGCCTTCGCCGAGTCCCTGCGCGCCGCCGGTGACAAGCGCTGATCGCCCGGTGAGGTCCATCGAGGTCATCGCGACTCCGTTCGTAGCGGTGTGTGCGGTCAGCCTCGCGTGCCCCTTGACGAGTGTCAAGACCACCTGTCCTGACCTCCTGCCAAGCAGATCGATTAGGCTGCCCGGCATGCCATCGACGGCCTCGGCCCACCGCCGCGACGCGCGTCGCGACGAGCTGGCCGGGAGCGCGTTACGGACGCTTGGCGAGCTCGGCTACGCGCGCACGAGCCTGCGCGAGATCGCGAACAACAGTCCATTCACGCACGGCGTCGTGCACTACTACTTCCGCGACAAGACCGAGCTGATCGTCTACTGCGTGCGGCAGTACAAGGCGCGGTGCGTCACTCGCTACGACGATGTCGTGGCCGGCGCGACCACCGCCGACGATCTGGCTCGCGCGTTCGTCGCCAAGCTCGCCGAGACGTTGGTCGACGAAGCGCCGATGCACCGGCTCTGGTACGACCTGCGCACGCAGAGCATGTTCGACGCCGACCTGCGTCCGCACGTGCTCGACATCGATGCGGCGCTCGAAGCCATGGTGTGGCGCGTGATCAGCCGCTACGCGGAGTTGGGCGCCCATCCGCTGAGCGTCGAGCCGGCGCTGGCCTACGCGCTGCTGGACGGCATCTTCGAGCGGGCGCTGCTGGGCCATCTCGCCGGCCGCCGTGACGCAGTCGACGAGCTGGTCCGACAAGCGGCAAGCATTGTCGGGTTGTTGGTCGAAGCGTGACGGGTGACCTGCCGCTGCTCGGCTTCGGCCTGCCGGTAGCGGGTGACTGGGCGACCCCGGACACCATGCGTGTCGTCGCGCGACGCGCCGAGCAGCTCGGATATGCATCGTTGTGGACGTTTCAGCGCCTGCTGTTCCCGGCCGACGCCGGGCTCGACCCGACGCACCGCACGGTGCACGACGCGGTCGTCCCGCTCGCCTACGTCGCCGCGCACACCGACCGGATCGGGCTGGGAACCGCGACGATCTGCGCGCTGTTCACTCCGCCCGCTGTGCTCGCGAAGACCATGACGTCACTGGACGTCGTGTGCGGCGGCCGACTCACCGTCGGGCTCGGGATGGGCTGGCTGCCGCAGGAGTACGCGGCCGCGGGCGTGCCGTTCGGACGTCGCGGCGCGCGGCTGGACGAGTACCTGCGCTGTCTGAGGAGCCTCTGGACGCAGGACCCGGTCGAGTTCGCCGGCGAGTTCTACACCGTGCCGAGCTCGCATGTCGGGCCGCGGCCGGTGCAGCGACCATATCCGCCGGTGCTGCTCGGCGGGACCGCGGACGCGGCGCTGCGCCGCGCCGGTCGCCTCGCCGAGGGCTGGATCGGCAGCAGCCGACACGACCTCACCCGGATCGGTGCCTGCGTCGAGACGGTTCGTGACGGTGCGCGCGAAACCGGTCGTGACCCCGACGCGGTGCGCATCGTCGTGCGCGGTCTCGTCGACCTCGTCGACGACCCCGGCCGCGATCGCTTGCCGCTGCAGGGAACGCGCAAGCAGGTGCTCGAAGACCTCGTCGCACTCCACGAGCAGGGTGTCACCGAGGTGTTCTTCGACGTCAACCTCGCGCGTCAGGCCGGTCTTGCCTATGCCCAACGCGTGCTGGAAGCGTTCGCCCCTATCCGGCTTCGACCTTCGGCATGATCTCCTCCTTCAGGCGCTTGAGATCGTCGAGCGTCTTGGACGTCGGCACGTCGCGGAACGGCGGCCAGATGAGCGGCATCGTCATGCCGGCTTCCTTGTACCGCTTGAGCATGTCCTCGATCTGCTGAGCATTGCCGGCCAGCAAGTTGGTGCCCTTGCCCGCCGGGGTCTGGTCCATCGGCTCGTCGGTGATGACGAACCAAATCATGCTGCACATGTCGAAGTTCTCGGGGAACGTCTTGCCGAGCTCGTTGAGCTCGCGCTCCATCTCGCCCTTCCAGCGCTTGATGTCCTCCGGCGAGTCCTGGATGCCGATCCAGCCCTGCAGGCCGTATTTCGCGATGCGCTTGGCCGAACGCTTCGGATCCTTCAGGCCGGAGAAGTAGATCGGCGGGCCGCCCGACTGAAGGGGCTTGTGTCCGAAGCCGCACAGCGGGAAGTCGGCGAACTCGCCGTGGTACTCGAACAGCTCGTTGTTCCAGATCCCCTGCATGATCTCGATGGTCTCGCGCACGTGGGCGTGCCGGCGCGCGAACAGGTGCGCGACGCTGGCCGCGGCGAATTCCTCGGGCATCCAGCCGGAACCGACGCCGACGTTGAGCCGTCCGTTGGACAGGTGGTCCTGGGTGGCGAGTTCGGCGGCGAGCACGCCGGGCGAGCGGTACGGGGTGTCGATGATGCTCATCCCGATGCGGACCTTGGCGGTCTTCGCGGCCAGCCACGGGATCAGGGTCATGCCCTGGAACCACTTGCCCCGCGAGATGACCGGCAGGGCGTTGGGGAGGTCGCTCATCATCCCGAATGGGTATTCCAGCTCTGCGCGATCCGAGGACTCCGGAACGACGATGCGGTCGAGCGTCCAGACCGAGTCGAAGTCGAGATCCTCGGCCAGCGCGGTGAGGTCTTCGAGCTCCTTGACGGTCACCTCGTCACGGAAGTTCGGGAGATAGAGAGCGAGCTTCATGCGAGAGGTCCTTTCCCTGTGGTTACGCATTTCGACGGCGCACCCGGCTGCCGGGCGACGCGCACGAGCCTCCCGATCGCCTGCCTCTCGGGGACCGTAACACGTCTGTGGGCGCCCGTCGCCGTCTCAATTACCAGCATCGCGCAGGCGCTCGCGCAGTTCCCGCTTGACGACCTTGCCGTAGTTGTTCGTCGGCAGGGAATCGAGGAACTCGTAGTCCTTCGGGCGCTTGTAGCGGGCGATGGTGTCCAGACAGATCCGGTCGAGGTCCTGGACCGACGGCGGCGCAACGCCGTCGGCGGCCACGACGAACGCGACCACCGACTCGCCCCACTCCGGGTCAGGCCGCCCGACCACAGCGGCGGCGCGGATGTCCGGATGACGCAGCAGCGCCTCCTCGACCTCGCGGGGATAGATGTTCATCCCGCCGCTGATGATCAGGTCCTTCGACCGGTCGCGCAGCGTCAGGAAGCCGTCGTCGTCGAAGCTGCCGACGTCGCCGGTGTGCAGCCAGCCGCCGCGCAGCGTCTCGGCGGTGGCGCCGGGCTCGTTCCAGTAGCCGGCCATGACCACGTCGCCGCGGACCACCACCTCGCCGATGTCACCGGTGGGTAGTTCGTCGTCCGCGTCGTCGACGACGCGGACCTCGACATCGGTGCGCGGGAAGCCGACGCTCTGCAGCCGCTCACGCCACCGCGGGTGGTGGCGCTCGGCGTGGTCGGCCTTGGACAATGCGGTGATCGTCATCGGCGTCTCGCCCTGCCCGTAGATCTGCGCCAGCCGCGGGCCGAACACCTCGAGCGCTTCCTCGAGATCGGCCAGATACATCGGGGCGCCGCCGTAGATGATCGTCTTCAGGTTGCGCACGTCAGCGGCGATCGCCGGCTCACCGGCCAACCGTTTCACCATCGTCGGCGCGGCGAACACCGACATGCCCGGCCAGCGACGCAGCAACGCGGCGATCTCGTCACCGTCGACGCCACCGGAGTGCGGGATCACGCTCACCGCGCCACGGGCGATGTGCGGCAGCCCGTACAGGCCCGCACCGTGCGAGAGCGGTGCGGCCTGCAGGATGCTGTTGTCCGGCATCACCTGGTCGATGTCGGCGAAGTAGCTCAGCGAGGCCATCAGCAGGTTGCGGTGGGTGAGCACCGCGCCCTTCGGCCGCCCGGTGGTGCCGCTGGTGTAGAACAGCCACGCCGGATCCTCCGGTCGCCGGTCGACGAGCGCAATTGGCGTCGAACCGATCAGCCGGGCCCACTGCGGACCGGGCGCCAGCACCGCGGTCTGCAACGTGTCGATCTTGTCGACGAGCGCGACGACGTCCTCCGCGTGGTCGTCATCGGTGATGACGACAGCCGCCGCGCTGTCGTCGAGGATGTAGGCGAATTCCTCGCGGTGCAGCCGCGCATTGACGGGCACGGCGGTGAGGCCGGCGTGCCAAATGGCGAACAGCGCCTCGAGGTATTCGGGCCGGTTGCGCATCACGATGGCGACCCGGTCTCCCGGCGAGAGCCCGAAGGTCTCCCGCAGGCCGGCCGCCGCCGCGGACACTCGCGCGGCCATCGCAGCCCAGGTCGCATGTACCCGGTCGCCGTCTGCGAGAGCCGGTACGTCGGACCGGCGGCGACCGTGCCGGTCCACCCACACTGCTACGTTCATCGCACGATCCCGCCCTGAAGGTGAGGCAATGCGCCCGGTGCCAGGGAACTGTACCTTCGCACGATCGAGGCGAATCCGATGAGGCTCTCCCCCGCCGAGGCGCGTGCGAGGCTCGCCGGTCACGATCACGGGATCCTGTGCACGCTACATCCGGACCGCGGAGTCGACGCCGTGCCCGTCGTGTATGCGGCGAACGCGAACGGCCACGTCGGCGTGCCCATCGATCGCGTCAAACCGAAGTCGTCGTCTCGGCTGCAGCGCGAGCGCAACCTGGAAGCCGACCCACGGGCCACGCTGCTGGTCGAGCACTGGGACCGCGCCGACTGGTCACGGTTGTGGTGGGTGCGTGCCGAGCTGCGCTGGCAGGCTGACGCGCCGGAACAATCGATCGATCTCGCGACGCGGCTGGCCCGCGCCTACCCGCAGTATCGCGACCAACCCTTCACCCGGGTGTTGGTGTTCCGTGTTGTCGGCGTCAGCGGCTGGTCCGCCGGCGGTGAGGCGTAGGAACAGTGGCGGCCGCGCACAAGGTCGCTTCGACACGACGACGTTCGCGAGACAGGACGGCGGCAGGACATGGATCAAGGCACCTGCGACGAGGTGCTCGCTCGCCTGGCTGTGGAAGTCGAATGCGTCACGGTCGCACACCCGACGCGGGTTGCGATCGACGGGCCGCCCGCCGCCGGAAAACCACGCTCGCCGACGAGCTGGCCGTCATTTTGCGCGCGCAGGGCCGCGAGGTCATCCGCGCGACGATCGACGATTTCCTCTTTCCGCGTGCGCAACGCTATCCGCGCGGCGAATACTCGGCCGAAGGCTGCTACTTCGACACGCACGACTACGACGCGCTGACCCGAACCCTGCTCGATCCCCTCGGCCCGGGCGGGGACCGGCGCTGCCAACATGCGATCTACGACCCCGCGATGGACACCGCGCTGTCACCGCCGGTCACGACTGCCCCCGGCTGACGCGGTGCTGGTCTTCGACGGGGTCTTCCTCATGCGCCCGGAACTGATCGACCGCTGGGACCTGCGCATCTTCGTGTCGGTCGCACTGGAGCGGACCATCGAGCGTGCCGTAATCCGTGAACGCCGGGTGTCGCTTTGCTACGGTCCGTCCGCCCGACCGGTCACGCCCACATCATCGTGCACAACGACAAGCCCGAGCGGCCGGCCTGGGAGACCCGACCACGCTGACGCGCGCGGATGAGCCGGTTACAAGTCAATGGGCTGTCCGACCGTTGCCCTGCTGGACAGCGGGCTGTGTTCACACCTTCCGCACGGGCGGTGCAGCGCTGTGAACGGCGCTCACTCGCGGTACGTGTGTGTGGCCGGTGCCACGCGTCAGGTCGCGAACCCTTGGGCGACGATGCACATCGCGGGGCACGTCGAGCCCTGAGCGTCGTTGTGGTGCGGGCACACGTAACCTGCGGGACGTGGAGTTGATCGATGCGGCGTCGGCACAGTTCGTCGACGTCGTCCGCCGGCTGCCGCCGAACTCATGGGACCGGCCGACGCCGTCGCAGATGACGATACGCGCGTTGATCGAGCACGTCGTGGTCGGGAATCGGTTCACCGTGCTGCTGCTTGCCGGCGTCGATCGCGATGAGGCTCGGGCGACGCTCGCCGGCGATCAACTCGGCCACGACCCGATCGCCGCCGTGGTCCAGTCGACGCGAGACCAGGCCCGGGCGTTCGCCGCGACGCCGCCCGAGCAGCCCGTCGCGGGCCCAAGCGGCACCATCCCCGCCGCTGCCTTCCTCCGGTTGCGTCTGGTCGATCTGGTCGTGCACGCCTGGGACCTCCTGCATGCCGCGCGGCTCGACGAGACCCTCGATCCGCAGATCGTCGTCAGCCTGCTGACCGTGGTCGAGCCGCACCTGCCCGACATACTCGCGTTTGGCGCGTACGGTACGGGTCCGAGCGGCACCCTGCCCCCTGACGCGGCACCGCAGCGTCGGCTGCTCGACTCGTTCGGACGGCGACCGGAGCCGCCGGGTGGATGCTCGTGGTGAGGTCACGGGCCTGGCTGGCAGACTTCCTGCGTGACCGTCGCTGACGTCGACGCCTATCTGGCCGCCCTGCCCGAACCCGGGCGCAGCAGCCTCGAACGACTTCGCGGCTGTATCCACGACGTGATACCGCAAGCGGAGGAAGGCATGTCCTACGGCCTGCCGGCGTTCCGGGTCGAGGGCAAGGTCGTGGCCGGCTTCGCCGCGTTCAAGCACCACCTCAGTTATCTCCCGCACAGCGGTTCGGTGCTGCCGGCTCTTACGGCCGAGCTGGCGGAGTATCGCCAGACCAAGAGTTCCCTGCACTTCCCGATGGATGAACCGCTCTCCCCCGACCTGGTGCGTCTGCTGGTCACGACGAGAATGACGCAGCTCGGGCTCGGATAGGGGGCGCCGCCGGGGACGACGACCACAACGGCCCAGGCCACGGCTATCCGAAGGAGTACGTCGGCATCCCGGGTGCGCTCATCGCGCGGCGATGATTCGGGAAACCGATATGCCGCCGTTGCGGGTGGCCAGAGGAGACAGGCGTCGGCAACCGCATCGGCCAGCCCGGCGGCAATGGGCCGGCGGGACGTCGCGGGTGGTTGCCCGCATGCCGCTACCGCCGCGAAGATGTTGACGACGGCGGGCGGCAAGGACGGCAACGGTCAGCGTCCGCCATTTCGTCGAGGACATCGACGCCGCGATCGCGTTCTACCGTGACCACCTCGGCTTCGAGCAACAGCTGCCGCCGACGCCGACATTCGCCGTGCTCGGCCGTGGTGATCTACGGTTGGTGCGCAGCCCCCCCGGCGGCGAGCAGCTGGTGCTCACCTGGCTGCATCTGGCCCGGCGCTGCGAGCTGAACACGGTGTCGGTCAGCGGCCCCACCACGCCGAGCGCGGAGTCTTCAGCACCCGCTCCCCCGCCCGGCCCAACCCGGTCGGGCTGCATCAGGTCACGGTCGTCGCGGTCGAGGAGGGCAGGTTGCTCGTCGAGCCCTTGGAGGCGATCGACGGCACTCCGTTGGTGGACCTCAAGCCGGTGCTCGGCCGGTTTCGGTAACCGAACTGCTCACGTCGACCGACGACGAGGAGGCGAAATGATCATCGGGCGGTTCCAGGTCCGGTGTCAGCCGGACCGCGCGGACCGGCTGGCCACCGCGATCGCGGCCGTGGAGGCACCGAGCCGTGCACTGCCTGGCGTCGTCCATTTCGACGTCGCCCGCAGCCTCACGGACCCGAACACCTTCGTCGTCCTCGAGGTGTTCGAGGACCGGCAGGCGTTGGAGCGGCAGAACGCGCAACGCGAGGTCGCCGAGTTGCTTAGTCTCGTCGACCCGGGTGCGTTCGAGTGGACGGTCTGGGAAACCACCGCCGACCACTGATGACGGGATCAGTAACGTTCGGCTCGTGACCGACGTCGCGATCGCCGCCCCGAACGAGGCTGCCGCCGATGCGGGTGAGCAGGTTGCCCGTGCCGGCGGCAACGCCGTGGACGCCGCGCTCGCCGCGATCCTGGTGACGATGGTCAACGAGGTCGGGGTCGTGACGTTGAGTTCGGGCGGGTTCGTCACGGTGCAGCCGAGCGTCGGCCCGGCCTACACCGTCGACGGCTGGATGGACATGCCCGGGCTGGACGGCGTCGTGGCCGGCGGCACCTGGGACGTCGTCACGCAGTACGGCGGCGGCATCGCCATCACCATCGGTCCCGGATCGGTGGCGGTGCACGGGGCGGTCGCCGCGATCGGGGTAGCGCACCAGCGCGACGGCCGGCTGCCGTGGCGCGAGATCGTCGCGCCCGCGATCGAGGTCGCGCGCGCGGGCTTTCGGCTCAGCGCGGCGTCGCGGTTCTACCTCGCCTACGTGCACGAGGACATCTTCGGTTGGGATGCCGGCAGCCGGGCCGCGCTGCACGACGAGCACGGTGGGATCATCGCCGAGCCGATCAGGATGGCGGACCTGGTGCGGTCGTTGGAGTTGATCGCCGACGAGGGCCCCGCAGCGCTGCACACCGGCGAGCTCGGACGGCTGATCAGTGCCGATGTCATCGGTCGGGGCGGCCTGCTCGGCCTCGCCGACCTCGCCGCCTACCGTCCTGTGGTCCGCCCGGCGCTGGTCACCCGCGCGGACGGGTGGGATCTGGCCACGGCGCCGCCACCGTCGGTCGGCGGCGTCTGTCTCGCGGCGATGCTGCGGCTGCTCGACGGCCGCCCGCATGGCCCGTGGGATGACGAAGCACGGGCCTGGCTGGTGCGCGTACAGCGTGCCGTTCTCGGGCATCGTCTCGACGTCCTGGACACGTGCCCGGACCTCACCGACGCCGCCGGCGCGTTTCTCGAGCTCATCGACAGCGACCCACGCGCGGTGCTCGAATCCGGCTCGACCGCACACGTCTCGGCGACCGACAGCGAGGGCGTGGCGTGCTCGGTAACCGTCTCGAGCGGCTACGGCGCGGGCATGATCGCCGAGGGCACGGGCATCTGGCTCAACAACTGTCTCGGCGAGCAGGAGCTCAACCCCGCTGGCCTGCACGCCCGCCCACCCGGCTCGCGCCTGCTGTCCAACATGGCGCCCACCGTCGGGCGCCACCGCGACGGCTCGACGCTCGCCGTCGGTTCGCCCGGCGCCGACCGGATCACCACCGCGATCGCGCAGGTCCTGGCGGCCTACCTCAGCGGCGCGATGTCGTTGCAGGAGGCCATCTGCCAGCCCCGGATACACGTGCATCGGGCCGGCCGTACGGACGAGCAGATCAGGGTCGAAACCGACCTCACGATGTACTTCGGCGGTGTGGGCGCGGCCTGCACCGGCCCCGGCGGCGAGCTCGACGCAGCCGCCGACCCGCGCCGCGACGGCGCCGCTCGCATCGTGCGCTGTTGACCACGATTTGGAGACGATCGATGCTTGCGCGCCGTCGAGATCAGCACTGCCGGCCTCGCAGGCGAGCGGGTCCGGGCGGTGATCGACCAGCAGACCGGCCGGGTTGCAACCGCCAAGCACCCGAGGTTGTGGCGAGCCCTGCTGATCCTCGCCGGGCACGGCACGGATGGGTCGCTGTCGATCACGTTGCCCGACGGCGCAACCGTGGCCGCCGACGACACGGCCAGCGAGCAGCGTCGCCACCGAGCAGCGTCGCCACCGAGCAGCGTCGCCACCGAGCAGCGTCTGTGCGCGCTGCTCGGCCGCGACGTCCGGGTCAGCGCCGTGCGTCCGGCACACGCCACGCTCGCCCGGCCGGATCCGCGCGATGTGATCGCCGCCGGCAGGATGCCGACGTTGCCTTCGAAACGATCGAGATCGGCCAGGGCACACCGGGTAGGAACGTCGTCGCCTACGCCCCGGTCCACCTCATCACCACCGCGACGTTGGCTCAGATCGGTGCGGAAGCGGTTCGGTAGCGGCCCAACCTGATCCTCGACAACGACGGCGACCCGGCGTTCGCGGAGAACGAGTGGGTGGGGCGCGAGATCTCGATCGGCGCCGTGCGGCTCCGTCGTCGTGCTGCCGACACCGCGGTGTGCGGTGCCGACACTCGCGCACGGCGCGCTTCCCGCCAGGCCGGACGCCGTGCGCGCGGTGTTCGACCAGAACAACATCGACGTCGCTGGCTTCGGCGTCCGGCCTTGTCTCGCGCCTATGCACAGGTCCTCAGCCCCGGCACCGTCGCAGTCGGCGACTGCGCGACCGTCGACAAGCAGTCCCATCTGAACGGACGACGCCGTCGGGTGCGACGATGTGCGCGCGGGTGACCAGGGGCGCGAGCGGTGCGTCAGACCCGCTGCAGTTTGGTCGGGGTGTCGGCAGCGGTCGGCGCGATCAGGAACAGCGTGTCACCGATGCCGCCGCGGCGCAGTCCCCTGCGTAGCGCGTCGGACACATTCGTGAGAATGAGCGTTCCGTGCGCACCGAGCAAGGTGTGGTGGAGGTGGAGCAGGGCGCCGAGCCCGTCCGGGGCGACGCGCAACGATGCGCAGTTCACCCGGACGAACCGGCGCCCGGCCCGACGATGATCATCGACCACGCACCGCAAGATCGGCGCAGTCGCCGCTGTCAGCACGCCGCGGACCACGAGCACCGCCGTGTCGGCGTCGACCCGCGTGGTCCGTACGGTCAGCGTGCCGGTCGGCATCTCGGCTTCACGCCACGACGGTAGCCCGATCCGGTGCCGCGATCCGTGAACTTTCGGCGAACAGCAGGTCAGCTCTGTTCGTCGAGCTCCGCGGCCAACTCCGCCTCCAGCTCTGCTTCGGCAACAGCAATCACGAAGCCGAGCGCCTCGGTGATATTCGACGCGGCGGACACGATGCGCGCAGTGCCGGTAATCGGGGCAACCGCGACCAAGATGCCTTGCACGTCCTCCAGGGTGAGACCGACTTCGGCGGCGGTGCCGGCGTTGAGCAGATATGAAGCGGCCGGCGCTCCTACCGCGGCCAGCGCTGCGATCCGCGCGATCATGTGCTCGCGCGCCGGCAAGGTGCCTTCGGCGATCGAAACCGCGGTGATGTCGGCGAGTGCGTTGAGGACTGGCGTTCCTTCGGTCATGCTGAATCTCCCTGCGTTGTTGGCTCGGTATCGCCGAGCAGTCTAGAGCCCGCTGCTGTTCGTGCGTCGACCG
Organism: uncultured Actinomycetota bacterium; assembly: GCA_963718805.1. Lineage (GTDB taxonomy): Bacteria > Actinomycetota > Actinomycetes > Mycobacteriales > Jatrophihabitantaceae > Jatrophihabitans. Next base: position 188,677 of record CAVQZY010000005.1, on the reverse strand, counting down.
CATCACCTGGTGTTCCCCGCCGCAGACTGTGCGAATGACTGACCTGATCACCGCCAGCGCGGCGGAGCCGGTGTTCCGCGGTCGCCACCGCCGTCACCTGTGTGCCCGTCGGCTGATCTCGCGCAGCACGTCGCCCAGCGCCGGGACCGCGGCGTAGCGGCGCAGGATCACGTCCACGATCAGGCCGGTCCAGCCGGTCTGGTGGAACGCCCCGATGCCGGCGCCGTTGTCGCCGTGGAAGTACTCGCTGAAGATCAGGTTGTCCTTCCACGCCGGATCGGTCTGCAGCCGTTCGACCTCGCCGAAACATGCGCGGCGGCCCTGCTCGTCCCTGGTGAACAGCGAGATCAGCCGGTCCCGAAGATCGGCGGTGATGCGGTCGAGCGTGAACCGATGGCCCGATCCAGTCGGGTACTCCAGCTCGAGATCGTCGCCGTAGAAGCGGTAGTAGCGCTCCAGCGAGTCGATCACCAGATAGTTGACCGGGAACCAGATCGGCCCGCGCCAGTTCGAGTTGCCGCCGAACATCGAGGTCGTGGACTCGGCGGGCTCGTAGTCGATGGATGCGTGAAAGCCCTCGGCCTCGAACTCGTACGGGTGGTCGCGGTGATACGCCGACAATGCGCGCAGGCCGTGCGGGGACAGAAATTCGCGCTCGTCGAACAGTTTCGCGAACAGTTGTTCCAGCTGGCTCGGCCGCGCGACCGACAGCAACAGCCGGCGCGAGGTACCGTCACCGCGCAGCTGTGGCGTCTCGGTCAGCTTGGCGATGTCGCCGACACCCTCTCGTTCCAGGTAGCGCTTGAACCGTTTGTTCATGATCATCGCCTGCTGCAACATCTCGCCGTCTATCACTACCGCGGCCAGCGCCGGGATGATCCCGACCATCGAGCGCACGCGCACCGGCACCGCGTTGCCCGACGGCCCCACCAGCCGGTCGTAGTAGAGCCCGTCCTCCTCGTCCCACAGCCCTTGGTGATCGAGCGCGTTGCGGATGCCGGCGAAATGCTCGAGGAACTTCAGCACCAGGTCCTGTGCGCCGCGGCTGCCCGACCAGCTCAGGATCGCTGCGATCGAACCCATCGCGACCGCGAAGGCCCCCATCCACCCCGTTGCGTCGGACTGTTCGAGCACGTACCCGTCGGGCAGGTGCGAACGGTCTATCGGACCGATATTGTCCAGGCCCAGGAATCCCCCCTCGAACACGTCGTTGCCGTCGACGTCCTGCAGGTTCACCCACCAGCCGAAGTTGACCAGCAGCTTGTCGAAGACCCGGCTGAGGAAGTCGAGGTCCCGGCCGCCGTCGATGGCGAAGACCTGCAGCGCCGCCCAGGCGTGTACCGGCGGATTGACGTCACCGAAGTCCCACTCGTAGGCCGGCAGCGCGCCGTTCGGGTGCTGGAACCACTCCCGGCACACCATGATCAGTTGGTACTTGGCGAAGTTGGGGTCCAGGTGGGCCAGCGTGACGCAGTGGAAGGCGAGGTCCCACGCCGCGAACCACGGATACTCCCATTTGTCGGGCATCGAGATGATGTCGAAGCCGTCGAAGTTGCGCCATTTCGAATTCCGCCCGACCTTTCGCTCCGACGGTGGCGCGGGTTGGCCCGGATCGCCGTCCAGCCAACGCGCAACGTCGTAGTAGAACAACTGCTTGCTCCACAGCATGCCGGCGCTCGCCTGCCGCAACACCATGGCCTCGTCGGCGCTGGCGCCGGCCGGGGTGAGCTCGGCATAGAACTCGTCGGCCTCGGCCCGGCGCGCTGCCGTGATCGCAGCGAACTCCGCGTCCAACGCCGGCCCGGCCCGGTCGTTGCCGGCCGGCCGCAGCCGGACCCTGAGCTCGACGGTCTGTCCGGCCGGCACGCTCAGCCGGTACCAGAAGGCGCACTTCGACCCGACGTTGTCCGGGTTGATGGTGGCCGCGCCGTCGACGACACGGTCGTTGATGCCGTCCTTGGGGTAGGCGGTGAGGGGGTCGGTTCCGTACAGCCGCGACGTGTTGGTCTCATTGTCGCAGAACAGCATCGTCGGATCGGCGCCGTCCGGACCGGGTGCGGCCGACAGCTCCATCGCGCCGACGACGGGGTGTTCCAGTGCGACCGAACGTGGCCCGGACGCGTGCGCGCTCGGCCGCACCTCGTCGTCGCCCCAGGCCCAGGTGTTGCGGAACCAGGCGGTCGGGAGCACGTGCAGCGTGTCCGCCTCCGGCCCGGCGTTGGTCACCTGCACCGTCATCAGGATGTCGTCCGGCCCGGCCTTCGCGTAGTGCACCTCGACGATCCAGTACCGGTCGTCGTCGAACACGCCGGTGTCGAGCAGCTCGTACTCGGGTTCGTAGCGGTTGCGCCGGGCATTGGTGTCCAGCAGGTCCTGGTAGGGGAATGCGCGCTGCGGATAGTGGTAACGCCAGCGGTTCCAGGAATGGCTCGGGGTCGCGTCGAGGTACCACCAGTACTCCTTGACGTCCTCGCCGTGGTTCCCTTGCGGGCCGGTGAGTCCGAACGCGCGCTCCTTGAGAATCGGATCGCGGCCGTTCCACAGCGCGAGGCCGAGGCACAGCCGCTGGTGGACGTCGCAGAACCCGGCCAGTCCGTCCTCGCCCCAGCGGTAGGCGCGCGAGCGTGCGTGATCGTGCGGCAGATAGTCCCACGCGTTCCCGTCGGCGCTGTAGTCCTCGCGAACCGTGCCCCACTGACGCTCGCTGACGTAGGGACCCCACCGGTACCAGGGACCGGCCTCCAACAGGCCGTCCTCGAGCCGGCCGAACTGCGCGATCCGCTCCCGTTCCGCTCCCGTCGTCACAAGATCAAGGCTCGTTGACGGGCGTCGACGGCGCACCACTCGCGAGCGGGTAGGCGTGCTCACGAATCGGGCGCCGAACGTCGTTGTCCGCCGAGAATTCACGTGCAGACCGCCGCCCGTTCACACTCGGGTCATGCGCCGCGGCCCGAGGGTTCAGGCGACGGGTACGAACGGCTGGGTCTCGTGCTCCAGACCCTGAATCCGTGCCCACGAGCCGTCGGGGACCTCGTTCCACGCACCAGGAAGGTCGCGCAGTGGTTCGGACACGATGAAGCGGGTGTCGGGTCCCAGTGCGTCGAGCTCCGTCAGCTCGGGGTGCAGACTGCGCACCTGGGATACGTCCGTCGAGTAGTACAGCGAACTGGTGGCCTGCTCGCTGGAGTAGCGGAAGATCCAGATCGATTCGCCGTCGGTGGTCGCGACCGTCATGTGGACCGGGTACTCGATCCCGTGCCTGCGCCCGGTCCGCTCGACGAACCCGACCGCGCGGGCGACGGCGCCGGGCGGGTCGTCGGCGAGGCCGAACGTGACGGCGAGATAGAACAACGCCTCGGTATCCGTCGTCCCCTGGATCTGCGGGTACAGGTCCGCGTCGACGGCCATCAGCAGGTCCCGCTTCACGTCGTCGAATCGAGCCAGCGAACCGTTGTGCATCCACAACCACCGGCCGTGTCGGAACGGGTGGCAGTTGCTGCGCTGGATCGGTGTCCCGCTGGAGGCCCGCACATGCGCGAACAGCAGCGGCGTGCGGATCTGCGTGGCGATCTCGCGCAGGTTCTCGTCGCTCCAGGCGGGTTGGGTCCCTTTGAAAACGGCCGGCGCCGCTGAGCTGTCTGCATACCAGCCGATGCCGAACCCGTCCCCGTTCGTCGTGACGCCCCTCCCGAGCTCAGCGTGCAGGCTCTGGTCGATGATGGAGTGCTTGGGTCGGAACAACAGGTCGTCGGCGAGGATCGGACTCCCGGCGTAGGCCATCCATCTGCACATCGTTGCCTCATTCTGATCGGGCGGCGGGTCGTGTCGATCCTGGACCACCTCGCTCCTCGGCCGCGATCCGACCAACGCGCGGGCCAGGGGTGCCGACAACCAGCCCAGACGGATCGACCAGACGGACGACGGTTCCCCATGCGGTTCGTCCCGCGGCGGCGCCGGCGAGCAGGCGGGCAGCGGTCGGTCTGACCCGGGTCACCAGCGTCAAGTCGAGGGTGAGCGACGACGCTCGCGCGGGGTCGCCGTGCGTGTGTTGTCGGACCTCGTGGACGATCTGCTCGAGCGCGAGGAGGTCGATCTCGCCCCGGAGCGCGATTGTGAGGCCGGTGGCCGGCCCGCCGGTGAGCTGGTGGATCGGGGATGCCGGGTTTTGCGGGTGTTGGAGCACATGCAATCCGTACTCGTGCGACAGCAAGGTCAACGCCTGGGTGCCGCGTTCGCTGTTGCCCGACTCGTCCAGACGTGGGCTGTAGACACCGATCCCGAACTGACCCGGTTTGACGGCGACGATGCCTCCGGCGACGCCGGACTTCGCAGGCATCCCGACCCGGATGGCCCACTCACCGGCACGGTCGTACATGCCGCAGCTACTCATCATCGACAGCGCATGACGCGCGACGTCGGAGCTGACGACCTGCACACCGGTCAAGGGGTTGTGGCCGTCGTTGGCCAGCGTGGCCCCCATGACCGAGAGGTCGGCCGCGGTCACGAGCAGCGAGCACTGCCGGAAGTACACCTCGGTCGCGTCGCCGACCTCGCGCACCAAGGCGCCGGTGGCTCGGGTGAGATGCGCGAGGGCCAGGTTGCGGTGGCCGGTCGCGGCTTCCGACGCGTAGACCCGCGAATCGATCTGGAGCTCGCGCCCGGCGAAGGCCGACAGGCACGCGGTGATGCGGTCGAAGCGTGCTTGCGGGTCCACGCCGTCGATCAGCGCGGATGTCACGATCGCCCCGGCGTTGATCATCGGGTTTGCGGGACGGCCGGAGTGGTCGAGGGAGATCGCATTGAACGGTTCGCCGCTGGGTTCGAACCCGACGTGCCGGTGCACGCGGTCGAAGCCCCGATCATCTAGGGCCAGTGCGTACACGAAGGGTTTGGAGATCGACTGGATGGTGAAGGTGTCCGCGCCCGAGCCGGCGCCGTAGGCGCGGCCGCCCACGCTGGTCGCGTAGATCGCAAAACGCTCCGGGTCGGCCGAGGCCAGCTCCGGGATGTAGTCGGCGACGGCTCCGGACCTGATCTGCTCGACACGACCGAGCACCTCCGTCAGCGCCTCGGTCACCGGATCCGGGCGCCGCACCGCCGAAGACACGTTCATCGTCACCGTGAGCCTCTCCGCGCCCCGGCAGACGCCGTCGCACTCACGATCACACGCTAACGCTGTCGCCCAGGCGACCGCACCAGCCGCCTCCTGTACCGGGCGCGGTCGGTAGCCTCGTCGCCATCGTCACCTCACCGTTGCGACTCGATCACGCGCGTTAGGAGCACCGCGATGTTGTTGGTTCCCCGCCAATTGCAGCGTGTCGGCATGACCGGCGACGTACCGTACTACGGCGGTCGATTCACGCCGGCGCAGGCCTACGCCATCACGCATCCACGCCCGGTAGCCCCTGCCGTGGCCCCTGCCCTGGCCCCGCCGCCGCCGCCACCGCCCGTGGACGGTTCGCCGGCCACCCTGCAAGCGCTCGCACATCTGCGCGACGTCGGAGTGCTCACCCCCGAGGAGTACGACCGTTACTTGGCACGAACGGGCGCGTGATGGGTCCGGTTCAGGTGCTCGTGATCGGCATCGACCATCCGGCCTTTCGCGGAGAGGTGCTGTCGGTGCTGACGAGATTGCGCGAGTCCGGAATCGTGCGGCTGCTCGACCTGCTCGTCGTCCACCGCCGCGCTGACGGCCAGTTCGAGACGGTCGACGTCCCAGCCGAATTCGACGTACCGGACGGGTCGATCGTCGCCGCGATCGTCGGCGACTCGCTCGCAGAGGAGTGTCCGGCCGGCGAGCCGCCAGCGGGCTCGCCGGCCGAAGAGCGCCCGGAGTTCTCGTCCTGGTCGTTGGCCGACGCGGTCCCCGCCGACTCGGTCGCCGCGGTGGCACTGATCGAACACCTCTGGGCGGGCCCGCTCATGGCCGCGATCCAGCGCTCGGGCGGAACCCCGCTCGAGGAGAGCTGGCTGGCCGCGCCGGACCGGGACGCCGTCGCTGCCCTGCTGGCGCGCCGCGACGCGTCCTGAGCCGCGACCCGCTACTTGTCGTTGACACGGTCTCCCGGCCTGCGGCCTTGTGCACGATTCGCACAGTCGAGAACGACGCTGGGAGGAGTTCGATGTCCGAACACGTATCGACGGCGCCACCGTCTCGGGTCGAGCGGTTCGAACGGCGCACCGAGTGGCCGCTGGCGATGTTGGCAGTGGTGTTCCTGGTGGCCTACGCCTGGCCGGTGCTAGACCCGCAGCTGAGCCCGGCGTGGAAGCGCACCTGCCTGATCGTGAACTACGTCATCTGGGTACTGTTCGCCCTCGAATTCATCTGGCGTGTCGTGCTGGCCAACGGGCGCGGCCGCTATCTGTGGCACAACATCGCCGACGTGTTCATGATCGCGCTGCCGGTGCTGCGCCCGCTGCGGGTGCTGCGGCTGCTCGTTCTCCTGCAGATGCTCAACCGCCGCGCCACCTCCACACTGCGCGGTCGCGTGGCGCTCTACATCTGCAGCTCAGCCGTGCTCGTGTTGTTCAGTGCCTCACTGGCGATGCTCGACGCCGAACGCGGCAAACCCGGCGCAACCATCGAGACGTTCGGCGACGCCCTGTGGTGGGCGGCTGCCACCATGACCACAGTCGGCTACGGCGACTACACCCCGGTAACCACCCAAGGCCGCGCGGTCGGATTCGCGCTCATGCTCGCGGGCATCGCGCTGTTGGGCGTCGTCACCGCATCCATCGCAACCTGGCTCATCGACCGCGTCCGCGAGGTGGACACCTCCGCCCAGAACGCCACACGCGGCGATCTCGAAATGCTCCGCGCCGAGATCACCGCACTCCGGCACGCGCTCGCGGTCGCCGCGCCCACGGCCGATGCCGACCGTCGAAGTCCCGACTCGACATGATCGACGGCGGCCTCGGCCCGAGCTGAGTAGGCGCCGTACCGATCACGTCGACGGCAGCGGGTTGACGAACCATCCGCGCATCGCGTCCCCGTCGGACTCCATGCCCCGGATGCCCTTGTCGTCGGCGAGCGTGAATTCGGGGTGTTGTTCGGCGTCAGGATGGTTGGGGTCATAGATGTGGGTCGTCGGCCGCGCGCCGCCGTCCCAGCTGTAGCCGATCGCCACGACCTGGTGGTTCTCGGTCAGATCCTTGAGCCCGGTGGACCGGACCAGCAGCAGGATGGTCGGATGGCCGGCGTCGAGCCGCATGCGCAGATTCGGCCACTCGTCCTTGCGGACCAGCGTGACGATGCCGGTGACGTCGGGTCCCCTCGGGATCAATGGTTCGGACACGCCGTCGACCGAGAGCAGGAAGCTCGCGAGCTTGCGGATGCCGTCCGGGAACAGCGTGGCGCACTGCCGCTGCACCAACTCTCAGAACAGCTCCAGCTCGGGACAGGTCTGTCGTGGCGGATGGGTGAGCATCTCGACGGCGCGCTTGTCGGTATAGCGCGCGAGTGCGGCCGCGCACATCCCACCGCACAGGCCGAATACCTTCGGCACGCCATCACCGCCGAACAAGCCCTGGGAGAGCTCGAAACGATTGACGAGGCCGAACCCGTGCTTGGCGACGTCGAAGGTCGTGCGGACGGCCTGCCGGATGACTCCGGGCCAGTGGTCGACGATCCGCAGTGGATAACCGGCATCGGTCCGATCGGCCTTCATGTCAAAACGCGCATAGAGCTGATCGCGGAAGAAGTACGCCTTGCCGTTGCCCCAGTTCACGCCCGCATCGATGCTCTCCCAGGAGAGGCCGGTCCAGTTGCCACGGAACGGCTCGGCGGCGAGGTTGACGCTGTCGCCGACGATCGAATAACCGACGAAGGAGTCGTCGTCACGGAAGCGCTCGGCCTGGATGCCGAGCATCGTGACCATCGCGGCAGCAAGACGGATCGCGGAGACCCTCCGGTAAGGGCTACGCCAGATCGCAAGCTACACCCGCGCGCACGTGCCGCGTCAGTCGATTCTCGAAACTGCCGATCCCACCAGCCCGTACCTCATCGCGGCCATCGTCGCGCCGGCCCGGCTCGTCACACCGAGCTTGGCGTACACGCGCTCGATGTGATTGCTGACGGTCTTCGGGCTGATGCCCAACCGCTTCGCGATGGTCTTGTTGGTCAGTCCCTGCGCGAGCAGTCCGAGGACCTCCCTCTCGCGGGCCGTCAGCCCCATGGGTCCCTCGGCGCGCACACGGTTCGTGCGATGCCCCGCCGCGCTCAGCACCGCGTCGACCGACGCCGGGTCCAGCCGTCCCTGGTTGGCTTCGCTCTGGAGCTGGCGACGCGCCTCGGTCTCGGTCAGCGCATCGCGGTACGGACGAGGTTGGCGCATCGCCTGGTAGACCTGCGCCGCAGCCAGCAGTCGAGCCTGGGACGAAAGCATGGCCGCGCCGAGCCCGCGGTGGTAACCCGAGCCGTCCATACGCTCGTGATGGGTGGCCGCCAACAGGCCGATCCGCCGCAACGGCGCGGGCCGGTCGAAGATCCGCTCGACGAAGTAGACGTGCATCCGCATACGTTCGCGCTGGCTCGCCGACAGCGGTCCCGGATGTGACCACACCGAAGCGTCCACCCCGAAGCGTCCGACATCGTGAACGAGAGCTGCGCGATACGCCAGACGCGAGTCGGCGGCAGGCATCCGCGAGAGTTCGGCGGCCGTCGCGACCAGCGTCGCCGTGCCCTTGGCGTGGCCGACGAAGAAGGCGCAGCGCAGGTCGCAGAAGTCCCCGATCGCCTCGAGCGCGGAATCGAGTTGATCGTCGGTGAGGGTGATGCGCTCGACCGGTTCGGCGTCGACGATCTCCTCGATGGTGTTCTCGCTGATGCCGTCGAACAGCGCCTCGGCATCGGTCGCCGCCGCCGCCGCGACCTCGGGGTCGAAATGGGTGCCGCTGCGCGAACGCACCATGTCCACCGCGGCATCGACACCGACGGTACGTTCGAACACCTCACAGGCCTCTGCGACATGCGAGATTCGCGCGGCCAACGACAGTTCCGCACCGGACAGCGTGTCGGGAACACCGCGACCGTCCCATCGTGCATACGCCTGCTCGATACCGGCCCGGACATCCGCGCCGAGGCCGAGCCGGTCGGCCAGTGCACCGGCCGCCGCGCAGTGGCCGGCCATCTGCTCGACTACGGCCCGACCGCCGCTCGCCATGAACGCGGCGGTCTGGATCGCGCGGTTGACTCCGGAACCGCCGTGCCCGATTCGTCGCAGCATGAAAACCATCGCCGGGAACCCCGCCAGATCCTGCTGCACCGCATGCGCGCGGAAGTCGATGTCGTCACCGAAGATCCTGGCTGCTTCGTTTCCATACGTCGGGCAGCCGACATAGGTCAGCAAGCCGACGTCGTAGAGCGTGGCCAGCTGGGCGGCGTCGAGCCCGAGTCGCTCGCCGAGGCGCATGCCGATCCGCGCCGAACGCATCATGTGCTCGGACGGCTGCCCGAAGCCGAGGTCGGTGACCAATGACATCGACACCAACAGGTCGGAGAGCCGAACCCCCGAATCGGCCATGGCGGGATTGTAGGGCCGCTCGCCTGGGGTGAACACCTCATGACGAGCCCCGGCCGGCTCCATAACGTCGGTAACGCAGCGAGAGCACGCTCGCTGATCGACTCACCGGACGGAGCCACCGATGCACAAATACCTCGTCGAGCGAACAGTTCCCTGCGCCGGTCAGATGGACGCGGCGGCTCTCGCCGCGATGGCAGAGGCCTCGAACAAGGTCCTGCACGACCTCGGCCCGGACATCCAATGGGTGCACAGTTACGTCACCGACGACCGGATCACCTGCGTCTACCTCGCCGCCGACGAGGAACTGATCCGCGAGCACGCCCGTTGCGGCGGGTTCCCGGTCGACTCCGTCGCCCGGGTGCACGAGGTCATCGACCCGACCACTGCGGAGGTGGCGCGGTGAGCCGCGCGGCCGTCTCCCTCATCACCGGGCTCGAGGACCCGGAGAAGGTGACGGTCGCCCTGCTGACCGCCCTGGGTGCGGCCGAGGCCGGACGAGAGACCCTGATGTTCCTGTCCAAGGAGGCCGTGCGACTGGCGATCACGGGTGTCGCGGTCGGCAAGTCCTGCGAGGGCTGCCCCTCGATCCCTGAGTTGGTCGCTCGCTTCGAGGCGGCCGGTGGCCAGTTCCTGGTCTGCCCGCTCTGCTTCAACGCGAAGGAACTCGACGAGGCCGGTCTGGTGACCAACGCCCGGCTGGGTGGCACGGTCCAGCTGTGGGACTGGATCGGCGACGGCGCCACCACGTTCAGCTTCTGATCCCGTGGTCGGTTTGACTTCCGTCTGATGCTAGGTAGAGTAAAAGTGTGAGTCGGTTCCGGATGACAATTCCGACTCAGCTCGTCCTGCAGGCGCTGCTCGCCGAGCCGGAACAGGAGCGCTACGGATTCGAGATCGTGGCCGCGACGGGACTGCGCAGCGGCACCGTGCATCCCATCCTTGCACGACTCGAAGGCATGGGCTGGGTGACGTCGCGCTGGGAGGACATGGACCCGCGCCAGGAGGGACGTCCGGCGCGCCGCTACTACCAGCTCACCGCCGCCGGGCTGCCCCGCGCCACGCACGCCCTGTCCCGTCTCCACCCGGCCGCGCGCAATCTTCAACCGCTGCGCCCGATCGCGGATCAGTCGTGATCGCCGCGGGGTTCAGCGGTCATGGCTGAACTGCCGCGCGCCGCGTTCGTGCCCGACCGCACGGTGCGGATCGCCGCAGCCATGCTTCCGGCATCGGCTCGCGACCGGTACGAGCGCGAGTTCTTGTCCGAGCTGTTCGGGCTCACCATCCGCCAGCAGACCCGCTATGCATTCGACATCCTGTGCCACACCGCCAGTCTGCGTACCGCAGTGCACCGCGAGGCCGGTGCATCCGAGTTCGCCCTGACCACACGCGCCCAACACCCACTCGGCTGCCGACTGAACGTCCACCACCGCTGGATCACCAAGTCCACGACCGACGGCGGGCGCTACCAGCGATGCCGCCGGTGCGGCAAGGACCGCACCGAGGTCGACGGCAACAGCAACCTCGACACCCCCGAGGGCCGGACCGCCAGAGCCGCAGTTCCCGGCGGGTTCGGTGGCGGCTCGGGCTGGGGCTGACTCACTCAGCCGACGCTGCTGCTGCGGTAACGGATGTGGGTCGCGAGCGGCGAATGGAGCACCTCGACGGGCTCGAAGTCGAAGGTCTCGACGCGGTCGAGCATGCGCTCGCCACCTCCGAGTAGGACGGGTGCGATGTCGAGGGTGAGTTCATCGATCACGCCGGCGTTGAGCGCCTGGCGAACTGTCGAAGCGCCACCGGCGATGTCCACGCCGTGGTCCTCGGCAACTTCGAGTGCCTGCGCGTAGGCGGCGTCGAAACCCTCGGTGACGAAGTGGAAGGTGGTCCCACCCTGCATCTCGACCGGTTCGCGGGCGTGGTGAGTGAGCACGAAAACCGGCGCGTGATAGGGCGGCTCGGGCCCCCACCATCCGTCCCACGCCTCGTCCCACTCACCACGGATCGGCCCGAACATGTTGCGACCCATGAGGTAGGCGCCGCGCGGGCGCATGAGCCATCCGGCAGCGGCCTTGTCGGCTTCGGTCGCGCGCGGGTCGCCGATATGCCAGCCGTGCAGTTCGCGACCGCGCTTGCCCAGCGGGTTGTCCCGGCTCTGCTCGGGTCCGGCGACGTAGCCGTCGAGCGAGATCGACATGTGGCAGGTGGTGTCGGACATCAGCATCTCCCGGAAGCAGTTGCGGTTGCGTCGCAACCGTTCATAGCAACTCCGTCCGACATCGGCGATCGAATCCGCAATTGGGTGCACGGATCATGGTGGCGTAAGGGATCGCTCAGCGCGTCGGAGGTCGAATCCGCCCGGGCTGTCGGCGACCGCTCCCGGGGATCGCGTGTCTCCCGACGCGCACGGATACCGCGAGCCGGTAGCCGGACCGATTGAACAGCGGTGCCCGCTATTCGGCGCGGGTCAGCTCGGCCCGGCAGGCTGAAGGTCGCGCCCGCACCCGTGCAACGGGTTCGGGTACGTGCTCCACGGCGATGCCCGATAGACGACGTTGTCCAGCGCAAGCGCGGCGCCGAGCAACAGGATCACGACGGTGAGTGCGAGCAGGAGCAGGTCGACCCGGCGTGACCCGAACGGGTCGCCAGACCCGGCGCAGCCTCCGGCTGTCGAGGGCCATCCGCCGGCCAGCCTGCTCCTGTCGCGCAGCAAGGAAGCCCGGGCGCTGCTGAAGTCATAGCGGTGCGGATGGCCGTGCCGGCGCTGAGTCTCGTCGCCCGGCCGAGATGTCATTTGCGCATGCTCGTACGCCAGGAGTGGCAAAGTTCAAGAAATTTCTGCTGCTTCGGCGTGTCGCGCCAGGAGGCCGTGGTTGCGTTGAGTTGGCGGACTTGGTGGCGTGGTAGTGCGCCTTCGATCATGGCGAGGACGTTGGCTTGATAGCGGCGCAGCTGGGAGATGCGCACGCCGACGGGGTCGGCGAGTTGCTGATGGGTGAGAGCACCACGCCCCGGCTGGCCCGCTCGATCTGGCCACGCCGCACCTGCGCACGGCGCGGTGACACCTACATGGGTAGCAACTCGAAGATCTCGACTGCACACGAGCCGTCCCGGTTGGCCAGGAACGGCAAGTCCTCGGTGAGCGCCGCGGCCGCGGCCAGGTCGTCGGCTTCGACGATCGTGTAGCCGATCAGCTCGCCGGCGGGCCGTTCGCTGCCGTCGTCACAGACCGCGGTGCGGGTTCCGAATGGGCTGCCGACGTCGATGAGCGCCGTGCCGACCCTGTCCATCCAGGCGCCGAAGGCCTTCGCGCGTTCGGCGGCCTGCTCGGGGGATGGCTGGACGGTTGGTGCGGGTCCACGGTAGAGATAGATGAACCTGGCCATGATCGTTTCCCTTTCCGAAGGGCAGCGCTCCTGGTGAGCGTCGCTGTCAGGTCTGATCACCGTTCGAGGAGTGCACCCGGCTCGCGCTGCGATGCGTGGTCACCGGGTGCCGTGGCGTCCGGCCGGCGGCCCGTGGACAGGAGTGCGGCGAACACGCCGAGGCCGGATATCAGTGCGCACGCCCGGATGGCCGCTCCGAAGGAGACGGTGAAGGTGAGGTAGCCGCCGGCGTGCGCGAAGACGGTTGCCGCGAGCGCGACGCCGAAGACGCCGCCGAGCTCGCGGATGCTGCCGTTGACACCCGCGGCGATGCCCATGCGCTGCGCCGGCACCGAGGACATGACCTCACTGGAGACTGTCGGGAAGACGCACGCGATGCCGATCCCCGACACCACCAGCGGCGGCCACAGCTCGAGGTACGGGGCGTCTGCGTGGGCGACGATCGCGAACCAGACCATGCCGACCGTGTGCAACGCCATGCCCAGAACCAGGAAGAACCGGTTCCCCAGCGTGCCGGCCCACGATCCGACGAGCGGCGCGACCAGCAGCGCCGGCGCCGGCCAGGGGACGAACCGCACCGCGGCCATCACCGGACTGGTGTGCTGGGCGATCTGGAAGAACTGCGACATCAGGTAGACGCCGCCGGCCAGGCTTGCGTAGATGCAGATGGTCACGGCATTGGCGGCGCTGAAGTTGCGAACTGCGAACAGCCTCGGTGGCACCAACGGGAACCGGGTGCGATGCTCGGCGGCAACGAACGAGACCAGCACCAGCATCCCGACGAGCAGCGCGAGCCACACCGAGGGATCGCTCCAACCCCGGTCGGCCGAGCGCACCAAACCCCATGCCATGGCCAGACATCCCGCCGTGACGAGCACCAGCCCGCGCACGTCGAGGCGCTGACGCGGTCCATACGTCTCGGTGATCACGACGGCTGCCGCGACCGCGACGATCAGCGCGATCGGGACGTTGACCCAGAACACGGCGCGCCAACCAGCCCACTGGGTGAGCCCACCGCCGACCAGCGGCCCCAGCACCCCGCCGGCGCCCAGGAGCGCACCCCAGACACCGATCGCGCGCGCCCGGGTCTGTGGCGGATAGGCCTCACTGATGACCGTCAGCGTCAGCGGCATGATCGCGGCCGCCGCGCCGCCCTGCGCCGCTCGCGCGGCGATCAGCGCGCCGAGACCGGGAGCCAACGCGGCCGCCGCCGACGAGGCGCCGAACAGCACCAGGCCGACGACCAGCACCCGCCGACGGCCGAACCGGTCCCCCAGCCCGGCGGCTGCGAGCAGCAGACACGCAAAGGCCAGGTAGTACGCGTTCAACGTCCACTCCAGGGCGGCGACCGAACCACCCAACTCGTGGCGCATCGTGGGCAGCGCCGTCGTCACGACCATCGTGTCCAGGCTGGTCATGAAGGCCGCGATCGAGGCGACTGCAAGCGTCCGACCAGAGCGGTGATCAACACGTCGCACGTGCATTCCTTCCCATCTGCAACAACTGGTTGCATAATGCCGGAGAGGAAACCGTGTTGCAACCATTAGTTGCAGGTATGTCGGAGGCGAGCACCTGCGGCTCGAATTGGAGTGACCATGACGCGCACCGAGAGCGAACTCGCGACGATCACCAAGCAGGTCCACATCGACGCTGCACCGCAGGTCGTCTACGAGGTCATCACCAGCCCCGACCACATCGTCAAGTGGTGGGCCGACGAGGCCGAACTCGAGCCGATGCCCGAAGGCCACGGCGTCCTCGTGTTCCGGGAGCGCGCCAGCACCCCGCGCGAGAACGACTACGTCGTACACCTCACCGTGGTGGACGCCGTCCCCGCCGAGCGTTTCGTGTTCCGCTGGGTCTATCCCGACGGCGCGGAGCCGACCGCGACCAACTCGATGTTGGTCACGTTCACCCTGCGCCCGCACGGCGACGCCACACTGCTGACCGTGACCGAGGAAGGCATGCGCGAACAAGGCTGGGAGGCCGCCACGCTCGAGGAGTACTACGCCAGCCACGAGAACGGCTGGACCCGCCACCTGGCCGACCTGTCGACCTACGTTGCCGACCTCGTCGCCCGGACCGGTCAGGCCGCTCAGACATGAAGACGGAGATCGACGACGACCTCTGGGCCGCGATCGGCGACCCCACCCGCCGACGCGTCCTCGACCTCATGCTCACCGGCGGCCCCGGCACCGCCAGCAGCATCAGCCGTGAGCTTCCCGTCACCCGGCAAGCGGTCGCCAAGCACCTCGCAGTGCTCGAGCGCAGCGGCCTGGTCGACGCCGCGCCCGCCGGCAGAGAGGTGCGCTACGGCGTGAACCCCGACCAGTTCGCCCGAGCGGTTGCCCAACTCGCCGAGGTCGGCCGCGCCTGGGACAACCGGCTCCGACGCATCAAGGCGATCGCCGAATCCATCAACAAGGCAAGCAACCCCCGTTAGCCGCGTGAGACCGCGCGCTCGGCGATTCGACTACGAGTTCGCCGCCGGCCGCCGCGGCTCAATGTCGCTCAACGTCGCACTGAGTCCCGAACGGCCTCATGCCTGCGTCGACTGCATGCCACGCGAGGACAACGCGTCGGTCAATAGGGCTACGAGCGCCTCGTGCTGCACGTCGGCCGAAGACCACAGTTCCTCATCGGACCCGTCCAAGGCCCGGGCGGCGAGGCCGGCCTTGCTGTCGATCAGCTCGGCGATCCTGCTGTCGATCGTCTGGGCGGCGATGATCCGCCAGGCCGTGACGGGTTCGGTCTGGCCGATGCGGTGACTGCGGTCGATGGCCTGGGTCTGCTCGGCGTCGGTCCAGGACAGTTCGGCCAGCACGATGTTCGACGCGACCTGCAGATTGAGGCCAACGCCGGCCGCGGTGAGAGAGCAGACCGCGACGGCGACCTGCGGGTCGTTGACGAAGGCGTCGATGTTCTTCTGCCTCGACGTTCGGGTCTGGTCACCCCGGATCGACGCAAAACGCATGTCCTGCTTGGCGAACGTCTCCTCGGCGATGTCCATGACGTCGACGTGCTTGGCAAAGAAGACCACCTTGCCTGCACTGCGCGCGAGCTGTGCCGCGTAGTCGGCGGCGAGACCGGCTTTCGCCTGGCCGATGCGGCGCATCATGCTGAACACGTTCTCGCCGGTCTTCGTGTCCGAGTCCTTCTGCTCCCACGTGGCGACCTTGCGCACGAGTTCGTGATCGATGCCGTCGACGGGACCGGTGCGTCGGTTGGCCAGCGCGGTGTCGTACCGCGACACCAGCCGGCGGGCGAGGTCGCGCTCTGCCGCCCGGATCGAGCGAGCGACCTTGTCGTCGAGCTCGACGGGCAGATCGGCGGTGCGGCGGTCGGGGATATCCGCAGCTACGTCGATCTTGCGGCGGCGCACGATGCCGAGGTCGATCACGCATTTTCGGGCCGCGAAGTCGAAGCCCGGGTCCGCGGGGGTCAGGCCGGTCTGCTCGAGGCACTCCATCAGTTCGGCGCGCGGCTCGGTCTCGTCGATCCAGCCGAGGAACTGCCAGATGGCGCGGAAGTCGTCGATGTCGTTGATCAGCGGGGTGCCGGTCAGGGCCATCAGCAACGGACGCGTCGTGCGGGACCGAATGCGTTCGGCGAGCGCGAGGACGTGCTGGGAGCGTTGAGAGTTCTTGTTCTTGATGAAGTGCGCCTCGTCGACGACCATGCCGCGGAATCCGAACTCGCCGAACCATCCGACGTGACGGTCGAGCACCTCGTAGTTGACGACGACGATGTCGGCGTAGCCGTCGACCGTTTCGCCGTTGCCGTGCACCACGGTCACCGAGCGGTTCGGCGTCCACAGACCGACCTCGCGCGCCCAGTTGATCTTCACGACGCTCGGCACGACCACCAGGAGCGGGTAGGCGTTCGCCGCCTGCGCGGCGAGCAGCGCCTGAGCCGTCTTGCCGAGTCCGGGTTCGTCGGCGAGCAGGAAGGTCCGGTGGCCGGCCGCCGCCGCGGCGACCACCTGCGCCTGGTGGGGCATCAGCTCCCGGTCGCCGGGCACGTGCATGGAGACCGGCGCCGGCAGGTCCATGCACGCAGTGGCGCCGGTCTGGGCTCGTTCGAAGGCGCGCAGGAGCGGGTTGAGCAGCTCCCAGCTGGCCAGCCGGCGCGGCGCGAGCGGGCGCGGCGGGGTCGCCGAGAAGTCCGGAGCGAGGAACATGGTGCTCAGTTGTCGGGATGCGACCGACCGGGGCACGACCTGACGCTCGGCGCCACCGGCAGCAACCGCGGGCTCGGGTTCGGGCTCCTCGGGTGCTGCCTCGATGCCTGCCGTCCGCAGCATCTCCCGCTTGAGCGACTTGGCGGCGCCGGAGGCGACGGCGTCTTCGGCGAGCAGCGCGAGCAGCCCCGGATCACGTACGGCGGTCTTCGCGAGGATCGTCGCGATGCCGTCCAGGCGCTTGAGCTGTTCGGCCCGACGAGCCGGACCGTAGGCCGGATCCGCCTCGACCCGGGCGTGCTCCTCGCGCACCAGCAACGCGACCGCCTGGAACTTCGTGCGCACCGCGGGAGTCACGCGGCGTCGCCCGACAGCGCCTTCCACCTCGCGCACGGCGCGGGCGAGCACCGAGATGACGTCCTCGGGAGCGTCGACGCGTTGCCGATTCCGCGATCCCCGGCGGCGAGCGTCGACCTGACGCCGGCCTGGACGAGCCACAAACCCTCCTTCGACCGCCCGGCACGAGCCGGACGAGACCGCGCACCTGGCGACCATCGAAGTTCGGCCGCACGCAGGCGCGTGCACTGCGGCACCTCGCCGACTCCACCGAGTCCGGTCCCGCGGACTCACGGCCGCCAACGGCGGCTGCCAACCGGGCGAACCCACCAGCCGAGCGGCGACGGTGCAGCACCATACTATCGCCGGTAGAGCTCGACCCGCACCCGCCTCGCCGAAACGGCGTGATCGACCCGTCGCTCGCCGCTCCGACGAGCTGCGTCGGGCGGCCGAGCCTCGACTGAGACCTCGAGGTCCTCGCCGGCTCGCTGATCGGGCGTCAGGGCCGCACCTGGCGGCGCACCCCGACGAGCAACGCCACCGCAGCGGCGGCGACGCCGATCTCGATGAGCAGGGTGGCAAACCAGCCCAATCCGAGCACGTGATCGCCGAGGAAGCCGCCGAGGATGCTGCCCACCAGCCCCGTCATCAAGGTGAGCAGGAAACCCAGATGCTGCGAACCCGGCACGACGAGGCGGCCCAACAAGCCGATGATCAGCCCGACGACGATGGTGCTGATCAACGCCCATGCCGACATCCCGATCAACGGCAGGACGACGAAGAGCACCACCAGGATGACGAACAGCGCGAGGAACATGGCCTCAATCTAGTGCGGACAACGCGTGGCCAACGAGACCACGCTCGCGCACCTGGCCCACCAACGGCCACGCACACTCATGCGGTCAGCAGCCTGCGGCCTCTGACGCCCGGCGAGCGCGGCACTGGGTCGGCGTCATGCCGAACACCGTGCGGAAGGCTCGGCTGAACGTCGCGAGGTCTGCGAAGCCCCACCGGTATGCGACGTCGGTGATCGACCAGGAGTCACGGGACGGGGCGCACAGGTCCTGGCGGGCGTGTTCGAGGCGAAGCTGTTGGATGCGGTGCGCGACGGTGCAGTCGCGACCGGCGAACAGCCGGTGCAGATGCCGGGTGGAGATGTGGTGCGCCGCCGCGATGCCGGCCGGACACAGGTTGGGGTCGCCGAGTTGCTCGGCGATGTAGCCGTCGATGCGCCGGAGCAGGTCCGCTGCGTGCGGCGCCTCGCCGCCCGGCCGGGCCGCCTCCAGCGCGACCGTGGCGACGAGGTCGGCGACCTCCTGGGACAGGCGCAGCCCGCCCGCGGTACTCAGCGCAGGTGGTGCCTCGACCAGGTCGCGCAGCATCCGGCCGACCGGCCGGCCGAGGCCAGACGTTCCGCTCAACCGGCGGGCGGTGAGCGCCTGCGAAACGGTGTCGTGCAATCGGATCGACGCCCGCGGCCAGGTGAATACCAGCAGCTCCCAATCGCCGCTGATCCCCCATCGAAACGGACGGTCGGTCTCGTAGAGGGCGAAATCGCCGGGGCGCAGGACGGCCTCGCGACCGTCCTGCTGTATGACGGCCGCGCCGCGGGTGAGCAGCCCCACCTGCAGGTAGACCTCGGGATCGGCGCGCGCAAGCTCGCGGGTCCGGGTGAACAGCTGGGTGCACGACGCGACGTCGGCGACGTTCAGGTCGCCGACGTCATCCGCGCGCACGGCGCCACCGAACACGTCGCCGCGGTCGGCGTCGATGTCGAGCGCGACGAAGTGGTCCCGGATCAGGTCGCGCCAGCGATCCAGCCGGTCAGTGGTGGTCGGTGGGCCCATCGATTGCCTCCTGGATGACTTCACGCTACCGGCTCGCCCGCATGTCACCCATGGTCAAACACATTGGTCACCGAGCGCCAAACCGGCGCGCGGTTCGCGGCGGAGGATGTCGCCATGACGGCCATCGACGAGCTCCCGGTCACTGACGTCACCCGGACGGTGCGTGCAGCCTGCGCTCACGACTGTCCCGACACCTGCGCGATGCTGGTGACGGTCGAGGACGGCGTCGCTACTGGAGTGCGCGGTGACCCCGACCACCCGTTCACGCGCGGCGGGCTGTGCGTCAAGGTCAACAACTACGAGGAGAAGGTGTACAGCCCGAACCGGATCCTGTACCCGATGCGCCGCACCGGACCCAAGGGCGTCGGCGCGTTCGAGCGCATCTCGTGGGACGAGGCGCTCGATGACATTGTGGCCCGGTTCAAGGCGACGATCGCCGAGCACGGCCCCGAGTCGATCATGCCGGTCAGCTACCTGGGCACGGAGGGCATCCTCAACGGACTCAACGTCGGCGACCCGTTCTTCAACAGGCTCGGCGCAACAGTCTCCGAGCGCACCTACTGCGACTCGGGCGCCTGTACCGCGTACACGATGACGATCGGCGCCACTGCGGGCGTCGACCCGGAGAGCCTGGTCCACTCGCGCTACATCATCATCTGGGCCTGCAACATGGTCTCGACGAATCTGCACCTGTGGCCGTTCGTCGCCGAGGCACAGCGGCGGGGAGCGAAGATCGTCGTCATCGACCCGATGCACCACCGCACGGCGAAGCACGCCGACTGGCACATTCCGATCCGGCCCGGCACCGACGGCGCGTTGGCGCTCGCGATGATGCACGTGATCATCGGCGAGGGGCTCACGGACGAGGAGTACGTCCGCGAATACACGCTCGGCTACGACGAGCTCGCCGAGCGGGTGCACCAGTACACGCCGGAGTGGGCCGAGGGCGAGACCGGCATCCGCGCGGACGACATCCGCACACTGGCCCGCGAGTACGCGACATCGCAACCGTCGATGATCCGCATCGGCGTCGCGATCGAGCGACACGCCGGCGGCGGGCAGACGGTGCGTTCGATCGCGTGCCTACCGGCACTGGTCGGCGCGTGGCGCAGCGTCGGCGGCGGCCTGCTCCAGTTGCCGCTGTGGGCCTTCCCGGTGAACTGGGCAGCGCTCATGCACCCGGAACTACAGACGCCCGGGACGCGCGTCGTCAATCAGTTCCGGCTCGGTCAGGCGCTGACCGGCGGACTCTCGCTCGACCCGCCGATCACCACGTTGATGGTCTACAACTCCAACCCGCTCGTCGTGTGTCCTGATCAGGACCGGATGATCGAGGGGCTCTCCCGTGACGACTTGTTCACCGTCGTCAGCGACCACTTCCTTACCGACACCGCGCGCTACGCCGACATCGTGCTGCCCGCGACCACCCAACTCGAGCAGCACGACATCATGTTCAGCTGGGGTCACTTCTACGTTGCCCTCAACACCCCGGCCATCGAGCCACTGGGCGAGGCTGTTTCGAATACCGAACTGTTCCGGCGGCTGGCCGCGCGGATGGGCCTGACCGATCCGTGCTTCACACGGACCGACGAACAGATGATGGCCGAGGCCTTCGACTGGTCGGCGCCGGCGATGGAGGGCATAACGCTGGACTCGCTGCGCCAGACCGGCTGGGCGCGGCTGAACCTCCCGGGCCCGGACGAATACGCTCCGCACGCCGCCGGCGATTTCCCGACGCCGTCGGGCAAGACCGAGTTCCGGTCGTCGGTGGCCGAAGCGGCGGGCAACTTCGTCGTCCCGCTGTTCCGGCAGGGTTCCAACGACCACCAGCCCGGTGGCACAGTGGATCCGCTGCCGCACTACGTCGCGCCTCGTGACGGCGTCGACTCCGCCTACCCGCTGAACCTCATCTCGCCCAAGTCGCATGCGTTCATCAACTCCAGCGCGGGTGACCAACCCAAGCAGATGCGGGCGCAGGGTGAGCAGTCGCTGATCATGCACCCGACAGACGCGAGCGAACGCGGCGTCACCGTCGGACAGTACGTGCGCGTGTTCAACGACCGCGGCCAGTTCGTCGCCCGTGCCGAGCTCAGCCAGGACATCGCTCCCGGCGTTGTCCTCTCGCCGATGGGTGCGTGGCGCCAGCACGCCAAAGGCGACTCGACCGTGAACGCCGTGAACCCCGTGGTATTCGCCGACCTCGGCAATGCGCCGACGTTCTCCGACTCGCGCGTGGAGGTCGACCCCGCCTGATGACCAGTTCGCCCGCCGTCGCCGACCGTCCGCGGCTTCCCCCCGGCCTGCGGACGGTTGGCGACGCGATGGTCACGACGGTCAAGCGGCACGGTGCGGGCACGACAGTGCGCGACGTGCGAGCCCTGTTCACCGACCCCCACGTGCACGCCGCGCTGATCGTCGAGGGAGATCTGCTGCTTGCCGTCGTCGACCGCGCCGACGTCATGCACGCCGCCGACGGCGACCCTGCCGCCCGCCACGGGCAACTCGCCTCGCGCCTCGTCGGCCCGGATGTGGACCTGGGCACGGCCCGACACCACATGCTTGCTTCGGGGCGCCGGCGCCTCGCGGTCGTCGCTGCGGACGGCGCCCTGCTCGGGCTGCTGTGCCTCAAGCGCACCCGGACCGGGTTCTGCACCGACGCCGGCGTCCGCGCCCGGCTCGCCGGCCGCTGATCAGACCGGGCGCCCCGTCCACCCGCCGCCCCTGATGCCCGGATCGCGCTGCGGTCGCACGTTCGACGGACCGCAGCGTTCTATGGGCCCTCATCCCGTTGCCCCCGGGAGGCCAGGTCGAGGCGCGGATAGACGCCGCGCGCGTCACCCCCGAGGATCATTGTGCGCGGCACCGTCCAGCGGTGCGGCGTAGACGTAGCGGGGTGCCGTCGAAATCCCGTCATGTTGGGCTCATGGCCGTTGCCGCGCGCCGACCGGAGCCCAGACCGGGTCGGCGATGTGATGTCCGCCGGTCACGAGGCTCTGATGGTCCAGCGTCCATCCGATTTGATTACAACTACGGCCGGTCCATCGGTAACGGGGACTGTGCCGCGGTAGTCTCCAATTTCGTTCACCAGCAGCGGGATATCGAATTCTTCATCGGTGTAGAACTCGACGACAAAGTTCGCTTCGCCACGGTTGGCAATCGTCCAATCAGCGGCTTTGTTGCCGTACAAGTAGACTTTGTCGCCGCGTCCGGTCGTTGTGTTGGACATAATCGGCGCATTTGCTAGCGGAGCAACTCGCACGGTCCACGGCCCGTCGGCGTCGACCTTGAGCTTGGCGGGCGTTTCGTCGCTAAGCGAAGTCAGGCCGAAGGCGGTCGTGCCCCGATACTTGCCGATCTCATTGACCAAGAGGTCGAGTTCCTTATTACTGCGGTCCAAGAGATGTATTGCGAAGTTGCCACTACCGGTGGTTGTTGCCGTCAGTTGGCCAGCCTTGCTGCCTGAAGGCAGGGCGACGATACCTGCGCCTGAGCCCTTGCGGACGACCGGTGCGAATGTGCCGTACTTGTCCGCAGCATGGGATCTCGCAGGCGGCACGGCCGGCGCACTGGCTTTCGTCGATTTCCGCTCAGCCGAGGTCTTCGCCCCAGTAGTTGGTGGTTTCGTCGCGGAATTGACTGCCGGAGCGGACCTGGAGTTCTGATCAGCGGCTGGCTTATCGCCAGAACTGCCACCGCTCGCCGCAACGACGATGACGACGATGACGACGATGACGCCGCCCACGGCGCTGAGAACCTTATGGGCAGCGAACCAGGCATACCACGGTTTCTTGCTCGGAGGTCCGGCAGGCGGGCCGCCTCCCGGCGGGCCGCCGGCATCCCCGGCTGGCGGAGGCATCGGCGGGGGTGCGGGCGGCGCTGCCCACTGCCCCGGCGGAACGGGCGGTGCAGAGGTCGCCGGGTCGAACTCAGGTGGTTGAGCGGGCCCACCAGGGGTTGGGCCGGGCTCAGGCGATGACGATGATTCGCCTGTCGGCGGTGGGACGGTCATGGGGGCGCGCCTCTCATCCTCTGCAGGTTTGCTCAAGGACGACCTGTGCGATTGATCATCATTGCACATATGGCGCGGTGGGAATAGGGATCGGTCGGTGCGATTCCGGAACGGGCATAGAAGCGGGTCCTCTGTTTCTCCCAACGATTCACCGCCGGGTGCCGTTGCAGGAACGACGGTCGCCCCGAACCGACCAATGACGTCCGCGCCCCGATCGTGACGTCAATCGGGTGGGGTCACTGCGTACGGCGTGCGAGTTCACCTATGACAGGCTCGGTGTCATGAGCTTCAGCGGTCGCCAGCGTGATGATTGAACGACCGGCCGATGCGCCGGCCGATGCGATGAAACCGCGGCTGCGTGGCTGGCTGCACGCGGTGATGGCGCCGCTGGTGCTCGCCGCCGGGCTCGTGCTCATCGTGCTGGCCCCGTCGGGTGCGCCGCGCGTCGCCGTGGTCATCTACACCTGCTGCGGACTCGCGCTGTTCGCGACCAGCGGCGTTTACCACCGCGGCCGCTGGAATGCCCGCACCCATGCGTGGATGCGCCGGGCCGACCACGGCAACGTCTACCTGCTGATCGCCGGCACCTACACACCGGTCGTAACACTGGCACTCAGCGGTACGAGCAGGACCGTGATGCTATGGCTGATCTGGGCCGGCGCGGCGCTCGGCGTTGGGTTCCGTTGGCTGTGGCCCACCGCCCCCCGAACGCTGTACACGGCGCTCTACGTCGCGCTCGGCTGGTCGATCACACCCATCCTCGACGAAGTCCTGCGCTCGGCCGGGATCGCGGTATTCGTGCTGACCCTCGCCGGTGGCGTGCTCTACACCGCGGGGGCGGTGGTATACGCGATCAAGCGACCGAACCCGGCACCGTCGTGGTTCGGCTTCCACGAAGTGTTCCACGCATGCACGATCGCGGCATGGGTATGCCAGTACATCGCGATCAGCATGCTGGTCTACCGCCGGTGATTGCGCCGCACGACTGAATGCCGATCGAGCGCGCGCCTGACACGAGTTTCTCCGGCCAAGCAGCCCGGCGCGTTCTCAGCGGCGCAGGATCGTTGCCAGCTGCCCGGCTGCCGCGCGCGCGCCGTTGCGCGGCATCGGTCGGCGGGTGGGCCGTTGATGGCGTGCGGCGATGATCGCGGAGGCGAGACGGCGGGGGTCGGTGGTGGCGAAGTCCATACGTCGGCCGGCGTCGTAGTGCCCGAGGCGGTGGGTGACGAAGTGTTGCTGTTCCCAGTGATGGGCCAGCGGGAAGTAGATGAACGGCCGGCGGGCGGCGACGAGCTCCATCGTCGTGGACAGGCCACCCTGAACGATGGCGACGTCGGCGCACGCGAGGTGTTCGAACAGGGACGGGACGTAGCCGAGCTTCTCGATGCCTTCGATGTCGGGGAGTTGGGCGGGGTGCAGCCGCGGGCCGGTGACCATGACCATCCGGGCGTCCGGCTGCTCCTTGCGCACGAGCGCGAACGCCTCGGCGGTGAGTTCGAGCAGGTCGCGGCCGACGGCGGTTCCACCGACCGCGGCGACGTAGAGCGGGTAGCCGGTCCCGTAGCCGAGGCGGCGGCGGAGGGTGTCGGTGCGCCGGTACCGCGCCGGGTCGAACGGCAACACGTACGGGACGCACGTGTACCACCGCTCGGCCCACGTCCGGATCTGCGGCAGCCCGGCACCGAACGAGGCGTCGGGCAGCTCACCGAAGCCGCCGATGAACACCGACCGGTCACGCACGTAGGGGAATCGGGCGAGGTGCTCGATCATCTCGGCGTTGTAGTCGGCACAGAGGTCGGCTTCGCGCGGATCGCCGGCGGGATCGACCGGTAGGAACCCGATCACGTCGGTGAGGAATGCGAAGGGCGCTATCTTGCGCTCGGGGTTCTCGTGCAGGAAGTGATCGACCTCCCAGGACTCGTCGCCGACCCACACGTCATAGGGACTCTCCCGCACGACCTCGTCGAAGAGCATGTAGTTCGCGCACAGGATCTCGTCCATCCGCCGGAACGCGTAGAACGCATGCAGGTCGTGGTGGGTGGCCTCGCCCTCCCAGTGCGCAGCCTCGGACGCCAGCTCTCCACTGGCCGGGTGCACGATCTCGCCTTCGGCCTCGAGCACGGCGGTCACCGGCGGTTGCGCCAGCCAGTGGATCTCCAGATCGTCGACCTGTTCGCGCAGCGACCGGGCGATCGCGATATCGCGCAGCACGTGGCCCAGGCCGATCGGCGAACTCACCCACAACGCGCGACGGCGGCGCTGCCGGGCGAACACCCAGGTGCTGCGCGGCGCTTCGGCAGACGTGTGCATGTCGACGAACTCCTTGATCACGACATTCACGAGCACGGCGTGGCGACCGTGCGGAAGGTGACCGGCCCCCTCCAGCACGAGCAGCCGCCCACCTGCCGCGGCAGCGAAGCGCGCGCCGCGTTCGAGCGGCTGGCAGTGGTCGTCGGTGCCGTGGATCACCAACACGGGGCAGCCCAACGACGCGGACATCTCCAGCGCCTCGCCCTGTTCGGCGGGCCGCAGCGGCGCGTGGGTGCGTGCGCCGAGCGTGGCCGGGTCGGTCTGCGCCGTCCACCCGATCAGGTCGTCGTACAACTTGGACGAGTAGGGCTCCGGCGTCAGGTGCGCGGTGTGGTAGTCGGCCCAGCCTGCGAAGTTATCGCGCCAGCGTGCCGCGTCGACCGGGTCGAGCGGGTCGGGGTGCGGTGCGAGCGGATGCACGCCGGGCGCGATCGCGACCAGCCCACGTACCCGGCCCGGGTGGCCACGGGCCAACAACATCGACCACTTGATGCCCGAGCACAGCGCCACCAGGAACGCGCACTGCGTGCCCGTGGCGTCGAGGACAGCCGCCGCATCGGCGGCGTTGACCTCGTCGGAATAGGCCTCGGGACCGGGCGGGCGGCCGGACCCGCCGTTGCCGCGGGCGTCGACGGTGATCACCCGGAAATGGCGGGCGAGGAAGGGCACCTGCGCCTTCCACTGACGCCCGTCCACGACCGGGAAGGTGCCCATCAGCAGCACTGTCGTCGCACCGGAGCCGAAGACCTCGTAGCGGACGGGCACGCCGTCGCGGTCGACGTCGCCGACGAGATCGGGTTCCCGTGCTCGCATCAGGGGTTCACCGACTCGACGAATCGGCGCAGCACGAGGTTGAACGGACCGGGTGGCGGGCCTGCACGCAATGTCGGCCAC
This sequence comes from uncultured Actinomycetota bacterium, assembly GCA_963718805.1. Classification (GTDB taxonomy): domain Bacteria; phylum Actinomycetota; class Actinomycetes; order Mycobacteriales; family Jatrophihabitantaceae; genus Jatrophihabitans. The sequence continues at coordinate 162,203 of CAVQZY010000005.1, read as the reverse complement.
CGGCGACGACCTCGACCCGGCAGCCGAGCGCATCCGCCAGCAGCCTCGAGGTCTGCACACCCACGATCCGGTCGTCGTCACCGCGCACGACCAGCGACGGGCACCGCACCATCCGCGCCAGGCGCTCCGCCTCCGGCTCGCCGGTCGGGCCGTCCTCGATGTCACCCAGGTATGGCGCGTGCTCGGCGGCGATCAACGGCTCGGCATCGGTCTGCAGCGTCCCTTCGACGGCGTCGTCGATCTGTCCGGTCGAGTGCGTCTCGCTGAAGACTTCGGCGGAGAAGTACTCGGCGAACCCGCGCAGGTCACGCCGCCAGTACTCGGCGTTGTAGCGACCGCAGTCGGACTCGTCGGTGCAGGGCGCGTCGAACTGCTGCACCCAGCAGAACGGAACCTCCTGTGCCCAACGCACGGACGTCGCAACGAAGACCGCACCCGCGACCCGCTCCGGATGCGCGACAGCGAGCTGCAGCAACACCCGGCCGCCCATCGACCCCACCACACAGGCGGCCGACGACGTCTCGGTGGCGTCCGGCACGGCGACGACATCCTCGACCAGCTCGCGGTCGGCGTGCGCGAGTGGACCCTGCGGTCGGTCGGAGCGGCCGTTGCCACGCGGATCGAACACGATCACCCGGAAGTGGCGGGCCAGGTAGGGCACCTGCAGCTTCCACACGCGTGAGTCCAGCGCGGCCCACGTCGGCAACAGCACGATCGTGCGCGGGCCATCGCCGTAGGTCTCCCGGTACAGACGCACGCCGGATCGCACGGCATAGCCGCAACGATCCGGCGCCTGCGCCCGCATACCGCCCACTGTCCCCTGTCCGAGCCGCAGCCCACCAGTGGTTACGGACGCGCTTCGTAGACCAGGTTGAACGGCGTCTCGGCCACGCGCTCGAAGCGAGTGAATCCCGCTCGCTCGACCACCTGGGCGATCGCCTGCTGGCCGGCCTGCGCACCGAGTGAGTACCCACCGGGCTGCGACATCGCGTTCGGCACGCACAAGAACGTGGAGAACCCGTAGTACACGCGGCCGACCGGGTTCAGATTGTCGGCCACCGAGTCGCCCGCGAACGGTTCCACGATCAGCCAGCTGCCGTCCTCGCCGAGCGACTGCCGGATGTGGGTGGCGGCCCCGGTCGGATCGCCCATGTCGTGCAGGCAGTCGAAGGTGGTGACCAGGTCGTAGCCGGCGCCGGCGAAGCTTTGGGCCGAGGCGACCTCGAACGCGATCCGATCGCCGACGCCGGCGTCGGCGGCCCGCTTGGCCGCCAGCTCGATCGAGCCGTCGTGGGGATCGCAACCCGCCAGCGTGCTGTTCGGGTACTTCTGCGCCATCAGGATCGTCGAGGCGCCCAGCCCGCACCCCACGTCGGCGACCTTGGCGCCTGACTGCAGTTTCGCCTCGACATCATCCATGGCGGGGATCCAGCTCGAGGTGAGGTTCGCCAGGTAGCCGGGGCGGAAAAACTGTTCGCAGCCGACGAACACGTCCGGGTCGTGCTCGTGCCAGCCGATCCCGGCGCCGGTACGGAACGCGTCGCTGACATGCTGCTCTGCCCGCAACGCACCGAGCGCGAGGACGAACGCCCCCGGCGCGTACACCGCACCGTCGGGATCGGTCAGCACGAAGGCCTGCTCCTCGCTCAGCGAGTAGGAGTCGCTTTGCGCGTCGTAGTCGATGTAGCCGCCCGCTGCCTGGCCGCGGAGCCACTCGGCCACATAGCGGGGATCGCACTCGGTGTGCCGGGCCAGCTCGTCCGATGAGCCCGGCCGTCCGGCGAGGGCCTGGTAGAGCCCCAGGCGGTGACCCACCACCACGTTGCCGGCAGCGATCGTCGCTCCCAGGTCGGTGACGAAGCGGCCCAGCATGTCGTTCAACTTGTTCTCGTCCATCGCAGTTCTCCTCGAGATCATGGTTCGACCACGCCCCGTGGTCTGCCTCCTGTCTAAGCAGGCATTGGCTGCCCAGCCATAGGGGGAACCCCTTAGGGATCGCGTCGGGGGCGACTGCCGATCCAGGCAGCAACGCCGGCGCGGCTCGGGACCTTCAACCGGGCCATGATGTTGCTGACGTGAATCTCGGCGGTCTTCTCGCTGATGCCGAGCGCGCGGCCGATCTGGCGGTTCGTCCGGCCCGCTGCGACCAGCTCGGCGACCTCGGCCTGCCTCGCCGTGAGGACCAGGTCCGACACCGTCGGCGGCTGCGGAGCGGCGATGCCGGCCGCGAAGGCGAGGACGGCTGGTCGGCCCGCGGTGCGTCCGGTGTGCCTCGCATGATCGGCGGCGACGGTGCCCAGCGCGCTGTCCACAGCGGCCTCCGTGGCGGCGATCCGGCGCGCCTCCGACTCCGTCGGCGTCGTCGCCGCCAGCTGCCGCTGGGCCTGAGCCGCGCCACACAGCCACGCGGACTCCGATCCCGACCCGCGGTCAGCGGCAACACGTGCGAGTCCCTCGAGGCACTCGGCCGCGCCGCGGCGGTCCCCGACCCGGTCGTGCAGCACGAGCGAGCGGCCCAGCAGCGCGGCGGCATCGTCGACGGCCCCGCGATCGAGCAGTGCCGTTGCGAGCGCTCGCGCCGACTGCGCGACCGCCCACTCGTAGTCGAGGTCCTCGAAGTAGACCAGCGCCTCACGTAGCAGCGGCAGGGCACTCGAACGCTCGCTCGGATCGTGCGCATCGAGCATGAGCAGGCCCAGGTCGAAGGTCGACCAGGCAGTCCCCCTGACATTGCCGCGACGCAGACAGATCCCGCGCGCCAGGCGGTAGAGGCCGGCTGCCTGCTCGGTGCGGCCCCGCTCGCGCATCACGTGTCCGAGGAAGGACAACGCGATCGCCTGACGTCGATCGTCCCCGCGAGCCGCGCTTAGCCGAACGGCCGATCGCAGATCCGACTCGGCCTCGGCCGACTCGCCGAGGCCGAGACTGATGACACCGGCCGCGATCGCCATCGCCGTGACGACGTCAGCGTCCGAACCGTCCGGTGCCGGCTCGCCATCGCACCCGGCCGCGGACGCGGAGTCGGCCGCGACCTCACGCAACACCGCCAGCACCGTGGGGGCCTGCGTCAACGCGCCGTGGATGTGGCAGTACCACGCCAGCGCCACCCCGAGCCACACTCGTGCCGGAACCTGGCCCGCGTGCTCGAATGCCGCACTCAGATCCGGATGTACCGCCTCGAACTCGACCCAGGTCGTATTCTCCGTCTCCGTCCCGATCGTGGCCTCCCACGCCACGGCGACGCCCGCGAAGTAGTCGGCGTGACGCTCGCGGGTAGCGCCCAGCTCGCCGCTGGTCGCCAGCTGCTCAGCCGCGAAATCGCGGATGCTGGCCAGCATCGTGAAGCGCGCCGGCCCGTCGGTCGCTTCGCGTTGCAGCAGGCTCTGCTCGAGCAGCACCTCGACAGCGGCGACGACAGTCGGCTCCGGGAGCCCGCACACGGCCCGAGCCGCAGCCAGCGTCCATCCGCCGACCAGCACACTCAACCGGCGAAACACCGTCCGCTCGAGATCGGGCAGCAGATCATGACTCCACCCGATCGCGGCGACCAGAGTCCGATGTCGCGACGGCGCATCACGCGGCGCCCCCGATAGCGTCACCGACCGATGCTCGAGACGGAACACCAGTTCGCTCGGAGTGAAGACCCGCAGCCGCGCTGCAGCCAACTCCAGAGCCAGCGGCAACCCGTCCAGTCGCAGGCACATCTCCGCCAACGGCCGCGCCGTCCGCCGAGTAAGCGTCACGTGCGCAGGTGACCGGGCCAGCAGCAACTCCACCGACGGATTACGTCCCAACTCGGCAATATCGTCCGCATCAGACAGCGCGGGCAGCGCCAACGGCGGCAGCGGATACTCGACCTCGGCCGTCAGACGCAAGCGCTGGCGGCTCGTAGCGAGGACACGCGCTCCGGGCATTGCCTCCAGGACGGCGGCGATCGCCAAACCGGCGTCCGCGAGATGCTCGCAGTTGTCGACCACGAGCAGCACCTCGCGATCGGCGAAGGCGGTGAGCGGCAATTCCGGGCCGAGCAGATCGACGTCGCGTTCGGCCCCCAGCCCTCTGGCGAGTTCACCGGCCACCTGTCGCGGGTCGCGGATCGAACCGAGATCCACCCAGCCGGCCCCACCCCCGAAACCGGGGGCCAGCGCCGTTGCCACATGCAGTGCCAGGCGCGTCTTGCCCACGCCGGGCGGCCCGGTGAGTGTCACCAGCCGCGATCGGCCGGACATCAGCTCGCGCAGGCCGGCAACCTGCTCGGCGCGGCCGACCAGTGGCGACCCCTCGACCGGGAGCAAGCGGCCGACAGCCACCGTTGGATCGTACGTGCACGATCCGTCGCGGACCGCGCCTCATCGGTCCTCGACGCCCAGCACCGGCGGTTGCCGCCGCCAGGCCCGACCACCCCTCACGCCCGCGCGCCTTCGCACCTCGACCCGCGGTGGCCAATCTGCCGCTGCTGCTCGACGCGAATCCGGCGCCCATTGCGGGACCTGGACACCGCCGCCGATCCGCGCGGCTTGATCGGGATCCGAGCCGTGGTCCCGCTCACGAGCGGTGCATGTGGGCCGCGGCGATATGGCGATGGTGGGGCTAACTCCACCATCGGTATGCGAGTTAGGGCCATGTCGGCGGCGGGCGGGGGTTCATAGCGTCGAGATCGCCGGGTGCACAACCGGTGTGTAGAGCGACGATTGGACCAGCGGATGAACAGCTGCGACCGTTACGCAGGCGAGCGACCGCGGACCCACCTCGGCCGTAGGCGGCTCGCATGATGTGCGTACTGTTCGCCGTGCTCTCGGCCGTGCTGTACGGGACCGGCGTGGCATTCGAGCACCGACAGGCCGCAACGACCGCCGCCAGCGCCGCCGGTCGACCCCGACTCGTTCTGCTGTTGATGCGCCAGCCAGTGTGGTGGGGCGGTGCAATGTGCGAGGTGTCGGGGTTCGCGGCTCACACCGCCGCGCTGAACAACGGATCACTGGCGGTCGTGCAGCTGTTGCTCAGCGGGTCGCTGATCGTCAGTATCGCCGTAAGCGGTGTGCTCCAGCGGCGACGGCTGACCGGCCGCTCCTGGTTGGCGGTATCAGCGGTGGTGATCGGTATCGGCGGCTCGGTGGCGCTGCTCGGAACCGACGCCCACGACCCGGGCGCCGACACCTGCGGACGCCTCGTCGTGGCTGCCGTGGTGAGCGGGCTCGTCGCAGTGCCGGTGACGGTCGCAGCGTTCACGACCCGCGGGCGCCGCCGCCCGCTGCTGCTCGGCTGCGCGGCCGGTCTCGCGGACGCCGTGATCGCCGTGATCACGATGGCGTTCGCTCAGCAGGCAACGCACGGTGTCGCCACCGTCGTGACGACGTGGCCGATCTATGCGTTGATCGCCGGTGGCTTGGCTTCCCTGGTCGTGACACAGACGGCTTACCAGGCCGACCGGCCGTTGGTGACACTGCCCGTGATCGCCACCGTGATGCCGGTCGCCAGCGTCGCGATCGACGTGGGAGTGCTCGGTGGAACCGCGCAGCTGTCCGGCACTCGGTGCTTGGCGCTCGTGCTGTGCGTCCAGATCGCGGTGCTCGGGTTGATCACCCTGGCCAGGGCCGGCGCCGCCACCACGCGCCGCGATGAGGAGCCAAGATGCCCGACTCGCGAGGGCCCGCTCTGCGTCGCCAGTGGCGGCGTCGAAGACCATTTCTGAGGTGGCCCGTGCGTCACCGGCGCTCCCCGATCGGTCTCGGCGACTAGACTGACTATCATGATCAATCCGCCTGCGGAGCAGTGGTGATGTCGGATCCGGTGCACTACCGCAAGCCAGGCTGGTTCACCCGCAATGTCGCGAATCGGGTCGTGGCCGGGCTGACCCGTCTTGGTGTCAGCGTGTGGGGCAGCCGCGTTCTCGAGGTGCCCGGTAGGACGAGCGGTGAACCGCGTCGTGTGCCGGTGAACCTGCTCCACCTGGGTGGACGGGACTACCTCGTCTCCGCGCGCGGGGTCGGTTCGTGGGTCCGCAATGTCCGCGCCGCCGACGGTAACCTGACGCTGCTGCTCGGAAAGCGTCGCCAGCAACGGCATGCAACCGAACTGGCCGACACGGACAAGGTTCCGGTCCTGCGCGCCTACCTGGCCAAGTGGAAGGCGGAGGTCGGCGCCTTCTTCGACGGCGTGGACGCGAAGTCCTCCGACGAGCAAATCGCCGCCATCGCGCCCAGGCACCCCGTATTCGTCCTGGACTGAACCCCGCGCCGCGCCGCCACCCAGACGGGGCAAACCTGCCAAGGAGACCCAGTTGACCGACGTGACCGCGGGGTTCAACAACACGATCCCCACATCGATCATGACTCCGGACTCGGTCGACACCCGGATCGGCCGACTGGAGTTCTTCGACGGGCTCCCGACCGACGCCACAACCCGTACCGTCTTCGACAACCTTGACTTCCTGCGCGCCGTTCAGGTGTTCCTCGACTTCGTCCCGGCGACCTCCATGGAGGCGATGCGCCGAGGCAGCGAGTCGATGGGCGTGACAGCCCCCAACAAGGTGCTGATCTTCGACAACCTGCTGGACTCGAATTCGCTGTTCCTGACCGGGAACACCGACACCGTCTACCTCTCGGCGTTCCTCGACGTCGCCAAGGACGGGCCCATCGTCGTCGAGGTGCCACCTCGATGCGGGCCCGGCACCGTCAACGACGCGTTCTTCCGGTTCGTCATCGACATGGGCGCGCCCGGACCCGACCGCGGGCAGGGCGGCAAGTATCTGATCGTCCCTGATGACTACGACGGGCCTATTCCCGACGGCCACTACGTAGGTCGCACTCCGAGCTCAACGAACTGGCTGATCCTGCGCGGCCTCCTCGTCGACGGCAGCCCCGATCCGGCGGCCGAGTCGTTCAAGACGGGCGTGCGGGTCTACCCAGTGGCACAAGCCGCCGATCCGCCCGAGATGGAGTTCATCAGCGTCACCGGCAAGGCGTTCAACACCATCCACCCCAACGACTTCGACTTCTACAACGAGCTCGCCGAGGTCATCGCCCGCGAACCGGTAAACGTGTTCGATCCTGAGCTGCGGGGGCTGGCAGCCAGCATCGGCATCAGCAAGAACCGGACCTTCGCGCCCGACGCCCGGATGCGGGCGATCCTCAACGACGCCGCCGCTGTGGGCAACGCCACTGCCCGAGCCCTCGCGTTCAAGACCCGCACCCCCGACGCCTACCTCTATCAAGACAGCGCCTGGAAGACCGGCTTCGTGGGTGGTGATTATCAATGGCTCGTCGACGGCGGCGCCGGGGGCCGCAATCTCGATGCCCGCACCATGTTCTTCTACGTCGCGACCGTGAACACCCCGGCGATGGCGATGGCGATGATCGGTCTTGGCTCCCAATACGCCATGCTGTCCGCTGACAGCGGCGGCAACTTCCTGGACGGAGCGCAGCAGTACCGCCTCCGCATCCCGGCCGACGTGCCCGCCAAGGACTTCTGGTCCATCGTCGTGTACGACCCGCAGACTCGGTCCGAACTACAGACGGATCAGCCGTACCCGAGCAAGAACAACCAACGCGACCCCCTCGCCGCCAACGCTGACGGATCCGTCGACCTCTATTTCGGACCTGCACCGAATGACGGACCCGAGACCAACTGGATCCAGACGGTGCCAGGTAAGGGCTGGTTCACCATCCTGCGCCTCTACGGCCCGCTACAGCCCTGGTTCGACAAGGCATGGCGACCTGGCGAGGTCGAGCCCATCCGCTGACCGCGATCAGCTCAAGGACCTCCACCACGCGCGGCCACCCGCCTCGCCCCCAGCGCGGCCGACCGGCACCACCGCGGGGTTGCGGCCTGTCACGCCACAGAGGCCGTCTTCAGGACAGTCCCGCCGGTCCGTTTCAGGCGCCGGGTAGCGGGCGTCGACCCGCATATCGCTCAACGCCCAGCGCTCACCGGGCCGTGCCTACGTGTGCCCAGAATCGGGGGCACAAGCGCTCCTCGGACGACGCCCATCCGCTCGAAGGTGCATTTGGTCTGTCCGACGCACCACTGAAGCCCTTCGGAAATCGAATTAAGCGAGCACCGATGGACCGCACCTAACGCTTCCGACGTCGACGTTTCGGGTCAAGGCCGTCGGTGCCACTGCCGCCGGCAGGTACGAGAACCCGTTGATCGAGTCTCGGTTGCGTACCGAGCTGACGTGAAACAGGCGAGACACCTGGGCACCGCACCGGCGGCCCGACGATCGCCCGCGCAACCCGGAGTCGATCGTCGAACCGCTGAGTTCGCCCCCGCGGACGAGCGGCGGTGCATCGCCTACCGTGGCCGATGCACGCCGTTGGGCGACGGAAGGACGGCCCCATGTCATATGTTCGACGCTTCGACCACGTCGGCGTCACTGTCGCAGATCTCGATGCCGTGACAGCCTTCTTCGTGGCCCTGGGTCTCGCGGTCGAGGGCCGGACGTTCCTCGAAGGCGAGTTCGTGGACACGGTCTGCGGCATTCCCAACTCCCGCACCGAGGTCGTCATGCTGAGGGCGCCCGACGGCGGCAGCCGCCTGGAGCTCGCGCGCTTCGTGCGACCGGACTCTGTGCCGGGCTCACCGACCGCAATGGCCAACGAGTTGGGATTGCGGAACGTGGGCTTCGAGGTCGACGACCTGCAGGCGGCGCTGGACTGGGCAGCTACCGAGGGCTACGGACTGGTCGGCGGCGTCGGCGGGTACGAAGGCGCATGGCGGATGGCCCACGTTCGGGGCCCGGAAGGCATCGTCGTCTCGTTGGCCGAACGCATCGGCTGAGCCGCGCGACGGCCTACCCGGACTCGAAGGTCGGCAAGTGTGGCAGGTCCCAGGCTCATCCGGCTGTTGGACATCCAACTCCGGCGCTATTTGCCGTACAACGGCAAACTGCTCAGCCCGGTCGTCGACTTCGTCCGGCAACGGAGGAGGCGGCGCGCGGACGCATTGCCCGAAGGTGGCATCACCGGCTGCGAGTCAATGGACGGACAGCCCACCGTCGACGAAGATCGACTGCCCGGTGACGTAGGCCGAGGCCGCGCTGGCAAGGAACACCGCGGCGCCGGCGAAGTCCTGCGCCAGACCGTTGCGTCCGATCATGGTCCGAGCGGCAAGGCCGGCAACGGCCTCGGGATTGCTGGCCAGTCGTTCGTTCAGCGGCGTCAGGACAAAGCCCGGGACCAGGGTGTTGCTCGTGACGCCGTGCTCGGACCACGCCTCGGCCTGAGACCGCGCCAACGCCTCCAGCCCACCCTTCGCAACGCCGTAGGCCCCACTGTTGACGAAGGCGCGGTGCGCCTGCTGCGAGCTGATGTGCACGATGCGACCGAATCCGCGGGCGGCCATTCCCGGCCCGAACCGCTGACCGAGCATGAAGGGTGCGGTGAGGTTGAGGTCGAGCGTGGCGTCCCACGTACGCTCGTCCAACTCCCCCATCGGCGGCCGCAGGTTGTTCGCGGCACTGTTGACGAGGATGTCGGGCTCGCCGTGCAGACGCTCGGCCGCGTCGGCAACGGCCCTGAGACCGGCGCGCGTGCTGAGGTCGCCTGGCACCGCAGCCGCGTTGCTTCCATCGGCACGGATCTGCTGGACTACAGCCTCCAGCTGTTCTTCCCGGCGAGCGATGATCACCACCTTCGCGCCTGCGCGGGCCAGCGACGATGCGATGGCTCTCCCGATGCCGGAACTCCCGCCGGTGACGAACGCCGTACGGCCGGTCAGTCCGAACAACTCGGTCAGGTACGTCGCGGCATCCACGAGATCAGTATCTCCTCGCGTCGTCGCAGTGGATTCGCGGACCGCGAGGGCTTCGCGTCAAGTGGTCTGCGCCACCCACCATCGACGCCCTCAAGGGATTGTCGACTACGACCAGGGCGAACGGTCACGCACCGTCGCGGCATCAGCCTCGTGACCCCGCGCGATCGGGGTTGCGGCCGTCAACGACAAGTCTCAATGGCTGATCCCGAGCTCCCGACCGCGAGTGACGGCCTCGGTCCGGTTGCGGACGCCGAGTTTGTCGAGGATATGGCTGACGTGCTTCTTCACCGTGTCGAGGCTGACAACGAGTTGTGCGGCGATCGCCGGGTTCGACATCCCCTTGCTCATGAGCCCCAACACCTCCGACTCGCGGCTCGTCAGCGGGTCGACCAGCAGCCCGGGGTCCGCGGCCGGTGCCGGGCCCGGTTCGGCGTCCGCGAACGAGCGGCGCACCCGTGCCAGGTACCCGAACGGAATCGCGGGCGCGTACCGGTCGCGGCGCGCGCCTGCCATCGCCCGCGTCAGCAATGCCGCCATCGGCACGCCCTCGTCGGTGAACACGCGGATATGCCCCTGCGGCTCGGCGATGCGCAATGCCTGCGCGATCGCGTCGAGCGCGGCCTCATCCTCGCCATCGGCGTCGAACGCCAGTGCCTGCAGCACGCAGATCTCGATGAGGCTGCCGCTGCGATGCTGATCGAGTGCCGCGGCGTGCAACAGATCCAGCAGCGCGGCGGCACGGCGCGGATCCGCTCGGGCCAGCAGCAGCCGGGCCAGCACCAAGTACCCCATCTCGTGGGGGTAATAAGGGGCGTCGTCGAAGCGCACCGCACTGTGCTCCAGCCATCTCGCCGCGGAATCCGGATCACCCTGGGCCAGCATGAGTCGTGCGCTCTGTATCGGCACCGGGTTCAGCAGACCCGCGGGACCCGGCGCGAACTGCTGCGCCTCGTCGAGCGCTCCGCGTGCGCCGTCGGGATCACCTGACGCCTGCCGGACCCACGCCAGAGTCACCAGTCCGGCCGCCAACGGTGGTGTGTGGACGAACTGGCGGCACAGCGGGATGCCGTCGTCGAGACGCGCTCGAGCCGCGGCGAGGTCGTTGCGCTGATAGGCGACGTCGGCGAGGCCGACGAACGCGGGGCCGGCCGCCGGTAGCGGGCGTCCGGGGATCTGAGCGACTTCGAGCGCGTGCCGGCAGGTCTGCTCGGTCGCGTCGAGACGGCCTTGTGCGCGCTGAATCCGCGAGAGTGAGTAGTACCCCCACGCCGTCGTGGTGGGCTGGCCCGCCGTCTGCCATCCTTCGATGCTGGCCGCGAAGGCGTGTTCGGCCTGTTCCAGTCGGCCGCGCAACCACGCGGCCACTGCGAGAAATCCCTGGACGGCCGAGTTCAGCATCAACTCGTCGTCGCGAACGACGCTCAGCGCCTGGGTGGCGTACGCGGCAGTGCCGTCAGGGTCACCACGCAACTGTGCCATGTAGCTGCGCTGTAGGGCGATGACGGCCGGGATGTTCACGAGCAGACTGCACGCGCTGCCGGCCGTCGGCTCGAACGGTTCCTCGCCCGCCTGCTCGTAGGCCTTCACGGCGGCGTCGATCAACGGCGTCATGGCCTCGACATCCCCGCGCATCGCCGCCATCTGGGCTTGCGCGAGCAGCAGCCGCGGCCGGCGGCGCACCTGGTCGTCCGGCAGCGCCGGGAGCCAGCGCTGGATCGTCGCTTCCTCGCCGCGCAGGTTGAAGACGGTGTCGAAGTGGGCCTCGATCAATCGGGCGGCCGCGAGCTTGTCCGCGGCCGCCAGGGTGTGGTGGATCGCGTCGTCGACCAGGCCGGCGTGCTCGTACCATGACGCCGCGGCTCGATGCAAAGCCACGGTTCGCGCGGCGCCGCGCTCTGCCCGAGCGCGCAGGAGATCGGCGAACAGGTGGTGGTAGCGCCACCATCCGCGCACCTCGTCGAGCGGAACCAGGAACAGGCCGGCCCGCTCGATCTCCTCGAGCATCGACTGACTGTCGTCGCGACCGGTGATGGCGTCACACAGGGGTCCGCTGAGTCGCTCGAGCACCGACGTCTGCGTGAGGAACCCGCGCACGTCCTCGCTCTGGCGCTCGAGCACCTCTTCGGTCAGGTAGTCGAGAACGTGCCGATGGGTGCCGGAGAATGCGGCGATGAAACCGGTGGTGTCCGGATGCCCGCGCAGCGAGAGCGCCGCGAGCTGCAGGCCGGCGGGCCAGCCCTCGGTGCGAGTGGCCAGCATGGTCACCGCGGCGTCGGGCAGGCCGTCACCCAGACCCGTCGCGGCCCGCTGCAACAGCGCAGCCGCCTCGTCGGCGGTGAATCGCAGCTCCGCGGCCCTCACCTCGGTCAGCTCGCCACGCGCGCGCAGCCGCGCCAACGAGAGCGGCGGGTCGGCGCGGCTGGCCAGCACGAGACGCAGGTTCGGCGGCCGGTGTTCGAGCAGGAAGTCGATCAGCTCGTGCACCACGCCGGCGTCGATGAGGTGATAGTCGTCGAGCACCAAGAGCACCGCGTCGCCGGCCGGGTCGGCCGCGAGGTCGTTGATCAATTCCGTAGCCGGCCGTTCGAATGACCTAGACGTCGAGGACAGCGCGGCGCCGTACCGCATGGCGGTACCGGGGCGTACCTGGTCCAGCGCGGCGAGCAGGTGCCGCCAGAAGCGAGCCAGATCGTTGTCACCGGGATCGAGGGACAGCCACGCCGGTTGCCGGCCGCCCTGCCTCGCCCAGTCGGCCAGCAGCACCGTCTTGCCGTACCCGGCCGGCGCACACACCAACACCAGCCCACGCATGGAGTGGCTGTCGAGCAGCTCTGTCAGCCGCGGGCGCGGCACCCGGTCCGACCGCGACTTGGGCACGTGCAACTTCGTGGCCAACAGAATGTCCTGCTCGGCCGCGCCAAGACGCCGGGGTTCCTCCTGGATGGCACCAATTCTAGACCGGTCCTACTCCCGGGCCCGGCCCCGGTGCCGTCGTGTGCACTGAGAGATTCCACCCCGAATACCACTCTCGGGTGAGGCGCGCGGCGGCTTGCCCTTCATAGCGTGCATACGAGACGAACCGCACGAGTCGCAGGAGGACGCTGATGACCGACCCAGGTCCGGGTGGCCGGTATGAGATCCGCGTCAAGGGGATCCTCGACAGTCGCTGGTCGGAGTGGTTCGACGGTCTGGAGATCGCGGCCCGCGGCCCGGACACCGTGATCGTCGGTCGGCTGCCGGATCAGGCCGCGCTGCACGGCGTGCTGAATCGCATTCGCGACCTCGGCCTGTTCCTGCGCTCGGTCAACTACCTCGACACAGCGGACGGGCCGTCCGCATAACCCCTCAGCCACTCGGAACAGGAGGTCCTCAGCCCCCGCCGGGGCACGGAGATAGGGCGAACTCCGGATGTGCCCGGCCACCTCACCCAAGCAAGCTGCGAGTCGTCAACGAGGACGAGGACGAGATGAACAGTTTCTACACACTGATGGAGCTCGCGGCAGTGCGCCGCGACGAACTGCTTGCCGAGGCGTCGCGCGCGCGCCGTGCACGGGCAGTGCGGTCCAGGCAGGCCGGGACTCCCGGCGCGCGTCAGGTGCGCGACTCGCGCCGGTCGAGGGCGGCGAGTTCCGATGGCTGACGGCGCTTGCCGGGCGTTCGTCGAGGACAGCGTCGTGGTGGAGTGCCCCCGGCGGCTGCACTCGGCCGACGTCGAGCCCCCGCGAGGTCGCGAGGCGTTGCAGCTCCCGTGCCGGAGCGAGGATCCGGAGCTTTGGTTCGCCGCAATGCCTGCCGACCTGGAGCGGGCCAAACAACTGTGCGCCGGTTGCCCGGTCCGGCAGGCGTGCCTGGCCGTCGCCGTAGACCGCCTCGAGTACACCGGCGTGTGGGGTGGCCACATCATCGAGCGCGGCCGGATCGTGCCGCGCAAACGGCCCCGCGGCCGACCTCGCAAACACGTCGATACCCAGGAGCGGGAAGCGATCAGCGACATCGCGGCGGTGCCCGCCCACGGCCGGACCCGGATGGACACGGCTGCCCGGCTTCTGTACGACGCGGAACGTGCGGTGCAGGTCGCACACCGGACCCGCACCGCAACCGTGATCGACGCGGCGAACCACAGACTGCACGAGGCCGCCGCCGAGTATCTGGCCGCAGCCCTCGACGCGCGTGGGGAGCCGGATCGTCGACAGTCGGCGTCCTGAACTACCTTGCGCCGCCGCTATTCAGCGCTACTATGTACCGGTAGTAAGTGTTACCAACTACCTGGGGAAGAGCGCGTGGGCAAGCAGATGACGGAGATGCTCAAGGGCGTGCTCGAGGGCATCGTCCTTGCGACTTTGTCCGGCCGCTCCGCGTATGGCTACGAGATCACGACCTGGTTGCGCGATCAGGGATTCGCCGACATCGCCGAAGGCACCGTGTACGCGCTTCTCGTCCGGTTGGACCAGCGCGGCTTCGTCGATGTGCAGAAGGTTCCATCCACGAAAGGGCCGCCGCGCAAAGTGTTCTCGCTCAACGCCCAGGGGCAGGCGTATCTCGAGGAGTTCTGGACGACGTGGACCTTCCTCTCGCAACGCCTCGACCAGCTCCGTGAAGGAGGAAGCTGACCATGTCAATTTCGAAATTCGCAACCGCGGTGATCGGCGACAAGCGCCGCTACCGGCAGTACAAGACGCGCATCGCACAACTGCCCGCGAACTACCGCGACGCGATCGATGCGCTCGAGCGGTATCTGTTCGTTTTCGGGCCAGGAAAGGGCGACAGCGTCCAGGCGATGCTGGACGACCTCGCCGACCTGTTCGAACAGAGCGCGGCCAACGCCACGCCGATCCGCGAGGTCGTCGGGGCGGACCCCGTGGAGTTCGCCGAGGCCTTCGCGCGCAACTACCCGGACGGCTCGTGGATCGCCCGGGAGCGCGATCGGCTGACCGCGGCAATCGACCGCGCCGCGGGCGATGCACGATGACAACCACTGTCCTCGAGCGGCCGGTCATACAGGTGCGGGGCCTGGTGAAGGCCTACCGCGGGCTGGATGTCCTGCGCGGCGTCGACCTCGACGTCGCGCGGGGCAGCATCGTCGCCCTACTCGGCTCGAACGGGGCGGGCAAGACCACGCTCGTGCGCATCCTGTCCACACTGCTGCATCCGGATGACGGAAGTGCCGTCGTCAACGGCTTCGACGTTGCCAGCGAACCGGCGCAGGTGCGCAGGTCGATCAGCCTGACCGGGCAGTTCGCGGCGGTCGATGAAATCCTGAGCGGCCGCGAGAACCTCGTGCTGGTTGCCAAATTGCGGCATCTGCCGGACCCGGGCGCGATCGCCGACGGCCTGCTGACCCGGTTCTCGCTGGCAGACGCGGCCGCGCGGAGGGTCTCGACGTACTCCGGCGGCATGCGCCGTCGGCTGGACATCGCCATGAGCCTGATCGGCGATCCCGCGGTCATCCTGCTTGACGAGCCGACCACTGGCCTGGACCCGAAGGCGCGAAACGAGGTGTGGGCCGCCGTGCAGCGGCTCGCCAAGAACGGCACCACGGTGCTGCTGACCACGCAGTACCTCGATGAGGCCCAGCAACTCGCCGACCGCATCGCGATCCTGCACGAGGGCCGGATCATCGTGAACGGCACCCTGAACGAACTCAGACAGCTACTCAGGCCGGCGAAGGTCGAATACGTCGAGAAGCAACCGACGCTCGAGGACGTGTTCTTCGCCCTCGTCGGCGGGGAAGAACCGCACCGATAGGAAACCACGATGGACACGCACTTCTTCGGGGACACCGCCGTTCTGCTCGGGCGCTCCCTCAAGCACATCACGCGCAGCCCGGACACGATCATCACGACCGCGATCACGCCGATCGCCTTGCTGTTGCTGTTCGTCTACGTCTTCGGCGGCGCGATCAAGCACGGGTCACAGACGTACGTGACCTACCTGCTGCCCGGCATCCTTCTCATCACCATCGCGTCGGGGATCTCCTACACGGCGTTCCGGCTGTTCCTCGACATGAAGGACGGCATCTTCGAACGCCTCCAATCGATGCCGATCGCCCGCTCGTCCGTGCTGTGGTCGCACGTGCTGAGCTCGCTGGTCGCCAACATGATCTCCGTAGCGGTCGTCGTGGGGGTCGCGCTGGTCATGGGGTTTCGTTCCGGGGCGGGCGTGGCGGCCTGGCTCGCGGTGACCGGCATACTGCTCGTGTTCACCCTGGCGTTGACCTGGATCGCCGTCATTCCCGGCCTTTCCGCGAAATCTGCAGACGGCGCCAACGCGTTTGCCTACCCATTGATCTTTCTCCCGTTCATCAGCTCGGCGTTTGTGCCGACCCACACCATGCCCGGTCCGGTGCGCGCCTTCGCCGAACACCAACCGGTGACCTCGATCGCCGACACCACGCGCAACCTGCTCGCCCAACAGCCCGTCGGTGACGGCATCTGGATCGCACTGGCGTGGATGGCTGGCATCGGCCTCGTCGCTTACGGCTCGGCCATGGCCATCTATCGCAGCAAGGTGGCGTGATGACCGGCAGTTTCGCCGAAGGACGCGACGGCTGGTTGGACAGCACGACGCGGGTGCGCAACGTCGTGCGGCAGGAATTGATCGCCAGGCAACTCGCCATTCACCTCCCGGACGGTCCGCTGCGGGTGCTGGATGTCGGTGCCGGGCAGGGCCAGCGGTCCCTTCGCCTGGCCCGGTTAGGCCATCACCTGCACTCCGTCGAACCGGACCCGGTCATGCGCAACGCGCCTTGACCGGCGCGTTGTCGGCAGAACCTGCGGATGTGCAGGATCGGGTGCAGGTCCTGGCGGGTGGGATCGGCGGCCTGCGAAGCGTCGCCTCACCCTACGATCTCGTCCGTGTCCTCGGCGTCTTCATGTACCTGCCTGAGAGCGAGCCCGCCCTCGCGGAGGTTGCCGGGCTGGCCGCGGCCGGCGGGCTGGTGTCGGTCGCGACGCGGACGCGGACGTCGGCCTTGTGGCACCCGGCGGCCCGTCAGCACTGGGCGGCCGCGGCGGCCGCATTCGACGAGGACCGGCTGGCCGCGGCCGAGCATCGCGATGTGCGCTATCTCAACGAGATCGGTGCATCCGCGCGTGCCGACGACCTGGACCGACTCGTCGGTACGGCTGCGTACCTCGGCCTGGACCTCGAACGGCGGTACGGGGTGCGGACGGCGGTCGACCTGCGCGAGGAAGATCGGCCGCCGCCGGCCGATCCGGGCGAGTTGGCCACCTTGCTGGACGTGGAGGACGGCTCGGCGCGATCGACCCGTTCCGGCAGCTGGCGCAGCTCGCACATCTCGTCTTTCGCCGGTCTATCCGGTAGCCGCGCCGGATCAGGAGGCCGGCTCGGCGTAGGAACGCACGGTAGCGCGCTCGAGCAGTGAGAGGATCCGGCTGATCGCGCCGCGTCTTCGCGTAGTCGCGGCCCACGCGTTCGTGCACGGCTATCGCGCCGCGCTGATGGGCGGCGTCAGCCTCCTACTCGCGGTGTCGATCGACTGGTGGTCCTGCTCCTGAGCGGCGGCACCTGACCACCACGGCTGCTGCCGCGGTTCAGCCGGTAGGGGTCGCGCTCGCCGCCGACGAGGCGGCCTCGGCCGTCGTCGAGGTCCCTGTGGCGGGCGGGGTGGTCGGCGGGGTGGTCGGCGGGGTGGTCGGCGGTGTCGTGCCCGGGGCAGTGGTCGACGCCGGCGGCGGCTCGCTCGTCGACGGGCCGGTCGGCTCGATAGTCGCGGTGGTCGGCGGCTCGCTGGTCGGCGTCGACGGCGGGGCGCTCGTGGTCGGCGGTGTCGTCGTCGGCGCGGGCGCGAGGTAGGTGTAGGTCTTCTGGTTCGACGTGCCGAAGCGGGTGTAGACGGTCACGTGCACCGCGCCGGCCCCGTGAGCCGGCATCGTCACTGCCAGCCGGGTCGTGGACAACCCCCGGAAGGAGACCGGCGTGGTGCCGACCGTGACCTTGGTCACCGAGGTCAGGTTCGAGCCACTCACCGTGACCGCGGTGCCGCCGTTCGTGGTGCCGCGCGACGGGGACAGCGCGGACAGCACCGGAGCGCCGACGTAGGTGAGGCTGCGCGCAGCGGTGCCCCACGGGTTCGAGACCGCGACCGTCACCCGCCCGGCCCGGTGCGCCGGCACCTTGACGACCAGGCGCGAGTAGCTGCGCCGGGTGAAGGCGTACAGCATCTTGCCGCCGACCGACACCGAGGTGGCCGTCGACAGATGGCTGCCGGTGACCGTGAGGTAGCCACCGCGCACCGACAGCTGCGAGGTCATCGTCGACAGGTGCGGGCCGGGCGCCTGGCGCCCGGTGGACGTGGGCCGGGTGGCGCCGCGATAGCGGCCGCTGTGCGCGATGACGTCGACGAGGCGCGAGCGCATCACCGTGGTGCCGCTCTGCTCGGCCTGGATCACCATGCCGCGGCCCTCGTACACCGCGACATGGCCGATGCCGTTGGCGATGTAGCCGGAGAAGAAGACGAGGTCGCCGGGCACCAGCTGTCCGATCGCGGGATGGAAGCGCCCGGCCCGGCTGTGCTGCGTGGCGGCGTAGTGGACCAGCTGCTTGTAAGGCGCCCATGCGTAGAGGGCGAGACCGGAGCAGTCGAAGCCGACGACGTGGCAGTCCATGTCCCCGCCGTTGTGGGCACACACGCCAAGGGTCGGGCCGCGGCTGCTGCCCCCGGCCCATGAGTACGGCACTCCCAGCCAGGACCGCGCACGCAGCATCGCCGTAACGCCCATCGCCGCGGTCCAGCGGCTGGACCGGTGTGCCGCGCGCGGGGTGTGGTGCGTCGCGCGGGCCCGGGTGGACAGCCGCTGTTCCTGTCGAGCGGTCAGGCCGCCCTGGATCTTGCTGTTCAAGGTCGGGTGGGTGAATGTGAAGCGATCGCCGCCGACCTTCGACGAGGAACCGGTCGAGCTGACCACTCGCACGTGCACGGTGCCGTACTTGTGCCACGGCACCTCCACCGTCAGCCTGGTGGGCGACACCACGTGCACCGAGTAGCCCTTCTTGCGGCCGAACATCACCCGGCTGACGTGACGGAAGTTGCGGCCGAAGACGGTGATCCGGGTGTAGCCCCAGTACACCCCGTGGTGCGCGGACAGCGCGGTGACCCGCGGCGCGGTGCTCGCCTGCGCGGGCACCGTGATCATGATCGTGAGCAGGACTCCCGCCACCGTGATCAGGCACAGCATCCGCGCAAAGAATTTCATCGGCATTCCCAAGAGCCCGCTGATAGTGCAAGGGATGCTCGCACACGCTGCGGCTCCGGTCGACCCGGGAGCTGAAGTCAACGAGTCCCAAGAGTGACAGTTCGGATCCCGCGGATGTGGAGGTCGCCCCTGCGCAACGACTCGTCCCCGTCGATCAACCTGGCGAGGATCTCCCGGTCGTCCGGCTCGAGGCGTTCGGCCATGCCCTCGGCCAGGCGCGCGAACCAGGCGCGTGCGTAGCGGGTCGCCTCGGGGTGCGACGGCCGGTCGAGGTCTACGACGAAGTCGCGGCCGGCGACGACGTTCCAGCCGGCGTCGGCCAGGCGCGGCGCCCATTGCGACCCCAACGTCGGGAGTTGCTCGCGATGCGCATGATCGAGCGTCTCGGCGATCCTCGCCTCGAAACCGGGCCGGCTCCCCTCGGGGTCGGCGCGCAGGAAGCGCAACGGCTCGCCGAACTCGGCCACCGCGATCAGGCCGCCCGGCCGGGTCGCGGCGCGCACGCTGCGCAACGCAGCCCCGGGATCGGCCAGATGGTGCAGCGACATCGACGCCCAGGTCACGTCCAGGGTGCCGAGGTCGGGCCAGCCGGCGTCAAGGTCGGCGGTCAGGGTATGGATGCGCCCGTCCAGGCCCCGCTCGCGCGCTCGTGCGGCGAGACGTTCCAGCGAGTCGGTTTCGACGTCGACGGCGAACACCTCGGCGTCCGGGAAGCGACGCGCGAGGCCGACCGATGCGGTACCGGTGCCGGCGCCGAGGTCGAGCACCCGACGCGGTGCGGTGTCGCCGGCAGCGGCGCTGACCCAGTCCAGCGCGCCGTCGAGATACTCGTGCAGCACGGCCGCGTCGAGATCGAGCAGGTCGAACAGACCTGGCTGGGTGCGGTGTTCGTGGGTGTGTGCCATGCGGCCAGCGTAGGCGGCTTATGCTTATTTGGCATAGAGTCTTGCTGATGACGCAAGAACTTGGCCTCGACGCAGTGATTCCCGCCCGCATCCGCGGCCTGCGGCTTGCGCGCGGGTGGTCGCTCGACGCGTTGGCGGCGCGGTGCCGGATGAGCGCGTCGACGCTGAGCCGGATGGAGACCGGGCAACGACGCATCGCGATCGACCAGCTCGTGTCGATCACCCGTGCCCTCGGCGCCAGCCTGGACCAGCTCGTCGAGCCGGTCGACGACGGCGACGTCGTGATCCGCCCGCGCCGCGACCGTGGCCACGGGGTCACGACCTGGATGCTCACCCGCGAAGACGACCCGCACGGCATCGCCGTGGCGCGGATGCGCATCACCGCGCGCTCGCCCACAGGTCGGCTCGGCGTGCATCCGGGCCACGAGTGGTTCACGGTGCTGTCCGGGACGGCGCGGTTGCACCTCGGCGAGCGGGTGATCCTGATCGAAGCCGGTCAGGCAGCGCAGTTCTCGACGATGTCCCCCCATGCGATCTCCGCGCACGAGGGACCCGTCGAGATCATCGTGCTGCTCGACCGCGACGGGCGCCGCGCGCATCTCGACGCGGTCGACCTGTCCGCGCCGCGCTGACGGCTCCTCAGGGGCCGGGTTCCGTTGGCGATCGCGGCCGAGCACTTCTCCTCGATCCGCCGAAGCGCCCACACGGCGATCGCGACGACCCAGGACACCACGAACAGGCGGGCGAGGACGTCGCCTGCGTAGTCGAGGCTGATGTCGGCGATTGCGGCAAGCGGGCCCGAGGTGGTCTTCGCCTGGTCGGCCAGCACGCCGATCACCTCGATGGTGCCGATCACGAGTGCGACCGGAACCGAGATCGAGGTGATCGTGATGTTGTAGAAGACCTTGCGCAGCGGCTTCGCGAACGTCCACCCGGGCACATGCCGCCGGCGAACGGTACGGGCAGCACGAGAATTACGTATAGGACGAGCGGAACCCGTATTGCAAGTAGATCGCAATAGCCCGTTCCTTCGGCGAGAGCGGTCAGCCGCCCACCCGGGCCAGCGCCGAGACGCCGAAACGCTCGGCGGTCAGCTGCTTGATCCCGCCCGGGAAGTTCGCCGACGCGGCCCGATGGGCTGCCGCGAGATCGACCTGGGCGCGGCCGTCGCCGCCGAAGGCCGCGATGCACAGCTCGGGATGCGAGTTGGCCAACGCGAGCAGTGCCCCCGCGCCCCCGAGGGCCGCGCACATGGTGAGCAGCGTCGGCGAACCGGTGTACAGGTCTCCGTCGAAGATCGCCAGCTCGTCGATCAACCGGCCCGCGTCGCCCGACGAGTCCTTGAGCCCGGCGATCGGCAGGTCGGACAGCAAGTGCACCGCGATGCCCGGGCTGGACGCCGACGGGAAGTGGTAGGCGAGCAGCGGCCGGGCGGCCGCCGCCTTCGCGACCTTGTCGTAGTACGGCCTGGGATCGGCGACGCCGGGCGGCGAGAGTACGAGCGCCGCGTCGGCACCCGCGTCGAACACCCGCTCGGTGAGAGCTGCCGCCTGGCGCCCGGTCGGCGCACCGCCTCCGGCAATCACCGGCACTTCGGCCGGTACCGCTCCACGCACCGCCGCGACGACCTCAGCGCGCTCCTCGGGACTGAGCGCCGCGGCCTCGCCGGTGGTGCCGGCGACGAGCATCGCGCGCACCCCGAGATCTGCGAGCTGTGCGGCGAGGCCGGCGGTGGCCGGCGCGTCGAGGTTTGCATCGTCGTCGAAGAGGGTCACCAGCGCTACACCGACGCCGGAGAACAAGGCAGCCATGGCCCCATGGTCGCAGGCCCGGCCGGCGCCCGGCATTTGACTGTCGAGGTCCGCGCCGATAACGTGCCCCAAGACCGAACGGTCGCTAGGTGATCATGATCGGCCGGGCGACTTCGCGGGGGAATGATCCCGCGGTCCCGACACGGAGGAACTGCGCGGTGAAAGCTGTACAGGTCTCGAGCCACGACGGGCCCGAAGCGGTCCGGTTGATCGACGTCGACGAGCCGGACCCAGGCGCCGACAAGGTGCTCATCGAGGTGCACGCCGCCGGGGTGAGCTTCCCCGAGCTGCTCCAGACACGCGGCGCCTACCAGGTCAAGCCCGACCTTCCGTTCGTGCCGGGCAGCGAGATCGCCGGCATCGTGCGCAGCGCCCCGTCGCACGCGGCGGTGCAGGCCGGCGACCGGGTCGCGGCGTTCCCCGGCTTCGGCGGATTCGCGGAGTACGTCGCGGTCGACCCGGCGTTCGTGCTGCCGATCCCGGACCGGGTGTCCTTCCTGGCCGGCGCGGCGCTGCCGATGAACTACCTGACGATGCACTTCGGGCTGGTGCGGCGCGGCGCGCTGCGGGCCGGGGAGAAGGTGCTGGTACACGGCGCGGCCGGCGGCATCGGTACTGCCAGCATCCAGCTCGCCCGCGCGCTGCATGCCCACGTGATCGCGGTGACCTCGTCGGCGGCGAAGGCAGAGATCGCACAGCGGGCCGGCGCCGATCACGTCGTCGCGGCCGAGCGATTCAAGGACGCGATCGCCGATCTCACCGAGGGCCGCGGCGTCGACGTGGTCGTCGACCCGGTCGGAGGCGACCGGTTCACCGACTCACTGCGCTCACTCGCGCCCGAGGGCCGGCTGTTGGTGATCGGCTTCACCGGCGGCGAGATTCCCACCGTGAAGGTGAATCGCCTGCTGCTCAACAACATCGGCGTCATCGGCGTCGGTTGGGGGGCCTTCTGGGCGACGGACCCCGGCTACCTGCTGGAGCAGTGGCGCGAGTTCTTGCCGTTGCTCGATTCCGGCGCGGTCGATCCGATCATCGGTTCGGTCTTCGCGCTCGGCGACGCGTCGTCGGCGCTCGCGTCACTGGAGACGCGACAGGCCACCGGCAAGACGCTGTTGCAGGTGCGGGACTAGCGCCTCGCGATTTTCGCGCCGACCAGCTTCAGCGCGAGGACGGCGTACCGCTCCCCCAGTTTCTGCGGTGTCAGCCGCCCGCCCGGGTGGAACCAGATGCCCGCCGCCGTGCCCATCACGACGATGGCGCGAGCCGCCTCCACCGGGTCGTCGACATCGAAGACGCCTTGCGTGCGGCCGCGTTTGACAACCTTGCGGAACAGGTCCTCCTGCTCGTCGCGCAACGCGACGATGGCCGCGCGCGCATCCGGTTCCAGACTGCGCAGTTCGGAGTTGCCGATCAAGGCCTCGGCCTGGCGCTCGGTGTGAAAGCGCAGCCAGGCCACCACGAGGTCATGCAGCTGGTCCACCGGATCGTCGCCCGCGTCCTGCACCGCGCGCTTGGTACGGGCCAGCTCCTCGTGCAGCGCGGACAACATGATCGCCTTGAGCAGTTCCTGCTTGGACGGGAAGTGGTGGTAGAGCCCGGCGACGGTCATGTCGGCGTCGCGAGCGATGTCGCGCACCGAGGTGCCGTGGTAGCCCCGCTCGGCGAACTCGCTGGTGGCCGCTGCGAGCAGTTTGCGCGCGCCCGGCAGGAGCTGCGCGGAGCGGTCGCCACTCGCATCGGTCCGCGGATGCGGTGTCGCCATCTCGATCCCCTCACCCGAGTGCGCCGGCCGCCGCGGCCGCTGCGAGCGAGCATACCGAACGTTTGCTAGGTGGGCATCGCCGTCACCAGTCGAACCCCGCCCACGTATTGCGGCTGGGAGCGCAGCGAACCGTGCCGACGGTCCCACTCGCCGTCGGTGAGGTCGGCGCGCAACCGGCCGACGCCGCGGCGGGTGGCCGTCGCGCCGACGAACCCCCACCCCGACTGCGATTGCCGAACCCGTGGGTCGAGAAAGGCTTCGGGCCGCGCGTAATACGCCTCGCCGAACCCGTCGACACAGTCGATCGGGATCGGCACGGCCTGCACCGTACTGGTGCCGCCGAGCACTTCTCGGATGTGTTCGATCGTCGGAAATCGACGTCGCTCGGCCGCGAACAACTCCGGCACGTACTCGGCCAACCAGAACCGGGCGAGCACGTCGGCGTCGAAGGTCAGCACGACCACCGGACCGCGTGCCACGCGACGCATCTCCCGCAGTCCGCGGTCGGTGTCCGACCACTGATGGACGGTGATCATCGCCATTGCGGCGTCGAAGCCGTCGTCGGCGAACGGCAGGTGCTCGGCGGTGGCGTCGACGGCAGGCGCCAGGTGAGCGGGGCGTTGCGCGCGCATCGCCGCTGACGGCTCGACGGCGGTTACCGTCCGGTCCGTCGGCTCGTAGGAGCCGGCACCCGCGCCGACGTTGAGCACCGTCGCGGCCGAGCCGAGTTCCGCGTGCACGAGCGCGGCGATGCGAGGGTCGGTCCGCCGCCGCTGCGCGTATCCGGTGCCGCTGACCTCGTAGTCGAAGTCGCCCGCCGCCCTGGTCCGTGCCACGTCGCTCCCTTCGTCGCCGGCCTCGAATCTAGTGACGGGCGGCCAGTGGAATTGCTCCCTCGCGCCGCGCCTTCCCGGGCGTTGGCGACGGATTTCGCGCCGGGAATCGACGGGACTGGGCGGGAAGCGCCACCTTTCCGGCCGACCTCCACCCCACCTCAACCTGCGGGTTGATTCGCGAGGGCGCCGGGGCGCCGAGGCTGGTCGTATGAGCCTGAGCGACTACCTCATCGATATCGCCCTCATCGCCCTCGTCTTCCGGCAGATCCGGGAGAGCAACCTGGACGCGCGGGCGGTCATCGTGCCGATCGCGCTGGCGGTGTTCGTCGGCGCCAGCTATCTCACGTCGCTGCCCACCGGCGGCAACGACCTGCCGCTGATCGTCGGCCTGACGCTCGTCGGGGTCACGTTCGGGGCGGTCAGCGGCATGACGACTCGGGTGCGGCATCTCGGCGGCCGGTATCCGAAGGTGAAGGCCGGCTGGATCGCGGCCGGTGTGTGGGTCGCCGGGATGGGGTTCCGGTTCGGGTTCGCCGTGTGGGCCTCGCACGGCGGGGCGCCGGCCCTGGGCCGCTTCAGCGCGCACCACCACATCACCAGCGGCGCCGCCTGGACCGACGCGCTCGTGCTGATGGCGCTCGGCGAGGTGTTCATCCGCACCGCAGTGCTCGTGGTCCGCGGCCACCGCGCCGTGCGTGCCACGCAGCCTGCACCACAGTTACTGACCGTCTGAAACGATGGGCCGATGCCCGACTTCGCCGAGCTTGCGATCGTGTCGGCGGTCGTCACCGAGGGCGGGCGCGAGGACGCCGTTGCCGTGCGCCGGGGACGGGTTGCTGCGCTCGGCCAGCACGCCGTCGGCGAGCTCATCGGCCCGCGCACCCGGGTCGTCGAAGCCGGCGGCGGGTTGGTGCTACCGGGCTTTCAGGACTCGCACGTACACGCACCGTTCGCCGGCCGCAACCGCCGCAACGTCGAGCTCAACGATCTGCACGGGCGCCCGGCATACCTGGACGCGATCGGCGCATACGCCCGTGCGCATCCCGACGACGACTGGATCGTCGGCGGCGGTTGGGCGATGGAGCACTTCCCGGACGGCAAGCCGGTGAAGGACGACCTGGACGTCATCGTCGGCGACCGCCCGGTGTTCCTGTTCAACCGCGACGTGCACGGCGCGTGGGTCAGCTCCGCTGCACTGCGCCGCGCCGGCATCGAAGCCACCACCGCCGACCCGGCGGACGGGCGCATCGAACGCGACCCCGACACCGGCGAGCCCACCGGGCTGCTGCACGAGGGCGCGGCGTACACGTTCGAGACGACCCAGGTGCCCCGTCCGTCGGTCACCGACTGGCAGGAGGCCATCCTCACCGGGCAACAGCACCTGCACTCGCTCGGTATCACCGGCTGGCAGGACGCCTGGGTCACGCCGGACACGCTCGACGCCTATCTCGGACTGGCCAACGACGGCCGGCTCACCGCCCGCGTCGTCGGCGCGCTGTGGTGGGACCGGCATCGCGGGCTGGAGCAGATCGCCGACTTCCAGGAACAGCGCGAGCGCGGCACCGGCCACCGGTTCTTCCCTACGACGGTCAAGATCATGGTCGACGGCATCCTGGAGAACCACACCGGTGCGCTGCTCGAGCCCTACTGCGACGGCTGCGGCGGACACACCAACAACGTCGGGTTGACCTACGTCGACCCGGAGTTGCTCTCGATTGCCGTCACCGCGCTCGACGCGTCGGACTTCCAGGTGCACATGCACGCCATCGGCGACCGGGCGGTGCGCATCGCCCTCGATGCCGTGCAAGCAGCCGCCGTCGCAAACGGCCGGCGCGGCAACCGGCACCACATCGCGCACCTGCAGATCGTGCACCCGGACGACATCGCGCGCTTCGCCGAACTCGACGTGACTGCCAACTGCCAGGCCTACTGGGCGCAGAATGAGCCGCAGATGACCGACCACACGATCCCGGTGCTCGGCGAGGAGCGGTCGGCGCAGCAGTACCCCTTCGGCGACCTGCTGCGCGCCGGCACCCGGCTGGCGATGGGCAGCGACTGGGCCGTCACCACTGCCGACCCGCTCCCGCAGATCGAGGTCGCGGTCACCCGAAAGGACCCGGCTAACCGCAACGGCGAACCGTTCCTGCCCGAACAGGCGATCTCGCTGCAGACCGCGATGCGTGCGTTCACCGCCGGCACCGCCTGGATCAACCACGACGAGGACGACGCCGGCGCGATCAGCATCGGCCGGCGCGCCGACTTCGCGGTACTGGATGCCGACATCTTCGCGGCCGGCGTCAAACCCTCGGACGCCACGGTGCGCTACACCATCGCCGACGGCGAGGTCGTCCACGAGGCGTGACCCGCGAGCTGTTCGGTAATCGGAAAGCGCGACTTGATGCGACGATCGGCGCCGGGGTGTTGTAACCGGCCGAGGTATCGGCAGACTGCACGTCGTGAGCGATCTCCTGAGCCCGTCGACCGAACACCAGCTGATGCACCGCGTCGCCACCGGACAGGTCACCGGACGCGCGCCGTCGCTGACCGGCGCCATCGTCCGCGACGGAGAGCTGATCTGGTCCGGTGCGCGCGGCCGCGTCGGTGCTGCCGGCCCGACGCTCGACACCCAGTACCGCATCGGATCGCTGACCAAGACGTTCACCGCGGTGCTCGTCATGCGGCTGCGTGACGAGGGACTGCTCGCCCTCGAGGACCGGGTGGGTGACCACCTGTCCGACCTCGCGCTCGGCGATATCACGGTCGCGCAGCTCCTCTCGCACACCGGCGGGCTGGCCGGCGAGACCCCGCCGCCGTGGTGGGAACGCTCCGCCGGCGAGCTGCGTCCGCACCTCGCAGACGTCCTCGGCGACGGGGCGATCAGCGTGCCGGGCCGCCATTTCCACTATTCCAATTCCGGTTTCGCGATCCTGGGCGGACTGGCTGCGCAGCTACGCGGCCGGCCGTGGCTGCAGGCGGTTCGCGAGGAGATCCTCACGCCCGGCGGCATGACCCGCACCAGCGCCATGCCCGAGGCGCCCCACGCCCTCGGCTGGGCCGTGCATCCCTGGGCCGACGTCCTGCTCCCGGAGCCGGCGCCGGACACCGGGCATATGGCCCCGGCCGGGCAGTTGTGGTCGACGCTGACCGACCTGGCGCGCTACAGCAGCGTGTTGCTCGGCGACCGGCCGGACATCCTTGCGCGCGACACCGCCGTCGAGATGCGCCGCCCCGTGTCGCCGCCGACGGACCGGACCTGGCACGAGGGCCAGGGGCTCGGGCTGCAACTCGCCCGGGTGCACGGCCGCAAGCTCTTCGGTCACCTCGGCACCATGCCCGGGTTCAACTGCGCCTGCTGGATCAACGCCGACGAACGCATCGCCGGCATCGCCTTCGCGAACGCGACCGCGAGCCCGGAGAACATCTCAGCCGTCGCTGCGGATCTCATCGAGATCGTCGCCAGTGCCCACCCACGGTTGCCCGACGAGTGGACGCCGGTGCCGATCCACCACGATCTGCTGGACCTCCTCGGCATCTGGTACTGGGGTGCGTCCCCCACGGTGCTGCGGCTCGGCGCCGACCGAGAGCTCGCCCTCGGTGGTTTCGAGGCCGACGCCACCGGCACCCGGTTCCGCCCGCGCCCGGACGGCACCTGGGTCGGTCTCGATGGCGATTTCCGTCACGAGACGCTGCGCATCGGTCGGGGCGGCGACGGTCTGGCCACCCACCTGGACATCGGCTCGTTCGTCTTCACCCGTCGTCCGTACGACCCGGCCGCGTCGATCCCCGGCGGCCTCGATCCGGCCGGCTGGCGCTGAACGCGCGCCGAAGCGGCCCGCATCGCCGAGGGCACCATCGGTCGGCTCGCGATCGGCTTCACCGGCGCGGCGACCTACGAGCTGCTGCCCACCCTCGCGCGCCCTGCGCACCGACTTCCCCGGTGTCGAGCTCGACTTGCGCGGCGAGATGCTCACCCCCGACCAGGTGAGCGCGCTCACCGACGGCACGCTCGACCTCGGGTTCCTGCGGCCGCCGGTACGCGACCCGCGGGTGGCGGTTCGGGACTGCGCACCGAGCCGCTGATCGCCGTGCTTCCCGAGGCGCACCCGCTGGCCACGCGCAAGACCGTGCGGATCGAACAGCTACGCGACGAGCATTCATCTGCTATCCGTCAAAGAGCCGCTCGGTGGTGTACGAAGCAGTCCTCAACGCGCGCTTGCACGCCGGGTTCACGCCGGTGATCGGGCAGGAGGTCGCCGAGACGTCGACCCTCGTGTCCTTCCTCGCGGCCGACCCTCGGCGTCGCCCTCGCGGTCGCGCACCGGGCCGACGACGACTCCCCGACCTGCGTCGGGTGCGTCAGCTCACCTCGTGACTGATAGCCAGCACATATCAATCGGTTGATTCTGTGTACTTCCCGCACCGGCGGGTGCGGCGGACAATGGGTGCGCCAGCCAACGGAGGTGCGCCGGGTGAAGATCACCGCGATCGACGCTATCCCGTTCGCCGTCCCGTACCGGAAACCGCTGCGGTTCGCCAGTGGCGAGGTCCACTCGGCCGAGCACGTGCTGGTCCGGGTACACACCGACGCCGGTCTCGTCGGCACCGCCGAGGCACCCCCGCGACCGTTCACGTACGGCGAGACCCAGGCGTCGATCAAGGCGATCGTCGACCAGGTGTTCACCCCGCAGCTGCTCGACCTGGACCCGCTGCACCGCGAAGCGGTGCACGCCCGGCTCAACCGCACCGTGGGCAACCCCACCGCCAAGGCCGCAATCGACATGGCGCTGTGGGACCTGATCGGAC
Organism: uncultured Actinomycetota bacterium; assembly: GCA_963718805.1. Classification (GTDB taxonomy): domain Bacteria; phylum Actinomycetota; class Actinomycetes; order Mycobacteriales; family Jatrophihabitantaceae; genus Jatrophihabitans. The sequence continues at coordinate 133,118 of CAVQZY010000005.1, read as the reverse complement.
AGGACACCGCCACCTCGGTCACCGAGTTGCTCGGCGGCCGCACCGATCGGATGCGGGTAGCCCACATGCTCGGCTTCGACGAGCCGGCCGCAATGGTCGACGAGGGCCGGCGGATGCACGAGGTCTACGGCATCACGACATTCAAGGTGAAGGTCGGCCGACGGCCTATCGCGCTGGACATCAAGGCGTGCCGGGCGCTTCGGGCCGGGCTCGGTGACGAGGTGGAGCTCTACCTCGACGGCAACCGCGGCTGGACCGCTGCGGAGGCGGCCCGGGTGATCGCCGAGCTCGTCGACCTCGGCCTGTCCTTCGCCGAGGAGCTGTGCCCGGCCGACGACGTACTCGGCCGCCGCTGGTTGGTCGGCCAGTCGCACCTGCCGATGTTCGCCGACGAGAGCGCGACGCGCCCGGCCGAGGTCTCGCGCGAACTGCTGGCCGGCGCGGCCACCGGTATCAGCATCAAGACCGCTCGCACCGGATTCACCTATTCGCACCGGGTGCTCGCCCTGTGCGAGGGTCTCGGCGCCGACGTGGTGCTCGGCAATCAGATCGACGGGCAGCTCGGCACGCGTTGCAGCCTGGCCTTTGGGGCCGCGTTCGAGCTCACCAGCCGACGCGCCGGCGAGCTGTCGAACTTCCTGGACATGGCCGACGACCTGCTGGCCGAGCCCCTGCAGATCGAACGCGGCGAGCTTCGAGTGCCGCAGGCGCCCGGGCTCGGCATCGTCGTCGACGATGACAAGCTGCGCCACTACCGCACCGATTGACCCGACAAGTCCGGACTTCGGTTCGGGAGAGCGAGGACCAGATGACCGACATGGTTGAGCGAGCCGTCGAGCAAACCGCCACCGCCGCCGGCTCCGGCGCGTCTGCGACCGAGGTGTTCGAGGCCAAGCAGAAGGCGGCGGCGAGCGCCGACCCGGCGCGTGTCGACCTGCTCGCCACCGCCGTGCTGAGCGCGGTCCACGACATCATCCGCGAGCACCAGGTGACCTACGCCGAGTACGACGCGTTCAAGACCTGGCTGATCCAGGTGGGCAAGGACGGCGAATGGCCGCTGTTCCTCGACGTTTTCGTCGAACACGTGGTCGAGGAGGTGGCCAACGCCACGCGCGAGGGGAGCAAGGGCACGATCGAGGGCCCGTACTACGTGCCCGGTTCACCGGAGCTCGGCGCCGAGGCCACCCTGCCGATGCGCGACGACGAGCCGGGCACCCGTCTGAAGTTCTACGGCCAGGTGCGCAACGTGGCCGGCCGGCCGCTCGCGAACGCACTCGTGGACATCTGGCACTGCGACGACCTCGGCTTCTACGCCCAGTTCGCGCCGGGCATCCCCGAGTGGAACCTGCGCGGGCGGCTGCGCACCGACGCGAACGGCAACTACACGATCCACACCATCCAGCCGGCGCCGTACCAGATCCCGACCGACGGTTCGACGGGAGCGTTGATTCGCGCAGCGGGCTGGCACGCCTGGCGCCCGGCGCACCTGCACCTCAAGGTCAGCGCCGATGGTCACCAACTGATCACCACCCAGCTGTACTTCGTCGGCGGCGACCACGTCGACTCCGATGTCGCGCAGGCCGTGAAGCCGGAGCTCATGCTGGATCCGAAACCGGCCGCACACGACGCGGGCAACGAGGTCCGCTACGACTTCGTCCTCGACCCGGCCTAGCCGTGCTGTTCGCGGTCACCATGCACGTGTCGCTGCCCGACGACCTGGCGCCGGACGTCCGCGCGGACACGCTGGCCCGGGAAAAGGCGTATTCGCACGAGCTGCAGCGCACCGGCGAGTGGCGCCACATCTGGCGCGTGGTCGGCCGGTACTCGAACCTGTCGATCTTCGATGTCGCGGACAACGAACGACTGCACGAGATCCTGTGGAACCTGCCGCTGTTCGGCTACATGCGGGTCGAGGTGACCCCGCTGGCCGCGCACCCGTCCGATCTCGCCTTCGTCGCTGCTCAGGACTGATGCGCGGATGATGGACGGGTGCCCGGCAACGCCGCCTATTGGACCGCGGTAGCGATCGCCGCCGCCGTCGCGGTGGCCGTGTGCCTCGTGGCGCGCCGTCACCCGGGCCGGCCCGCCAGGTGGATCGGCCGCGGCATCGGCCTAGTGCTCGCGGCCGACGCGGTGGTGTTCGTGCTCCGGCCAGTCGTCGAGGGCGGCTGGAGTGTGCGCGGCTCGCTGCCGCTGGACCTGTGCGACGTCGCGCTCGTCGCGGCCGCGGTGACCTGCTGGCGGCCGGGCTGGGCGCTGGGCGTCGAGCTCACCTATTTCTGGGGACTGGCCGGCACGCTGCAGGCGGTCCTCACCCCGGACCTGTCCTCGACGTATCCGCGCCTGGAGTTCTTCCAGTTCGTGGTGGGGCATCTCGGGATCCTGCTGGCCGTCGCGTACCTGGTGCTCGGGCTCGGCTGCCGGCCGCGCCCGGGCGCGGTGCCGCGGGTGTTCGCGATCACGCTCGGCTACACCGCGGCCGTGGCCGTCGTCGACGTGCTCACTGGCGCGAATTACATGTACCTGCGGCACCGTCCGGCAAGCGCCTCGCTGCTGTCGCTGCTCGGGCCGTGGCCGTGGTACGTCCTCGGTGCGGCCGCCGTCGCCTATCTGCTGTTCACCCTGCTCGACCTGCCGTGGCGGCGCCGGGCCGCGCGCGGCTTCGACTACCGTCGCCCCATCGGGTCGCGTCAGTCGCGGTAGGAGGCAACGGGTGGCCGACGAGCACAGCGACGTCATCATCGTCGGCGCGGGCCTGTCGGGGATCGGCGCCGCGTGTCACCTCACCCGCGACTGCCCGGACCGCTCCTACCTCATCCTCGAACGGCGGGCCGACATCGGCGGCACGTGGGACCTGTTCCGGTACCCGGGGGTGCGCTCGGACACGGACATGTACACCTTCGGCTACGAGTTCCGGACCTGGCGCGACACCCAGGTGCTCGCCGACGGGCCGAAGATCCTGCAGTACCTGCGCGAGACCGCCGACGAATACGCGGTACCGGACCACATCAGGCTCGGTCACAAGGTGGTCTCGGCCGAATGGTCGACCTCCGGCGGGCGGTGGCGGATCGAGTCCATCGACGAGGCCACCGGCGAACGTCACACCACGAGCGCGAACGTGCTGCTGTGTTGCACGGGCTACTACGACTACGACACCGGCTATCGCCCGCAGTTCCCCGGCGAGCAGCAGTTCACCGGCCGCGTCGTGCACCCGCAGCAGTGGCCCGACGACCTCGACTACGCCGGCAAGCGCGTGCTGGTCATCGGTAGCGGCGCGACCGCGGTGACGCTGGTTCCCGCCATGGCCGCGGAGGCGGCGCACGTGACGATGCTCCAACGCTCCCCCGGCTATGTCGTGTCGCTCCCGGCCGACGACAAGATCTCCGAGGTGCTGGCCAAGGCGCTGCCGGACGGTGTGGTGTACCGATTCGCCCGCGCCCGCAACATCGCGTTCCAGCGGGCGATGTACGCGCTGTCACGCGCGCGGCCGCAGCTGGTCCGCAAACTGGTCCTCAAGGGCGCGCAGCGTCATCTGGACGGCACCTGCGATCTCGCGAACTTCACACCGCGGTACGACCCGTGGGACCAGCGCGTGTGCATCGTGGCGAACGGCGACCTGTTCCGGGCGATCCGCGACGGTCGTGCCGACGTCGTCACCGACTCCGTCGACACGTTCACCGAGACCGGCGTGCGGCTGCGCTCGGGCGCCGAGCTCGCGGCCGACATCGTCGTGATCGCCACCGGGTTGCAGGTACAGATGCTCGGTGGCGCTACGATGTCGGTCGACGGCGTGCCGGTCGCGCTCAACGAGAAGGTGACCTACAAGGCCGTACTCGTCGAGGACGTGCCCAACGCGGCCGTTGTCTTCGGCTACACCAACGCGTCTTGGACGCTGAAGGCCGACCTGGCGGCCAACTACGTGTGCCGCCTGCTCAACCACATGTCCCGGCACGGCTACACCCGGTTCGTGGTCCATGCCACCGCAGCCGATCGCGGTTCCGACTCGGTGCTCGCCAGCCTCAACGCCGGCTACGTGCGCCGTGGCAACGAGGCATTACCGCGGCAGGGCACCGCCGGCGTGTGGCGCGTCGGCAACAACTACTACCGCGATCGCCGCATGCTGCGCCGCGCGGCCATCGACGACGGCGTCCTGCAGTTCGGCACCACGCCGGCGAAGACAGTCAAGGAGGCACCGCGGCGCAGCGCCTGACCAGCGGCCTCGATACGGTGCAGCGATGCTCGACGATGTGGTGGACCCCGGTCTGAACGGCGCGCTCGGCTTCGAAGTCGACGAGGCCGGCCGCGAACGGGTGGTCATCGGCATGACGATCGGGCCGCAGCACCTGCAGCCCTACGGCATCGTGCACGGCGGCACCTACTGCGCCATGGTCGAGGCGAGCGCGAGCATCGGTGCGGCCCTCTGGTTCGGCGACCGCGGCAAGGTGGTGGGCGTGTCCAATCACACGAACTTCCTGCGCGCCACGGGCAGCGGCCGCGCGTTTGCCACCGCCACGCCGATCCACCGCGGCCGCAGCCAGCAGCTGTGGCTGGTCGAGGTGACCGATGCCGACGGGCGGGCTTTGGCACGCGGTGAGGTCAGGCTGCAGAACCTGACCCAGTAGCAGCCCTCAGTTGGCCGGCAGGGTCACCGTCACCGTCGGCACGGAGGAGTCCACAGTGAACGCCGACGAGGTCCCGACGCGGGCGCCCGCGGTGGCCTGTGCCCGCCAGCCCGCGCCGAACGGGACGTCGTCGAAGGTGAAACTCGGTGCTCCGGGTGTCACGTCGTGCGCCGCCGGGGCGGACATGCCGCTGCCGGCGGGTGGTAGTAGGACGACGCTCGCCGAGGTCGCGGTGCCGAACCCGGTGACCGTTACCCGCACCGATGCGCCGATTTCGTTGAGCGCCACCGGGGTTCTGGGTGCGGCCTCGGACAGGGTGACCTGCGGCGCCGTCCAGTTCGCCGGGAAGCCCGTGGTGGCGGTCGCATAGGTGCGGTTGTTGCGTCCCCAGAACGCATCGGTCGGGGTGGCCGGCGCAGCCGCCGACACCGTGAACGCGTCCTGCGAGTACACGGTGCGGGCGCCGTCCAGGACGGACAGGTGCACGCCGGTCGGTACCGACGCGTTCGGGTCGGTACCGAGTTTATGGGCCACCACGCTCAGGCCGACGCGGTACTCGTCGAGGGTGTAGCCGGTGGTCACCGGCGTGCTGGGACTGCCGTTGCCTGGGACGGTGAGCGGCGACCCGACACACGGCGTGGCCGTGTTGACATCGGTCACCGTGCAGGTGAGCGAGGGATTCGAACCGCTGAGCACCCCCAGGTGCCCGGTCGGCAAGGTCATCGAGACGCGCCAGTCGCCGAACGGCACCGCGGGCACCGTCCACTTGTCGACCACGCCGTGGTTCGCACCGGTGCGCGGTGTCGAGGTCGCGGGCGACGCCGTGAAGGTCCACGAGCTGTCGGTCGTCGAGGTCAGGGTCAGCGCGCTGGCCGCGACGTCGTCACCGTCGGCCGTCGTGGTGACGCTCAGTTCCACGTTGTGTGTGATCCGCGGCAGGCTGGTGTCGGGGAACGAGGCGGCCTGGCCGTTGGCCACCGACACGAACCCGGTGGTGATCGTCTCGCCGTAGCCGTTCACCACCGGCGTCCCCGCACCGTGGTTGAACCGCGCGACGTAGCTGCCGTTCGGCACGTTGGAGAAGACGAAGGTGCCGTGCACACCGGCGTTCGCGGCGGTCTTGGTCACCAGGTCGTTGCCGTCGGTGTCCTGGTCGACGACGAACGTCGAGCCGTCGAGATGGCCGAGTTCGACCGAGACGTCGTCGAGCGGCGTCGGCGCGGCCGCGCGGCCCACCGGACCGTTCACGGCGCCGGAGATGGTGTTGCGGGTCAGCGCGACCGGCACGTTCAGGGTCGCCGGCGAGATGCCCAACGGCACCGTGTACAGCGTGTTGGTCTGGGTCAGACCGTCGCCGCTGATGGTGATGAGATATGTCGCGGGGTTCAGGCTCGGGAAGTCGTAGCGGCGGTCGGTGTCGGCCGTGCTCTGGCTGAACACCTCTCCGGTGTCGATCCGGAGCAGGGTGACGGTGGCGCAGGTGGGATTGGCTGTCGGGCACCGGAACAGCCGGTTCGCCGAGGTCTGGATACCGACGGCGAAGTCGACCGGCGAGGTGAACAGGTAGTTCTGCGGGAGCGTGTTGCTGCCGGAGCGGATCTCGACCTGCTCGACGACGGTCTGGTAGCCCGGCGCGGACACCGTGACCTGCCAGGTGCCCAGGGCCAGGTTGGCCACGCCGCCGGTGGTGAACGTGTAGTTGCCGGCCGTGTCGGTGGGCGCCGTCAGCGTCGGACTGCCGGTGCAGTTCGGGCTTGCCTGCTGGGCGTCACATTTCACGGCGGTGAGGGTGGCCCCCGCGATCGGGTGCGAGGGATAGCCGGTGTTGGTGCCCTGGTAGCCGGTCAGCACCCCGCTGAGGGTGCCCAGCTGGACCAGCACGAACGACGTCATCGAGCACAGGGGGGTGCCGAACCGGCAGGTCAGGGTCGCGCTTGCGGTGCCGAAGCCGGGCAGCGACGCGGTGAGGTCGTACGTGCCGGGCCAGACCTGGTTCTTCTGCCCGATATTCGAATCCAGAAAGTCGAGCTGGCCGCCGGGGTCGACGGTGACCCGCAGCGTGCCCGCGCCGTTCGCGCCCGCGCCTGGCGCCGGATCGGCGATCGCCGTGACGGTCGCGCCCGTGACGTCGGCACCGTTGGTCGACCGCAGCAGCAGGCCGGAGGCGTCCACCGGTTGCGGCAGCACGCGCACGTCGGTCACGGTGCCGGTGGCCAGCTTCACCGTCGCCGTCGACGCTTGGATGCTGCCGGGCACCTCAGGGGTGGAGACGTCGACCGCGCGGGCAACCAGCGGCAGCGGGCTGAGGCTGTCGTTGGAGTTCGCCGCGGAGATCACGCCGCAGGCTGTCGTGCGGGTGTCGAAGCCCACTCCACCCGCGGGCGTGATCGCGAAGCATCCATTGTTGTCGGTGGTGGCCACGATGGTCTTGCGGACCGGCGTGGTGCCGTTATAACCGACAATCCCGTTCACGGAAACCCTGATGCCCTGCACCGGGTTGTCGTCACTGCCTTCGTACGCGCTCACTACCCGGCCGGCGACGTTGCCGACCTGCTCGGTCAACGTCACGTCGGCGTGGGTGTCGGTGTCGTTGCCGACCGACAGTCCGGTCACCGTGCCGTTGAGCTCAACGCCGCCGTCGGTGGCCGACACGGTGCACACCGCGGCGGCCGACGCGGTGACCCCGTTCACCACGACCTGCGAAACGGCCATCGTCGACAGGTCGGTCGACGTGCCGGCACCGCACGTTGCGGTTCCCGAAAGGGTCGTCGCCGCCGTGATCGCGCCCGAGTCCGGGTCGAGCACCGCCAGCGTGAGCAGCACCCGACCTTTGCGCTGCAGGTGTGGCGAATACGTCAGTGTCTGCCCGTGGGTGACACTGACCGATGTCGCGCTCACCGCCGTCACGTACCACGGGTTCGCGGTGACGACGTACATGTCGTAGTCGCCGTCGCACAGGCCCTTGACCGCGTACAGGAACGAGTCCGGGTCGACGATAGCGAAGCCGGGTTCGGCGATGCCCCGGGTCAGGCAGGTGGACACCTTCGGCGGCGTGTAGTCGCAGTCGGTCGGGACCGGGATACCGCGTCCGGTGGGGATCGCCCAGACGCAGGTGCGGTACGGCGCCCCGGGGCCGTCGTGGGTGACGTCGCCGAGCATGTCGACGGTGCCGGTGATCGTGTTCGTCGGGAAGAGCGTGACCTGTGGTGCCTCGGCCACCGCGCCGCGCGGTACCCGCACGTTGACCGTGGCCGGGAGGTAGCCGCTGGCGCCGATCGTCAGCCGGTACAGACCGGCCCGCAGCCCGAGGCGGGCCGACAGGGTGTAGTGGGTGGGCCCGTTCGTGGCCGGTGCCGTCGTCGATGTCGCGAGGTATTCCCCGCCGTTGCCGGTGCGGGTCGGTACCGCGCGACCGGCGCTGTCGACGAGGGTGAAGTAGACGTTGCAGTCGCTGCCCGGCGTGGTCGCGGCCGGGCAGCTCAGGGTGCCGCTCGGGCTCTCGCTCGCGACGAACCCGGCGATCGTCGACGAGTCGGTGGTGGTCGGCAGGTTGAGCAGCAGCGCGGAGAGCGGCACCCGGGTGGTCTGGCCGGCGACCGCGGTGACGGTGACGTATGCGGTGGCCAGCCCGGCGAACTGGGCGCTGAGCACGTAGGTCCCAGGGGTGATCCCGCTCATCCGGAAGCTGCCGTCGGCACTGCTCGTGATCTTGTAGGTGTTCTGCGGCGACGCCAGCACGATCCCCGCGCCACCGATGGCGTCGATCAACGGTGTGCTCGTGCCCGGCTTGGTGCGGACATTGCCGTCGGCGTCGAACTGCACGCCGCGCACGGTGCCGACGACGACGGCGGCGGCGGAGGTCAGCACGGCGTTGGCGGTGGCCTGCGACCGGCCCTTGTGGATCAGGACTCGCTGCGTCTCGGGTAGGTACCCGTCGGCGCTCATCGTGACCGTGTAGGTGCCGGGCGGCAGGTCGGGAAGCTGGTAGTAGCCGGCGAGATTGCCGTTGGTGACCGTCGTCGCGGTGCGGGTCGTGCCGCCGCCACGGACCGTCACCCGCGCACCGCCCAGCCCGACGGTGGCGCCGAGGCTGTCGGGACCGCTCACCTTGCCGACGAGCTCGGTCGCGGCGCCGCCGAGGCGCAGGTTCGCGACGCCGGTGCCGCCGGCGCGCAGGACCACGATGCGTGACTCGGTGCTCAGCCCGGGGCTGCTCGCGCTGACCAAGTAGGCGCTCGGCGTCGACAGCCCGTCGATCGACCAGCGCCCGATCGCACCGCGGGAGTTCGAGCTGGTGGTCACCGTGTTGGTGCCGTCGGAGATGGTGATGGTGGCGCCGCCCACCGCCCCGCGCGCCGAGGTGATCACGCCGGACAGCCGGCCCTGACCCGGCGCCAGCTCCACCGAGAGCGGGTCCGTCGCGACGGCTGCCGACGAGTCGATCACATACCGCTGGGTCTGGTAGCCGAGCTTGGCGAACGTGACGAGGTAATAGCCGGGAGCGTGTACCCGGGCGAAGGACCACGCGCCGTCCTTCTTGGTTCGCGTCGAGCGGTTCTGCGGCGTGTTGCCCGGCGCCTCGATCTGCAATGCCGACTGCGGGATCTTCCCGAGCGCGGTGAAAGCCGACGCCTGCACACCCACCCCCTGCGCGCCCTGGGTGGCCTCGTCGACGAGCGAGGTGGGCCGGATTGCGACCGCGACGCCGCTGGGCGCGTTGCCGCCGACGGTTCCGCTGAGCTGGACGGAACTGTTGCCCGAAGCGCTCGAGCCGCTCGAACCGGCTGAGCCGCTCGAACCACTGCCGCCACCCGAACCACTGCCGCCACCGGAGCCACCGGAACCGCACTGCCACCCGCATTGCCGCCACCACTGCCACTGCCGCCGCTCGGCGCCGCCGCGGACCCGCTGGGCCCCGCCTGCTTCTCGATCGACTGCTCGGCCCGGTTCTGGAGCCCGGAGATCTTGTCCGAGGCCTTGTCCTGCGAGTGCCGGATCGCGGACGACAGCTTGGGCACCAGCACGATCGCGAGGCCCGCCCATAGCGTAACGATCGCGAGCAGCGCGAACGCCTTGGCGCCGTTAGCGCCGAGCAGCGCCCGGCTGGTGACGGCGGCTTCCGCCCGCCGTGGCGCCGCGTCGCCGACCGCATTGATCAGATAGGTGAACCGGGACCGCTGCCCGAACCATCGCATCCCCACGCGGACATTGCCGCGCACCACGGTCGCCGCACCCGCCGCGACGTCGATCTCATCCTCGGCGAGCGAGACGTGCACGGTCTCCGGGGCGTGTGCCTGGAGCCGGACCCGCTCGGGCACCGGGCCCGTGTTGCGCACCGAGACCTTGATGCGTTTGCCGAACAGCGTCACGGCGTCGTCGGGTGACACCGCGACGTCGAGTTGCCCGCGCGGGTCCACCACCAACGTCAGGTCGGCGATCGTCGCGTTCGACGTCGCGGCTCCCGATTCCGGGTCGATCGCCTGCAAAGTCGCGGAAAGCGGGTACCGCGCCGGCACCGTGCCGTAGGCCGGCACGAACGTCAGCTCGATCGACGCCGTGCCGCCGGGCGCCAGCGCCACGGTGCGGATCGGCGGCGGCAACCACGCGGCGTCGACCCCGATCGAGGTGAGCGCGAGGACCCTGGGTTCATCGGCCCGGTTGGTGACAACCGCCACCGCACGCACCGCGGATCCGGCAGCGGTGCGCAGCACCGGTTCGAGCGCAATGGCCGGCGGCACCGCGTCCGGATACCGCGACGGCGCGCTCATCGGATCACCTGACGCCGACCGGCGTGGTCCGCGAAGCGGCGGTGAGCATTTATTCCGCTTGTCATCGGATCACCTGACGCCGACCGGCGTGGTCCGCGAAGCGGCGGTGAGCATTTATTCCGCTTGTCATCAGCGGTCCACCAGGATCGTGACGCCGGTGCGCGCGGCGCTCGGCTGGACGGTGACCTCGACGGTCGCGGTGGCGTTCGACGGATCCGACGTCGGGCCGGTGGCCACGATGTAGCGGTTCGCGTCGATGTCGTCGAACTTGAAGTGGCCCTCGGCGTCGGTGGTCGTGGTCCGCAGCACCGTCGACGGGTAGCCGGTCTCGGCGTACAGGAAGACCGTCCACCCCTGGCGCGGCCCGCTCTGGGCGTCGGCGCCCGCGGTGCAGCAGCGCACCGTGCCGGACATCGAGGCCGGCCGGTGCAGCGCCACGTTGCGGACCAGCGACTCCCCTGCGGTGACGGTGATGACTTGCGAGCGCGGCGTCGTGCCGCTGGTCGCGCTGACGGTGAGCGTGTACGTGCCGGGCGGGATGCGTTCGAGCCGGTACGTGCCGCAGTTGGGCGCCACGCTCGCGGTCGTCTCGGCGTAGGTTGTCGATCCGGACCTGAGACTGACGGTCGCCTCGCCGAGCGCATCGGTGCTGGGGTCGCAGACGTTGCCGCCGCCCGGCTGGGTGATCAGGCCGGACACCGTGGCGGTCGCCGACTGCATCGTCACCGCCACGCCGGCGGCGGTGACCCGGGTGCCCAGGGAACCCGGGATGACCTGACCGGTGGCGTCCAGCGACACCGACACGGTCTGCGACTGCAGGTCGCTGCGGGAGAAGGTGACCGTGTAGGTGCCGGGGATCGGCAGCCCGCCGACCTGCCACGAGCCGGGATGCTGCGTGCTCTCGGTCGCGGTCTGCACGGTCGACTTGCCGTCGGTCACCGTCACGGACACGCCGCCGGCGGACAGCTTTGCCGGCACCACGGTCACCACGCCTGCGAGGGACGCCGAGGACCGGGTCAAGGTGACTCCGACACCGGTCAGCTTCTGGCCGGTGGCCAGACTGAGGGTCAGCGTCTGCGCCGCGTAGCCGGGTTTGCTGACCACCACCGTGAACGTGCCGGGAGTCGGCAGGCTGCGCAGCGTGAACGAGCCCGCGTTCGCGCCGGTGAGCGACACGGTACTGGCGCGGGTCTGGCCGCTGGAGGCGGTGACCGTCGCCCCGGACAGCGCGCCCGATCCCGAGGACACGGTGCCGTTGATCAGCCCATCACCCTTGCTGAGCGTGATCTGCACCCCGGTGCGGGCCTCCCCCGCGCCGACGTTGATGCGCTGCGTCGAGGTCGCGTAGCCGGCCTTGACCACGACGAGGTCGTACACGCTCGGCGACGGGACGTTCGACAGCGCGAACGATCCGTCGGAGCCGATCGGGACGTGTTGCACCACCGCGCCGCCGTTGTCCGGCGGCGTCACCTGGCCGGGTGTGGACGACTCCGGCGCCGCGGCCGCCGCCGGTGCGGCGCCCTTCGGCACGGTCATGACGAACAGCGTCGCCGCCGACACGTCGTCGCCTACCACGCTGCCGCTGATGGTCGCCGGCACCCCGCCGAGCGCGACGTCCACTCCGGCCTTCACCTGCCCGGTGGCCAACGTGACGGTGGTGGCGTCGCTCACGTCGGCGGCTCGCGGGTACCAGAGTTGCACGAAGCCGGCGCCGCGGAAGCTCAGCTTGTAGTCGCCGGCTGCGAGATCGCCGACCCGGTACGCGCCGACGGAGTTGGTTGCGGTGGTGGCGACGGGTGTGGTGGTGTTCGACGTGGTGAACACGCTGACCCCGACTCCGGCGACCGGCTTGCCGGAGGTCAGCAGGATGACCGTGCCGGCGACGCCGGAGGTGCCGGTCATGGCGGGCGACTGACGCGCCGCGGCAACCTGAAGCGCGAGATTTCGATCGGCGGTGCTCTGCGCCACGAGCCGCGACAGCGCGATCGTGATCACGATCGCGAAGACCGTTGCCGCGAAGAGCAGCCCGAGCAACGACAGGGCCCCGCGGGCCATCACCGACTTCTGCACGAACGTGGCGGACGCGAGCACCTCGCGGTCGTCGTTGCGCAGCGCGGCCGGCGCATCCGGGTTGAAGAACGCGTCGTCGGGCACCGGTTCGAGATAGAGCGACAGTGGCCGAACGGTCGGCGTGCCGAAGAACCGGCGGCGGGCCGCCACCTGCATGTCGACCACGAGATGCTGCGCAGGCGGCAGTGTCACCCGCTCCGGCTCGAAGGCGAACCGCACCTTGCTCTCCGGGTCGTCGCCGGACAGATAGCCCTTGATGTCGGTGTTGCCGGTGTTCTCGACCAGCAGGCTGAACGACGCGCGTTTGCCCGCGGTGACCGCGACCGGATCGACTCGCAGCTGCACCATCGCCGCCGCGGGTACGGTGAGCTCGACCTCGGTGATGGTGGTCTCGTACGGCGGGGTCAGCTCGCGGACCTGCACGGCGATGCGACGGCTGCCGGCCGGAATACCGGCCGGGGGGTCGACGCTGACCCCGAGCGTACGGGTCTCGTCCGGGAACAGCGAGATCGATTCCGCCTCGAGCTCGACCCAGCCGGGGTCGGCACCCAGGATGCGCACCGCATACCCGGCGATGATCGTTTCGGTATTGGAAATCGAGACCGTGATCGATTGCGCGATCCCCGCCGAGATCTCGGCGTGCAACGGTGTGACGTGGACTCTCATCAGCTACCGAGCCGCAGGTTCTGCCGGCTGGTGTGTCCGGCCGTGACGGCGACGAGCGCGGTCTGCTGCCGCAGCCCGGGCGCCGTGACGGTGACGCTGTAACTTCCCGGATCCAGCCCGCTGAACAGGAACCCGCCGCCTGAACTGTTCGACGTCGAGGTACGCGAATCGCGCCCGTCGGTGGCGGTGACGGTGGCGCCGGCGTAGGTGCGGCCGTTCGGCCCGCGCACCAGTCCGGAGATGCCGCCGAGGTCCGTGCGCAAGGTGATGGTGATGTCGGCCCCGGAGCCGTTGGACGCCAGGGTGACCGGAACGCTGGCCGACGCGTATCCGGCGAGGGTGGCCGTCACGGTGTAGGAGCCCGGCGCGTGCAGGCCGCTGATCGAGAACGTACCCGGGCTGCCCGCGGTGAGCGTGGTCGCGGTCGGCATCGCGGCCGACGCGCTGGTCGCACCGCCGACGGTGACCTTCGCGCCGCCCAGGCCGTGCCCGTTCACCGCGACCACGCGGCCGACGATGCTGCCGGTGCCGCTCGTCAATGCCATGTCGAGCCCGCGGTGACTCTGCCCGGCAGCAAGATCGACGATCGTCGTCGCACTCCCGTGCCCGGGCTTGCTGACCGTGACGACGTACGTGCCCGGGGTCGGCAGGTTGTCGAGCACGTAGAAGCCGACCTGCCCGGTGGTGGGCGTGGTGAAGCGCACCGCCCGGCCCGCGACCGTCGTGGTCACCGACGCTGCGCCGAGCGGGTTGGCGCCGTCGAGCACGCTCCCGCTGATCTGGCCTGTCGCGGCGGCGATCCGCACGGTCGGCTCGAGCCGCTGATCGCCGCCCGCGACCGAGTCGACGAGCGTGCTCGACTGATAGCCCTTCGTGACGAAGGTGAGTTCGTAGCCACCAGGTGCCGGCAGCTTCTTGAGTGTGTACTTGCCCGAACCGTTCGTGGTGGCGGTGGCGATCACGTGGCCGGCCCGTGCGCCCAGCAATGGGCGCGCGGAGACCTTGGTGCGCACGTGCTTGAGCGTCTCGCCGGGGTCGACGACCCCGGAGATGGAAGCGGGCAACCCGAGGATCGTCGCGTTGACCCCCGAGGTCGTCCCCTGCGCGACGGCCGGCACCGGACGGGCCGATGACGCGCCTGGGCTGTTGGGGTACCACTGCGTCCGGTACCCGGCCGCGCTGAACTTGAGGTAGTACGCCGTCGGGAACAGCCCCGCGAGGGAGTAGGTGCCGTCGGCCTGGGTGGCAGCCGAACTCATCTCCTCCAATCCGGAGCGCGATTTGCGGTAGGCCTGCACCAGGATCCGGCCGACCGGCTGCTTGTCGTTGACCGACACCACGACGCCGTTGATCTCCCCGCCCATGCCGGCCGGTAGCTGCCCGCCCTTGCTCAGCGCGCCCGCGGGCGCGGCGGCCGCGCCGCCGGCCGACGGTGCGCCGAAGTTGTTCGCGTCGCTCGTGGTGCCCGTGGCGTCGAGACTGGCGAAGAACGACGCCGGCGCCTGCTTGGTCATCGGGTCGTTGGCGAACACCTTCGCCAGGCCGAACAGGAAGATCGCCGCCCAGCCGCCCACGATGCACAGCAGGATCAGCACGGTCAGCAGTCCACGCCCGATGATCGGGCGCTGCCGCAACTGCACCGACACCTCGCGGGTGAGGGAGTGCTCGTCGGCCGGGTCGTCGTCGTGCTGCGGGCCGCCCACGGGCTCGGCCGTGGCGGCGACCATGACGGTGCGGTCCACCTCTGCGCCGGTGAACATCCGCGGCCCGCGCACGCCGAGCAGTACGGGCGCGACCGCGCCCGGCTCGACGCGGCGGCGCTTCGGCGAGAAGGTCGTGCGCACCGCCCGGTCCGGGTCACGGGCCTCGAAGGCGACGTCGAGCGGGATGTTGCCGGTGTTGGCGAGTTCGAGCACGAACCGCGCGTTGCGCCGGGACCGGATCAGTCGCGGGCGGGGGTCGAGGCGCATCGACGGCCGGGCGGCGACGTCCAGATCGACGTCGACGTAGCCGGGCGGGTTGCCGGTGCCGTGCGAGAGCACCTGCACGGTGAGCGGATGCCGGCCGGCCGGATGCGTGCGTGGCACCGCGAGGTCGAGGCTGAGCGTCCCGGCGGCGTCCGGGAACAGCGGCAACATGAGCGGGTTGGCCGACACGCATCCGTCCGGGAAGCCGATGACGTGGGCGCTCACCCCGTCGATGACGTCGTCTGTGTTGACGACCTCGACGCGAAGCGCCGTTCGCTCGCCGGGCTCGACGTCGAGTTGGCGGGGCTGTGCAGCGACGCGCATCTAATCGGCTGCGTCGTCAGCAACGGCGACGCGGTGGCACACGACAACCTCCAGGACAACGATATATGCCCCGAAATCTAGAGTGCGAATTTCCGCCGGTGAAGGGCAGATAACGTCTTTTCCGTGTCTATTTATTGACAGTGCGTAATCGGGCGGCTAAGTGCGTGACGTGTTGCCCTGAATGCCGGTGATGAGAGCCGGTTCCGGAGCCCAGTCGAAGGAGTCGGCGGCCACCGTCGCGTGCATCGAGAAACCGGCCCGCAGCGAGTTGCCGGCGCCGTTCCAGATGTCGCGGGCACGGTGTCGATCGTCCTCGACGAAGGACAGGAACACCGAGGACGTGAGGCTCTCGGCGAGGTACTCGGGCGGCAGTACGTCCAGGCCCGCAATGCGGCTGATCACCTCGCCGAGCAGGTGATGCCCGTCCATCGCGGTATCACCCCAGGCGCTCACCAGGTAATTGAGCTCGATCATCGGCTGTGGCGGGCGGCGTTCGGCGATGCCGTTCTGGTCGACGCGCCGCATCGACGCACGGTTGGGATGGGCACTACGCGTGATGTCGAACAGGAACAGATTGATGGTGCTGCGCCGCAATTGATCCGACCACGCCCGGCCAGGGGTCTCAAAGCTGATGTCACCCACACTCGGCGGGAACGGCAATTCCGTGCGCAGGAGCCGTTCCAATCCGTCGTCCACGATTTTGATGAACACGCCAGCGCATTCCTTTCTACGAGTGGACTGCCACTGCGAAAAGGGCCTCGTTGAAGGCTCCGGGGCGCAATGCTTGCACCGCGGAGGACACGCCGCCGTGCTCGTGTCGGGAAATAGACCGCACTACTCGTCGGTGTCGTATACCAGTCGATGCAGAGCAGCGTGGTCACGGACGTGGTACACTCCGCGGTCCGCCTCGATGATCTTGTCGTCGCGCAATTCCGTCAGCGCGCGGTTCACGCTCTGGCGGCTCAGCCCCACCCGTGCGGCGAGCTGTCGCTGGGTCAGCAGCAACCGCACCACGCCGTCGCCGTCGCAGTGGTTGAGCAGCACCGACGCGACCCGGCCGGTTGCACTGAGAGTGGCGAGTTCCGAGGCGGTACGCAGGAAGCCGGTAACCTCCTCGGCGATCCCTCGCCCCGCGAGTTGCAACGCCCGCGGCGTACGACGCATCGCCGAGGCGAGCCGTTCGCGTGGGATCTCCAGCACCCGCATCGTCTCCTGCGCCCGCAGCGACACGGTCGCCGGCTGGTCGCGGAACAGCGCGGACAGCCCGATGACCGATCCGTCCGGTTCGACGCTGCGGTGTACGTACGTGCCGTAGGTGCCGGAATCGGTGGTCAGCAGACCCTGGCCCTCGATCGGCACGAGGACACGGTCCAGTCGCTCGCCCTCGACGACCAGTTGCGCACCGAGCTGGTAGGTGACCGTGCGCGATTCGGCGCGCAGCTGCCGTGCGTCGCCCGCGTCGAATGCGCGCAGCAACGGGCCGCGATCCTCCCAGTCCGCCTCGCTGACGTCACGGTGCGCGCCCCTCGGGCGCCCGCGCCGGATGCGCAGCGGGCCGTCGGCGTAACGGCGCATGGCCTCGACCTCGCGCACCGCCAAGCTGCCGTCGTCGCGCCGCTCGATCCAGCCGCGCAGGTGCAGCATGGTCAGCGCTTTGTTCACCGACTGCCGCGAGGCACCCAGTCGCGACGCGAGATCGTCCTGGGACTCGCGTCGGCGCGGTAGCGCGTCGGTGGGCTCGAGCAGCAGCTTGGCGACCTGGCGCGGCAGGTCCAGCACACCGATGTCGGCGGCGAACTGAGCGAACCGGTTCAGTCCGATGCACAGTTCCTGGATGCCCAGCCACAGCAGGTGCGGACGTCGCTCGAACAGCGTCAGCGCGGCCGCCGCCGGCACGACCGCCAATCGGCAGGTGGTCAGGGTAGTGACACTGGTCGTGCGCGGTCGGCGTCCCAACACCTCGCGCAAGCCGATGTAGCCGTCGTGCGGTCCGGTGAACTGGATCAGCACCGGCCGGCGGTTGCCGATCTGCCAGGCCAATCGGGCCGCGCCGTCGAGCAGGAACCCGATCCCGCGCGGCTCGTCGCCGCAGCGCAGCAGGTGCTCGCCGCGCTCGACCACCTGGGTCGAGCACAGGCTCGCGAGTTCGGCCCGATCATCGACGGTCGCGGCGGAGAGCACGCTGTTCGGCGCGAGATCGTCCCCCGTTATCCGCATGAGCCCCCCTCCCCTCCCGCATGCGACGCGGTACTACGTCAAGTCCGACAACCGAACTGCGGCACTGCTGACTCCATTTCAGGACGCACGAGACCAGCGGGCCCGGAGGTAGCGGGCCCACGCAGGACTTCCTATGCGCGCAATGCAGCGCGCCGCGACCGGATCAGGGTTCGAGCGGCAGCAAATGGTCGCCAACGGTCGAAGCAACGGCCGGTTCGAGGCCGCGCTGGGACACCGGCACATCGCGTGCGGCGACGTGACCCAGAATCTCGCGTCTCATGACCATCTCGCCACTCGGCTTCGTTTGTGTCATGGGCACACCTTCGCTCGGTCGACATCCGCCCGGTCAGCTTCGCCCGCCGCGAGGTTAATCTGCAATGAAGTGTCGCAATCTTGACTCACGGTTTCGTCACGGAGAGCAATCGGCACATTCGGGGCATCGGCCCGGCGTACGGGCGCCAGCGGCACTGAATACGGGACCTGACTCGCCGGTAACCACGCGCGCGGTCACCGTGCGTCAGCGGGGATTTGCCCGCTTCCGGCCCGGAACGCGAAGTGTCATGTCCGGGTGCGCCGGCACGCAGCGATCACAGCAACGGCCGTCGGTGCGAATCAGGAGACCGCTGCGACCTCGTCCTGGCTCGGCGCGTCCGGCGCAGCTGCGTCATCCGACGACTCGGCCTCGGCCGGCGCGTCATCCGAACCCGACGAGTCGTCGTCGAGACCACCGAAGTCGAAGTCGTCACTCGATTCGGCCGGCTTCTCGGAAATCACGGTGACGTTGTCGTCGACATGTACCGACAACCAGTTGCCCGAGCCGTAGCGGGCCAGCAACTGCGGACGGTCGGACAGAATCGACAGGTCGCCGCTTTCTGTCGTGAATTTGACACCGGTCTCGTAGACCTCGCGGGTGGAGGGGGCTCCGACCTCGTCGCGTGCGATCACCACGGTGATGGACATGTCGGCAGCGTAACGACGGCGCGGGGTCCGACAAGGGCGTTATCGCTTTTGCGACAGTCATCGACGGAATCGAGCTTGTAGTGTCCGCTGGTGATGGCCCCGATAACCGCGTTGCGGCGCTGCGGCATTGTGCTGCTCTGCGTTGTCTGGCTGGCCGCCTGCACGGGCAGCGATTCGGGCACGAAACAGATTTCGGTGTTCTCGGTCAAGACCGGGGAATGCTTCACCGCCCCGACAAGCGTCAAGGTGCAGCTGAGCACGCTGACCCGCACGCCGTGCTCGAAGGCGCACACCCAGGAGTCCTACGCGATCGTACCGTTCTCGACGTCGGGCCGCGCCCTGCGACCGACCGCGGCGCCGTCGCTGATCTCGTCCTACCCGGGCAACGACGTGCTGACCACCTTCGCGCAGGGTGCGTGTGCGCAGCGCTACGCCGGCTACGTCGGCGTCGACTATCTCGACTCCAGCCTCTTCTTCACCTACCTGCTGCCGTCGGCGCGTAGCTGGGAACAGGCCGACGACCGCAACGTCATCTGCTTCGTCACCACCACCGGCTCGACGCTCACCGCGTCGGTCAAAGGCTCGAAACAGTAAGGCATCCGGTGCCTCCCAACGCGGCGCTCGGCGCCATGCTGCAGTGCAGCTTCGGGCTCGCGCCGGCATCGCTGATCCCGCTGCCGACCTCGCGAGTGACGATCGAGGGCAAGCCCGCCGCGACGATCAGCGACTGCGCGCCCCTGGTCAACATCCCGCCGTTCGGCATGTGTTCGAGCCTGGCGAACCCGACCGTCGCTGCGGCCACCAGCGCCGCACTCGGGGTGCTGACGCCCATGCCGTGCGTGCCGGTGACGACACCGTGGAAGCCGGGCGCCGCGCGCACCACGCTCGGCGGAATGCAGGCCCTGACGGCCGGCTCCACGTGCAACTGTGCGTGGGGCGGGGTCATCGCCATGACCTCGCCGGGAACGGTCCGCACCCAGTCGTCGTGAATGCCACGAATTCCGCGCCGATTCAGGCTTTGAAACTGTCGCAATTGTGTCCGCCGGGATTCCACGGCGTGGCGATAATCTTTTGCCGGCTGTGAAATCCCCCCAGACCGGTTTGGAGCGCGCATGCCCACGTACACAGCACCTGGTGTCTACGTTGAGGAAGTCCCTTCGGCGCAGAAGGTGCTGACCGCGGCACCGACTGCGGTTGCGGCATTCGTCGGATTCACCGAGCGCGCACCGCACGACGACCCGAACGACCCGACCGGCGCCGCACCACGCCTGGTGACCAGCTGGACCCAGTTCGAGAGCCTCTACGGCAGTTTCGCGCCGGGCTGCATGCTGCCGCTGTCGGTCTACGGCTACTTCGCCAACGGCGGAGCCATCGCCTACATCTGCCGGGTGCCCAACACCGACCCCTCGGGCGAACCGGCGCAGCTCGCGCTGCCGGCCGCCGACCGCGCGCTGGGTTCGCCGCTGCAGGTCAGCAGCGTCGACCCGGATGCGGACATCTCGATCGCGATCAGCACCGACGACCTCGAGGACAGCCCGGACCAGGGCGAGGATGCCGAAGGTCCGGCGTCGTTCACCCTGACGGTGATCGAGAGCGGCGAGCCGGTCGAGCGCTTCCCGAACCTCACCTTCGGTGGCGCCCGCGACGTCAAGACCGTGGTGAACAAGGACTCCACCAAGGTCAAGGTCGAGCTCGGGCTCGACAAGGGCGTCGATCTCGGCAGCCAACTCGAGTTGCTCAAGCCGGGTCAGTACGCGCTGGCGAAGGCCGCACCGCGCAAGATCTCGGTCACCGGCCGCAAGTTCGCCGGCTCAGAGACGGCGCGTGCCGGCATCAACGGCCTGGCGATCGCCGAGGACGTCACGATGGTCGCGGTCCCGGACCTCGTCACGGCCGCGACGAAGGACGACGGCAGCATCGACCTGAACATGTGGAAGGCCGTGCAGACGGCGCTGATCTCCCACTGCGAGCAGAACGGCAACCGGATGGCCGTGCTCGACGCGCCGCCCGGCATGACGCCGCAGCAGATCAAGGAGTGGCGCTCGGAGACCGCGATGTACGACTCGGCCTTCGCCGCGCTGTACTACCCGTGGATCAAGGTCGAGAACCCGATCGGCATGAACGGTGACGCCGAGATGTTCGTCCCGCCGTCGGGGCACGTCGCCGGCGTCTGGGCCCGCACCGACGAGACCCGCGGGGTGTGGAAGGCGCCGGCCAACGACACCATCCGCGGTGTCCTCGACATCGAGCGGGCCGTCACGCAGAACGAGCAGTCGCTGCTGAACCCGATCGGGATCAACTGCATCCGCCCGTTCGGCACCCGCGGGATCCGGATCTGGGGGGCGCGCACCCTCGCCTCGGACAGCGACTGGCGCTACATCAACGTGCGCCGACTGTTCAACATGGTCGAGGCGACGATCCTCGACGGCACCCAGTGGGCGGTGTTCGAGCCCAACGACATGTCGCTGTGGGAAGGCGTGTCCCGCACGCTCACCGGTTTCCTGCGCGGCCTGTGGTCGGCCGGCGCGCTGTACGGCGCGACGCCGGACCAGGCGTTCTACGTCAAGTGCGACGCCGAGACGAACCCGCCGGAGTCGATCGACGCCGGCAAGCTCGTCGTCGAGGTCGGCATCGCGCCGGTCAAGCCGGCCGAGTTCGTGGTGTTCCGGATCAGTCAACAGAAGCAGGTCGCCGCCTGACCCTTCCCCCCGCCCGTCCCGACGTTCTGAGGATCACCGAAAATGCCGAATGACCTGATCAGCAACGACCCGATCGTCGCCCGCAATTTCTATCTCGAACTCGACGGCGAGAACCTCGTCCTGTCCGGCGTGTCCGGTCTGGAGATCGAACTCGATGTCGTGTCCATCGCCCAGAACGGCAAGGACGGCAAGCAGCAGCACGTCAAGACACTCGGCGGGGTGCTGAAGGCGCCGGAGATCACGGTGACCCGGATGGCCCCGCTCAATGCCAAGAGCGACCCGCTGTGGACGTGGTTCCTGCGTATCCGCGACGGCGGCATGAAGGCTGCCTCCCGCTCGGAAACCCGCAAGAACGGCTCGATCGTGCTCTACGACAGCGCGTACGACGAGGTCGGCCGGTTCAACTTCTTCAACGGCTGGCCGAGCAAGATCGCCACCGACCCGCTGAGCACCGATTCGCAAGAAGCGATGAAGGAGACGATCACCCTGGTCGTCGAGCGCATGGAACGAATCAAGTAACGCGATGCCGGCGCTCAACACCCGCTACGAGTTCACGCTCCCGCGCGGCTACATCGACGGCCAGGGCCGACTGCACCGCACCGGCACCATGCGCCTGGCCACCGCGCGCGATGAACTGGACCCGCTGCGCGATCCCACGGTGACGGGGCCGGACGATCCGCGACTGACCATCCTCGTACTGGCCCGCGTCGTCGATCGGCTGGGCGACCTCGAGCTGGTGACCACGCACGAGATCGAGAACCTGTTCGCGGTGGACCTCGCGTTCCTCCAGGATTTCTACGGCGTGATCAATTTCGGCAGCCAGGAGGAATACGACGAGCTGATCCGCTCGCAGCAGGAGGCGACGCTGCTCGGCGATCCTGCCCCGGCCCGTCCGGGCGAGACGGCGCCGCCGGACGACTTGTCCGGTATCGAATGGTCGGCCCACGGCGATGAAGAGGACGACCGGCCACCGGTGCGGGCCGCGGTCGAGGAGCTGCGGCGCTCGACGCTCTAGGCCATGATGCGCTATCCCGCCGACGCGATCTGGCAGGAGATCGCCTATCTGGCCTATCACCTGCACTGGCCGTTGGACACCTTGCTCGATCTCGAGCACATGGATCGGGTGCGGATGGTGCGAGCGGTTGTCGCGTTGAACGAGCGAGCATGGCAGGCGGTGCGGGAGTTTGCGTAAGGGCATCAGGCCGGGTCAGCTCGTACTGAGCACGCTGCCGCTCGGCCTCGAGCCGACGACCGCGAACCGGTTCCTGTTCGAGGTCGAGGACGTGGAGATCGGCATCTTCAAAGAGGTCCGCGGGCTCGAGATGACGGTCGAGCCGGTCCTGGTGAGCGAGGGCGGCCAGAACAGCTTCGTGCACAAGTTTCCGGGCCGCATGACCTGGCCCAACATCACCTTCAAACGCGGCCTGATGCAAAGCGACGCACTGTTCAGCTGGGTGAAGAAGACCTCGGGTTCGGGCTTCGCCAAGCAGGACAACAAGCTGGAACGGCAGTGGGCGGCCATCATCGCCATCGACTCGCTGGGCATCCCGCTGCGGGCGTGGACGCTGCGCGACGCCTACCCGGTCCGGTGGCGAGGCCCGGAGTTCTCCGCCGAGAACTACCGCACGCAGCTCGAGGAGGAGCTGGAGATCGCCCACCACGGCTTCAGCAGCACGACCTTCGGGCTGTCGTGACGAGCCGGGCGAACGACTCGGTCGCGGAGCTGCACCTCGGCCGCGACCTCGTGTGGCGGCTGCGGCAACCCGGACCGCCGCCGACGCGGCCTCGACCGGCACGCATCGGCAGCATCGCATCGGCATCGCGACGCTTCGCCGCCGCGTTGGCCCAAGCCGAGCGAGTCCGTCGATCGCTGCGTGGCCCGCGCGCCGTCGTGGTCGCGCCGATCCGGTCCGCACCGCTGCGCCCGCCGCGCTGGTGGCGTCCCATTCCGCACGTCGAGGTGCGGGCACACCGCTGGTGGCGCACGGCACCCGCCGAGCCACCGGAGCCACTGCGGCGCGGGTTGCCGCACGCGGTGCGACAGATTCGCGACGAATCGAACCACGTGCCCGGCGGCATCCTCGCGAGTCTCGTCGCGACCGTGGCGCCGGTGCGCCGTGATGCCGAGACGGTCGCCGCCGGGCCGATGACGACGTCGCACGACGTCGCCAAGCTCACCGCCGGGCGGGCACGGGCCGATGCGCGGGCCGGCGAGACACGTCCGCACCCGCCGCCGGCACGACCGCGCACACCTCCTGCGCCACCGCCCAAGCCCAGGCTGGCGCCCAAACCAGCGCCCGACCCGCACCGGCCGGCCGCGCAGCAACGTCCGGAACCGCCGCCGAAGCCACCCGCGCGCTCCGGGCCGCACCGCGACACACCGCGTGCCGAGTCGGCACCGGCCGGCCCGGCCACGGCGGCGACGGCGAGCGCCGCGGCGACAACGGTCGCGCATCGCAGCGCCACGACAGCGCCGCCCACCCCGGCACGTACGTGGTTGCCGGCGCGAACCTCACGGCTGTCCGAACGATCTGTGCCGCACGCGGACGCCGTGCAGCTGGCCGCACACCGCGACCGACGGCGCCCACCGGGTGGCGCAGCCACATTGACGATGCGGCTCGGCGGGCTCGCCGCCCTCACGCTGGCCGCGCGCCGCCCGCAGCTGCCCCGCCCGGTGCGCAGTGCGCTGCGCCGCCCGCCGGGGCGCCCGACCACACGGTTGCGCGTCGACACGGCGTCGCTGCGCCTGCCGGTGTTGCCGAGCCTGTCGCGGATCGCCAACGCGGACGTCACCAAGTCACGCCCGTTCCGCTCGCTGCGTGCGGCGATGCGTGCCGAGCGGGCGCCGCACCGCAGCACGTGGACCCCCGCCGAGGTCACCGGCGAACGGCGCGGGGGCATCAGGTTGGCGGCCGGGCGCGGCATCGCGGCACTCGGCCCGGCCGCTGTCGCGGCACGAACCGCTGCGGCAGCGCCCGGTGTCACCACACCCACCCGGCCGCGCGCTGACGCCCGCGCCGCAGCGACCCGCTTGCCGATCGAGCTGGGCAGTACCCGGCGGTTGCCCACCGCCGTCAGCGAGCCGACGCCGGCACACGTGGCGACCTCGGTGGCCGTCGTTGCCCGCCGCCGGCCAGAACCCGTCCGGGTCGACACGATCGGCCGCACCCGGCGCGACCTGACCCTGGCCGCCCACCGCACCGGCAGCCTCGCGATGACCGGACTGCTCGCCAACGGGCATCGGCCGAAGCGCCCGGTCGCCACGGAGTGGTCGGCGCTCGCGTCGGCCTTCGGCCCCGCCACCCAGGCCCGGGTCGCCGGCGTCGCCTCGACCGCAACGACACCGGCCGCGGTGGCCGCGACCCGGGCGGCGCCCGCCGGTTTCAGTCCCGCTCGCAAGCCCAGCCGCCTCGACGTCGCACTGACCCGAGCTGCCACCCTCGCCGCGAAGTCCAAGGACTCCGCCGAGCGGGCCGGCGCGTCGCTGCGCGAACGTGCCCGGGTGGCTCGCGACAGCGCCGCCGACACAGCGCGCGGGTTGCGCCGTTTCGTGCCGGCCCCCCCTCGGGTGTCGATTTCGGTTTCCGCACCGAAGCCCGGCCGCGCGCCGGCCGCCGCCCCGGCGAAGGCCGCAGAGTCGCGCCTCGTGCCCGGCCCGGACGGCGGGCTGCGGCCGTCGTTGATCGATTCCACCGCGGCACTGTTCGCCGCGAAATTCGGATCCCAGCACGCCGCCGCCAGCCTCCCGGCCGCGGTCGAGCCGGCGATCCCCACCGTCGCGACGGGAGCCCATCGCATGCCATCGAACGTCAGGCCGTCCCCCGACCGGCCGACCGGCGACCGTTCGCTGCTCGACGACCCGCGGGCACTGCAGGAGCTCACCGACAAGGTTGTCGACCGCATCGAGGCGCGGGTCGTCGACGAACTGGAACGCCGGGGCCGGCGACACAACCTGGGGGGATTCTGATGGGCGAACTGGAGAAGGCTTACCTCACCTTCGAGGGCGAGGCGAAGACGAAATCCATCAAGTGCCTGTTCAACCCGGAGACGATCACGCTCACGGTGGCCAACAGCTGGGACAGCATGACGAATCCGGGGCAGGGGCCGCCCACAGCCGTGTTCGCCGGTCAGGAGGCCGGCAGTCTGTCGTTCTCGTTGTTCTTCGACACCACCGACACCGGCGACCCGGTCACGAAGTACACCAGCAAACTGCTGAAGAAGATGGAGATCGACCCGGACCTGCCCGGTTACAACGAAAAGCTGAACAACGGCCGGCCACCTTACGTCGAATTCCACTGGGGCAAGCTCAAGTCGTTCAAGGCCGTCATCACCAAGGCCGACATCACCTTCGACTTCTTCTCCTCGGAGGGCGTCCCGCTGCGCGCGCGGGTCGGGTTGTCGTTGCAGCAGTTCAAACCCGACGACGCGTTCCTGCGGCAGAACCCCACCTCCGGCACGCCCCGGCCGCACCGGGTGCACCGCATCCAGCGCGGCGAGACACTCGACCGGATCAGCGCACGCTACTACGGCGACGCGACACGTTGGCGCTCGCTCGCGATCGCGAACAACGTCGAGGATCCACTCGCGATCCGCCCGGGCTCGCTGTTGACGATTCCGCAACTGGACTTCTGATGCCGGCTGCCGGCATCGGCGCGATCGCGCCCGGGATCAAGCGGGACGGCACTGTGCTCAACGCGGACGTGCTGGACAAGCTGGTCTCGGCGCGGATCGAGCGCGCCACCGGCTTGGTCGGCCGCGCCACGCTGCGCTTCGGTGACTTCGGATACACACTGTCGGCGGCCGACACCTTCGCGTTGGGCACGACGATCACCATCGGCGAGCCGGGTGCCGGCACGCTTTTCGAGGGGACGGTCACCGGCGTCAATCTCGAGCAGTACGCCGGACACGCTCCCGAGCTGGTCGTCGTCGCCGACGACGGGGCCTACAAGCTGGCGCGCGGCACCGAGGTGGCGACCTACCTCAACGGCACGTACACCGAGGTGCTGCAGAAGATCGCGCGCCGGCACGGCCTGCGACCGAAGATCGACACGACGACGCTGACCATGGAGTACCTGCTCCAGGCCGGCACCGATCTCGCGTTTCTCGAGATGATCGCCGACCGGCTCGGCTTCGCGTGGTTCGTCGACGACAACTCGACCCTGGTGGTCACCAAGCTCAAGCTTGGCGCAGTGGCCGCGACCCTCACGCTGGGCGAAGACCTGCAGGAGTTCTCGGTCCGCGCGTCCGGCCTGCGACCGACGTCGGTCAGCGTCCACGGCTGGGACCCGGACCAGCAGCAGAACGTCACCGACAAGAACCCCGTCGGACCGGGCGGCCGGCCCCCCGCGCTGCTCGCTTCGTATTCCGGAACAACGCCGGCGAATAAGCTCACCGCCGCGGCGACCGCGGTCGCCGACCGGCGCCCGCTCACCACCAACGAGGCCAAGGTGATGGCCGGGGCCTTCTACGACGACTGGGCGGCGGGCGCACTGGTCGCCCGCGGCACCGCGGACGTCGACAGCGCGATCAAACCGGGTGTCACCGTGAAGGTGCAACACGCCGGGCCGGCGTCCGGCAACTACCTGGTGACCGCGGTCGAGCACGTGTACGACCGCGGGGGGTTCGTCACCCGTTTCACCACGGGCGCGCGCCGCCCCGCCGGCCTCGTCGACACCCTCGGCCCGGCCGCACCGGATCCCGGCTTCCACATGGCCGGCGTGGTGGTCGGGGTTGTCACCGATGCCAACGACCCGGACCACGCGGGCCGGGTGAAGATCCGCTACACCGGCATCAACGGTGAAGTGGAGAGCCCGTGGGCGCGGGTGATCGCGCTGGGCGCCGGCAACGCGCGCGGTGCGGTGTTCCATCCCGAGGTGAAGGACGAGGTGCTCGTCGCGTTCGAGCACAACGACACCCGCCGCCCGGTCGTGATCGGCGGTCTGTACAGCAAACGCAACACGCTGCCGACCGGGCCGAGTTACGTGGCCGACGGCAAAGTGAACTATCGCAGGATCACCTCTCGCAAGAACCACGCGATCGAGCTCGCCGACGGCGACGGCCCCGAACAGCAGCACATCCTGTTGCTCGTCGGCACCGCCGAGCACAAGCTGCGCCTCGGCGCCGACCGGTTCGACATCGAACTCGCTGAAGGCAAGCCACTCACGATCAAGGCCGGTTCGGCGAAGTTCGACATCAGCTCCAGCGGCGACGTGACGATCGAGGGCAACAACATCACCGTCAAGGCCAAGGCTGAACTCAAGCTCGAAGCGGGTGCGACGGCCACCCTCAAGGGGACGTCGCAGGCGGCGGTGCAGGGTGCGCAGGTCCAGGTGAAGGCCGACGCGACGGGTAGCGTCGAGGCCGGCGGGCCGCTGACCCTCAAGGGCGCGATGGTGGCGATCAATTGAGCGAGTTCCTGCCCGTGCGCCCGGAAGAGCCGGCGACCTACGACGCCGACTTCGTCGGCCGTGGGTTCTGCTGGCCGCTCGGCGTCGACCACACCGGGTCGATCCGGCTCACCGACACCGCCGACGACATCGAACGCTCGATCCTGATCATCCTCGCGACCGCGCCGGGCGAGCGCGTCATGCGCCCGAGCTTCGGCTGCGAGATCTGGGACCTGCTCTTCGAGCCCATCACGCCAAGCCTGTTCGGGCTGGTGGCCCAGGCCGTGTACGAGGCGCTGGGCCAATGGGAGCCGCGTGTCGTCGTCGACGAGGTGACCCCGACCGGGGACGAGACCAACGACGGTGTCGTCCGGGTGCACGTCTCCTACCGGGTCCGGGCCACCAATGACGCCCGCAACCTGGTGTTCCCGTTCTACGTCATCCCGCACGAGCCGGAGTAGCGCCCATGCCACTGCCCGCCCCGCAGCTCGACGATCGCAAGTTCCAGGACATCGTCGACGAAGCCAAGCGCCTCATCCCGCGGTACTGCCCGGAATGGACGAATCACAACGTGTCCGACCCGGGCGTCGCGCTCATCGAGTTGTTCGCGTGGATGAGCGAGATGGTGCTCTACCGCGTCAATCAGGTGCCCGAACGCCTCTACGTCCACTTCCTGAACATGGTCGGCATCGAGCCGTTCCCGCCATCGGCAGCGCGTGTCGACCTCACGTTCTGGTTGTCGACGGTGCTCGAGACCCCGGTGGTCGTACCGGCCGGCACGCAGGCGATGACCACCGCCGGCGCGAGCAGCGGCAGTGCCGAGGCCGTCGTGTTCACCACCTCGCGCGACCTGGTGATCTCCCCACCCAAACTGTTCGCGGCGATGACGACCACTGTCCACGGCGACCGCGCCACCGACGTGTGGGACGGCGTGCGGTTCGACCTCGCCGGAGTCGCCTGCTTCGCCTCGCCGGAACTGACTCCCGGCGACGCGTTCCATCTCGGGTTCTCGGAAAGCCTCGCCGGCACGGCGCTGCGGCTTTCGTTTTCCGCACAGGCCGAGGGCATCGGGGTCGATCCGCGCAACCCGCCGCTGATGTGGGAGGTGTGGAACGGCGAGGCGTGGCTCGTCGCACACGTGACCGAGGACAGCACCGGCGGTCTCAACCGCGACGGTGACGTCGTATTGCTGATTCCGGTGGAGCATCAGTTGCTGACGATCGGCAACGTGGCCGCGTACTGGCTGCGGGTGCGCCTGCTCGTGCCGCAGCCGGGCCAGCCCACCTACCAAGTGTCGCCGCGGGTGCGTTCGATCACCGCCGCGACCTTGGGCGGCACCGTCGGCGCCGAGCACTCGGAGAACATCCCGGCGGAGACGATCGGGCGAAGCGACGGCCGGCCGGCGCAGACCTTCAAGGTGTCCGCACAGCCCGGTGCTGCCGCGCCGCGAGGCCGAAGCGGTATCGGTGGTCGATCCGGACGGCGCTGTCGAGTGGACCGAGGTCGAGGACTTCACCGCGTCCGGGCCGCAGGACCGCCACTACGTGCTGGGACAGCGGCAGCGGGCTCGTGCACTTCGGCCCGCGGGTGCGCTATCCCGACGGCGACGGTGCGCCAGCACGGGCAGATCCCGCGCGACGGCGCGCAGATCCGCGTCAGCGGCTACCGGCACGGCGGCGGTGCGCACGGCAACGTCGGCGCCCGCACGCTGACCGTGATGCGCTCGACAGTGCCGTTCGTGCGCGCGGTGGTGAACCTCTCCGCGGCCACCGGCGGCGTCGACGCCGAGACGATCGCCGAGGCGCGCGTGCGCGGACCGCTCACGCTGCGCACCGGCCAGCGCGCGGTGACCGCCGGCGACTACGAGCGGCTGACGCTGGAGTCGTCGATCGAGGTCGCCCGGGCGCGTTGCCTGCCTGCCGCGCCGCGACAACGGCTCGGTGCGGCTGCTCGTGGTGCCGCAGCTGCGCTCCGACCCCACCAAACACACCCTCGACGAGTTCGCCATCCCGGCCCCGTTGCTGCGCCGGATCACCGAGCATCTCGACGCGCACCGGCTCGTCGGCACCGCGATCGAGGTCGGCACGCCCTACTACCAAGGGGTGTCGGCGGCGGTGCTGCTGCACGCCGGGCCCGGGCGCCCGGCGGCGCTGGTGCGCCAGCGGGTGCTCGACACGCTCACCCGGTTCGTCAACCCGCTCTACGGCGGCCCGGACGGCACCGGCTGGCCCTTCGACGTCGACATCAACGCCGCCGTGGTCACCCAGCTCATCGAGACCGTCGAGGGCGTCGAACGCGTCGATGAGCTGCTGCTGTTCGAGTACGACCTGCGCACCGGTCGCCGCCTCGGCGCGGCCAAGGACGTCATCCGCCTCGACGCGCACTCGCTGTTCCTGTCCGCCCCGCATCAGGTGGTCGTGCGATGAGCACCACACGAAATCGCCCCGCACAGAACGCTCCACGACTTCGCGGGCGGCCCGCATGACCTCGATCGTTCCCCGCGGGTTGCGGGCGCCCGACGGCGTGCGCACCGCCCCGCGCAGCCCGAGCTGGCTGCTCGACCAGCTCCCTGTCGGCATGTTGGGCAGCGACTTCTTCGTGCGCTTCGTGTCCATCTTCCAGACCGTCGCCGCCTCGCTGCTCGAGGACGCCGACAACGTCGACAACGTCCTGGACCTCACCGTCGCGCCGGACGCGATGGTTCGCTGGATGAGCTCGTGGATCGGCGGCGGCGCCATCGATGCGTCGCTGCCCGACGAGCTGCAGCGGCGCATCGCGCGCAGCTCCGCGCAGACCCTCACCTGGCGCGGGACCGCACGCGGGCTGGCCCGCTTTCTGGAGCTGGCCAGCGGCGCACCGGCCGAGGTCCGCGACGGCGGCGGCGTGTGGCGCGACGGCGAGGCGCCGGCGGACACCGCGTGGGTGACGATGACCGTGGAGTCGACGGGCTGGATGCCGGAGTCGGACTTCGTGGCGCTGGTGCGCGACGAGGTGCCCGCCCATACGCGTGCGGAGCTGTTCGTGGGTGAACGCTGCGTTTGGCGCTCCTGGCAGGAGGCGCATCGATGACCGCGCACGACGAGGATGCCTTCGACGACACCGCGGCTCGGCACGCGGTGCCGGCGGAACGCGCGCAGGTGGGAGCGCCGCCGTCGAGCTACGGCGACTACCTCGAGGCACTGCGCCCCGGCAGCGACGCGACGCCGACCGGGCGCATCGACGCGCCCACGGCGATCACGACACCCGAGGCCGACGGCGTGGTGGTGGCCGCGGTGGGTCTCGACGTCGGGACGCGCGAGCTGGTGACCTGCCCGGAGTGCGGCGCCACCCAGCAGGTGCAGGTGAGCCGCCGCGACGCCGCGGACTTCTGCGAGCGGTGCGACTTCCCCCTGTTCTGGGTGCCGCAGCGGGTGACCCGCGACCGCGCGGACGGCGGCGCCACCGAGTCGCTGCGCCGGCTGCCCGGTACCGTCGGGCGCACGACGCTGGCCTCGGTGCCCTGCCCGCACTGCGCCGAGCCCAACACCGTGCGCGCCGTCGTGTGCGTGCGCTGCGAGCTCCCGATGCGCCCGCTCGCGCCCCCGCCGCCGCCGCCCCCGGTCCAGCCGGCGCCCGCGGCGCCGCCCCCGGTGGTGATCGAGCCCGATCGTGGCACGCCCTGGTGGGTGTGGCTGATCGTCGGGGTGTTCGCCGTCACCGTCGTCCTGGTGGTGCTGGTCCTCACCGGCGTCTTCGGCTGACCCCAGTGGCTCCGGACACATCGGCCGTGTGGTCGCGGGAGAGCGGGCAGTAGGGTCGGCGCAACGACGCCGAGAGGAGCGCCATGTCCGACGCTGCCGTATTCACTGCCCCGGATCAGGACCCGCTGCACCTGCCGATCCGTGCGGCAGTCGAGGGCGCCGCCGGCGCGGACGTCAGCAAGCTGCTGTCGACGACCGGGCTGGTCACCTATGACCCCGGGTTCGCGAACACCGCGTCCTGCTCGTCGGCCATCACCTACATCGACGGCGACGCCGGCATCCTGCGCTATCGCGGCTACCCGATCGACCAGCTGGCCGACCGGTCGACCTTCCTCGAGGTCAGCTATCTGCTGATCAACGGCGAACTGCCCACACGGGTCCGAGCTCGCCGACTTCGAGGACAACATCCGCCGGCACACGCTGCTGCACGAGGGCCTCAAGCGCTTCTTCGAAGGGTTCCCACGCGACGCGCACCCGATGCCGGTGCTGTCGTCGGCCGTTTCGGCGCTGTCGACCTTCTACCAGGACTCCCTCGACCCGTTCAACGACGACGCGGTCCGAGCTGTCGACCTACCGGCTGCTGGCCAAGCTGCCGACGATCGCGGCGTATGCGTACAAGACCAGCATCGGCCAGCCGTTCCTCTACCCGGACAACTCGCTCGGGTTGGTGGAGAACTTCCTGCGCATGACCTTCGGCTTCCCGGCCGAGCCCTACGAGGTCGACCCGGCGCTGGCCAAGGCGCTGGACATGCTGTTCATCCTGCACGCCGACCACGAGCAGAACTGCTCCACCTCGACCGTGCGGCTGGTCGGGTCGTCGCAGGCGAACCTGTTCGCGTCGGTGTCCGCGGGCATCAACGCGCTGTTCGGCCCGCTGCACGGTGGGGCCAACCAGTCGGTGCTCGAGATGCTCGAGCAGATCCGCGACAACGGCGGCGACGTCTCGGACTTCGTCACCAAGGTCAAGAACCGCGCGGCCGGCGTCAAGTTGATGGGCTTCGGGCACCGCGTCTACAAGAACTACGATCCGCGCGCGGCGATCGTGAAGAGATCTGCCGATGACGTGCTGTCGGCGATGGGCAAGCGCGACCAACTGCTCGACATCGCCCTCGAGCTC
Organism: uncultured Actinomycetota bacterium; assembly: GCA_963718805.1. Lineage (GTDB taxonomy): Bacteria > Actinomycetota > Actinomycetes > Mycobacteriales > Jatrophihabitantaceae > Jatrophihabitans. The sequence goes on along the minus strand of CAVQZY010000005.1, from coordinate 100,582 downwards.
GAGGCGGCCGCGCTCGAGGACGACTTCTTCGTGTCCCGCAAGCTGTACCCGAACGTCGACTTCTACACCGGCCTGATCTACCGGGCCATGGGCTTCCCGACCCGCATGTTCACGGTGCTGTTCGCGATCGGCCGTCTGCCCGGCTGGATCGCCCAGTGGCACGAGATGATCCGCGACGAGGAGACCCGCATCGGCCGCCCGCGCCAGCTCTACACCGGCGCCGCCGAGCGGGAGTTCGTCCCGATGCAAAAGCGCTGAGCCCGCGCGCCCGACTGGTGGAACCGAGGGTGGGGCCCGACTCGAACACATGGATGTGGAGCCTGCCCTCGCCGAGATAGGCGAGCGACTCAACCGCGGCGACCCGGAGGCGCTCGAAGCCGCATACCGGGCCCTCGGTCCGCTCGTCATGTCCTACCTGTCGCGATACGTGCCGCAGCCAGACATCGACGACGTGATGCAGCGCGTCTTCTACGAGGTCTGGCGGGTGCACGCCCGTTTCGACCCCGAGCAGTCGCTGCGCGGGTGGGTACTGGGCATTGCCCGCAAACGCGCGATCGACCACCTACGCAAACGCCGCGACGTGGTGGTGCCGATCGAGTCGATGCGCGAGATCACCGGCGACGACGGCCGCGAGATCGCCGAGCGGCTGGTGTGGGCCGACGAGGTCCGCGGCGCACTCGACCTGCTCCCCGAGCTGCAACGCGAGGTCATCGAGATGGCGTACTTCGCCCAATACACCCAGCGCGAGATCGCGTCCGCGCTCGATGTGCCGCTCGGCACCGTCAAGACCAGAACGGCCCGCGGCCTGCAACGGCTCGCCGGCCTGCTCGAGAATTCGCGAGGGCGATGATGACCGAACTGCAGAGCCCCCACGTCTCGGACGACCTGCCGCGGTTGCTCACCGGCGAGGCCACCCGAGACGAGGCCATGGCCGCCGCCGAGCACCTGCGCACCTGCCCCGACTGCCAGGACGAGCTGGTGTCCGCCGTGGTCGCGCACGCCTCGCTGACCTCGGCGCACCGCTTCGCCGCGCAGGTGTTCGCCCCCGAGCCCGGCGACGAACCCCCGCCGGTACTAGTCCACCCGGCCGGACGCCACGCGGCAGACGGCGAACCGACCGAGCCGCAGCAGTTGCCGGACCTGAGCGACCTGTTCGCCCGACTGCGCGCCGAGCCGGCTACGTCGGCGGCCACCCCGCCCGCGTCTGCGCGGCCGTCGCATCGGCGCCGCTGGATCGCGGCCGCGGTGGCCGCTGCGGTGATCGCCGGCGGCGGCATCGCGATCGGCGTGGTGGCGTCGAACACCTCGACGTCCAGCGGTCGTTCCGTTGCACTGGCACCCATCGACGTCGGCAGGCACCCCGCAAAGCTGACGATCGCCGGCAGCACGTTGAAGATCGACGCGACCAAGCTCCCGAGGCCCGGCGCCGCCAGCGTCTACGAGGTCTGGCTGGTCGACCGCGCCGGCAAGAACCTGGCCGCCATCGGCACGCTCGGCACCGACAACACGGCGACGCTGACCGTTGCCCCGCAGGTCCGCTCGAACTTCAAGTACGTCCAGGTCAGCGTGCAGAAGAGCAGCGATCTGACGTTCAGCAACATCAGCGTCCTGCGCGGCGACATCAGCTGACCGAATCCTGGCCACCACCCCGTTGAGTGGCGACATAATGGCGTCAGTGGCGAGTACCAACTCGCCACTGACATGCAGATGTCGCCACTCAACAGCAGGGATGGGGAGGGCGGAGGCGGGATGCGGTGCTGGGTGGTGCACGAGCCCGGCCCGATCGACACCGGCCCGCTCGCTGCGCTCGAACGTGACACACCGCAACCTGGGCGCGGTCAGGTGCGGATCCGGATCCGTTGCTGCGGTGTGTGCCGCACCGACCTGCACCTGGCCGAGGGCGACCTCGCGCCGCACCGGCCCGACACGGTGCCCGGCCACGAGGTCGTCGGCGTGGTCGACACGCTGGGCCCCGACTGCCGCCGCTTCGCGGTCGGCGACCGGATCGGTGTCGCCTGGCTGGCCGGCACCGACGGCGCCTGCCGGTTCTGCCGGCGCGGGGCGGAGAACCTGTGCGAGCACCCGCGCTTCACCGGTTGGGACCTCGACGGCGGCTACGCCGACGCCTGCGTCGTCGACGAGGCGTTCGCCTACCCGCTGCCCGAGGGCATCGACGACGAGCAGGCCGCGCCGCTGCTGTGCGCCGGTATCATCGGCTACCGCGCGCTGCACTGTGCCGACGTCACGCCGGGCGGCGCGCTGGGTATCTACGGCTTCGGCGGCAGCGCGCACCTGACCGCGCAGGTCGCGCTGCGGCAGGGCCTGCGGGTGCACGTGCTCACCCGCGGCGCCGGCAATCGCCGCCTCGCCACCGAGCTCGGCGTCGACTCGGTGGGCGAGGCCGACGCCGCGCCGCCCGAACCGCTCGACGGCGCGATCCTGTTCGCGCCGGCCGGCGAGTTGGTCCCGGTGGCGCTGCGGGCGCTCGACCGCGGCGCGACGCTGGCGGTGGCCGGCATCTGGCTCTCGCAGATCCCGGCGCTCGACTACGCCGGCGAGGTGTTCCAGGAGCGCCGGCTGCGTAGCGTCACGGCGAACACCCGCCGCGACGGCGAGCAGTTCCTGCAGCTGGCCGAACGCCTCGGTGTCCGGGCGACGACGACGCCCTACCCGATGTCCGACGCACCACAGGCGCTGGCCGACCTCGCCCACGGACGGTTCAGCGGTGCGGCCGTCCTTTGCAACTGACCCGCCCCGGTGAGTGGCGACATAGTGCCGTGAGTAGCGAGTAACAACTCGCCACTCACGCGCGAATGTCGCCACTCAGCGGGGAGAGGAGACGCGTTTCGGGGGCAGCGGGAAGAACATGCTGGTGCGTGCGGCGTAGTCGTCCCACCCGTCGCGCTTGCTCATGTGCCTCTCCAGGATCCGTGCGCCCGACCCCTTGGTCAGCAACAACGTCATGATCACCGGAGAGTAGATCGTGACGACGCCGGGCCACGAGTCGGCGGCCACCAGGAAGATCCCCCACCACACGCAGGCGTCGCCGAAGTAGTTGGGATGACGCGTGTAGCGCCACAACCCGACGTCGATCACCTTGCCCTTGTGCTCGGGCTCGCGGCGCCAGCGTTGCATCTGGGCGTCGCCGACGGACTCGAAGAACACTCCGAGCGCCCACACCGCCACGCCCACCCACGCGACCACTCGCACCGGATGCGGCTCGAACGCGCCGACCAGGATCGGCGAGGCGATCACCAGCGCCAGCAGGCCCTGCAGCAGGTAGATCATGCGCAGTGCGTAGAGGTCGCGGTTGCCGCTCGCCTTGCTCAGCAGCTGGTCGTAACGGGGGTCCTCGCCCATGCCCAGCGAGCGCCGCCCCACGTGCTGCGCCAGCCGCAGCCCCCACAGGACCGGCAGCGCGAGGAGCAGCGCTCGCCGCAGGGTGTCGCCGTGGCCGCCGGAGCCGGCGAACGCCACCACCGCGATGACGACGTAGAGCAGCCCCCAGGTCGTGTCGATGACGTTGTGCCGTCCGCAGATCTTCGCCACCCCGAACGTGACGAGCAGCGTGACGGTGACTGCCGCCGCCGCGTAGCCGACGGTGGCCGCGAACGCGCCGAAGTCGAACGCGCTCACGTCGAGTTCGTACCCAGCGCCCACGGCCGGGTCGCCGGCATGCCGGTCTCGCCATCGGAGGTGGGCCGCACCGCGAGGAACTGGTCGACGCCCATCCGGCCCTCCTCGAACGCGAGTGCGCCGCCCACGAGGTACAGCCGCCACACCCGCGCGACCTCCTCGCCCTGGAGCGCGACGAACTCGTCCCACCGCGCGTCGAACGTCGCCTGCCAATGCGCAACGGTGCGTACGTAGTGCTCTCGCATCGCTTCCACATCGCGGATTTCGAAACCCGCATCTTCCAGAAATCGAAGCGTCTCCGACGGCGGCCGCATGTGCATGTCCGGTGCGATGTAGGCCTCGATGAACGCCCCGCCGCCTGGTGCGGTGCCGGGGTGGCGCGACATCTGCTGCAGCACCAGCCGCCCCTTGGGCCGCAGGAGCGCGTACAGGATGCCGGCGTAGGTCGGGTACTGCTCCTGCCCCACGTGCTCGCCCATCTCGACCGAAGCGACGGCGTCGTAGCGCATGTCGGTGCCGGCGAGCTCTCGGTAGTCGTGCAGCCGCACCTCGACCCGGTCGGTCAGGCCGCGGTCGGCGATCCGCTTCACGACGAAGTCACGCTGCTGTGCCGAGAGCGTGACGCCGGTGGCGTGTACACCGAAGTGCTCGGCCGCATGCAGGACCAGCGAACCCCATCCGCAGCCGACGTCGAGCAGTCGCATGCCGGGCTGGAGGTCCAGCTTGCGGCAGATCAGGTCCAGCTTGGCCCGCTGCGCGTCGAGCAGCGTTTGGCCGTCATACGTGAAATACGCCGAGGAGTAGGCCATCGTGTCGTCGAGGAGCAGTTCGTAGAAGTCGTTGGACAGGTCGTAGTGGTGCGCGATCGCGGCCCGGTCGCGCAGCTTCGTGTGTACCCGTCCACGCAGCTTCGCCTCCGACCCGGGCGGTTTGGGCGGCAACCCGACGGCGCCGATCCGGGCGGTGGCCGCGGCCGCCCCGAACCGGTCACGGACCCCGAGCGCGACGGCGGTGTGCGGCCGGCTGCGGGCCAGCCGCCACACGCGGCGAAACCCCTCCGCGAGGTCGCTGGTGTCACCCTCGACGTCGAGATCACCGCTGACATAGGCACGCGCGAGCCCGAGTTCGTTCGGCGCCCACAGCAGCCGGCGCAGTGCGCGCCGCGACCGGATGACCAGCACCGGCGCGTCGGGCGGCCCGGTCTCGCTGCCGTCCCAGGCCCGCAGCCGCAGCGGCAACTCGATGCCGGCGGTGTCGCGGATCAGGGCAGCAAGTCGGTCGGCAACGGTCGGCACGGTGGGCTCCTCGGGGACGGGGTCGGACGGGTGTGCCGGCCGCGGCTGCACCGGCAATCCCTTGCGCCACAAGCGAATGCCGTGTGCCGTGATCAGCGCGCGGACGACGTGGGTCTCGAACGGGTGGCGCAGCGCGGTCGCCAGCACCGTGTCCCGGCGCGCCGGGCGGCCGACGCCGCGCACGGTGGCCACGAACGGCCGGCCGCCGCGGGCGGTGCAGCGTGATCGTGATCGCCAGGCTGTCGCCCGGCTCGGGCACGCTCATCCGGTAGTAGCCGTCGACCGGGTGGAACGGCGAGACGTAGAACTCCTTCGCCGTGTCGGCGCGGCCGGCGTCGTCGGGGCGCAGCAGGTATCGGTGCCGCTGACCGTAGGTGTTGTGCACCTCGGCGACCACACACTCCACCGCACCGCCATCATCGTGGCACCAGTACAGCGTCAGCGGGTTGAAGACGTAGCCGAAGGCTGCGCGCGTTCGTGAGCATGGTGATCTGCCCGCCGCGCAGGTCGATGCCCTGCGTCGCCGAGGTACTCGTCGACGTTGGCTCGCAGTGTCGACGCCGGGTCGCCTAGGTGATCACCGGACTCGAAACGCGCCACCGGCCCGTACGAGGGCAGGTCGTCGAGGTCGACGAACCACAGGTGGCTGCGATGCCGCACGTCGTGGCGCACCGGATCGGCACGCACGTGCGCGATCTCGACGTCGTAGATCTGGTTCACCAGCGCACTCCGAGTGAGGCCGCGGCGTCGACGCCCGCCCGGCAGCCGTCCTCGTGGAAGCCCCAGCCGTGGTAGGCGCCGGCGAAGGCGACGACGCCATCGTTGAGCTCCGGCAGGTGGTTGCGCGCCGCCACCGAGGTTGTGGTGTAGACCGGGTGCTCGTACTCGATCCGCTCGATCACCTGCCGTTGATCGACCCGGTCGGCGCCGTTGAGCGTCACCACGTAGGTCTCGGCCGAGTCGAGTCGCTGCAGCCGGTTCATGTTGTAGCTCACCTGGACCTTGGCCGGCACCGCGTCGCAGGACGGGATGGCGTAGTTCCACGACGCCGCGGCACGCGCGGCACGCGGCAGCACGGACCTGTCGGTGTGCAGCAGCGTCGGGTTGACCGTGTAGTCGATCGCGCCGAGCAACTCGCGTTCGCGCCGGGTCGGCGTCGCCAGCACCTGCAACGCCTGGTGCGGGTGCGTGGCGACGACGACGCCGTCGAAGAACTCCGCGGTGTCGTCGTCGGCCCGGATCTCGACACCGGACGCGATACGCGTGACCGACCGCACGGGCGCGGACGTCCGCACCGCTGTCAGGCCTTTCACCGCCCGCTCGACGTAGCGAATCGACCCGCCCGCCACCGTGTACCAGACCGGGCTGCCGGTCACGCTCAGCGCGCCGTGATTGCGCAAGAACTCGAACAGGTAGCGCGCCGGGTAGTCGCCGGCCCGGGTGGGTGCGGTGGACCACACGGCAGCGATCACCGGGGTCATGAAGTGGGCGGTGAAGTAGCGCGAGAACCGCCCAGCCGCGATGAACTCGCGGACCGTCTGCGCGTGGTCGTCGCTGGCAAGCAGCGCCATTGCGCGGTCGTGGAAACTCACGACCTCGCGCAGCATCCGCAAGTAGCGGGGGTTGGTCACCGAGCGCAGCGACGCCAGCAGTCCGCCCACGCCACGCCCGCCCGCGTACTCGAGCCCGCAGCCGGCGCAGGAAATCGACATGCTCATGTCCGATTCCTGAGTCGCGACGCCGAGTTCGCCGAACAGCCGGCGCAGCATCGGGTAGGTCCGCAGGTTGTGCACGATGAAGCCGGTGTCGATATTGCGCAGGCGTCCGTCGCGGCCGAGCACCTCGTGCGTGTCGGCATGGCCGCCGAGCCGGTCGGCAGCCTCGAACAACGTGACGTCGGCAGCGTGCTGCAGCACGTAGGCGGCCGTGACGCCCGCCACCCCACTGCCAACGACGGCGATCCGGCGACGGGTCACGAGCGATCCTCCGGGCGTGTGGAATCTGCAGACGCCCGTCGGCCTCCGCAGGGTTTGCTTTGAAGTTCGCTCGACGGTCCGGGCCTGGTTTCAGCCCGCACGGCGATGCACGGTTACGAAGTCCTTACCCGTGATCGCGATCCGCCCACGCGCGCCCAGCAAGATGCTGTGCTTTCGGACAGCAAAGGGGCGAGCGGCACGGGAGGGATGTGCCGCTCGCCCTATTGCCCGAGTGTAGGGCATATCGACGCATCGCGGGCGGCTACGGTCGTCCTCGTGTCCGATCCCTACTACCTCCCGACGACCTTGAGCGCCCGCGATTCCGGCACCGGCACATTCGGGTCCACCGGGTCGACCGTCGGCCCCTGGGCCCCACAGCTGCAGCACGGCGGGCCTCCGAATGCGTTGCTGGTCGCGTGCGCCGAGCGAGGCCTCGCGGTCGAGTCCGGCCGCACCGATCTGGCCGCCCGGCGCCTGGCGGCCGAGTTCATCGGGCCGGTGCCGGTGGCCGAGCTCGAGACCCGGGTACGGGTGTTGCGGGTCGCCCGCAGCGCCGCGCTCGTCGAGGTCGTCCTCGCCTCCGGCGGCCGGGAGTGCCTGCACGGGCGGGTGTGGTTCGTCCGTGACGCCGACACCAGCGCGGTGGCCACGCCAGCGGTCCCGCCGCCGTGGCCGGTCCCCGAGCGCGGAGCGCCGCTGGAGACGCTGTTCGGCTTCGGCGCGAGCGTCGACTGGTGCTTCGTCGAGGGCCGGATGCAGGTGCCCGGGCCGGCGGCGGCCTGGGTGCGCGCGCGTACCCCGCTCCTCGACGGGTACGAGTTGTCCGGGCTGGCTCGCGCGGTGCTCGTCGCCGACTCCGGCAACGGCATCTCCGCCGAGCTGGACTGGTCGAGGTGGACGTTCGTGAACGTCGATCTCGACGTGCACATCGCCCGCCCGGTCGAGGGCGAGTGGGTGCTGATGCAGGCGCGCACCCAGCTCAGCCCGCACGGTTCGGCGCTGGCCCGCTCGGTGCTCTCGGACGAACGCGGCGAACTGGGTGCCGGCTTACAAACCCTGGTGGTGGCCCAGCCGAACTGAGCGGCACACGGCACACTTGCCCGGTGGCGATCCAGACCGAAGCGGAATCGGTAGCGGCCAGACCACGGTACGGCCTCGAGGTGCTCGCCGTGCTCGGTGTGTCCTTCGGGATGGACGGCATCTATGCGCTGCTGAGCTTCATCCGCTCGCAGGTCACCATCAACCACGGTGTCGGGTTCCGCGGTGTGGCCGTCGCGGTGAAATCCGCCAGCGCCAGCCAGTACCAGTGGCTCGACATCCTGGACCGGCTCGCCGACGTGCTCCACGGGCTCCTGCCGGCGTTTCTCGCGATCGTGCTGCTGATGCAATCACCGGGCGGGCGCGGCCTGGGCATCGGTCTGACCCGGCTCAAGTGGCGCGACATCGGGCTGGGCGCGGCGTTCGCCCTGGCCATCGGCATTCCCGGCCTGGCGCTGGTCTACGGCGCGCGCAAGCTCGGGCTCAACGCCCAGCTCGTGGTGACCAACTTCCCGGACGTCTGGTACCGCCTGCCGGTGCTGGTCGCCGACGCGTTCCAGAGCGGGGCGGCCGAGGAGATCGTGGTCTGCGCCTACCTGCTCACCCGGCTGCGGCAGATGAAATGGTCGAACAGCCGGGCCATCGCGGCGAGTGCCACGCTGCGCGGCTCGTATCACCTCTACCAGGGCTATGGCGGGTTCATCGGCAACGCCGTGATGGGCGTGCTGTTCGGGTTGTGGTTCCAGCGCACCCGCCGGGTCTGGCCGCTGATCATCGCGCACTTCCTCATCGACGCAGCCAGCTTCATCGGCTACATCTACCTGCACAACCACGTCAGTTGGATCTGATTTGGCGGCGCCTGGCATCGTCACAACCGTGTCCGACCTGCCCGTCCTCAACCCCGTTCCGGTCGAAGAGGCGCAGCCGTGGCTGGCCGCATTTGCCACCACGCTGTTCGCCTCGGTGCACGATGACCATTTCGCGCAGCGGGTCAAACTGTGGACGAGCGAGTGGGACGCCGAACGCACCTGGGGGGTACGTGACCACGGGCGGTGGGTGGCGACGCTGGCCACCCAGGCCCGCACGCTCTCGGTCCCGGTCGGTAGGTCCGGTGCGGTCGAGGTCGACGTCGACGCCCTGACCGCGGTGACGGTCGCCGCGACCCATCGCCGGCGCGGGTTGCTGCGCCGGATGCTGGCCGAGTCGCTGCGGGCGGCCAAGGACCGCGGCGATCCGCTGAGCATGCTCATCGCGGCCGAGTGGCCGATCTACGGCCGCTACGGCTACGCGCCGGCCACCCTCAGCGCGCACTTCCGGCTCGAGCCGCGGCGTGCGCCGTCCCTGCTGCCGCCGCCGCAGAACGTCCGCGGCGTCGACGCCGCACAGCTGTACCCGCTGGCGCCGGCGATCTTCACGGCGGCCGCCCGGCACCGCGCCGGGCAGGTCGACCGGGGCGGCTCCTGGTGGGCCCGCCGGCTCGGGCGCGACGGCTGGCAGGTCGCGGGGTCGAACCCGAACTGGGTGGTGCACGAGGGGCCGGACGGGCCGGACGGCCTGCTCGGCTGGCACACCACCCGCGATTTCGACCTCACCGGGCCGCTGGCCCGCATCCAGGTGGACGACTTCGTGGCCGGCTCCGACGCCGCGTACGCGCAGCTGTGGAACTACCTGTGCGGCATCGACGCGGTGGAGCGGGCGACGCTGTCCGAGCGGCCGGTCGACGAGCCGATCCGCTGGCGGCTGCGAGACGGGCGGGCGCTGGCGCAGGTGCACACCGGCGACATGCTGTGGGTGCGGCTGCTGGACGTGCCGGCGGCGCTGGCCGCCCGCGGCTACGCGACGCCGGGCCGGGTGGTCCTCGACGTCATGGACACCGTGGACACCATGGACACCGTGAACACCGTGAACACCGTGGCCGGCGGCTACGGCGCCGGCCGGTTCGTGCTGGACACCGACGGCGTCGAGGTGTCGTGCTCGCCCACGACCGAGATCCGCCGACCTGCGGCTGGATCAGCAGGTGCTCGCGTCGATCTACCTCGGCGGGCACCGGCTGCGCGCGCTCGCCGCCGTCGGCCTCGTGGAGGAACTGCGCCCCGGCGCGCTCGACCGCGTGGACGCGCTGTTCGCGACGCCCCTCGCGCCGCTCACTCAGACCTGGTTCTAGGCGGCCGTCACGAAGTCGATCAGTTCCTCGACGGCGCGCAGCAGCGGCACCTCGACGTCGGCGTAGCTGTCGACGCTCGCGAGCACGCGGCGCCACATCTGCTGCGGCTTGGTCACGCCGAGCGCGGCACAGACGCCGGTCTTCCAGTCGGTGCCGCGCGGCACGTCGGGCCACGCCGCGATGCCGAGCGCGGTCGGCTTCACCGCCTGCCAGATGTCGACGTAGGGGTGGCCGGTGACCAGCACCCGGTCGGCGAAGCCGGCCCGGGCCAGACCGGCGACGATGCGCGACTCCTTGCTGCCGGCCACGAGATGGTCGACCAGCACCCCGACCCGCCGCTGCGGGCCGGGCCCGAACTCGCGGACCCGCGCAACGAGGTCGTCGATGCCGCGCAGCGGCTCGACCACCACCCCCTCGACTCGCAGGTCGTCACCCCAGATGCGCTCGACGAGCGCGGCGTCGTGATCGCCCTCGACCCAGATGCGGCTCGCCCGGGCGACGCGCGCCGGCGCGGCCGGCAACGCGAACGATCCCGAGGCGGTGCGGGTGCGCGGCTGCGTCGCCGGTGCCGCGGCCGCTGGGCGGACCAGCGTCACGGGGCGCCCGTCGAGCAGGAAGGCGGCCGGGAGCATGGCGAACACCCGTCGTTTGCCGTGCCGGTCCTCGAGGGTGACGGCGTCACGCTTCTCGCCGGCGTCGACCGCGCGGGCGACGCCGACGACCGCACCGCAGAACCGGCCGTCGGCGGTCTCGACGACCAGTTCCGGCTCGGCGGCAACCTGCGGGATCTGGCGCCGCCGGTGAGGGGTGGCGAGCACGTCGTGATAGTCGGGCACGGTCGGCCACGCTACGGGCCGGCCGGGCCGTAGCCCCGGCCGCCACGCCCGTAAGGTCGGACCTCGTGACGAAGTCGCGCTGCGGTCCGCTCGCCGCCTGGGCCAACGCCTTCTTCGCGGGGTCGGTGAGCCTGGACCAGGCGGTCGACGCGGTGGTCGGCGACGACTGCCCGCACTCGGTCGTCGGACTCCCGGACACGGCCGGCGCGGCGCCGCTGCACGAGGCGCTGGTGACGTGGCGGCGGGCCGGCGGCGCGGTTCGGGTGGTGTTACCGGTACCGGGCGACGTGCGCGGCCTGCCCGGGCCGCAGCCGTTCCGGGCGGCCGCACTGGAGGCCGGCGAGGCCGTGCACGGCGCCGGCCTGGGCCTGGTGCCCGAGGTGGTCGATCACGCGCCGAGCAGTGCGCCACCCTGCGTGCGCTGGACGGCGTTCGCGGTGCAGCCGGCGCCGTCGGAGTCCGACTCGGTCGCCGACGCGCAGTACGAGCTCGGGCTGGCGATACGCGAGTCCGCCCAGGCGCTGATCGCGGCCGAGGTATCCGGGCAGCGCGGGGCGATCGCCGAGCAGCTCGCCGACGCGCGCCGGGCCAGTGAACACCTCAATCTGCCGCCGAATTTCCCGCCGCGCGCGGTGAGCCTGCTGGCGCAGGCCCAGCGCCTGCAGGCGGCTCTCGATGTCGCCTCGCAGGATCCGCTCGGGGGTGCGGTCGACCGCGTCGGTGTCATGGCCCGCGGCGCCGCGCTGCGACCACTTGCGGATGCGGTGCGCCGCGCCCAGATCGTCGCGTTCAATGCCGGTTCCTGACTGCAACAAAGCCGTAACACGACCGACCCAGCCGCGGTCGACCATGTCCGCAGGTCGACGATTCGGTCACCGGACGGGCGCAGCGACATGACGGTCAGTCACATCGGCGACGGGCGCGCGGCGCGCGCTGCGCACGCGGCCCCCGAGATCCGGGTGCGCTCGCACGTCATCCACGGATACCGGCGGGTCTACCGGATCGGCGGCAGCGGGCCGCCGTTGCTGCTCATCCACGGCATCGGAGACAGCTCGCAGACCTGGCGGCCGGTGCTCGCCGAGCTCGCGCGCCGGCACCTCGTCATCGCCCCGGACCTGCTCGGGCACGGGGCGTCGGACAAGCCGCGCGCCGACTACGCGGCCGCGGCCTACGCCAACGGGATGCGCGACCTGCTGGGCGTGCTCGGCATCGACCGGGTGACCCTGGTGGGCCACTCGCTCGGCGGCGGCGTCGCGATGCAGTTCGCCTACCAGTTCCCGGAGAAGACCGAGCGGATGGTGCTGGTGTCCACCGGCGGCGCCGGGCGGCACGTCTCGCCGCTGTTGCGGGCCGCCACGCTGCCCGGCGCGGAGCTCGCGATCTCGGCGCTGCGGATCCCCGGGGCCCGCCTCGCGGTCGGTGCCGCGGTGTCGTTGCTGGAGCTGTTCGACACCGGTCTCGGGCGCGACGCGCCGGACCTGCGCCGGATGGTCGACGCGCTGCCCGACGCCACCGCGCGAGCCGCGTTCATCCGCACCCTGCGCTCGGTGGTCGACCGGCGCGGTCAGGTCGTCACGATGCTCGATCGCTGCTACCTGGTGCGCGGGATGCCGACCCTGCTCGTCTGGGGCTCGCGCGACAGCGTGCTGCCGATCGGCCATGCGTACCAGGCGCGGGCGGCGATGCCGGGCAGCCGGCTCGAGGTCTTCGACGGCGCCGGGCACTTCCCGTTCCATACCGACCCGTTGCGCTTCGTGCGGGTGCTGGAGGATTTCTGCGCCACCACTCGGCCGTCGGAATGGACCGCCGACCAGTGGCGCGAGTTGCTGCGCGCCGGCCGTCCGGGTGCGGTCCCCGCGCGCGAGTCCACCACCTACCAGGACGGCCTGCGCACCGCCAGCGAGCGCTCTGCCACCTGATCATCCGCGCCGGCGGGGCCGGGCAGCAGCCGTCGGGGCAGTCGACGCCGCACCGGCCGAGATCGCCGAGCACGCGCGGCTCGCTCCCGCGCACCTGCTCCTCCACGAGCTCCCGCACCGCCGTCACGAACGCCGGGTGGGTGCCGGCGGTCGCCGCCCGCGCGAACCGCATCCCGAGCTCGGCCGCGGTCGCCCGCGCCTCGGTGTCGAGATCCCACAGCACCTCGAGGTGGTCGGACACGAATCCGGTCGGGCGCCACCACGACCGCCCGCACGTCGTCGGCGGCCAGCGTGCGCAGGTGATCGTTGATGTCCGGCTCCAGCCACGGCACCTGCGGCGGGCCCGAGCGCGACTGCCAGACCAGGTCGAACTCGGCGCCCGCGCCCCGCACCGCCTCGGCGACCAGACGCGCGGTCTCCCTCTGCTGCGACGCATACAGCCCGTTGCGCTGCGGCCCGGACGCTGTCGTTCATCGCCATCGGGATCGAATGCGCGGTGAACACCAGCCGGGCCGTGCCCCGCTCGTCGGCACGGCAACGCGGCCAGCGCGGCCCGCACGCCGTCGGCGTTGGCCGCGACGAAGCCCGGATGGTCGAAGTAGTGCCGCAGCTTGACGAGCTCCGGCGCCGTCTCGCCGGCCGCCCGCTGGGCCTGCGCCAGGTTCTCGCGGTACTGCCGGCACGCGGAGTACGACGCGGTCGCGCTCGTCGCGAAGACCAGGGCGCGCCGAACGCCGTCGTCGCGCATCTGCCGCACGGCGTCGGCGACGTACGGCTACCAGTTGCGATTGCCCCAGTAGATCGGCAGATCGATCGAGGCCGCCGCGAACTCGGCCCGCAACGCCTCGATCAGCGCCCGGTTCTGCGCGTTGATCGGCGAGACACCGCCGAAGTGCTGGTAGTGCTCGGCCACCTCGGCCAGCCGCTCGTCCGGGATGCCCCGCCCCCGCGTCACGTTGCGCAGGAACGGCAGCACGTCCTCCGGCCCCTCCGGGCCGCCGAAGGACAGCAGCAGCAACGCGTCGTAAGCCGGTTGGTCACTAACACCCATCGCGTGGAAGCCGCCGTCGACGTGGACCATCTCGCCGGTGGTCGCCGGCAACCAGTCCGACAGCAGCGCCAGCACGCTGCGCGCGACCGGCTCGGCGTCCTGTTGTCCCAGCCCAGCGGCGCGCGGCCGTCCCACGCGTCCTCGAACGCGCTGAACCCGGGGATGCTCTTGGCCGCCATGGTGCGGATCGGCCCGGCCGCGATCAGGTTCACCCGGATCCGTCGCGGGCCGAGCTCGCGGGCGAGGTAGCGCGAGGTCGACTCCAGCGCTGCCTTCGCGACGCCCATCCAGTCGTAGGCCGGCCAGGCGACGCGCGCGTCGAAGTCGAGCCCGACGATCGACCCGCCGGCGTCGCCGAACAGCGGCAGCGCGGCCACCGCCAGCGACTTCAGCGAATACGCCGACACCTGTACCGCGGTCGCCACGTCGTCCCACGGCGCGTCCAGGAATCCGCCGCCCAGGCACGACGCGGGCGCGAAGCCGATCGAGTGCACCACGCCGTCGAGGCCGTCGACGTGCTCGCCCACCCGGTCGGCCAGCGAGCGCCAGGTGCTCGTCGTTCGCGACGTCCAGCTCGACCACCGGCGGCGGGGTCGGCAGCTTGCGCGCCACCCGCTCCACCAGCGACATCCGGCCGAACCCGGTGAGCACGACCGTGGCGCCCTCCTGCTGGGCCAGCCGGGCCACCGAGAAGGCGATCGACGCGTCGGTGATGACACCGGTGATCAGCAGTCGCTTGCCGTCGAGCAGTCCCATATCGCTCCTCAGATACCCATGCCGATGCCGCCGTCGACGGGCAGCACCACGCCGGTGATGTACGCCGCGCCGGGCGAGGCCAGGAACACCGCGGCCGCGGCGACCTCCTCGACCGTGCCGTAGCGCGCCAGCGGCACGCTGGCGAGGATCTCGCTCTTGCGGGCCTCGGTCATCGCCGCGGTCATGTCGGTCTCGATGAAGCCCGGCGCGATGACGTTGGCGGTGATCGAGCGGCTGCCCAGTTCGCGGGCGATCGAGCGGGCCAGCCCGATCAGCCCGGCCTTGCTGGCGGCGTAGTTCGCCTGCCCCGGCGCGCCGACGAGCGCCACGACCGACGAGATGAAGATCATCCGCCCGCCGCGCTTGCGCAGCATGCCCGGCGCCGCGCGCTTCGCGACCCGGTACGCGCCGGTGAGGTTGGCGTCGACCACCGAGGTGAACGACTCCTCGCTCATCCGCAGCAGCAGCGTGTCGTCGGTGATCCCGGCGTTGGCGACGAGCACCTCGACCGGCCCGTGCTCCGCCTCCACGGCGCTGAACGCGGCGTCGACCTCGTCGGCGGAGGTGACGTCGCACCGCACGCCGAACAGCCCGTCCGGCGCGCCGCTGCCGCGATGGGTCACCGCCACCTTGTCGCCGGCCGCGGCGAACGCCCGCGCGATCGCCAGGCCGATACCCCGGTTGCCGCCGGTGACCAGCACAGTGCGCGCATGTCGAGTGGCCACGCCCACGGACGCTAGCCGATCCAGCCCGTGTCAGACGACCCGGATCAAACTAAGCGGCCGGACCAGAGCATCGACGCGCCGCCGGCCGCGAACAGCGCCAGCACGCCGATCAGGAAGAACCGCCAGCTGATGTCCTTGTGCTCGGTGGTGTAGCCGATCTGCGAGCCGATGTCCTTGTAGACCGAGCGCAACTCGGCCTCCGAGGCGGCGGTGTGGAACGTCCCGCCGGTCTTGACGGCGATGTCGCGCAGCGCGGCGTCGTCGGCCGGGACCGGACACCAGGCGCCCGTCCTGGGACACGGTGCCGGTGGGCGTGCCGAACGCGATCGTCGAGACCTGCACGTGGGCCGCACGCGCGGCCGCGATGGCGCTCGACAGCGGCCGGCCCCAGGTGTTGCCGCCGTCGCTCAGCAGCACGATCCGGGCCGGGGCGGGTTTCTCGTGCTTGCCGGCGGCCGCGGTCGAGAACACCTTGATCGCGTCCAGCGAGGTGTAGATGGCCTCGCCGATCGCCGTGTAGTTCGACAGCGTCAGCGACGCGATGCCGCGTTTGACGACCTCGCGGTTCGTGGTCGGCGGCACGAGCACGCTCGCGCTCTTGGCGAAGTTGACCAGGCCGAGGTTGATGCGCTTGGGCAGCAGGTCGACGAAGGTCTTCGCCGGCGCTCTGCGCGGCCTGCAGCCGCGACGGCAGCACGTCGGTGGCCTTCATCGACAGCGACGTGTCGATGTCGAGCATCACGGTGGCCCGCTCCTGCGGCACCCGCACCGCGCCCGAGGGCCGCGCGATGCCGAGGGAGAGCACGGTCATGGCGATCAGCAGCAGGGCGAAGGTCAGGTGCCGGCGCCAGCCGGGACGCTTCGGCGCGACGCTGCCGAGCAGTTCGGCGTTGCTGAAGCGCGCCACGAACTTCTTGCGGCGCAGTTGCAGCACCACGTAGAGCGCGGCCAGCGCCAGCACCGCGATCAGCAGGATCAGGTAGCCGGGTGAAAGAAAATGCATTACCGAACCGCCGTTCCGACCGCGCCGACCACGAACTTGCGCCGCGCAATCACGAAGCGCACGACGTCACCGATCCAGTCCCGGTCCGTGCGCAGTTGCAGATGTGCGGCACCCGCGTGCCGCAGGCCGACCGCGATGCGCTCCCGCTGCTTGCGGGCCTGCTCCGCGTACCGGGCGCGCACCTGCTTGTCCGACGTCTGCACCTCGACCTGACGTCCGGTCTCGGTGTCCACGAAAGTGATCAACCCGGCCGCGGGCAGCTCGAGCTCGCGCGGGTCGAGCACCTCGACCGCCGAGCAACTGGTGCCGATCGGACAGGCTGCGCAGGGCGCGCTCCCAGTTCGGGTTGTCGTAGTCGGCGCCACTCGTGCCGACGGGGTTCTCAATGAAGTCGGACACCACCGCGACCAGCCCGCGGCGGCGCTGCGGCCGGCGCAGCGACTCGAGCATCGCGGTCAGGTCCGGGCGGCCTCGCGAGTCGCCCGCGGCCAGCCCACCCGGTGCCCGTGGCGTGGTCGCGATGCGGCGCATCAGGTGCCGGGCGTGCGCGCGGCCGCCACGGGCCGGCACGACGTAGGTGTCGAACCCGTTGCCGACGATCGCGCCGACCCGGTTGCCGCCGCGCACGGTGAGGTGCACGACGGCGGTGATCGCCGCGAGCACCAGCTCGCGCTTCTCGGTGAGCCCGGTGCCGAAGTCCACGCTCGGCGACAGGTCGACGACCAGCCAGGTCTCCAGCTCACGATCGGCGATGGTCTGACGGACGTGCGGCACCGTGGTGCGCGCGGTGACGGCCCAGTCCATGCGCCGCACGTCGTCGCCGACGACGTACTGTCGCGCCTCGCCCGCCTCGCTGCCCGGCCCCGGGACGAGTCCCTGGTAGTTGCCCTGCAGCAGGCCGTCGAGCTTGTTGCGGACGGTGAACTCCAGCCGCCGCAGCAGCGCCTCGGCGCTGTCCAGATCCAGCGCCGGACCATGATCGGTCGGCGCCGGCATCGACGTACTCACGCGGATCGCTCACCCCAGTGGCCGGACTGCTGCCCGGGGTGGCCGAGGTGACCCTGACCCTGCTGATTGCCCTGCGGCGGGCCGAACGTCGCGGGCTGCCCGCCACCGGGCGGCATCATCTCCGGAGCGCCGCCGGCGCGCTGCCGCGGCGCCACCTGCGGCAGCGGAACGGTCTGCAGCACCCGGCGGATGGCGTGCTCGGCGGGCACGCCGTCGGCGATCGCGTCGTAGCTGAGCACCAGCCGGTGCGAGAGGACGTCGACGGCGATGTCCAGGACATCCTGGGGCAGCACGTAGTCGCGCCCGCGCATCAGCGCCATGGCCCGCCCGGCCGCGATCAGCCCGAGGCTGGCACGCGGGCTGGCGCCGTAGGACACCCATTGCGCGACGTCGGGCATGCCGTGCTGCTGCGGGCTGCGCGTCGCGAGCACCACGCGCACGACGTAGTCGACGATCGCGTGGTGCACGAACACCCGGCTGGCGGTGGCCTGCAGGCGCTGCAGCTCGGCGGTGCTGAGCACGGCGTTCGCCGACGGCGGCGCGACGCCCATCCGGTAGATGATCTCGCGTTCCTCGGCCGCACTCGGGTAGCCGACGACGATCTTCATCAGGAAGCGGTCGCGCTGGGCCTCCGGCAGCGGGTAGACGCCCTCGGACTCGATCGGGTTCTGGGTGGCGAGCACGAGGAACGGCGCCGGCACGTCGAAGCGCCGGCCGCCGATCGTGACGTGCCGCTCGGCCATGACCTCGAGCAGCGCCGACTGCACCTTCGCCGGCGCCCGGTTGATCTCGTCGGCGAGTACGAAGTTGGCCAAGATCGGGCCGAGCTCGGTGTCGAACTGCTCGCTGTTGGGTCGGTAGATGCGGGTGCCGACGATGTCGGACGGCACCAGGTCGGGCGTGAACTGCAGGCGGGCGAACGACCCGCTGACGGTGCGCGCCAGCGTCTCGACGGCGAGGGTCTTCGCGACGCCGGGCACGCCTTCGAGCAGGCAGTGGCCCTGCGCGAGCAGGCTGACGACCATGCGCTCGACCATGCGCTCCTGGCCGACGATGACGCGCTTGACCTCGAACATGACCCGCTCGAGCGCGGATGCATCCGCGGCGGGTGTCTGAAGCTGATCTGACGGGTGGTCAGACACAGGGCCAGACACAGGGTCGGACTGGGCCACGGACTACTCCTCGGGTGTTCCGGATCACTTCGGTCGAGCACGACGGTACGGGAGTTCGCTGTACGTTGCCTGGGTGCAGGACAGCGGACAGCTGAGATGCTCGGCACGCGACTGCCGTGCCACCGCGGCGACCGAACTGCGCTGGCGCAACCCCCGTCTGCACGACGCGGCACGGGAAAAGCAGTGGCTGGCGTGCAGCGAACACGAGGACTTCCTCGCTGATTTCCTCGACCGCCGCGGCTTCCTGCTCGCCCGCGTCCCCGTCGTCCCCCGCTGAGTGGCGCCATTCCGTCGAATGGCGACTTCCGGGGTTGAGTGGCATGCAAGAAGTCGCCACGCGGGGCGTTGTATCGCCACTCAACCCGTGGTGTCGCCACTCAAACGCGCGAGTCAGCTGCCGCTCGACTGAGGACGGCGCCGCCTCAACGCCATGCATCTACCACGGCGAGCAGGTCGGCCAGGCGCTGGATCACCGCGTCGGCCTCGGCCTCGGTGTGCCCGCGCTGGATCTGCGGGATGTCGCTGTGCGGGACGAGCACCGCGCGCATGCCGACGGACTGCGCGCCGTGGATGTCGTCGAAGGGCCGGTCGCCGACGAAGACGGCCTCGGCCGGGTCGGACACCGAGATCGCGTCGAGCGCGGCCCGAAATGCCTCGGGATGCGGCTTGGTCCACGGGATCTCGGAGCTGTACACGGCGCCGTCGATGCGGTCCAGCACGCCGTCGCGGGCGAATATCCGCTCGTGTTCGGCGCGCGTCCACAGCGTGTTCGACAACACGCCCACGGCTATGCCGCGCTCGCGCAACGCGTCGAACAACGCGGGTGCGTCGGGGTCGAGGAGAGTGTGCGGCTCCCACCAGTCGCGAAACGCCGCGTGCATCTGCGGCGTCGGCGCCACCCCGGCCACGGCGTAGACGTCCTCGATCGTGCCGCTGCGGTGATGGTCGCGCGAGCGCACCCACAGTTCGGTCTCGGCGGCCAGCAACCGGTCGGCGAGCTCGTCGTCGGAGACCGTCGCGATCCACGCGTCGCGCGGCTGCAGGGTGTGCCACGGGGTGAGTGTGCCGCCCCAGTCGAAGATCACTGCCTGCACACCCAACGGGCAATCCTTTCCGAATCAGAACAGCACCGTGGACAGGTCGCCCACGTGCCGCATGCCGAGCCGCTGGTACATCCGCCACGCCGCGACATTGAAGTCGTTGACGTACAGGCTGACCGTCGGCGCCAGTATCAGCGCGTGTTGCAGCACGCTCGCGAACGCCGCGCCGCCGAACCCGCGACCACGTAGGTCCGGTCGCACCCACACGCCCTGCACCTGACAGGTGTGCGGCGAGACCGTGCCGAGGTCTGCCTTGAAGATCACCGAGCCGGCGTCGTCGGTGATCCCCAACGCCCGGCCCGCCCGGATGAGGCCGAGCACCCGGCGACGGTAGTCGCCCGCGCCGGTCATCGCGAGCGGTGAGATACCGAGCTCAGTGGTGAACATGTCCACCGCCGCGGGCAGGTACGCCTCGACCTCATCGGGCCGGATGCGCCGCACCCGGGGGTCGCCGGCCACCGGTCGGCGCGCCCGCTCCAGCTGGAGCAACGGCTGGCGCTCGCGGATCAACCGAGCCGTTCCCCACTCGTGCTGGAGGTGCGCCCAGAAGCCGCGCACCGCGTCGGCGCGGCCGACGATCGACGAGCACCGCCGCCGTTCGCGCCCGACCGCTTGCGCGAGCGCCTTCCACTCGGGCGGCTCGCCGCCGATCGGCAGCAGGTTCCCGCCGCGGAACACCGCGCCGGCGAGATCCGCGGAACCGGGCCGGCGCACGCCGAGCAGGGGCCCGCCGAAGACCCGGGCGTCGAGGGTGCCGAAGGCCCGCAGCCGGGCGCTGATGACCGCGTTCACCATCGGATCCGCGTCCACGAGCGCCGTCACCTCGCGCCGATCGGACTCGTCGAGCACCTCCACCCGCAACGGCTGCGACGCGAAGTGCCGGTGCAGCAGCGAGCTCACGCTGCGACCGTAGCGAAACCTGGTTGGCGGCACCGGCGATACTCGCTGCGATGTCGGAGTCGCTGCCCCCCGCGCGTCACCTGCTGCGCGCGAAGGATCTGGCCGATGCGCGCTACCCCGAACCGCTGACCGTCGCCGATCTCGCCCGCGCCGCCGGGCTGTCCCAGGCGCATTTCAGCCGCGAGTTCCGCCGGACGTTCGGCGAGTCGCCACACGTGTACCTGCTGACCCGCCGGCTCGAACGGGCGGCCTCCCTGCTCCGATTGACCGACCGCTCGGTGGCCGACATCTGCGTCACCGTCGGCCTGACAAGCGTCGGTTCGTTCACCACGTCGTTCACCCGGCTGTTCGGGAAGTCGCCGACGGCCTACCGTGCGGCCTTCCCACCGGCGACGACCTTCGCGCGCGTGCCGGCCTGCGTCGTGCGCGCCTACAGCCGCCCGCAGAACCGCACGTTTCGAGAAGACGCCGACTACCTCGGGTCCATAACGTGGAACGCACCGAACAGAGAGGACACATCATGATCAAGGTTGGAACTGCCCAGCTGTGGGTGCTCGACCAGGACGAGGCGTTGAAGTTCTACACCGACAAGGTCGGCATGGAGGTACGGGTCGACGTCACCATGGCCGAGATGGGCGACTTCCGGTGGCTCACGGTCAGCCCGCCCGGACAGGACGACTTCGCGATCGTGCTGATGGCCATCCCGGGCCCGCCGGTCATGGACGAGACCACCGCCGACCAGGTGCGCGCGCTCACCGCGAAGGGATTCGCCGGCACCGTCTTCCTCGAGACCGACGACTGCCGGGCGTCCTACGAGGAACTGACGTCGCGCGGCGTCGAGTTCGTCGAGATGCCGGAGGAACGCCCCTACGGCATCGACGCCGCATTCCGCGACCCGTCGGGCAACAACATCCGGCTGACCCAGGTCTACCCGATGTAGGCAGGCGTGGTGGACGCCTGCACCCGGCTGCGCCGCGAACACTCCCGCGCACCGAGTGCCGCGCGACACAACCGCGCCCGAGTCCGGGTCAGCCGGAATGTAGCGACATCTCGAAGCTGTACCTGCTGGCGGCGTAGATGTGGCTGCCGTACTCGACGACCTCGCCCCGGTCGTCGACGGTCGTGCGCTGCATCGTCAACAGCGCGGTGTTCTTGCGTTCCTTGAGCAATCGGGTCTCGGCGGCGGTGGCGGTACGGGCGCCGATCACCTGCATGGCCGAGTGCAGATGTATTCCGCGGCTGCGCAGGATGTCGTAGAGACCGCGCCGCTCCAGCGCCTCGGTGGTGATCTCGTCCATGGTGCCGGGGAGATAGTTGGTCAGCTGCGCGATCGGCTGGTCGATCGCGCAGCGCAGGCGCACCAGCACCAGCACCGCGTCGCCCTCGGTGATGCGCAGCGCGCTGGCCACCTCGACTGACGCCGGTTCGACGCTGTTCGTCAGCACCCTGGTGGTAGGAAGCTGCCCACTGCGCTCGAGGTCGTCGTGCAAGCTGCTCAGCTCGAGCGGACGGCGTACGCCGTTGGAGATCACCCGTGTCCCCGCGGTACCGCGCTGTCGCACGATCAGGCCCTTGTCGACCAGATAGTCCATCGCCTGCCGCACCGTGGGCCGCGAGAGACCGAGCCGCTTGGCCAGGTCCAGCTCCGTCGACAGCCGCATGCCGGGCGTCAGCTCTCCGCCGGAGATCGCCGACTCGATCTGGCGCGCGAGCTGGAAGTACAGCGGCACCGGCGTGGATCGATCCACTGCCAGGCTGGCGAGCGGCGCAGGGTCCGACGTCATTACAGCACTATGTCAAACACCCTTGACAATGTCGACTGATTGTTTGTATTGACAATTGTCGGTCACCACGGTTCTATCTTCGATAACGCTCCGTAGCCGTGCGGTGTGCGAAATTCGAAGGAGACGCCCGGGTGAGGACGATCGAACACTGGGTCGACGGCAAGAGCGCCACGCTCACCTCGGACCGGACCGCGCCGGTGTTCAATCCGGCCACCGGCGCCCAGCAGGCCCAGGTCGTCCTTGCCTCACGGGCTGACGTCGACGACGCGGTCGCCGCCGCCCGCGATGCGTTCGAGAGTTGGTCGCAATCGTCGCTGAGCCAGCGCACCAAGATCCTGTTCGCGTTCCGGGAACTGGTGAACACGCACATCGCCAGGCTCGCCGCACTTGTCACCGACGAGCACGGGAAGGTGCTCTCCGACGCGGCCGGTGAGGTGCAGCGCGGCCTCGAGGTCGTCGAGTTCGCCTGCGGTATCCCCGCGCTGCTCAAGGGTGACTACAGCGATCAGGTGTCGACCAACGTCGACATGTTCTCCTTCCGTGAGCCGCTCGGCGTCGTCGCCGGCATCACGCCGTTCAACTTCCCGGTGATGGTCCCGATGTGGATGCACCCGGTGGCCATCGCGTGCGGCAACACCTTCCTGCTCAAGCCCAGCGAGCGCGACCCGTCGGCGTCCATGCTCATCGCCGAACTGTGGCAGCGCGCCGGATTGCCCGACGGCGTGTTCAACGTCGTCCACGGCGACAAGGAGGCCGTCGACGCCATCCTCGACTCCCCCGACGTCGCCGCGGTGTCGTTCGTCGGTTCCACGCCCATCGCGCGGTACATCCACGAGCGCGCCTCGGCCACCGGGAAGAGGGTGCAGGCCCTCGGTGGCGCGAAGAACCACGCGATCGTGCTGCCCGACGCCGACATCGACTTCGCCGCAAAGCATCTCGTCGCCGCAGCGTTCGGGTCCGCAGGCGAGCGCTGCATGGCGATCTCGGCCGCGGTCGCCGTGGGGACGGCCGGGGATCTCGTGGTCGACGCAGTCGCCGACAAGGCTCGCGAGGTCAAGGTCGGTTCCGGTCGCGACGCCGACGTCGAGATGGGCCCGGTCGTCACCGCGGCGGCGAAGGATCGCATCGTCGAGCTGATCGGCACCGGCGAGACGCAGGGCGCCACGCTCGCCGTCGATGGCCGCGATCTCGTCGTCGACGGCCACGAGGGCGGGTTCTTCGTCGGCCCCACTGTGATCGACCAGGTCACCGCCGACATGGACGTCTATCGCGAGGAGATCTTCGGCCCGGTGCTCTCGGTGCTGCGCGTAGGGACGGTCGAGGAGGCCATCGAGCTCATCAACGCCAACCCGTACGGCAACGGCACGGCGATCTTCACCTCCAGCGGAGGCGCCGCGCGCCGGTTCCAGCGCGGCGTGCACGTCGGCATGATCGGCATCAACGTCCCGATCCCGGTGCCGATGGCCTACTACTCCTTCGGCGGTTGGAAGGACTCGCTGTTCGGCGACAAGCACGTCCACGGCCCGGAGGGTGTCTCGTTCTACACCCGCGCGAAGGTCGTCACGTCGCGCTGGCCGGAACAACACCACGATGCCGGCGCCAGCTATCACTTCCCGACCGCCACCTGACGTGTCGGTGCCACGTTTCACCACCCAGTCCTTCGGAGAGGGGACACCATGATCCGGCAACGACGCAGATGGATCGCCGCCACGGTTGCCGCCGTCGCGATCACCTCGGTGACGACCGCGTGCAGCAGCGCCAATTCTGTCAACGTGCAGCACGACAAGGCCGGCGGTGGATCGGGCGGCTACAAGTACAAGATCGCGGTGGTCACCCACGGGGGCGCCGGAGACTCCTTCTGGGCGATCGTCAAGAAGGGCGCAGTCCAAGCCGGCAAGGACATGGGCGACAGCGTCACCTATCAGAGCAACGGCGACCCGACCCAGCAGTCGCAGCTGATCGACAACGCTGTGAACCAGAAGCCCGACGGCATCGTCGTGTCGATGGCGAACCCGGAGGCGCTCAAGACGTCGGTCCAGCGCGCCGTGTCGAAAGGCATCCCGGTGATCGTCATCAACTCCGGGGAGGCTCAGTGGAAATCCTACGGCGCGCTGTCCTACATCGGCTCGGACGAGACCGTCGCCGGTGAGGCCGTCGGTACGAAGCTGAAGTCCGAGGGCGTGAAGAATGTCGTCTGCGTGATCCAGGAGGCCGGTAACGTCTCCCTCGAGCAGCGTTGTGCCGGCGTGAAGAACACGCTCGGCGGCACGGTGACGAACCTCCAGGTCGACAACAACAACCTGCCGGGTGCGCAATCGCTGATCCAGGGCAAACTGCAAGCGGACAAGTCGATCGACGGCGTGGTGACCCTCGGCGCGCAGGTAGCTTCGGTCGCCGAATCCGCAATCGCGAGTGCACACAGCTCTGCCAAGCTCGCTACCTTCGACCTGAACGGCGATGTCGCAAAGGGCGTGGAACAGGGCAAGATCCTGTTCGCGGTCGACCAGCAGCCGTATCTGCAGGGGTACCTGGCCGTGGTCATGCTCACCCAGTACAAGGCGAACCTGAACGTGCTCGGGGGCGGTCAGCCCGCGCTGACCGGGCCGAACCTGATCACCAAGGAGAACGCGGCCCAGGTAGCCAAGCTCGCCGCGGCGGGAACGCGATGACCGCGGCGACGGTCGCACCCGACGAGCGCGTCGCCAAGGTCGGGATGCTGCGCAAGCTTCTCGTGAAACCCGAGTTCGGCGCGCTCGTCGGTGCGATCGTCATCTTCGTCTTCTTCTCGGTCTCCACGGACGTGTTCTTCTCCCTCGACGGCGCCGCGAACTGGCTCGACGTTGCGTCGACAGTCGGGCTGATGGCAGTACCGGTGTCGCTGCTGATGATCGGCGGCCACTTCGACCTCTCGGCCGGCGTACAGGTGGGGACCGCCGGTCTCGCGACCGGCATCATGACCACCTACTGGGGTCTCAACGTCTATGCGTCGCTGTTCGTGTCCCTGCTGCTGATGCTGGCGATCGGTTTCATCAACGGATTCCTCGTTACCCGCACCGGGCTGCCCAGCTTCATCATCACCCTGGGCATGTTCCTCGCACTGCAGGGCGTGAACCTGGGCGTGACGAAACTCGTGACCAACACCGTCCAGGTGAGCAATTTCGACCTGGTCCCGGGATATCGCGCGCTGAAGGACATCTTCGGCAGCACCTTCGGCATCGGTGGGTCGGACTTCCAGATAGCGATCGTGTGGTGGATCGTGTTCACGATCGTCGGTTCGTGGCTCCTGCTCAAGACCCGGTTCGGGAACTGGATCTTCGCCACCGGCGGTGACGCGAACGCCAGCAAGAACGTCGGGGTCCCGACCACGACGACCACGATCACGCTGTTCATGATGACCTCCGGCATGGCGTGGTTCGTCGGAAACACGCAAATCATCCGGTTCGGCACCATTCAGGCCCAGGTGGGCATCGGACAGGAGCTGATCTACATCGTGGCCGCGGTGATCGGCGGCTGCCTGCTCACCGGTGGTTACGGCTCCGTGGTCGGTGCGTCCCTGGGTGCGCTGATCTTCGGGATGACCCAGTCCGGCATCGTCTACGCCAACTGGAACTCCGACTGGTTCAAGACCTTCGTGGGCGCGATGCTGTTGCTGGCCGTCCTCGCCAACCAATACGTGCGACGTATCGCCGAACAGACCAGGAGGCGCTGAGCCATGACCGACATCGAGGTCGTCGACCCGCCAGAGAACACCGACACCGATGCACCGATGCTCGAAGTGCGCCACGTCACCAAGACCTTCGGCAGCGTGATTTCGCTATCCGATATCTCGACCATGGTGCGTGCGGGCGAGGTGACCTGCGTGCTCGGCGACAACGGCGCCGGTAAGTCCACCTTCATCAAGATGCTCGCCGGGGTGCACCAACCGGATCAGGGTGAGCTCCTCATCGACGGCGCGCCGGTGCGGTTCAGTGCGCCGCGCGACGCCCTGGACGCCGGCATCGCCACGGTGTACCAGGACCTGGCGATGGTGCCGCTGATGGCCATCTGGCGGAACTTCTTCCTCGGCTCCGAGCCGACGAAAGGCTGGGGCCCGTTCAAGCGATTCGACTCCGAGAAGGCCAAACGCATCACCCGGCAGGAGATGAAGGACATGGGGATCGACATCCGCGATCCCGATCAGCCGGTCGGCACGCTGTCCGGCGGTGAGCGGCAGTGCGTCGCGATCGCGCGTGCGGTGCACTTCGGCGCCCGGTTGCTCATCCTCGACGAGCCGACATCCGCGCTCGGCGTGAAGCAGTCCGGCGTGGTGCTGAAGTACATCGTCCAGGCGCGCGACAAGGGCCTGGGCGTCATCTTCATCACCCACAACCCGCACCACGCCTACCCGGTCGGCGACCGCTTCCTGCTACTCAAGCGAGGCAAGAGTCTCGGCGATTTCGCGAAGTCCGAGATCACCCTGACGGAGCTCACCAGGCTGATGGCCGGCGGCGCCGAACTCGAACAGCTTGCCCACGAGCTCGAGCAGGAGGGCGACGCCGACGCCGCCGCCGTCGGCGAAGAGCTGCTCGCGGAGACCAAGACCCTCGGCTGAGGATCGACGAGAACGGAGACTGTGCACATGCCGGTCCGTATCGGGGTGATCGGCGTCGGGGTGATGGGAGCCGAGCACGCGCGCCTGTTGAGCACTACCGTGTCCGGCAGCGAGGTCGCCGCCGTGTTCGACATCGATCGGTCCCGCGCCGAGCGGGTGGCGGCCGGCTGCGGCGCAGGCGTGCACGACGACCCGATGGTGCTGATCAAGGACGACGGTGTCGACGCCGTGGTGATCGCATCGTCCGACGCCACCCACGAAGAGCTCGTGCTGACCTGTCTGGCCGCCGGCAAACCGGTGTTGTGCGAGAAGCCGCTCGCGCCCGACACCGTCGGGTGTCAGCGGATCCTCGCCGCGGAGGCGGGACTGGGTCACCGGCTGGTCAGCGTCGGTTTCATGCGTCGCTTCGACCCGGGTTACCGGACGTTGCGGGCCGAACTGCGCGCCGGCTCCATCGGGTCCGCGCTGCTCGTGCATTGCATCCATCGCAACGCCGAGCTGGCGGGTGTCACCTCGCCGTCGCTGATCTCCGGTTCGGCCGTGCACGAGTTGGACGTGGCCCGGTGGTTGCTCGACGACGAGCCGGCGCGGATCAGCGTGCACCGGCCGCGCCCGAGCGCGAGGGCGGGCGGCGCACAGGATCCGGTCGTGCTGCTCGTGGAGATGGCCTCCGGGGTACTTGTCGACATCGAGGTGTTCGTCAACGCCGGGTACGGCTACGACGTGCGCACCGAGCTGGTGGGCGAGTCAGGCACACTCTCGATCGGCGCGCCGCCGGACACGGTGCGCCGCAGCGTCGGCACGGTGTCCAGCCCGGTCCATCACGACTGGCGCGACCGCTTCGCCGCCGCCTACCAGTACGAATTGCAAAACTGGGTGCACGCCGTGGCGAGCGGAACCGCCTCGCAGGCAGCCACCGCCTGGGACGGCTACACCGCGACCGCGGTGGCCGCCGCCGGCATCGCCGGGCTCGACCACGATGCGCGGCAGCCGATCACGCTCATCGACCGACCGGAGTTGTACGCATGACGACGCAGCTGGAGGCGCTCACCGTGGGGCGGGTCGGGGTTGACCTCTACCCGCAGCAGCCAGGCCCACTCGCGCAGGTGCGCACCTTCGCCCGCTCGCTCGGCGGCACCGCCACCAACGTCGCCGTCGCTGCGGCGCGGCTCGGGCGCCGAACCGCAGTGCTGACGAAGGTCGGCCCGGACGACTTCGGCGGTTACGTGCGCGACGCGCTGCGCGCCTTCGGGGTCGATGCGCGCTACGTCGGCACCGCAGTCGATCTGCAGACCCCGGTGGTCTTCTGCGCCCTGGACCCGCCGGAGGACCCGCCGCTGCTCTTCTACCGCGCACCGGTCGCTCCCGACCTCACCCTCACCCCGGACGACGTGCCCTGGGACACGATCGTCGAGGTCCCGCTGTTCTGGGTCACCGGCACCGGCGCGTCGATCGAGCCCGCGCGCAGCACGCAGCTGGAGATGCTGCGCCACCGCGGGCGACCGGGAAGCGGCCGGTGGAGTGTGCTGGACCTCGACTGGCGGCCGATGTTCTGGCCGTCGCCGCAGGACGCCCGGCGCGAGTACGACCGGATGCTCGACTTCGTCAATGTCGCGGTGGGCAACCGGGCCGAGGTCGAGGTGGCGGTGGGTACTTCTGATCCCGAAATGGCGGCCCGCCGCTTGCTCGACCGTGGTCTCGACCTCGCGGTGGTGAAGATGGGCGGGGCCGGAGTGCTGGTCGCGACGCCCGGGGAGATGGCCACGGTGGCGCCGCAGCGCGTCGAGGTCGTCAACGGCCTCGGCGCCGGCGACGCGTTCGGCGGCGCGCTCGTACACGGCTTGCTCGCCGGCTGGGAGCCGGTGCGCTGCGCCCGCTACGCGAACGCTGCCGGCGCGATCGTCGCATCGCGCCTCGCCTGCGCCGACGACATGCCCACGCTCGCCGAGCTGGAGGAGCTGGTCGCGGCCGAGGGAGCGGTGCAATGAACCCGGCGATCAGCGACGACCGTTGGACCCGGCTGTTGCGGACGCGCTCGTTCGATCCGGAGGCGATCGGCGCCGCGTATGCGCAGCGGCGCCGGCCCAGCGGGCTGCTCAACGAGCGGGGCACGCTGTTCCTCGTCGCCGCCGACCATCCGGCTCGCGGCGCGCTACGCGCCGGAGCGGACCCGATGGCGATGGCCGACCGGCGCCAGCTGCTCGACCGGCTCGTCGTCGCACTCTCGCGCCCGGACGTCGACGGGGTGCTCGGCTCGCCGGACATCGTGGAGGAACTGCTCCTGCTCGGCGCACTCGAAGGCAAGATCGTCATCGGCTCGATGAACCGCGGCGGCCTGGACGGCGCGACCTGGACCATGGACGACCGGTTCACCGGCTACGACGCCGCCGGGATCGCCGCCTGCCGGCTCGAGGGCGGCAAGATGTTGCTGCGCATCGACGACACCGATCCCGCCGTGCCGCGCACCATCGAGGCATGCGCCCGCGCGGTGAGCGAGCTCGCGGCCCACCGGCTGATGGCGATGGTCGAGCCGCTGCCTTATCAACGCGACGCCGGCGGCCGGCTCACCCTTCGCCAGGACGCGCCCTCGCTGGCCCGCGCCGTTGCGGTCGCCTCCGCCCTCGGCACCACCAGCGCCTACACCTGGCTCAAGACCCCGGCCTGTGACGAACCGGAGCTCGTCTACACCGCGACCACCCTGCCGTGCGTGGTGCTCGGCGGCGTCCCCGGTCCGGACTTCGGCGAGCAGGTGCGCTCGTGGGGCCGCACGCTGCGCCAGCCCGTCGTGCGTGGTCTGGTGATCGGCCGCACCGTGCTCTATCCGGACGGCGGCGACGTCGCGGGGGCGGTCGACGCCGCCGCGAAGGTACTGCGCGCCGCGACCGAGGGCCTCGACTCATGACGATCTCCGTGCCGTCCGGCGGGCAGCCGGTGACCGTCACGCCGGAGTCCGCCGGCTGGGCCTATTCCGGGTTGCAGATCATTTCTCTCGACCCGGGTGTCGCCCACACACTCGACACCGGCGCGGCCGAATGCTTCGTGGTGCCGTTGCAGGGCGGTGTGAGCATCGACGTCGACGGCAGTCCCGAGGTCGGCTTCCAGCTCGCCGGGCGGACTTCGGTATTCGAAGGGCCGAGTGACTTCTGCTATCTGGGCCGCGACACCTCGGCCCGGCTGGTCAGCACCGGCGGCGCCCTGCTCGCGCTGCCGTCGGCACGCTGCGAACGGCGGCGACCACCTCGCTACGGGCCGGTCGGGGACATTCCGGTCGAGGTGCGCGGCGCCGGCTCGGCCACTAGGCAGGTGGTGAACTTCGCGACGCCGGACACCTGGGCGCACGCCGAGCGGCTGATGTGCTGCGAGCTCATCACCCCACCGGGCAACTGGTCGAGTTATCCGCCGCACAAGCACGACCCGACCGACCCGTGCGATGTCGCGAACGAGGAGATCTACTACTACCGCATCGCGGGCACCGACCAGGTGACCCCGAGCCGCACCGGGTTCGGCCTGCACCGCACCTACACCGGGCCCGAGCACGATGCGGCCGGGCTGGCGCCCCTCGACGAGCTCGCCGAGGTCCGCGACGGCGACGTCGTGCTGATCCCGTACGGCTATCACGGGCCGTGCGTGGCCGCGCCGGGGTACCCGATGTACTACCTCAACGTGCTGGCCGGGCCGGGATCCACCCGCTCGATGGCCTTCTGCGACGATCCGGCACACGCGTGGATCCGTGACACCTGGACGGATATCGCGATCGACCCGCGAGTCGCCGACGGGAGTGGGCGCTGATGAACGAGACCACGCGGCTGACCACCGCGCACGCGTTGGTGCGATGGATGGTCGCGCAGCGTTCGGAGCTGCTCGACGGCACGGTGGTGCCGTTGTTCGCGGGCGTCTTCGGGATCTTCGGGCACGGCAACGTGCTCGGTCTCGGCACTGCGCTCTACGAGGTGCGCGACGAACTGCCCACCTGGCGTGGGCAGACCGAGGAAGGGATGGCGCTGGCCGCGGCCGCCTACGGCAAGGCCACCGATCGCCGCCAGGTGATGGCCGCGACGTCGTCGGTCGGGCCGGGCGCGTTGAACATGGTCACCGCGGCCGGGCTCGCCCACGCGAACCGGCTGCCGCTGCTGCTGTTGCCGGGCGACACGTTCACCGGCAGGGCGCCCGACCCGGTGCTGCAGCAGGTGGAGCATTACGGCGACGGATCGGTAAGCGTCAACGACGCTTTCCGCGCGGTGACCCGCTACTTCGACCGCATCGTGCGGCCCGAGCAGCTGCTGGCCTCGGTGCCCCAGGTCGCACGGGTGCTGACCGATCCGGCGGACTGCGGCCCGGTGGTACTCGCGCTGCCACAGGACGTCCAGGCCGAGGAGTTCGACTTCCCCACCGCGATGTTCGAACCGCGACTGCACCGGGTGCCCCGCCCGCGCCCGGACACCGTGGCGCTCGAGCAGGCCGCCGCGATGCTGCGCGAGGCGCGCCGGCCGTTGATCGTGGCCGGCGGCGGTGTGCGGTACTCCGGCGCGGGCGCCGCGCTGCTGCGCCTGGCCGAGCAGTGCGGGGCACCGATTGCGGAAACCGCAGCGGGGCGCACCGTCGTGCCTGATCCGCACCCGGCCAACGCCGGACCGCTCGGCACCATCGGCTCGGCGTCGGCCAACGCGCTGGCCGCGGACGCCGACGTCGTGCTCGCCGTAGGCACCCGGCTGCAGGACTTCACGACGTCATCATGGAGCCTGTTCGGGCCCGACGTCGCGCTCGTCACGATCAACGCGGCGCGCTTCGACGCCGTCAAGCACGCCGGGTACGCCGTGGTCGGCGACGCGCGCGAGTGCCTCGAAGAGCTGACGCCCCTGCTCGACGGCTGGAGCGCCGACCCCGACTGGACCGCACGGGTGCCGGCGGAACGCGAACGCTGGGACGCCCACATCGACCGGCTGCGTGACGGTGTCGCGCCAGACGGCGCACTCACCTACGCGCAGGTCGTCGGCGTGGTCAACGAGGCGAGCGGCCCGCAGGACTACGTCCTCGGCTCGTCCGGCGGTATCCCCGGCGAGCTGAACGGCGGTTGGCGCACCGGCGCTGCCGACGCCGGGCCGACGATGGACCTCGAATACGGTTTTTCCTGCATGGGCTACGAGATTGCCGGGCCGTGGGGCGCAGCCATCGCACGGGCAGCATCGCACCCGGACGGCCTGGTGACCGCGATCCTCGGCGACGGCTCGTATCTGATGCTCAACTCCGAGCTGTACTCAGCGGCCTTCGCCGGCCACCCGTTCGTCGCCGTCGTCTGCGACAACGGCGGCTACGCGGTGATCCACCGCCTGCAGACCGGTCAGGGGGCGGCCGGCTTCAACAACCTGCTGGCTGACTGCGCCGGTCCCGGGGCCAAGCCCGGCGGCGTGCGGGTGGACTTCGCCGCGCACGCGGCCGCCCTCGGTTGCGCGGTCGTGGACGTGCCCGCACCGGCCACGATCGACGACCTGCGCGCCGGCTACCGACTCGCCCGCGAGCGCGCCGTCGGCGAGCAGCGGCCGGCCGTGCTGGTGTGTCGCACGCACCCGGGCGCGTGGACCGAGTCCGGGGCCTGGTGGGAGGTCGGTGTGCCGTCGACACTGTCCGGGTACGACGACTACACCGCCGCCAAGCGCGATCAGCTGCGTTGGACCGGGTCAGGCGGTGGCTGAGGCACGCACCACGCGGAATGCGTCCTCGACGTAGCGATCGGCGAGGCGGGCGGCGAGATCGTCGCGCCCCTCGTCGAGCAGCAGGTTCACCCGGTAGGTGTAGTCGTCGCGCAGCGCGGCGAGCTCTTCGGTCAGGTCGATGGTTGCGGTCATCGCAGGGTCCCCTTCGTTCGGATCGTCATCGGTCTACGTGCACCCAGGCGCGTGACGCCGCGGATTCCTCGATGGCGTCGAGCACCCGGGCCATGGCGAGCGCGTCCGCGATGGTCGGGCCGGCCGGCTTGCCGTCGGCGATCGAAGTCAGGAAGTTCGCCGCCTCGATCAACTTCAGGTCGTCGTAGCCCATCGCGATCGCCGCTCCCGGCTGGAAGCGGCCGAAGTCACCGTGCGGCGGGCCGACGAACAGCGTGGTGGTCGGCTGGTTCAGGTAGGTGTCGCCGGTGCTGACCAGCAGCTCCCCCATGCGCCGGAAGTCCCAGCTCAGCGAGCCTTTCGTGCCGTGCACGGTGAACCCGTAGGTGCACTGGTCGCCGACGCTGACCCGGCTCGACTCGAGCGAACCGCGGGCACCACTGGCGAAGCGGAGCAGGCAGCCCAGGTAGTCCTCGTTCTCCACCTCCCCGCGTGCACCACCTTCGGATATCGAATAGTGGCTGCCGGTGCCCGACGACAGCGGCCGCGACGAGATGAACGTGGCGGTATCGGCCACCACGCCGTCGATCTCGCCGAGCAGGAACCGCGCCAGGTCGACGCCGTGGGACGCGAGATCGCCGAGCACACCGTTGCCGCCGCGGGCCCGCTCGAAGCGCCACGACAACCCGCCGAGGGGGTGGGCGGCGTAGTCGGCGAACAGCCGAAACGACGCGTTCGTCGCTCGCCCGATGGCGCCGTTGGCGATCAGGTTGCGGGCGTGCTCGACCGCCGGCGCGTTTCGGTAATTGAAACCAACGGTGCTCTGCACGCCGGCAGCGCGCACCGCCTCCGCCACCGCCTGAGCGTCGGCCGCCGACATGCCCACCGGCTTCTCGATCCACAGGTGCTTGCCCGCGCTCGCCACGGCGGCGCCGATCTCGCCGTGCAGGAAGTTCGGCGCGGTGACGCTGACCGCCTCGATCCGATCGTCGGCGAGCACAGCGCGCCACTCGGTCGTCGTCGACGGCACGCCGAACAGCTGCTGCGCCTCGACACCGCGGTCGGCCTCCGCGTCGGCCACCGTGAGCAGCCGGGGCGACAGCTGGTGCTGCGGGTAGTGGTGGGAGATCCGCTGGTAGGCACGCGCATGCACCTGGCCCATCCAACCGAATCCGATCACCGCGACGCCGATCTCACGCGACGCGCTCATCTCAGCCGCAGATGGTGTCGAGGAAGGCGAGACTCGCGCGCACGTCGTCGACCGGACCGGTGCCGGGCGCCGGCTCGCGGAACAGGGCGCAGTCCTGCTCCAGCACGTACCAGCCGCGGTAGCCGGCCCCCTCCAGGGCTCGTACGCACGCAGCGATGTCCAGGTCGCCGGCACCGAGCGGCGTGTACAGCCCGGCGCGCACCGCCTCCAGGTAGGCGGTGTCACCGCCGGAAACGCGCGCGGCGATCTGCAGATTCACGTCCTTCAGGTGCACGTGCGCGACCCGGTCGGCATATGAGGCGAGCAACTCCTCCGGCTGCATGCCGCCGATCACGAGGTGCCCGGTGTCCAGGCAGATCGGCACGTCACTGATCTCCAGCAGCCGCAGCACGGCCGCGCGCTCCTCGATCGCGGTGCCCACGTGCGGATGCAGGGTGGGCAGCATGCCGCGATCGCGCACGACCTGCTGCAGCCGTTCGAGGTTCGTGGCGAGTACGTCCCACTCGGCGTCGTCCAGCTGCACCTTGCGGTCGTAGCTGCCATCGGCCGACTGCGCGGCGAGCACCACGACCTCCGAGCCGCCCGCGGCCAGCGTGTCGATCGCAGCGGTGGCCTCGCGCAGGTCCATCGCGGGATCGAGGTGCATCGCGACCGGCAGGAAACCGCCGACCAGTCGCATGTCGTGGTCGGTGAGCGTCGCGCGCACGGCGCTCGGATCGGCGCCGAGGTAACCGGTCGGGCCGAGCTCGGTCGTGCGCAGGCCGACGCCGGCCATCTCGGCGAGCACCCGGTCCGCCGCCAGTTCGTGACCCCAGCCGGGCGCCTCGCACACTCCCCAGGAGATGGGTGCGGCGGCAACGCGGGCGCGGATCGACGTCGCTGTCATCATCATTTCCTCTCTGCCTCTAGAGCGCTCTAGTACGGCGAAGTATCGTCTGGTGTGCACGCGTCGTCAAACCCCGGCGCGGCAACGGCGGGAGGGACTCAAGTGACTCCCAGCTCCGCCTCCGCCCGCGGCGGCCGGACACCGACGCTCGAGGACGTAGCGGCCCGGGCGCACGTGTCGCGCGCGCTCGTCTCGATCGTGATGCGCAACGCGCCCGGAGCGAGCGCGGCCACCCGTGAGCGCGTGCTGGCGATCGCCGCCGAGCTCGGGTACCGGCCCGACAGCCGGGCCAGGTTACTGGCCAACAAGCGCAGCCGCCTGCTCGGCGTGACACTGTCGTTGAACAACCCGTTCCACACCGACGTCGCCGACGGCATCTACGCCGCCGCTGACGGACTCGGCTACCAGGTCGTGCTCAGCGCGGTGACGTCCTCGCGCGACCCCCGTGCTGCGGTCGACACCTTGTTGTCCTACCGGTGCGAGGCGCTGTTGCTCGTCGGGTCGCTGGTGGGTCGCGCGGCACTGCATACCCTCGCCGAACGCCAGCCCGTGGTGGTGGTCGGGCAGCCGACGCCGGTGCCCGGCGTCGACGTCGTGCGCGGGGCCGACCCCGAGGGCATCGGGCTGGCTGTCGACCATCTGGCCGAGCTCGGCCATCGCCGGATCGCCTACGTCGACGGCGGGCGCGCGCCGGCCGCCGCGGCTCGCCGGGCCGGTTACCGGGCTGCTATGCGCCGTCGACGGTTGGTGAACGAGCAGCGGGTGATC
Source organism: uncultured Actinomycetota bacterium (assembly GCA_963718805.1). Taxonomy (GTDB): domain Bacteria; phylum Actinomycetota; class Actinomycetes; order Mycobacteriales; family Jatrophihabitantaceae; genus Jatrophihabitans. The sequence continues at coordinate 64,942 of CAVQZY010000005.1, read as the reverse complement.
AGTGGCGGGGAGCGGGAGGACGACGGCGCGCGAGTGGCGGGTGACCTGGCGGCCGGCGAGCTGCCGGAGGCGTTGATCACCTACAACGACCGCTGCGCCGTCGGCGTGCTCGATGTCTTTGCGCGCCGCGGCGTCGACGTGCCGGGCGACATCTCGGTCGTCGGATACGATGACAGCCAGATCGCCCGGCTGTCCTACCTACAGCTGACGACGGTGAGCCAGGACATCGCCGTGCTGGCCCGTCTCGCGGTTCAGCGCGCGGTCGACCGGCTCGAGGACAACCCGGTCGTCGGCACCGACATGGTGGTCGCGCCGCATCTCGTCGTGCGCGGCACGACGGCCGCTCGGCGCTGATCAGCCCGGCTCGGCCGCACAGCCGGCCGCGGCCAGGTGGACCGCGCCGCCTCGATCGGATCGGGACCGAGCTGCGCGTTCACCGCGTAGTCTGCGAACCCGCCGCGCCCGGTCATCGGCTCGCCGCCGGTGACCCACGCGTCGGTGGGACGCTGCGGGTTCGGTGCGATGTCGTCGGCGCCGTCGTCGGCGCCGGCCAACCGATAGGTTGCGAGCATGTCGGTGACCGTCACAACCGAAGCCGTCGACGCCGCGGTGGACGACGCCCGTCGCAGGTTCGCCGCGGCGCGGCCGCGGACCGCTGCGCTGCAGGAGCGCGCCGCCGCGGTGCTGCCGGGCGGCAACACGAGAACGGTGCTCTATCACCGCCCGTTCCCGCTGCGCGTCGCGCGCGCGTGGGACGCGGTGCTCGAAGACGTCGACGGCCACCGCTACGTCGACCTTCTGGGTGAGTACTCGGCCGGGCTCTACGGGCACTCGCACCCGCTGGTCATCGGCGCGATGAGCGACGCGCTGCACGAGGGCATCAGCCGGGGCGCGCACACCGAGCACGAGGTCCGCCTCGGCGAGGCGGTGTGCGAGCGATTCGGCTCGATCGAACGGGTGCGGTTCACCAACTCCGGCACCGAGGCCAATCTGATGGCGCTCTCGGCCGCCCGCGCGCACACCGGCCGGGAGCGCATCGTCGTCTTCCGCGGCGGCTACCACGGCGGGCTCCTCACGTTTGCGACCGGTCCGTCGCCGGTCAACGCGCCCTACGACGTACGAGTGCTCCCCTACAACGACGCGGACGCCGCCGTCGCGGCGCTGACCGACGAGGCCGCCGCCGTGCTGGTGGAGCCGATGATCGGCTCCGGCGGTTGCATCCCAGGCGAACGTGACTTCCTGGCCGCGCTGCGCTCGGCCACCGCCGAGGTCGGTGCACTGTTGATCTTCGACGAGGTGATGACCTCTCGCATCGGCGCCGGCGGCCTGCAGGGTCGGCTGGGCATCAAGCCCGACCTCACGACGCTCGGCAAGTATCTCGGCGGCGGCGCGTCGTTCGGCGCCTTCGGCGGGCGGCAGGACGTCATGGCGCGCTTCGACCCGAGCCGGCCGAACGCGTTGCCGCACGCCGGCACGTTCAACAACAACGTCATGTCGATGGCAGCCGGGTACACCGGCCTCACCCGCGTCTACACGCCCGACGTCGCCGAGGCCCACACCGCGCGCGGAGACGCGCTGCGGGATCGGCTGAACACGCAGTTCGGGGCGGCCGGCGTGCCGCTGCAGGCCACCGGGGTCGGCAGCCTGATGGCGGTACACGCGACCACGGCGCCGATCCGCCGCCCCGAGGACGTGGCCGGCGCGGACCCGCGGCTGCTCGAATTGCTCTTCCTGGACCTGCTCGAGCGCGGCTACTACATCGCGCCGCGCGGCTACCTGGCACTCAGCCTGGCGGTGACTGCTGACGACCTGGAGGGATTCCTGGCCGCCGTTGCCGAGGTGCTCGACGTACGAAGCACCCTGTGGGCGGGGTAGGACACCACGCGGATCACCCGGCCGTCAGTGCGCGCGATCGGCTCGGTGAACGATGGCGTAGACCGGCAGTCAGTCCGTCGACCGCAGGGTCAGCTCACCGAGACGGTCGGGCTGCCGGTCTCGCCCATCTCCTCGGCGATCCGCATGGCCTCCTCGATGAGGGTCTCGACGATCTGCGACTCGGGCACGGTCTTGATGACCTCGCCCTTGACGAAGATCTGGCCCTTGCCGTTGCCGGACGCGACGCCGAGGTCGGCCTCGCGGGCCTCCCCCGGGCCGTTGACGACGCAGCCCATGACCGCGACGCGCAGCGGCACCTCGAGCCCCTCGAGGCCGGCGGTGACCTGCTCGGCGAGCGTGTAGACGTCGACCTGCGCGCGCCCGCACGACGGGCAGGAGACGATCTCGAGCCGGCGCTGGCGCAGGTTCAGCGACTCCAGGATCTGCAGGCCGACCTTGACCTCCTCGACCGGCGGCGCGGACAGCGAGACCCGGATCGTGTCGCCGATGCCCTGCGACAGCAGCGCGCCGAACGCGACCGCGGACTTGATCGTGCCCTGGAACGCCGGCCCGGCCTCGGTGACGCCGAGGTGCAGCGGCCAGTCGCACGCCTCGGCGAGCAGCTCGTAGGCCCGCACCATGACCACCGGGTCGTTGTGCTTGACCGAGATCTTGAAGTCGTGGAAGTCGTGCTCCTCGAACAGCGAGGCCTCCCACAGCGCCGACTCGACGAGCGCCTCGGGCGTGGCCTTGCCGTACTTCTCGAGCAGCCGCTTGTCGAGCGAGCCGGCGTTGACGCCGATGCGGATCGACACGCCGGCGTCCTTGGCGGCCTTGGCGATCTCGCCGACCTGGTCGTCGAAGCCTTGATGTTGCCGGGGTTGACCCGCACGGCGGCGCAGCCCGGCGTCGATCGCGGCGAAGACGTACTTCGGCTGGAAGTGGATGTCGGCGATCACCGGGATCTGGCTGTGCTTGGCGATCTCGGGCAGCGCGTCGGCGTCGTCCTGCGACGGGCACGGCGACCCGCACGATGTCGCAGCCGGCCGCGGTGAGCTCGGCGATCTGCTGCAGCGTGGCGTTGACGTCGGCGGTCAGCGTCGTGGTCATCGACTGCACGGAGACCGGAGCGTCGCCGCCGACGGCGACCTAGCCGACCTTGATCTTGCGGGACTTGCGCCGCGGGGCGAGCACGGGCGGTGGCGGGGCTCGGGCATGCCGAGGTTGATGGCACGGTCATACGATGTGTCGATTAGCCGCCTGTCGAGGCTGATCGGGTTTGACGATGTCGGCGTAGAGGGTGAGCAGCGTCGACGAGGATCAGCACCGAGGCGACGCGCGTACATGACCGGCAGCATCTGCGCGGTGTCGACGTAGATCTGCGTTGCGGTTGCTCGACTCGGTGCCGTCGGCGCCGACCTGCGCCGGCTGACCGCGTGCGCGCAGCCGCGCCCAACCGCGCTTGGTCGCCTCGACGAGCGCGCCCGCGACGTGGCCGCCGTCGAGCGGCAGCAGCGGCAGCAGGTTGAAGAAGAACAGCAGCAGGTTCACGCCGGCGAGCAGGCTGATCAGCGTGTAGAACTTGTCCTGCATGGTCGAGCGCCGTGCTGGCGCGGCGATCTCGCCGGCGATCCGGCCGACGCCGACCACGCCGACGGCACCGTTCGGGGTCACGCTGCTGGCCCTCGAAGACGGTCCGGGACAGGCTCTCGCATCTTCTGCGGGTACTGCCCGATGCGCGTGCGACGCCGTGGCGCGAGCTGGCTGCCGATCTGGCCGGGCACCGCGGTGATCGACAGCGGCTGGTAGTAGTGGTGCACGACCGAGGAGATGCCGAGGAAGCCCGCGACCTTGCGTCTTGGTGCCGGTGGCGTTCGACGTACTTGACGTTGTCGCACCGGCGTGAGCGACAGCGATGCCGGGTCTGGCCGTCGCGCTCGACGACGAGCGTGAGCGGCGTGCCCGCGGACTGCTCCACGATCGTCGACGAGCTGGTCCCACGAGTCGATCGGCGCGCCGTTGACGGCGACGATCCGGTCGCCCGGCTTGCAACCTGCCGTGCGGCCGGGGCGGTGTCGGCTTGGCCGGGCAGCAGGTCGCTTGTCCGCGCGGTTCGGGTCGGCACAGGCGACACTTCGTCTCGACGCTGGCGACCGTGGTTGGTGGCGTCGTCGTGCGGCGCGCCGAGCGGTCAGCAGCAGGAACACGGTGAGCACCAGGAAGATGAGCAGGTTCATGCATCGGGCCGCCGAGCATGACGATGATCTTCTTGCCGGGGGTGAGGCGGTAGAACTCGCGGTCCTCGTCGCCGGGGCCGACCTCGGCGCGGCTGACGCCGGCGGAAGTCCTCGACGGCAGTCGCCATCCGCCGCGGCCAGCGCGAGCGCCTGCCGTCCTCGGCGCGGGCGGGACCATGCCGATCATCCGGATGTAGCCGCCGAGCGGGATCGCCTTGACGCCGTACTCGGTGTCGCCCCTGCTGGCGCGACCAGAGCGTGGGGCCGAAGCCGACCATGTACTGCGTGACCTTGCACGCCGAACTCCTTGGCCGGGACCATGTGGCCGATCTCGTGCAGGGCGATCGAGACGAGCAGGCCCGACGGCGAAGATGAGGACGCCGAGCGGTGTAGAGCAACCTGCTGGCATCCGCTCGTCCGTTCTCAGCTCGATCCGACGGTGATGGCCGCCGCTCGCTGCCGCGCCCACCGCTTCCGCCTGCTCGACGTCCTCGACGGTACGCGGGTTCCCGACCCGGTCGTGCTGATTCGCTCAGCCACTCATCGAGTACGTCGCGCACCGTGTCGACGATCTGCAGGAAGGCGATGTCGCCGGCGTGGAACGCCGCGACGCAGCTCCTCGTTGGCGGCGTTGAAGACCGCCGGCGCGCAGCCGCCGGCCTCGCCCGCGCGCTTGGCGAGCCCGACGGCGGGGAACGCCTCGTCGTCGAGCGGCTCGAACGTCCAGGTCTGGGCGCGTGTCCAGTCGACCGCGAGCGCGGCGCCGGGCACGCGGTCGGGCCAGCCGAGGGCCAGCGAGATCGGCAGCCGCATGTCGGGCGGGGAGGCCTGGGCGATGGTCGAGCCGTCGGTGAACTCGACCATCGAGTGGACCACCGACTGGGGGTGGACGACGACGTCGATGCGGTCGTAGGGGATGTCGAAGAGCAGGTGCGCCTCGATCACCTCCAGCCCCTTGTTGACCAGGGTCGCCGAGTTGGTGGTGACCAGCCGGCCCATGTCCCAGGTCGGGTGGGCCAGCGCCTGCTGCGGGGTCACCGTCGCCGAGCTCGGCACGCGGCGCCGGCCGCGGAACGGGCCCGCCGCTGGCGGTCAGCGACCAGCCGGCGCACCTCGCCGCGCGTGCCCGCCGCGCAGGCACTGGGCCAGGGCGGAGTGCTCGGAGTCGACCGGCACGATCTGGCCCGGCCCGGCGAGCTCGGTGACGAGCGGGCCGCCGGCGATCAGCGACTCCTTGTTGGCGAGGGCGAGCTCGCGGCCGGCCTCGAGCGCGGCGAGCGTTGCGCGCAGGCCCTGGGAGCCGGCCACGGCGTTGAGCACCGTGTCGCAGCCGAGGGCCGCCAGTTCCTGGGTCGCGGCGTCGCCGGCGTGGATGCGCGGGACAGGCGCGTCGCCCGGCCAGACGCGCTCGAGTGCCGCACGTAGCGCGTCCGCGGCATCGGCCCGGCTGACCCCCACAGCGCCCACGCGCAGCTCGGCGGCCTGCTGGGCCAGCAGTTCGACGTTGCCGCCGCCGGCGCAGATCGCGGTGATCCGGATCCGTCGCGGCGCTTGCCGCGCAACCTCGATCGCCTGAGTGCCGATCGAACCGGTCGAGCCGAGCAGGACGACCTCACGCGCAGAGCCCATGCCGGCATTCTCCCAGCCCGGTCAGGTGAACAGCTGCTTTCCCCACCAGTCGCCGGCGGCGGACAGGCCGGGCGGACGGCGAAGACGGCGCTGCCGGTGTGCCGGATGTACTCGTTGAGCAGGTCGTGCCGGCCGAGCTGGCGCTGGATCGGGACGAACTGCTTGCGTGGGTCCTGCTGGAACGCGATGAAGAACAGGCCCGGCATCGAGCAGCCCCGTCGTCTGGTCGATGCCGTCGGTGTAGGAGTAGCCGCGCCGCAGGATCTTCTGGCCGCCGTTCGAGTCCGGCGACGCGAGCCGGATGTGCGCGTTCGTGTCGATGACCGACTCGCCCTGTCTTCTTCGCCGAGAGGTCGGGTGTGTCGAACTCGTCGTTGCCGGTGAGCGGCGCGCCGGAGGTCTTGAACCGGCCGAACACCGTCTCCTGGTCGGCGAGGAAGTCGGTGTCCCACGACTCGATGAGCATCCGGATGCGGCGCGCGACGAGGTAGCTGCCGCCCTTCATCCAGTCCTGGTCGGTCTCGGACCCGACCCAGACGAACTCGTCGAAATCGGCGGCGCTCTCCTCCTTGATGTTGCGGGTGCCGTCCTTGAAACCCATCAGGTTGCGCGCGGTCTCCTGCTTGGTCGACGTCGACGACGTGCGGCCGAACCCGAGCTGCGACCACTTCAGCACCGCCACGCCGCGCGCCAGCCGGGCGAAGTTGCGGATCGCGTGGAACGCGACCGTCGGGTCGTCGGCGCAGGCCTGCACGCACAGGTCGCCGCCGCTGCGGTCCGGGTCGAGATAGTCGCCGGGCAGCGCCGGCAGCGGCTCGAGCGCGGCGGGCCGCTTCGCGGCCAGGCCGAACCGGTCGTCGAACAGCGACGGTCCGAAGCCGACGGTGATGGTCAGGTTCGCCGCCCCCAGCCCGACCGCCTCACCGGTGTCGATCGGTGGAAGCTGCGGCGCGTTCTCGACCACGCCGACCGGCAGGCCCTTGGTCATCTGGGCCGCGGCCGCGGCCCAGGTGCCGAGCAACCGGGCCACCGCGTCGCGCATCCGTACTGGTGACCTCGAAGGACGCCGAACGCGAGCCGATCCTGGGCCGGCGTAGCGATACCGGCCTGGTGCGTGCCGTAGAACGGCACCGAGTCCGGCACGGCCGGCGGCGCGCCCGACTCGTCCGGCTCGGTCGCCCGGGCGACGCCGAAGCCGACGCCGCCCGCGGCCACGACGCCGGCGGCACCGATTGCGCCGCCCAGGAACCGTCGGCGGTTTACCCGCCGCCACGCACTTGCCCACCTCCATGTGCCGATTCATGCGTTCGCCACCTTGCTCGCCACCTTCGACAACGGCTCCTGCACGGCCTTGACGGCCGCGGCGAGCGCCTTCTTGTCCGCCGTCGGTCAGCTCGGTGTAGAGCTTGTAGCCCGACGGGTTCGAGGTCGTCCGGTACGACTCGACGAGCTTGTCCAGCGCCGCGAACTGGGCGGCGATCGTCGACGTCAATGCCGGGTCGATCTTCTGCAGCGCCGGCTGCAGCTGCGCGAACGCCTGCTCGGCGCCCTCGTCGTTGTTGGCGAAGTCGAGCAGGTCGATGTGCGAGTAGCGCTCCTCCTCGCCGGTGATCTTGCTGCTGGCCACCTCGTCGAGCAGCGACTGCGCACCGTTCGCGAGCTCGGTGGGCTTGTAGGTCAGGCCGGTGGTCAGCTTCTGCAGCCGCTCGATGTCGGCCACCAGCTTGTCGCCGTAGGCGCCCATGCCCGTTGAGCGTCTGGTCCTGGAACAGCGCCTTCTCGATGCGGTGGAAGCCGCGCCACTGGGAGGCCGGCACGTCGCCCGCGCGGACGTCGATGTCGGCGTCGATCGAGTCCTTGCCGATGACGAACGACTCGGCCACCGGCTCGATCTTCTCGTAGAACGGGCCGCGCCTTCATGTACGCGGTCTGGGCCGCCTTCGAGGTCGGTGCCGTGCAGCGTCTTGTCGAACTCCTGCGCCGCGGTCAGCAACGCGGCCACCTGGGTGGTCACGTACTTCGCGTAGCCGTCGGTGCCCTGCTTGAGCAGCGCGGCGACCGTGGTGTCGGTTGTGCTGGTCGCTCTTGCCGGTGACCTTGAGCGTGGTGCGCTCGGTGGCTGCCCCCGGGCAGTACAGCGTGTAGGACCCGGCCGGCACGTCCACCGCGAACTCGCCGGAGAAGCCGGGCGGGATGTTCTCCTTCTCGCCGAGGATGCGCTCGCCGCTGAGCAGCTCGACCTCGCTCACCGCGGTGGCGTCCTTGTTGACGATCTTGACGGTGATGGCGCCGGCCGGGAACGACGTCTTGTCCGACGTGCACCCCTTCGCCGCGGTGATGGTGACATTGGCGACCCGCGCGTCGGCAGCGTCCTGTTTCGCCGTCCCGGACGCGGCCGCGGTGCCCGACTTGGCGTCGCCGCCGCCGCCGGAGCTCGAACATCCGGCGAGCAGGCCGGCGAGGGTCGCGGCGCCGATGACGGCGCTGCGGGCCGACCGCGGCACGGTCGGGACGGACAGGCGGGTGCGGTGCGGCATAGGTGTTCTCCCCGAAGGTTCATACATGGTTAGGCGAGCCTAACCTAACTACTGACGAGCGCATCTACCGGTTCGGTCACAGCGGTCTCGGCACGGCGCCGGCGCCGCACGATGAGCGCGAACGCCAGGGCGAACGCGAGCGCCAACACCGCGAGGGCAAGGCACCACCGCGCCAGGGTGTGCAGCAGCGAACGGCGGTCGAGGTCGTGGTGGTCCGAGCGCGCCGCGGCCGCGGCGGCTTCGACCGCGCCGGGCGAGAAGCTGGTCCGCGCGGCCGAGACCGGCCGGTCGAGGGCGAACACGGTCCCCGAGGGCCCGCGCACCGACACGGTGACCCGCTGGGACCACGACAGGTCGATCACCCGATTCGTGCGGGTGTCCAGCCATGCGGTCAATGTCGTGACGCTGCGATACGTCGCAGGCAGCGCGCTCGTGGTGGCGCCCGTGGCGTTCAGGCCGATGGGCAGGCGGCCGCCGTTGCGCGCGGCGAGCTGCCCTGCAGTCAAGGTCGTGGGCAGGCCGGGAAGGCGCACGCCCGAGACCGGCGCCCGGTAAACCTCGGTGTCGAGGCCCCCGTGGCGCGCCGAGCCGGCCGCCGCGAGCCGGTAGGAGGCCGCCTCGCCGACCGTGCCGGCCGCCGGCGCCCTTGATTGGGTGCGCACGGTGGCCGCGTCGACGTTGCGGGTGAGCACCCGAGCGCTGATGTCGCCGGCTTTCGTGCTCGGGTGTGCCGCCGGGGCGGCCGGCGCCACCCAGGCCAGCACGCCCGCGACCAGCGCGGCGATCACGCCGACCGCTGCACTGACGCGCAACAACCCGCGCGCCGGTGCGCTCTTGCCCGGCGGCCAGGCGACGTAAACGCCGACCGGGATGAGATAGACCAGCCAGCCGACCAGCTCGATGGCCGCCGGCCGGCTCTGGATGCCGAGCATGCCGGTCAACAGCGACGCCTGCACGGTGCCCGGCTGGACCAACCAGCTCAGGTCGACGGTGGCGCCTTGCCCGACGTTGAGCCAGCCGGCCTCGTGCGCGGTGTGCAGCGCATTGACCACCAGACCGGCCGCGACGAGCACCAGCACCAGCCCGGTCGCCCGGAAGAACTTCGACAGGTTGAGCCGCACGCCGCCGCGATAGATGCCGTAACCCACGGCGACCGCGACGACGATGCCCAGCACCGCACCTAGGCCGGCCGCCGCGCCGCTGCCCGACTCGTTGAACGCCGCGAGCAGGAACACGACCGTTTCGAGGCCCTCCCGGATGACCGCGAGGAAGGCCATGAAGACCATCGCCTTGCCGGCCGAGAAGCCGCTGTGGCCGCTGGCGAGCGCACCCGCCGCCATCCCCTCGAGCTGGCCCTTCAGCTCGCGCGAGTGCCGCTTCATCCAGACCACCATGTAGGTGACCATGCCGACGGCGAGCAGACCGATGACCGTCTCCAGGCCCTCCTGCTGCTTCTGCGGCAGGTCGCGGGAGTAGATCTCCAGGCCGATGCCGACCGCCAGGCACAGCGCCACGGCGACGCCCACGCCGACGAACACCCAGCGGACCAGGTCCATCCGGCCTTGTTTGCGCAGGAAGGCAGCGATGATGCCGACGATCAGCGCGGCTTCGAGACCTTCGCGAAGCCCGATGACGAACGTCGGTAGCATCGGCCTCGGACCTTTCCGGCGAGACGCCTCCACTTAGGTTAGGCACGCCTTACGCGCGATGCTAACCGACTCCCCACGAGGTCGCACAACCCCTCTTCCCGATTCGGTATCGCTACGGTGAACGCGTGGTGATCGACCTCAACGCCGACCTCGGCGAGGGGTTCGGCGTCTGGCGACTCGGCGACGACGACGCGCTGCTCGACGTGATCACGAGCGCGAACGTGGCCTGCGGCTTCCACGCAGGTGATCCCGCGACCATGCGGCAGGTGTGTGTGAGCGCCGCAGCGCGCGGCGTGGCGGTCGGCGCGCAGGTCGGCTATCGCGACCTCGTCGGCTTCGGGCGGCGCCGCATCGACGTCGATGCGAGCGAGCTGGCCGCCGACGTGCTGTACCAGATCGGCGCCCTGGACGCGTGCGCGCGCGCCGCAGGGATCCGGGTCAGCTACGTCAAGCCGCACGGCGCGCTGTACAACACCGCCGTCGACGACCCGGTCCAGGCCGGCGCCGTCGCCGAGGCGATCGCCGCCTACGACGCGGCCCTGCCGCTGCTCGGGCTGCCGGGTTCGTCGCTGGCCGATGCGGCGGCCGACGCCGGCCTGCCGTTCGTCGCCGAGGGGTTCGCCGACCGCGCCTACCTCGCCGACGGCCGGCTGATGCCCCGCAACCGGCCCGGTTCGGTGCTGGAGGACGCCGACGAGGTGAGTGCGCGAGCCGTCGAGATGGCGGTGCATCGCCGGGTGAGCGCGGCCGACGGCACGGTGCTGGCGCTCGAGGCGCAGTCGCTGTGCCTGCACGGCGACACGGCCGGCGCCGTCCGCTTGGCCCAGCTGACCCGGCAGCGCCTGGCCGACGCCGGAGTCGAGGTGCGGCGGTTCACCGCGTGAAGGTGAAGCTGCGCCGGTACGGCACCCGCGCGCTGCTGGCCCAGCCCCGCGACCGCGCGGCGCTGCTCCCGCTGGCCGAGGCGCTGGCCGATCGACCCGAGGTGCTCGAGCTCGTCCCGGCCGCGCGCACCCTGCTGATCCGATGTGTCACCGCGCACGACGTCGCGACGATCCGCGCCGCGGTCGCCGACCTGGCCGCTTCCCTGACGGTGCGTGACGTGGTGGTGGGCGATCGCGTCGACATCGAGGTGGTCTACGACGGCGCGGATCTGGCCGACACCGCGGCCGAGGTCGGCCTCGACGCGGACGGGTTGGTGCGGGCGCACTGCGGCGCCGACTACGTGGTCGCGTTCTGCGGGTTCGCGCCCGGGTTCGCCTATCTCACCGGGCTTTGCGAGCAGCTGCAGGTATCGCGCCTGGCCCAGCCGCGCACTCGGGTGCCGGCCGGCGCGGTGGGCATCGCCGGGGAGTTCACCGGCGTGTACCCGCGCTCCTCCCCCGGAGGTTGGCGGCTGCTCGGCCACACCGACGCGCCGCTGTGGGACGCGTCGCGCGACCCGCCCGCGCTGCTGCCGCCGGGCACCCGAGTCAGGTTCCGGCCGGCATGATCGAGATCGTCGAGCCGGGGCCGCTGGCCACCGCGCAGGATCTGGGCCGCCCGGGCTACGCGGCCCTCGGGGCGCCGCGGTCGGGCGCGTTCGACCGCGGCGCGCTGCGGCTCGCGAACCGACTGGTCGGCAACGACGACGATGCCGCCGGCATCGAGGTGACCTTCGGCGGCCTCGCGGTGCGCTTCGCCGATGCCGCGACGATTGCCCTGACCGGCGCGCTGTGCCCGAGCGACGCCGACTGGGGCGTCGCCGTCACGGTCCCGGCCGGCGGCCTGGTGCGCCTCGGCAACCCGGCCGACGGGCTGCGCAGCTACCTCGCGATCCGCGGCGGACTCGCGTTGGCGGCCACGCTCGGATCGCGCAGCACGGACACGCTGAGCGGGCTCGGCCCGGCGCCACTGCGCGCCGGCGACCGGATCGACGTCGACCCGGCGTCCGCGGGTGAGGTGAGCGGTGCCGGCGCGATCCCCGGCGTCGGGCCCGCAGTCGTGTCGATCACCTTCGGCCCTCGGCACAAGTGGTTCACCAAACAGGCCCGACGCGCCCTCGTCGAGTTCACCTGGACGGTGCGCTCCGACGCCGATCGCGTCGGCGTGCGCCTCGACGGCCCGAAGCTGCGCCGGCGTCGCGACGCGGAACTGCCCAGCGAACCGATGCTGCCCGGCGCGGTGCAGGTGCCCCCGGACGGCCGGCCGATCGTGTTCGGGCCCGACGCGCCGGTCACCGGCGGCTACCCCGTCATCGCCGTCGTCGACGACCTCGACCGAGTCGCCCAGTTACGCCCTGGCGACGGCCTGAGATTCCGGGAGCTACGTCAGTAGCGGTTTCAGGATCGCGTAGACCAGCGCGGCCACCGCCGCGGCGCACGGGATCGTCAGGATCCAGGCGGCAACGATGTTCCCGGCCACGCCCCAGCGCACCGCGGACAGCCGCCGGGTCGCCCCGACGCCCATCACCGACGACGAGATGACGTGGGTGGTCGACACGGGCAGCCCGTAGTGGGCGGTCCCGAGCATGACCGTGCTGGCCACCGACTGCGCGGCGAACCCGCTGACCGACGTCAGGGAGAAGATCCGCCGGCCCAGCGTGCGCATGATCCGCCACCCGCCGGAGTACGTACCGGCCGAGATCGCCAGCGCCGAGGAGATGATCACCCACAGCGGGATGTCGTCGCTGGCCTTGAGGTTCCCGGAGACGACCAGTGCCGAGAAGATCACGCCCATCGTCTTCTGGGCGTCCTGGGTGCCGTGCCCGAAGGCCATGGTGGCCGCCGACGCGACCTGCGCCCAGCGAAAGCCTCGATGCGCCCGGTGCGCATTCGCTTTCCGGAACACCCACAGCAGGGCGACCATCAGCAGGTATGCCAAGGCGAAGCCGATCAGCGGCGACACCACCATCGGAATGACGACCTTGTCGAGGATCCCGTCCCAGTTCACGGCATCGGATTCCGCAAGTGCGGCGCCGACCAGGCCGCCGATCAGGGCGTGGGTGGACGACGACGGCAGTCCGAAGTACCAGGTGCCGAGGTTCCACACGATCGCGCCGAGCAGGGCCGCGAGCACCAGCACGAGCCCCGAGCGCCCGGATGGCGGGTCGATGATGCCGCTGCCGATCGTCTTGGCGATCTCGGTGGAGACCAGCGCGCCGACGACGTTCATCACCGCGGCCATCCCGACCGCCACACGCGGCGTGAGCGCCTTGGTCGACACCGACGTCGCGATGGCGTTCGCGGAGTCGTGGAATCCGTTGGTGTAGTCGAAGCCGAGCGCGACGACGACGATCACCACCATGAGGGCGGTGGTGCCCATTGCTCAGGACTCCTTGACCGCGATCGTCTCGACGGCGTTGGCGACGTGCTCGAGCGCATCGGCGGCGTCCTCGAACCCGTCGGCGACCTCACGCAGCTTCACCATCGTCAGCGCGTCGTAGTCGCCGCTGAACAGCTTCGACAGCAGTTTGCGGTACAGCCGGTCGGCCTCGTTCTCGAGCCGGTTCACCTCGATCCAGTAGGGCTCGAGATCGCGCAGCGTCTTCAGCCGCGCCATCGCCGACGCGGTCTCGTCCGCCGAGCGCACCAGCAGGTCGATCTGGTCGATCATCAGGGGCGGCAGCTTGCCGACGTCGGCCAACACGATGAAGTCGGCCGCCGCCTCGATCGCGTCGATGACGTCGTCCAGCGCGGCGGCCAGGCGTCCGATGTCCTCACGATCGAAGGGCGTCACGAAACTGGTGTTCAGTTGCCGCATGATCCGGTGCGTGACGGCGTCGCCGGCGTGCTCGATCTCGCCCAGTTGCTTGGCGATGGCCGCCCGGTTCGCGTTCGGATCGTGCAGGCCCGCAAGCACCTCCGCGGCCTCCGCGACGTTTTGACCGGCTTCGGTGAACATCGCGTAGAACGCGTTGTCCCGCGGCGTCAGACGAAATGGCACGACGCTCCCTGGGTCCGGGCCAGAAAAACGGGCGGTCGGGGCAGCCTAACCCCCAGCGGTTCACCTGCTGTTCATCGTGCGGCCACACCGTCGCCACCGGACGTGGAGCGCGGTCAGGACGATGCGTGGATCAGTCGGACTTGCCGCCCTTGCGGATCCGGCGCAGTACCAGCACCACGACCAGGGCGCCGGCAGCGCCGATCACGATCCGCCCCTGAGTGGTCTGCGCCTTGTCCAGCAGCCGCTGCTTGGCCTGTTCGACGATGCGTTTCGGGTCGGCGCGGTACGTCAGCTGATCGACGGCGTCGGCCAGCGCGACGCGCGACTGCTCGATCTCCTGCTGAATCTGCTCCGCGGTGCGCTCCTCGGCCACGCCCGTGCCCCTCTCTGTTGCCTGGGCGGAGCCTAAGCCATGTGCTCGGTACGGTTGCGTCATGCCTCGTCTGTCCCCCGGCGACCCCGCGCCGGATTTCACCCTCCCCGACGCCGACGGCAAGGACGTCGCGCTCGCCGACTACCGCGGCCGCAAGGTGATCGTGTACTTCTACCCGGCGGCGATGACGCCCGGCTGCACCAAGCAGGCGTGCGACTTCCGCGACAGCCTGGACTCGCTCGCCGCGGCCGGCTACGCCGTGCTCGGGGTCTCCCCGGACAAGCCGGAGAAGCTCGCGAAGTTCCGCGACCGCGATTCGGTCACCTTCCCGCTGCTCTCCGACCCGTCCAGGACCACCCTCGAGGCCTACGGCGCCTACGGCGAGAAGATGATGTACGGCAAGAAGGTCACCGGCGTCATCCGCTCCACCTTCGTCGTCGACCCGGACGGCAAGGTCGAGACCGCGCAGTACAACGTCAAGGCCAAGGGTCACGTCGCCAAGCTGCGCCGCGACCTCGGCGTCGACGGCTAGCTGATCTGCCTTTCCCGTGAAATGGTCGGTTTTGGTCGGCTAGACCGGCCATTTCACGGGAAAACGTGATCGAATCCGCCGGGCCGGGGTCGTATTGTGTTCGGCGCGGGGCTGTAGCCCAACGGCAGAGGCACACGGTTTAGGTCCGTGCCAGTGGGGGTTCGAATCCCCCCGGCCCTACCCGCCCTACCCTGTCGACTGTGATCGCCGCCGACGAGGACGTCGTCGTCCTCGGCGACTGCGCGCGGGTGTTGCCGGCGCTGCCCGATGCCTTCGCCCAGCTCATCTACGTGGACCCGCCGTTCAACACCGGAAAGACCCAGCAGCGACGCACGTTGCGGACCGTGCGTGACGAGGGCGGCGACCGCACCGGGTTCGGCGGGCGCCGCTACCGGACCAGCGAGCTCGGCCGGCGCGGATATCCCGACGTGCACGACGACTACCTCGGCGCACTCGAGCCGCTGCTACGCGAAGCCCGGCGGCTGCTGACCGAGAGCGGGACCCTCTACCTGCACATCGACTACCGCGAGGCGCACTACGTCAAGGTGCTGCTCGACAGCGTGTTCGGCCGCGACGCGTTCCTCAACGAGCTGATCTGGGCCTACGACTTCGGCGGACGGGCGCGCGACCGCTGGCCGGCCAAGCACGACACGATCCTGGTCTACGTCCGCACGCCCGGCGCGCACTTCTTCGACCAGGACGCCGTCGAGCGCATCCCCTACCTGGCGCCGAGCCTGGTCGGGCCGGAGAAGGCGGCGCGCGGCAAGCTGCCCACCGACGTGTGGTGGCACACCATCGTGGCCACCAACGGCCGCGAGAAGACCGGATATCCGAATCAGAAACCGATCGGGATCATCCGTCGGATCGTGCAGGCGTCGTCGCGCCCGGGCGACCGGGTGCTGGACTTCTTCGCCGGCAGCGGCACCACGGGCGCGGCCGCGGCCGAGTCGGACCGACGGTTCCTGCTCGTCGACGACAACCGGGCCGCGATCGAGGTCATGCGGGCGCGGTTGCCCGAGGGCACCCGGTTCGTCGAATGGGATCAGGTTTCGCCGTAGAGCGCCTCGTCGTCGTGCTGGGCGCGGTGGTCCTTGTGCTCGACGGGTGGCATCGGTTCCCCGGGCACCGGCACCCCGGCGGGCGCGCAGCGGATGTCGTGGCCGACCGACGTGAGGCACTTGCCGTCGGTGAGCCGCCATTTCCAGCCGTGCATCTGGCAGGTGAGCACGTCGTCCGTCGATCGACGCCGAACCGGGTCAGGTCGGCCTTGAGGTGCGGGCAGCGCCGCTGCACGTCCCAGCCGCCGAGCGTGATCGTCTCCGCGGCCTCGGCGGCGTTCTGCTCGGCGAACCAGCCCTCGGCGTACTTGCAGCCGCTCCTCGGACAGGCACTTGAAGAACACGTAGACGAACTCGTTGTACGGGCCGATCCGCTGCGCCGAGAACCGGCAGGACAGGAACAGCGAGTTGACCCAGTCGATCTCGTGCTCGTGCGATCAGCTGCTCGACGTAGGCGCGGCGGGTACGGAACCGGTAGCGCACCTTCTCGTCCGCGTACGCGCGCACCTCGCTGGCCGGCGAAGTCGATGAGCACGTCGACGTCGCCGCGTTCGGCGTCCTCGCAGGTCGAACCGCACCGCCGCCGCCGACGCCGGTGGCCATGTGGTCGGCCTCGTCCAGCAGCGGCGCGAACCACTCCTTCAGCGCCGGCGAGGACGTCGATCTCCGGGTGCGCCCAGGTGGCCTTGCACCGCCTCGACACCGGGCATCCGGCGCGCCTGCATGTCGCTGCAGGTAGGCGCGTCTTTGTCGGCGAAGATGCGTACATCGCGCGCCGGGTCGTACGGGTGCGTGACCGGGCAGCCCGGCGCGTCGACGTCGGCGACCGAGCCCGGCAGCAGCAGCCGGCCCTCGTCGTGGCCCTTCGCGGCGAGCCAGTCGAGGAAGACCGTCTGGTCCGGGAAGATGTTCCCCTCGTCGCCGAAGATGTCGTTGAAGCCGCCACAGCTCGTCGTCGAGGAAGCACGGCGGCCCGGCGGTCGGGAACACGTAACCGGGCGCCGAGGTCGTCGATGTAGCGCAGGGTCCGGTCGAACTGCCGCTCCCGCTTCTGCTTGCCGAGCGCCTGCTTGGCCCGCGTCGGGCAGCTCGTAGACCATCGGGTACCAGATCGCGCCGGAGAACTGCAGCATGTAGCGCGTCGACCGGGCCGAGCTCGCGAACGCGGCCAGGTCGGACGGGCGGGCGTCGTTCTGGTTCAGCACGCGCTGCTCGCCGTCGTACTCACCCACAGCGACGAGTCGCCGATCGGGCCGTCGGTGGGCGAGGTCAGCGACTGGATCATCACCTGCAGGCCCGTCGAGGTCGACCACCTCGCCGGACGTCGGCTGACACGAACGAGGTGAACCCGATCTCGCGCAGCTCGTCCTCCAGCTCGGTGGTCGGGAACTCCGGCAGCAGCACGGTGGCCTTCTTCGACACGTAGCTTGCGCAGGTGCTCCGGGTCGAAGTGGTCGCGGTGCAGGTGCGAGACGAACAGGTAGTCGCGCCTGCCCGAACCGGTCCCAGTCCAGCTGCGAGTTGTCCGGGAACGGGAACCACGAGCCGAAGTACGCCGGGTTGACCCACGGGTCGGTGAGGATGCTGCCGTGCGCGGTCTCGATCAGCACGCTGGCGTGGCCGAGTCCGGTGATCCGCATGCGGCCACGGTATCGAGCTACCGGTGCGCCGCTCGCGCACGCTGACGGGGATGCCAGAATGAGAGACGACCCAGCCGATCGTCGACGAGGGAGCGCGCAGGTGACCCGTCCCACCCACGGCGAAGAGCCGGACGTGTCGGTGCCCGCCGACTACCTGGCCGACCACCCGGACGAGCACCCCGAGGACTGGGGGTGGCACGGCGAATTCGGCAGATGGGCCATCATCGCCGGCTGGATCGTGGTGGTGATCCTGCTGCTGATGATGACGGCCACCCACTACAACCTGCAGGGCGCGCTGTTCCTCGGCCTGAGCGCCGGCGGCCTGGCCGTCGGCCTCATCTACGCCCAGCAGCAGCGCAAGAACGCCTGGCGCAGGTAATCACGCCGAGGCGGCGCGTTCGCGGGCTTTCTCGCGCTTCTCCACGAAGCGGGTCGCCTGCTGGTCGAGGTCTGTCATGAACGCGGCGAGCTCCTCGCGGGCTGCTCGCCCTCGGGTCCGAGGTCGGTGCGGGTCGAAGACCTTCCAGAACCGCAGCACCGGGCTGATCACCTCGTCGTGGTGCAGCCGCAGGTCGTAGATGCCGGCCTTGGCGATGGTGACCGAGTTGCGGGCGAAGCCGGGCATGCCCTGGCCCGGCATCTGGAAGCCGACGACCTCGTCGCGCACGGCGCACATCGCCGCGTCCGGGGCCCGGTCGAACGCGGCGGCGACCAGGTTGCGGTAGAAGACCATGTGCAGGTTCTCGTCGGTGGCGATGCGGCCGAGCAGCTGCTCGGCGATCGGGCAGCCGGTGGCCGCGCCGGTGTTGCGGTGCGAGACCCGGGTGGCCAGCTCCTGGAACGAGACGTAGGCCACCGCCTGCAGCGCCGTCTTGTCGCCGGAGTCGTAGCCGGCGGTCATGTGCTCCATCCGGAGCCGCTCGAGCTCGACCGGGTCGACGCCGCGGGTGACGACGAGGTAGTCGCGCATGGCGATTCCGTGCCGGCCCTCCTCGGCCGTCCACCGGCCGACCCACTGCCCCCAGGCGCCGTCGCGGCCGAAGCGGGTCGGCGATCTCGCGGTGGTAGGAGGGCAGGTTGTCCTCGGTCAGCAGGTTGACCGTCATCGCGATCTTCGCCACCGGGTCGAGCGGCGAGTCCTCGGGCTGCCAGTCCTCGCCGCCCAGGAAGGCGAAGTCGCGGCCGCGGCTCCACGGGATGTAGTCGTGCGGGTGCCACTCCTTGGCCAGCGAGAGGTGCCGGTCGAGATTGGCCGACACCACCGGCTCGAGCTCGTGCAGCAGTCGCGACTCGACGCCGGCCGCCGTGTTCGGTGCTTCGAGTGTGGTCACTCGGAGCCTCCCATCGGGTCGGTTACCTACGGCTACGTTAGCGTAGGTTTCGTGTTCGGCGCGGTCGTTGCCGGAACTCCCTCAGCCCGATTCGACCTCGCGCATGCCCCACGGGGATTTGTATTCCCCGGCGAGCAGGTCCAGGAACGGCGTCGCGTCGAAGGCCTCGGGCCCGAACACGCCCGCGCCTTGCCAGACGCCGGCCGCGATGAGCTCCAGCGCGACGACGGGATTCACCGCGGTCTGCCAAACGACGGCCTGCGAGCCGTACTCACGCATCGTCCACTCGTTGTCGACCACGTGGTACAGGTAGGTCGAGCGGGGCCGGCCGTCGGTGCCGGTGCCGCGCACCCACAGCCCGGCGCAGGTCTTGCCCGTCATGCCGGTCGCCGAGCGTCGCCGGATCGGGCAGGCAGGCGGCCACCACATCGCGCGGGCTCACCTCGACGCCGCCCACCGGGACCTTCTCGGTGCGATCGAGCCCGAGCTTGTGCAGCGCCTTCAGCACGTCGATGAACTCGGCGCCCAGGCCGTACTTGAACGTCACCCGCTTCGCGTTCACCCAGCGCGGCATGAGCACGACCTCCTCGTGCTCGACGTTGACGCATTCCACCGGCCCGATGCCCTCGGGAAAGTCGAAGATCTCCGGCTCACTGAACGGCTCGGTGGTGAACCAGCCGCGCTCCTGCTCCCAGATCAGCGGCGGGTTCAGGCACTCCTCGATCGTGGTCCAGATGGAGAACGTAGGCGCGAACGCCGATTCACCCGCTGCGCTCACCTCGAGGTTCGCGCCGTCGCGTACACCCAGTTCGTCGATCTCGCTGAACAGGTGGTCGGCGGCGTAGCGGGCGAACACGTCCGACAGCCCGGGTTCCACACCGATGCCGACGAGCGCCAGCCTCCCGCGCGCCGCCCACTCGTCGGCCAGCGCGAACTGCTCGTCGCCGAGCATGACGCCGGTCTGCGCATACGGCCGCTGCGGATGCGGGCGCGACAGCGACATCGCCATGTCGAGGTAGTCGATCCCGGCCGCCAGCGCCGCCCGGAAGATCGGCATGGTGAAGCGCGGGTCGGTGGCGCCGAGCACGGCGTCGATCTGCTCGGCCTCGATCAGTGTCCGGATCGCGGCCTCGTTCGAGGCGTCGAGTTGTGCAGCGACGAAACGGTCGTCACCGGTCGCACTCACCGCGGCCTCGGCCCGCGCCCGGTCGTAATCGGCGACGACGACGCGAGTGGCGAACGGGCGCCGGGCGGCGATGCGGGCCGCGGCGCTGCCGACGCCGCCGGCACCCAGGATGAGCACTCTCATGAGTCGAACCCCATTCCCACTCGGTCCAGCAGCCGCAGCCACGGCCCTCGGCGCCCCGCGTCGCGGTCGGCGCGGGCCAGCGCCCGGCGGGTGAGCTCGATGCCGGCCCAGCGCAGCGGCTCGGGCGGGAACGGCAGCGGGCGCGAGCGCACCGCGCGCAGCTGCAGCGCCTCACTGTTTCTGCGGTCGAGCAGATCGAGCATCACGCTCGCGCCGAACCGGCTGGCGCCCACGCCGAGCCCGGTGTAGCCGATGCTGTACGCGACCCGGCCACCCATTGCGGCGCGCTGGAACGCGAAGAACCGGGTCGAGGTGTCGATCGCGCCGCCCCACTTGTGCGTGAACCGCAGATCCGCGAGCTGCGGGAAGGTCGCGAAGAACTGGGCGGCCAGCCTCTCGAAGGTCTCCGGCCGCTGGTCGAGGTCGTCGCGCAGTCCGTTGCGCCAGTGGTAGATCGCGTCGTAGCCGCCCCACAGGATGCGGTTGTCGGCGGTGAGCCGGTAGTAGTGGAACTGGTTCGACACGTCACCGAGGCCCTGGCGGTTGCGCCATCCGACTGACGCGCGCTGCGCGGGTGAGAGCGGCTCGGTGGCCAGCGCGTAGTCGTAGACGGGCACGGTATACGGCCGCATCCGGCGCAACACGCCGGGAAACGCATTGGTGGCCAGCGCCGCCCGCCCGGCGGCGATGGTCGCGTCCGCGGTCCGGACGGTGACCCCGACCCGGCGCCGGGTCACGGACCGGACCTCGGTGTCCTCGGCGATGCGCACGCCGCGGGCGCAGGCACGCCGCGCGCAGACCCCAGGCCAGGCGGGCGGGATCGACGAGGGCGGTGCGGTCGCGGTGCCAGGTGCCGGCCAGGTAGGTCGGCGAGTCGACCTCGGCGCGAACCGCGTCGCGGTCGAGGAACACCGCGTCGTGACCGAGCTCGCGCGCCGCCGCGGCGCTCTCGCGGACCCACTCGACCTGGTGCGGCTCGGTGGCCACCTCGAGCTCGCCGGTGCGCTCGAAGGCGCAGTCGATGCCGTGATCGCCGACCGCCTTCTCGATGGCGTCGAGGTTCTGGGCGCCGAGCCGCTCCAGTGCCGGCATGTCCTGCGGGAACCGGCTCAGTCCGTTGTCGTGCCCGTGGGTCAGGCTCGCGGCGCAGAAGCCGCCGTTGCGCCCGGAGGCCGCCCATCCGCAGGTGCGGGCCTCGAGCAGCAGCACGTCGCGGGCCGGATCGGCCTCCTTCGCCAGCAGCGCGGTCCACAGCCCGGTGTAGCCGCCGCCGACGACGACGAGATCGGCGCGGCTGTTCCCCGACAGCCGAGGCAGTGGTTCGGGGGCGTCGGGCGAGTCGAGCCAGAACGACAGCTCGTTCGCATCTGCCAGCGCACCGCGCGCCGCATTCATTTCAGCTTGCGACGGTTCAGCACCGCGCCGGTGATCGCCAGGATGACGCCGAACAGGAAGATCAGCGTGCCCATGACGTTGACCTGCGGCGGCAGCTGCCGGTGCGCGAGCGCGCCGTACACCCACAGCGGGAAGGTCACCGTGTTGCCCGCGTTGAAGCTGGTGATGATGTAGTCGTCGATCGACAGCGCGAAGGCCAGCAGCGCACCGGCCATCACGCCCGGCATGATCGATCGGGCAGCGTCACCTTCCAGAACGTCGTCACCGCGCCGGCGCCGAGGTCGCGCGACGCCTCCTCCAGCGACTGGTCCATGCCCGGCCATCCGGGCCCGCACCGTCACCGCGACGTAGGCGATGCTGAACATCACGTGCGCGATGACGATCGTCCAGAACCCGCGCGGCACGCCCGAGCGTGAGGAACATGCTCAGCAGCGCTGCGCCGAGCACGATCTCGGGCGCCGCGATGTTGGCGAACAGCAGCAGGTTGACCGAGCCGGCGCCGCGGAAGCGGTACTTGCCCAGCGCGATGCCCATGAAGGTGCCGAGGACGGTCGCGATCACCGTCATGATGACCGCGATCTCGAGCGAGTTGACCAGCGCCGTGGTCAGGTCGCGGATGGCGAACAGGTCGCGGTACCAGTGCAGGGTGAAGCCCTGCCACCGGATGTTGAACTTGCCGGTGGTGTCGTTGAACCCGAAGACGATCATCACGATGATCGGCGAGCGACAGCCACACGATCACCGCCCAGCCCCACAGCGGCAGGACCCACCGCCCGTCTTGCGCTTGCGGCTTGCCGGACGGGTGCGCGAGGTCGCAGCGTTCGGCTGGGACGCGAGCGAAGTCCCGTCGGTGGCGCTCATCAGGCCCCCGCCGCCTCGAGGACGTCGTCGGTGCCGAGCGCCCGCGCGTAGATCGAAGACGCCGATCAGCAGGACCGCCATCAAGATGAACGACAGCGCCGCGGCGGTCGGATAGTTCGAGGTTGGTGAAGTACTCGGTCTGGATGACGTTGCCGATCATCGTGGTGTTCGGTGCCGCCGAGGATCGAGGCGTTGACGTAGTCGGAGGCCACCGGCACGAAGGTCAGCAGCACGCCGGCGAAGACGCCCGGGCAGCGACAGCGGGAAGACGACCTTGCGGAACGCCGAGATCTTCGAGGCGTACAGGTCGGCGCGCGGCCTCCAGCAGCGCCGGGTCGACCCGCTCCAGCGCGACGTAGATGGGCAGCACCATGAACGGCAGGAAGTTGTAGGCCAGCCCGCCGATCACGGCGACCGGCGTGGCCAGGATGTGGAAGTCGGCGCTCACCCGACGCCCAGGTCCTTCAGCGGCGAGAGCACCATGCCGTTGTCGGAGCAGGATGAAGTTCCACGACTGGGTCCGGATCACGAACGAGACGAAGAACGGCAGCAGCAGCAGGAACAGCAGGCTGGACTTGTGCGCGCCGCCGCGGAACGCGATCCAGTACGCGACCGGGTAGGCGATCACGCATGCACAGCACCGTCGCGATCAGGCCGTAGACGATCGAGCGGATGAACTGCACGTGGTACTGCGTCCAGGCGTCGCGTGTAGTTGCTGCCAAGTGAAGGTCTGCTTGAAGCCGTTGTCGATGTCGCCGGTCATCGTCGACACCGACAGCATGACCAGCGGCGGGACGACGAAGAAGATGACCAGCCACATCCAGCCGGGCAGCACCAGCCAGTAGGAGCGGCCGCGCAGCTGCTGCCGCGGCGCGGACCGGTGCACGCCTTCGACGGCTCAGGCGGTCGCCATCGACTGGTAGATCGGCTCGAAGATGGCGTTCCAGACCTCCTCTTCGGCTCTGGATCAGGACCCGGTAGCGGTGCAGCTTGGCGTAGTCGGCCACGCTCGGGAAGACCAGCGGGCTGGTCGAGAGCCCCTCGTAGTAGGCCTTGTCGTCGCCGGTGTCCTGCTGCGGCTCCGCTTCTTGAACATGCGCCTGGGCGGCCGGCACCGGGGTGATGTAGTTGACGTACTCGGCGATGATCGGCCCCGATCTCCGGCTTGTAGACGAAGTCCATGTAGGTCATCGCGTCGCGCGGGTGCTCGGCGTGCACCGGGATGCACATGTTGTCGGTCCAGATCGCCGCGCCCTCCTTCGGGACGACGAACTCCAGGTCGGCTCCGGACGGCGTTGGCCTGGAAGATGTCGCCCGACCAGGCCATCGAGGCCCAGATGTCGCCCTTGGACAGCGGGTCGATGTAGTCCTGCTCGTAGTACTTGCGCACCAGCGGCTGCTGCTTGTTCAGCCAGTCGGCGGCCTTCTGCCAGTCGGCTTCGGTCGAGGTCTCGGGGTTGATCCCGATGGCCAGCAGCGCGAGCTCGGGCAGGTCCTCGGTGTCGCCGAACATCCCGATCTTGCCCTTGAGCGCCGGGTCCTGCAGGTCCTGCCAGCTGGTGATCTTGTGGCCCGACCTGCTTCGGGTTGTAGCCGATGCCGGTGATGCCCGACTGCCAGGCCATCGTGTAGACGTTGCCGCGGTCGTAGCTCGGGTTCTTCACAGGTCGCTGGCGTTGGCGTAGAAGTTCGTCATCGCGTTCTGGTCCAGCGGGACCAGGTAGTCGAGCTCGATCAGCTTGTCGAGGTAGATGCCGTTGGTGATGACCATCAGGTCGTAGCCGGTGCCCTGCGCCGGCCGCCAGCTCGGGCTGGATCTTGCCGAAGAACGAGTCGTCCTGCTGGATCACCTCGCTGTACTTGACCTTGATGCCGGTCTGCTTGGTGAACAGGTCGATCGAGCGGGTGGTCGCTCTTGTTCTTCGCGCTCGACGTCGATGTAGAGCGGCCAGTTGGCGAAGTTGAGCTGGCCGGTCGGCTTCGCGTGCTCGGCCCAGTACTTCGCGATCGCGTCGCGCGCCGCTTGAGGCCGAGCTCGCTGTGCGGCGCGCCGGGATGCTGCAGGCGGCCAGCGCCGCAGCCCGAGCGCACCCAGGCCGCCGAGCTGCGAGCATGCGGCGGCGCGAGATGCGCGGCGCGAGTCAGGCCCGCGGACGATGTCGCGGGTCAGGTCGAACGGGTGCGCTCGGTCATGCCGACGACCTCCACCGCGTCGCGCGTGTTCGGCGTCGGGCTCGACTGGCCAGCGGCCAGCGTGTGCTCGGGCCGCCAGGACAGCCAGACGCTCCTGCTCGCGCTCGGCGATGTCGCGCGGAGTCCGAGGCGTTCTGCAAGAACACGAGCAGGTCGCGCCGTCGGCGGTGAGCACGGCGTACTGCGTCGAGGTGCCGAGGTAGACGACCTCGGTGACCCGGCCGCGGATCGCGCAGTAGCCAGGTCGCGGGTGCGTCGGGCGAGATCACGATCTTCTCCGGCCGCACGGTCAGGTCGAGCGACTGGCCGACCGCGGCGCCGACGTCGACCGCATCGGGCACGACGATCGACTCGTCGGCGGCGGTGTCGATGACCGCGGTCGAGCCGTCGAGTTCGCGCGACCGTGCCGCTGATCAGGTTCGAGGTGCCGATGAACCCGGCCACGAACCGGGTGCGCGGCCGCTCGTAGATCTCGCGCGGCGCGCCGAGCTGCTCGATCCGCCCCGCGTTCATCACGACGAGCCGGTCGGACATCGTCAGGGCCTCGTTCTGGTCGTGCGTGACGAAGACGAACGTGATGCCGACCTCGCGCTGGATGCGCTTGAGCTCGATCTGCATGGCCTGGCGCAGCTTGAGGTCCAGCGCGGCCAGCGGCTCGTCGAGCAGCAGCGCGCGCGGGCCGGTTGACCAGCGCGCGGGCCAGCGCTACTCGCTGCTGCTGGCCGCCGGACAGCTCGCGCGGGCGCCGGTCGGACTTGCCGTCGAGCTGCACCAGCTCGAGCATCTCGTTGACCCGCGCGCCGATCTCCTGCCTTGCGCGACCGACTTGCGGCGCAGCCCGAACGCGACGTTGTCGAAGACCTACATGTGCGGGAACAGCGCGTAGGACTGGAACACCATGTTGACGTCGCGGTGGTTGGGCGGCACCCCGACGACGTCCTTGCCGTAGAGCAGGATCTGCCCCTCGGTCGGCTCCTCGAAGCCGCCGATCATCCGCAGCGTCGTCGTCTTGCCGCAGCCGGAGGGCCCGAGCAGGGAGAAGAACTCGCCCTCGCCGATCGTCAGGTCGACCCGCTCGACCGCGGCCACGACGCCGCGCCGGGAGTGGAACCGCTTGGCGATGCCGACCAGCTCGATGGCCGGTATCGCAGTGTCAACCGCGCGATTACCGTCGGTCACCGCGGCCGCCCCGGCGATGTCCGCGGTGCCGTTCGACTTGTCGAGAAGGCTCATCTGACTCCCTGATCTCGTCGTTGCGGAAACCGTATTCCGTGGCGAGCACCCACGCACTATAGGGACCCAACTGTTACGAAATCCATTGCGAGTCTCATTTCATACGGCGGAAACCATTGCGCAACGCGTTCTGCGGTGCGATAAACGCATGGACCGTGGCGAAGCGGTCGGGAGGGGGAGTGGTCGATGACCGAGCTCACCGCCGCGCCGCAGGAGTCGCACGCCGAAGGGCCTGAAGTCCGGCGCCCTCGGGCTGGCGTCGAGCGTCGTCATCGGCGTGGCGTCCACCGCGCCGGCGTACAGCCTGGCCGCCACCCTCGGCTTCATCGTCGCCGTTCGTCGGGCTGCAGTCGCCGATCATCGTGATCCTGGCGTTCGTCCCGATGCTGTTCATCGCGATCGGCTACCAGGAACTGAACAAGGCCGACCCGGACTGCGGCACCACGTTCACCTGGGCCACCCGCGCTTTCGGCCCCAAGACCGGCTGGCTGGGCGGCTGGGGCATCCTCGCCGCCGACATCCTGGTGATGGCGAGCCTGGCGCAGGTCGCCGGTCAGTACGTCTTCCTGCTGTTCAACGCCGACGGCATCGGCGGCAACGCCACCAGCGGCTGGGTGTTGCTCGTCGGCGTCGCGTGGATCGTGCTGATGACCTGGATCTGCTACGTCGGTATCGAGCTGTCGGCCCGGCTGCAGCAGTGCTTCCTCGTCATCGAGCTGCATCGTGCTGGTCATCTTCGCCGTCACCGCGCTGGTGAAGGTGGGCAACGGCACCGCCGACGGCCCGGCTTCGATCCCGTCGCTGGTCGTGGTTCAACCCCTTCCACATCGACTCGTTCTCCGACTTCGTGCGCGGCCTGATCCTGATGCTGTTCATCTACTGGGGCTGGGACAGCGCGGTCTCGTGAACGAGGAGACCGCCGATCCGGCACAAGACTCCGGGCCGCGCCGCGGTCATCTCCACCATGCTGCTGGTCGGCACCTACACCGCTGGTGACCGTTGCCGCGCAGGCGTTCGCCGGGGTGGGCGACGACCGGGATCGGGCTCGGCAACGAGGACAACTTCGGCGACGTCTTCAACGGTCCTCGGCAAGCCGGTGTTCGGCGACGGCGCCTACGGCACCACGATGGAGCACCTGCTGCTGTTCATGGTGCTCACCTCGGCGGCCGCATCGACCCAGACGACGATCCTGCCGACTGCCCGCACCTCGCTGTCGATGGCCGTCTACAGGGCGCTGCCGCGAGGCGTTCGCCAAGGTGCACCCGCGCTACCTGACCCCGTCCGTGTCCACTCTCGCCTTCGGCGGCGTCTCGATCGTGCTGTACGTGATGCTGAACTACACGTAGCAACCCCACGGGCGTGATCGCCGACTGCCGTCACCGCGCTGGGCATGATGATCGCCTTCTACTACGGGCTCACCGGCTTCGCCTGCGCGTGGTACTACCGCCACAACCTCCGCAGCAGCCCGCGCAACTTCGTGTTCCAGGGCTCCTGCCGCTGCCTCGGCGGCGCTGATCCTGTTCTTCGCGCTGCTCTGGAGCCTGCACGACGACTGGCTCTACCCCGAGCGATCATCAGCACCAGCTACACCGGCTGGAAGATGCCGTTCGCGCCGCACTGGGGCATCGGCGGGGTGTTCCTGCTCGGCGTGGGCACCTTCGTCGATCGGCATCGTCCTGATGTTCATCTGGCGGGTCGTGGCGCCGGCCTTCTTCCGCGGCGAGACCCTCAACGCCGACACGCCGACGCTGGTCCCGGACGAGACATGACGCGCCGCACAGGTACGGGTTTCGTCGTCTGATACGCTCGCCAGCGACGAATTCAGTCGTCAAAGAGAGGTTACAGCGGTGACATCGAGCACAACGCGGTGTCCCGGACGACGTGTCCAGAGCGATCATCGAGCAGCTGCAGGAGGACGGCCGCCGGCCGTACGCCACGATCGGCAAGGCGGTCGGGCTGTCCGAGGCGGCGGTGCGCCAGCGGGTGCAGCGGCTGCTCGACTCCGGCGTCATGCAGATCGTCGCCGTCACCGACCCGCTGCAGGTCGGCTTCGCCCGCCAGGCGATGATCGGCATCACGGTCGAGCGGCGACCTCGAGCGCGTCGCCGACAAGCTCGCCGCGATGGACGAGGTCGACTACGTCGTCGTCACCGCCGGCTCGTTCGACATCCTCGTCGAGGTCGTCTGCGAGGACGACGACCACCTGCTCGACCTGCTCAACGAGCGGATCCGCACGATCCCCGGCGTCGCACGCACCGAGACCTTCGTCTACCTCAAGCTCGCCAAGCAGATCTACAACTGGGGCACCCGATGACCGACCCGCACGGAGCACCGCAGGACCACGACCACCGATCGGCCACGCACGACGCCGACGAGCTCTCCGCCGAGCGCGCGCGACCACCTCTGGATGCACTTCACCCGGCATGTCGCCTACGACGACGCCGACGTGCCGATCGATCGTGCGCGGCGAGGGCGCCTACATCTGCGACGCCAACGGCAAGCGCTACCTCGACGGCCTCGCCGGCCTGTTCGTCGTGCAGGCCGGGCACGGCCGCGCCGAGCTCGCCGAGGCCGCCGCCAAGCAGGCCAGCGAGCTGGCGTTCTTCCCGCTCTGGTCCTACGCGCACCCGCACGGCGATCGAGCTCGCCGAGCGGCTCGCCGACTACGCGCCCGGCGACCTCAACCGGGTCTTCTTCACCACCGGCGGCGGCGAGGCCGTCGAGACCGCGTGGAAGCTGGCCAAGCAGTACTTCAAGCTGACGGCAAGCCGACGAAGCACAAGGTGATCAGCCGCGCGATCGCCTACCACGGCACCCCGCAGGGCGCGCTGTCGATCACCGGCATCCCGGCGCCAAGAAGGACGTTCGAGCCGCTGGTGCCCGGCGCGCATCAAGGTGCCGAACACCAACTTCTACCGCGCGCCCGAGCACGGCGACGACCACGAGGCGTTCGGCCGCTGGGCCGCCGACCAGATCGAGGAGGCGATCGAGATCGAGGGCCCGGACACCGTCGCCGCGGTGTTCCTCGAGCCGGTGCAGAACTCCGGCGGCTGCTTCCCGCCGCCGCCCGGCTACTTCGCAGCGGGTGCGCGAGATCTGCGACGAGTACGACGTGCTGCTGGTCTCCGACGAGGTCATCTGCGCCTTCGGCCGGCTCGGCACGATGTTCGCGCTGCGACGCGTTACGGCTACCAGCCCGACATCATCACCTGCGCCAAGGGCATGACCTCGCGGCTACTCCCCGATCGGCGCGATGATCGTCAGCGACCGCATCTTCGAGCCGTTCCTGCACGGGCGACGACTACTTCCCGCACGGCTACACCTTCGGCGGCCACCCGGTGTCGGCCGCGGTCGCGCATGGCGAACCTCGACATCTTCGAGCGCGAGGGCCTCAACGAGCACGTGCTGCGACAACGAGGACGCGTTCCGCGCGACGCTGGAGAAGCTGCTACGACCTGCCGATCGTCGGCGACGTCCGCGGCGACGGCTACTTCTACGGCATCGAGCTGGTCAAGGACAAGGCGACCAAGGAGACCTTCGACGACGACGAGTCCGAGCGGCTGCTGCGCGGCTTCCTCTCCAAGGCGCTGTTCGACGCCGGCCTGTACTGCCGCGCCGACGACCGCGGCGACCCGGTCGTCCAGCTCGCGCCGCCGCTGATCTGCGGCCAGACCGAGTTCGACGAGATCGAGCAGATCCTGCGCTCGGTGCTCACCGAGGCCTGGAACCGCCTCTAAAAAACTGCGATGATCATGCACGCACCGTCGCCCTGGCGCGGCTGCGTGCATGATCATCGCGGGATGAGGTCGCGGAGTCTGGCACGCGTGCGGTCACCTGCGAGACTGGCGCCATGTCCGAGCAGCGACTCGTCCTGATCCGGCACGCGAAGGCCGCCGCCGACGGCGGGAGCGACCTCGCGCGGCCGCTCGCGCCACGTGGCCGCCGCGACGCACCGGAGATCGGCGCCTTCCTGGCCGCGCAAGGCATCTGGGTCGACCGGGCGCTGGTGTCGCCGGCACTGCGGGCCCGTCAGACGTGGTCGGGCACCGGCGTCGAGGCAACCGAGACCGTCATCGAGGAGCGGATCTACGACAATGAGGTCAGCTCGCTGCTCGCGGCGATCCAGGACACCCCGGCGACGATCCGCACGCTCGTGCTCGTCGGGCACAATCCGTCCTTCGGCGAGCTCGCCGAGGAACTCGACGACGGCAGTGGGGACGGCGCGGCGCGGCGTGAGCTGCGCAGCGGCTATCCGACCAGCGCCATTGCGATTTTCGAACCGTCCGGCGCCTGGGGCAGCGTTGCCCCGCGCACGGCGCGACTGCTTGCGTTCTCGGTGGGCCGGGCCCAGTCCTAGCGGTGCGACCCTCGCCTGGATCGTCGTCCGGCAAGCACGAGTAACCCGCCCACGAGGAGCAGCGCGATGCCGAACACGACCGTCCCGGCGTCGACATTGGTGCCGGTGATCGCCGGTTCGCCGTTGGATGTCGAGGTGGTCGTCGGATCGGTCGCAGAGCTCGCTGTCCCTGACGAAGAGGACGCCGATGACGATGACGCCGACGTCGACGAGGTCGACGACGAGGCCGAGGACGAGGACGAAGTCGAGGAGGCCGACGACGAGGACGAAGTCGAGGAGGCCGACGACGAGGACGACGTCGGGGCCGCGGGATCGACGTCGACCCGCACCGCGGTGGGCTCACCCTGCCCGCCGTCCTTGTCGGTGGCGGCGAAGCGACGCATCGAAGGATCCGGCGTCGGCGTAGGTGTGGGTCACCGGCGGGTCGGCCGGGCCGGTGACGACCTGAACGGGCGACCCGTCGCCCCAGTCGATCGTGTAGCTGAAATCGGCGGCCAGGTCCGCAGAAGACGGGTCGTCGGCGCCGACTTCACGGTGAACGGCACGCCGACGGTCGCGTTGAGCGCGCCGGTGACCACCGTCGCCGGTGCGGTGTTGGTGACCTGCAGGTCCGCCGCCGCAGATGTCGCCGCGGTGGAGTCGAGCGTGACCTGCACGGCGATCGAAGCGCTGCGGGTCATCGGGCCGTCGTCGATCCCCAACGCCTCCAGGTCGGCCCAGCTCACGGTGGGCGATCGACCGGTGGCGTCGGTGAAGACGCCGTCGCCGTTGAGGTCCCACGCGTAGGCCGCCCCGGGCGACGAGCCCCTGCGTCGAGCGTCAGGTCGCCGCCCTCGGCCACCGTGTACGGGCCGCCCGCATCGGCGATCGGATCGACCGTCTGGTCGACCCGGTCCGAACTCCCGGCAAGGTCGGTGGTGCCGGAGTAGGTGGCGACGACGGCATGTACACCCACGGTCAGGTCGGCGGTCGAGATCTGCGCGGTGCCGTCGGCCGACACCGGCACGGGCGATCCGAGGTCGGTGCCGCCATCGCGAAACTGCACCGACCCGGACGTCACGGGTGTCGTGCCTTCGGTCACGGTCGCGGTGAAGGTCACCCGCTGGCCCGAAGCGGACGGATTCGCATCCGAGACGAGCGTGGTCGATGTCGCCCGTTGGCCGACGGTCTGGTCCAGGTCGGCCGAGCTCGTGGCGAGGCTGGCGGAGCCGGTGTACCTCGCCCGGATCGGATGCGTGCCCACCGCAAGCGTCGAGGTGGTCAGCGTCGCCGTGCCATCTGGCGCAACCGCCACCGGGGCGCCGATCGCAATGCTGTCGTCGCTGAACTGGACCTGGCCCGTCGTGACCGGGTTGCCATCCGAGGTGACGGTCGCGGTGAAGGTCACGGCCGCCCCGGCGTCGGACGGGTTCGGCGCCGAGGTGAGCAGCGTCGAGGTGGCCGCCTTGTCGACGACCTGGGTGACGTCGGCCGAGCTGTCGCCCAGGCCCGCGCCGGAGTAGGCCGCGGTGATCGAGTGCGTGCCGACCGAGAGCTCCGAGGTGCGAAGTGTCGCCTGGCCGGCTGCGTCCACGGGCACCGCAGCGCCGAGAGGCGTCGCGCCGTCGGTGAACTGGACCGAGCCGGTGTGCACCGGGGACGAGGCGGAATTCACGGTGGCGCTCAGCGTCACCGGCTGACCGAACGTGGACGGATTCGGGCTCGAGGTCAGCGTCGTC
Source organism: uncultured Actinomycetota bacterium (assembly GCA_963718805.1). Lineage (GTDB taxonomy): Bacteria > Actinomycetota > Actinomycetes > Mycobacteriales > Jatrophihabitantaceae > Jatrophihabitans. Next base: position 33,091 of record CAVQZY010000005.1, on the reverse strand, counting down.
GTGGTCGGCGCCGCCGTGGTGATGGTCAGGCACCAGCCGCCGGAGATCGAGCCGGAGTCGGCCGACGCATCGTCGACGACCCACAGGCTCCAGGTGCCATTCGGACTCGCGCCGTCGAAGGTCGACAAGGTGGCGACGCCGCTCGGCGCCGGGGCCGGCGCCGGGAACGAGTCCGGCACCCCCGAGCTGTCGTCGTTCGTCGGGCGGAAGGTCCCACTGACCAACGGGTTGGGCACCGGCCCGGCCGCATCGTCGGCGAAGCTCACCGTCAGGTTGCTGACCGGCGACACCCCACCGGAGTCGCTGAGCAGGATCACGTTGGTGGCCGGCTGCGGCCCGGCGAGCATGATGTCCAAATCGACGGGGACCTGGTGCGAGAGCCCCTTGAGCGCGGCGGTCACTGTACTGACCGTCCCGCTCAGTCCGCTCACCTTGATGTTGGACGGGTAGGGGCTCGCGGCGCCCCGGGTCGGGACACTCATCGCGCCGGTATTGCAGAAGGTGTTTCCGTCGACGACGGTCGCGTTGTCGACGCGCTGGCTCACGCTGCCGTTGCTCGACAGGTAGCCCGTTGCGCCGCCGTAGCTGGCCCGGATCTCATGGGTGCCCTCGCCGAGTGTCGCCGTCGTCAGCGTCGCCACGCCGGCGCCGTTGACCGCAACCGGCGAACCCAGCGGCGTCGCACCGTCGGCGAACTGCACCGACCCGACGGCCACCGCGGTGCCCGACGAGCGCACCGTCGCGGCGAAGGTCACCGGATCCCCGGTCGTCGAGGGCGTGCCCGACGTGGTCACGGTGGTGGTCGTCGGCGCGGAGACCGCAGTCGTCACAGACAGCGTCCAGCCGCCGGCCATGGTGCCGATGTCACCGGTCGCGTCGTCGACCACGAACAGCTTCCAAGTGCCGTTCGGATTGATCCCGGTGAATGCGCCGCCGAGTGTCGTCTGGGTCGACGGCGTCGGCGCCGGCGCCGGGAAGGCGTCGCCGCCGCCGTTGTTCGTCGGCCGATAGGTCCCGGTCGCGATGTTGCCCGTCAGGCACCGGCCCGGCGGCGGCGTCGGAGAAGGTCAGCGTCGCGTTGTTGGCGAAGGCAAGGGTGGTGTTCGGGTCACCGACGTCGGAGAGCACGACGATGTTCTCACCGGACGGCGCCACGACCATCGCGTCGATATCGTTCACGGTCGAGTGGGTCAAGTTGTTGAACGCCACGGTCACCGTGGTCACGGCACCGGACATCCCGGAGACCGTGATGTTGGACGGGTAGGGGCTGGCCGGGCCGATCTGATTGGCCGAGCCGGTCGCCGGGATCGCAATGCTCGCGGCGTTGCTGAACGTTGTCGGGCCGTCGGCCGCGGCGCGGACGCCACCGATCGTGAACGAGCCGAGGATCAAGCAGAGCGCCGCGACGAGGGCGGCGCGACGCGGCCGGTCGACTCGCCGATGGCCACCGCACCCCGTCATCGCACACGTCCCGTCGAAAAGTCCGCGTGAGGCTGGCGTGGGCCGGCGGACGCTCAGCTTGCCGCGATCACTATTTCGACTCGTGACCGGAATGGCTACACCCGCGTCGGGCGAATCACGCCTTCCGGCCGACCGATTCGGTACACACCGCACGTTTCTCCCGCGCGGTCGGCCTAATCCTTCTTGACCACGCCGTTCCAGACTGCGTGGGCGCCGGAGTCGCCGATCCGATAGATCGTGATCACCGTGCCCACCGCCACCACGATCGAGACCACCGCGACGATCGCGGTGACCCACACCGGCAGCACGGTCTTCGTCGCAGGCCGTTCAGTGAGCACGCCGGTGTCGCTGAAGCCGAGGGATTCGGCGGACTCGGTGCGCTCCTTCGAGCCCGAACCCGCACCATTCCAGGTCAGCTCGAAGCGACGCCCGAGCACCCACACCACCGCGGCGACCAGGAACAGCGCGATCGCCCAGGGCAGCAGCGTGTCGCCGAGTTCGGCATGCCGGCGGATCCGCGCGTTGGTGAACCCGAGGTGGCTCCCCAGATACTCGCCGGCGTGGGTCGTGACCGGCACCAGCACCAGCGCGATGAGCGCGACGATCGGGGTGAGCACGCCCAGCCGGGCCCGGGCGGCGGGCCACACCGCGCTCGCCACGAGCATCAGCGCCGCGAGCGGTACCAGCACGACCACCGCATGGATCAGCAGGACGTGCGCGGGCAGACCGTTGATCACGGTCGGCATCGCATCCTCGCAGTCCTCCTCGAGCGACCTTCTACACGTTCGAGAACGCGCCCCGCGTGGAGCGCGGTTCAATGCGCCAGACCGGCGCCGCACATGGTCGAAGATCAGGCTCGTCTCGGTGAGCGCGACGTCCGGGTCGCGGCTGAGGTTGATCACCACGAAGTCGCGCAGGTTATCGGTGCTGCGGGCGGCGATGTGCACATGGAAGTCATCCGCGCCGCCGAGGAAGAACACGTTCAGCACCTCGGGCAGTTGCGCGATCTTGGCCATGAACTCGGCGATGTGGCCGCGCGCCGAGGACTGCAGGCCGCACCGAGATCATCGCCTGGATCGGCCGGTCGAGCGCGGCCGGATCGATGTCGGCGTGGAAGCCGCGAATCACCCCGCTCTCGCGCAGCGCACGCACCCGGCCCAGGCACGTCGACGGCGCGATCCCGGCGCGGTCGGCGAGGGCGTTGTTCGGGATGCGGGCGTCCTCGGCGAGCTCGCGCAGCAACCGGCGGTCGATGTCGTCGAGCGGGCGCCGAACGATATTCGGCGCCGCTGCCGGGTGTCGTGACCGGCATCGAACTTCTCGATGACATTCGAGTTAATCTACAGAATTTTCGGCGAACCTGTCGCATCAACTTCTCTCGATCCTTCATTCTGATGGCTCAACTGAGCCCAATCGAGGAGCAGGCAGCGATGAAGGTCGGCGTCCCCCGCGAGGTCAAGAACAACGAGTTCCGGGTCGCGATCACCCCGTCCGGGGTGCACGAGCTCACCCGCAACGGCCACACCGTCTACGTCGAGCGCGAGGCCGGCGTCGGCTCGGCGATCACCGACGCGGACTTCGTCGGCGCCGGGGCGCAGATCCTCGAGACCGCCGACGACGTGTGGGGCACCGCCGACATGGTGCTCAAGGTCAAGGAGCCGATCGCCGAGGAATACCACCGGATGCGCAAGGACCAGGTGCTGTTCACCTACCTGCACCTGGCCGCCGACAAGCCGTGCACCGACGCGCTGCTGGCCGCCGGCACCACCGGCATCGCCTACGAGACCGTGCAGCTGCCCGACAGCTCGCTGCCGCTGCTGGCGCCGATGTCCGAGGTCGCCGGCCGGCTCGCCCCGCAGGTCGGCTCGTACCACCTGATGCGCCAGGGCGGCGGCCGGGGCACGCTGATGGGCGGCGTGCCCGGCGTCTACGCCGCCAAGGTCGTCGTCATCGGCGCCGGCGTCTCCGGCCAGAACGCCGCCGCCATCGCGCTCGGCATGCAGGCCGAGGTGCTGCTGCTCGACAAGAACGTCGCCCGGCTGCGCCAGATGGACGCGATCTACCAGGGCCACTGCCAGACCATCGCCTCGAACGCCTACGAGGTCGAACGCGCGGTGCTCGACGCCGACCTGGTCGATCGGCGCCGTACTGGTGCCGGGCGCGAAGGCGCCGACGGTCATCAGCAACGAGCTGGTCTCGCGGATGAAGCCGGGCTCGGTGCTCGTCGACATCTCCATCGACCAGGGCGGCTGCTTCGAGGACTCGCGGCCCACCACGCACGCCGAGCCCACCTACCGGGTCCACGACTCGGTCTTCTACTGCGTCGCGAACATGCCCGGCGCGGTGCCGCACACCTCGACCTACGCGCTGACCAACGTCACGCTGCCGTACGCCGTCGAGCTGGCCAACCAGGGCTGGCGCGACGCGCTGCGCAGTGACCCAGCCCTCGCGCTCGGGCTGAACACCCACGAGGGCCAGCTGACCAACGGCCCGGTGGCCGAGGCGCACGGCTACGACGCCGTCGACCTCGACACCGTGCTGGCCTGACGCGCCACCCCTCCCCGAGTTGTCCGTGCTAGGACGTCGCATAGCCCGCTTCGGCGCGCACGACTTGGGGGACGTCACACGCACGTGACCGACTACCGCAACCTGTCGCTGTGGTTCGACCAACTCGCCGAGCCGCTGACCGCCGCGGGCGCCGCTGACCGGTCCGGCCGACGCCGACGTCGCGATCGTCGGCGCCGGGTTCACCGGTCTGTGGACGGCCTACTACCTGCAGCAGGCCCGACCCGACCTGCGGATCGCGGTCGTCGAGCGCGAGATCGCCGGGTTCGGCGCCTCCGGGCGCAACGGCGGCTGGTGCTCGGCGCTCTTCCCGGTCGCACGCGTCGCGCCTCGCGGCTGAGGCCGGGCACGCCGCCGCCGTCGCGCAGTACCGCCGCGATGCGCGACGCGGTGACCGAGGTTGCCGAGGTCGCGGCCGCCGAGAGCATCGACGCCGACATCGCGAAGGGCGGCACGATCGTGCTCGCCCGCTCCGAGCCGCAGCTCGCCCGCGCGCGCGACGAGGTCGCGGAGAGCCGAGGCGTTCGGCCTCGGCACCACGACTGCTCGACGCCGCCGAGGCGCGCGCCCGGCTCGCCGCCACCGACGTGCTCGGCGCGACCTACACGCCGCACTGCGCCGCGATCCAGCCCGGCCGCGCTGGTCCGCGGACTCGCCGACGCGGTCGTACGGTCGGGGCGCGCGCATCTACGAGCAGACCCCGCGCGCTCGGCATCGAGCCGCACCGGGTCGCGCACGCCGGCCGGGGACGTGCGCGCGCGATTTCGTGGTCCGCGCCACCGAGGGCTACACCCCCACGCTCGACGGCGGCCGCCGCGCCGATCGCCCCGGTCTACTCGCTGATCATCGCCACCGAGCCGCTCGCCGACGCCGTCTGGGACGCAGATCGGGCTGCGCCGAGCGCGAGACGTTCAGCGACCACCGGCACCTGATCATCTACGGCCAGCGCACCGCCGACGGCCGGCTGGTCTTCGGCGGCCGCGGCGCGCCGTACCACTTCGGCTCGCGCATCCGCCGCGCCTACGACCGGGTGCCGCGCGTCTTCGACGCGCTGCAGCGCGACGCTCGTCGAGCTGTTCCCGGTGCTGCGCGACGCCGCGATCACCCACCGCTGGGGCGGCCCGCTCGGCATCGCCCGCGACTGGCACGCGTCGGTCGGCCTCGACGCGGCCACCGGGCATCGCGCTGGGCCGGCGGCTACGTCGGCGACGGCGTCGAGCACCACCAACCTGGCCGGCCGCACGCTCGCCGACCTGATCACCGGCCGCGACACCGAGCTGCACCGCGCTGCCCTGGGTCGGCCACCGCTCGCCGCAACTGGGAGCCGGAGCCGCTGCGCTGGCTCGGCGCCAACGCCGGGCTGCGCGCGATGACCTGGGCCGATCGACGCCGAGCAGCGCAGCGGTCGACCGTCCCGGATGGCACAGCATGGTCGGCAGGCTGCTCGGCAACTGATACCGCACGCCGGTCTGTCCGCTCGTCATCGAATTAGGTTAGCCTTACCTAACTAGTGGAGGTGAGCGCGGTGCCGCGTACGGACAGCACGACCCGATGGCCTGCCCAAGGCCGAGGACGATCGCCCGGAGCGGGCTGCCGACGGCGCCTGCTCGCTGACCGCAGCGGTGTGCGAGCACCTGCTCGGCGACGCCTTCAGCGCCGCAGACGCTCGAGCGCCGCACCGACGGCGAGCGGTCATGAGCGATCCCGATTGCCTCGCCCACCAGGCCCGCCGGCGCGCTGGCCACCACGACCGGCGGCGTCCTGCACGTCGAAGGGCGTCGCTGCGCTCGACCCGCGACGGAATCCTGGTCTACGAGCAGGCTGGCCGGCCGCGGTTCCTGTGCGAACCGCACGAACCCCTCGCCCTCGCTGCCCGCGCCGCGCCGCGCGCCGTGCTCGAGGCGGCCGCGCCGCAGTGCCGCCACAGCCGACGCACCGTCGTCCTCAGCGGCTGGCTGTCGGTCATCGGCATCGGCGCACGCCGACGGCCGCGCGGTCGATGTCGTCGAACTGGAGATCGGCACCGTCCACCTCGAGGTGGCCCGGGGCAACGGCGGACGCCCGGCCCGCATCGAGGTGCCGGTGCCGCACTACCTCGCCGCCTCGCCGGACCCGGTGGCCGACACCGCGCGGCGCGGTCACCGCGCATCTCAACTCCACGCACGCCGACCGGCTGCGCGGGTGCGGCGGCGGCGCGCTCCGGCCAGCGCGGTCGGGCACATCCTGGCCGCCCAGGTGCGCGACCCGGACGAGTACGGACTGTCGCTGATCTGGCTCGACCACTCCGGCGGGCACACGGTCCGGTTGCGGTTCGGCCGCGCCGGTGCGCTCACCGGTCGAACTGATCGCCGAAGCTGCACGAGTTGCTGGCCGATCAGCGACCGGTCGACGCCGGGCGCGCCGTAGCGCAGGCCGTCGATCAGCAGGCCGATCAGCCGGTCGGTGCGGCCGGATCCGGATTGTCGGCCGGTGTCGGCGGCCATGCAGATGCCGCTCATGGCACGCAGCAGATCGTCGGGCGCGACGTCGTCGCGGATCGGCGCCGGTCCGCGCCGCGGCGTCAACAGCGTGCCGATCGCCGCGCGGATCGCGGTCGTGGCTCTGGACGAACAGCCGGGAGTCGGCGCCGAGCAACGACTTCAGCGCCGCCGCCATGCCGCGCTTGTGCACGACGTACACCGGCGAACGAGCGCATCCACAGCGCCAGCGCCTCGTCGGCCGGGTGCGCGGCGAGCAGCTCGTCGACGCCGTCGCACAGCGTCTCGACCTCGCTGCCGGTAGACCGCCTCGATCAAGCGCGTCGCGGGTCGGGAAGTGCCGGTAGAGCGTGCCGATGCCGACGCCGGCCCGGCGCGCGATCTCCTCGAGCGAGGCCTCGGTGCCGCGCTCGGTGAATACCTCGGTGGCCCGGCGCAGCAGCTCGTCGCGGTTGCGCTGGGCGTCGGCGCGCAGCGGTCGCGCGCGATCGGCAGGTCGGCTCACCTGGTCGTGCGACACGCCGTACCTCCGAAATCGACTTGCTAACCGGAGGCACGCCTCCGTATGGTGGTACCGGAGGCTCCATCCGGTTAGCTACGTTACTCCGTCGCACCGAAGGTCGTGCTCGTGACCGTCGCATCCCAGACCCGCTCCCTGACTCGACCGGCGCCCACCGCAGCGCTGCGGCCGCGCGGCGGGCAGTCCCTCGTGCTCGCCGTCATCCTCACCTGCCAGCTCATGGTCGTGCTCGACGCGACGATCGTGAACGTCGCCCTGCCCGACATCCGGACCTCGCTCGGCTTCTCCGCCGACGGGCTGTCCTGGGTGATCAACGCCTACACCCTCACCTTCGGCGGCCTGCTGCTGCTCGGCGCGCGCGCCGGCGACATCCTCGGCCGCCGCCGGGTGTTCCTCGGCGGCATCGCGCTGTTCACCCTGGCCTCGCTGGCCGGCGGCTTCGCCGCAGAACCCGGCCGAGCTGCTGCGCCGCCCGCGCCGCTGCAGGGCGTCGGCGGCGGCCTTCGCCTCGCCGTCGGCCCTCGCGCTGCTGATGACGATGTTCCCCGAGGCGCGCGAGCGCACCCGGGCGATCGGCCTGTACACCGCGGTGTCCATCGGCGGCAGCGCGGTCGGGCTGATCGCCGGCGGCATGCTCACGGAGTGGGCGTCGTGGCGCTGGGTGCTGTTCGTCAACGTGCCGATCGGCATCGCGGTGCTGGTGCTCGGCGCGCCTGACCCTGCCCGAGACCGGCCGCGGCGACGCCGGGCCGCTTCGACCTCGCCGGCGCGCTCACCTCGACGCTCGGCATGACCGCCCTCGTCTACGGGTTCGTGCACGCCGCGAGCGAGCGGCTGGGCGTCACGCCGAGACGATCGGCGCCTTCGCCGTCGGCGTCGCGCTGCTCGCCGCCTTCGTCGTCGTCGAGCTGCGCGCCGACGTCGCCGATCACGCCGCTGCGCCTGTTCGCCGACCGCAACCGCGCCAGCTCCTACGTCGCCCGGCTGTTGCTGGTCGCCGGGATGTTCGGGATGTTCTTCTTCCTGACCCAGTTCCTGCGCGGCGTGCTCGGCTACAGCGACCTGCGTCACCGGCTTCGCGTTCCTGCCGATCACCGTCGCGGTGTTCGCCGTCCTCGCAGCTGTCCGCGCCGGCTGCTGGTCGACCGGCTCGGCGCCAGCACCGTGATGATCGCCGGCATCACGCTGTCGACGGCTGGGCATGCTCTGGCTGACCCAGCTCGGCGAGCACTCCAGCTACCCGTCGCTGCGTCGGGCCGCTGCTGGTGTTCGGCACCGGCAACGGGCTCGCGTTCGTGCCGCTGACCACCGCCGCGCTCGACGGCGTGGAGCCGCGCGACGCCGGCGCCGCGTCCGGGCTGGTCAACGTCATGCAGCAGGTCGGCGGCGCGCTCGGCCTCGCGGTGCTGGTGACCGTGTTCGGCAGCGCGAGCACCGCGCGCGGCGGCGACCTGCCGGCCGGGCTCCCGCCGGCGGAGGCGGCCCGGCGGGTGTTCGTCTCGGCGGCTGACACCTCGTTCTGGGTCGCCGCCGGCTTCCTGGCCGCAACCCTGCTGCTGGTGATCTTCGCGATCCGGCCGGGTCGTCGATCCGGTGCCGGCGGCCGCCTGACCGCTCAGCTGACCGGGGCGGTGCCCGGGCTGACCATGCGGCGCAACGTCGCGTACAGGGTGTCCAGGCTGTTGGTGATTCGATCGGTGGCGTCGATGAGGATGGCGACGTTCGCGGCGTCCTCCGACGGGGGCCGGAGCTCGCGCGCCAGCGTCGCGGCGAGGTCCTGCTGCAACGCGCGCAGGTCGGCATGCGGCGCGACCGGCCGATCGCCGGTCTCGACGGTCCGGCCGAGCGCGGCAAGCATCTGCGCGGCGGCGTCGAGGAAGACCCGCAGCTGCGGCGATCCGCCGGCCTCGACGCACCGGCCGGCGCACCGCGTCGATCGCGAACATCGCGTGGATGAAACGGTGCGAGTGCGCGAGCACCGTCTTGCCGAGTTCCACCTCGGCGGCGCCGTGCACCGGTTCGGCGCGGGCGCGGTCGACCGACGCCTGGGCGTTGGTGCGCGCCAGCCGGCACGCGGCGCGCGCGCGCTGCAGGGTGCTCGGGTCGGCCGCCGGGTCCGCCACGGTCAGCAGGTACGTCGCGGTAGGCGTCGAGCAGCGCGGCCATGCCGCGCCGGACGTAGCTGCGTTCCCAACCGGGCAGCACGAGCGTGGCGAGCACCGCCAGCGCGCCGCCCGACGAGCGTCGCGACCGCCCGGCTGAGCACCGTCTCGCGGGCCGGCACGCCACTGATCTCGAGCAGCACCACCACCAGGCCGGACAGCGCGATGGCGCTGAGGCCGACGTTGCCCGGGCCGGCCAGGCGCATCCCGAACGCGAAGGCGCAACCAGCGCGATCTGCCACCAGGCGCCGCCCGGCACCCAGTGCACCAACTCGGTGGCGGCGAGCAGGCCGATCACCGTGCCGACCGACGCGCAGCACCGCGCGCTGCAGGGTCGCGCCGAAGTCCGGACGCAGCACGACCAGGACGGTCAGCGAGACCCAGTAGCCCCGTTCGAGGCCGGCCAGACGCACGACGAGGTCGGTGCCGGCGACGAACGCGGCGACCCGCACGGCGTGGCGCAGCACCGCGGAGTCCGGGGTGAGGCTCGCGCGTCAGGTTCGCCAGCGAGTCGTGCAGCGTCGCCCGCCCCGGACATCGCGTCGATTCGGCCGACCCTCGCTCGCGCCGGCTCGGCTGGAGCGCACCGCCGCGCGCAGCTGGCCGCTGAGCGCGCGCAGCCGCGCCGCCGGCGGCGCGCCGGGTGAGCTGGTGCGGTCCGGGAGCGTCGTCCTCGAGCCGGCTCAGCGCGAACGCCACCGCCTGCCGGGTGGGTTCGAGCGTGGCTTCGTCGACCGGTCGGCCGGTCTCCAACGCGCTGGCCAGCGCCTCGAGCACGGCAGCGGCGGCGGCGAGCGCCTCGCGCACCAGGCCGGCCCGGATCGGGTCGCCCTCGGCGGCGAGCCGTTCGGCGAAGCCGATCACGACGATCACCTCGCGGCGGATCCGCTCGGCCTCGTCGAGCAGCACGCGGTAGGCCTCGACGCTCGGCCCGTTGTCGTGGCCGAGGCCGTAGAGGGTGCTGCGCACCTCGCTGAGCGTGTCGCTGGCGGGCGGGCCGGCCGCGGTGCCGGGCGGCACCCGGGCCGCGGCGGCGAGCTCGCGGTACAGCCCGGCGAGCGCCACCCGTTCCGGGCGGTGCCGGCCGCAGCGGCCAGGCGGCGACCGCCAGCAGGGCCTGGCACCGCGCCGCCGGCCAGCACGAGCAGCGCCACGTGAGGCGCGGCGCCGGGCGCCTGCGGCGATGTGGCCGAGCACCAGCGCGGCGCCGACACCGGCGACGCCGACCTGGGTCGCGCTCGGCCCGCCGGCCAGCAGCAACCCGGCGGCGAAGGCCAGCACGAACAGCAGCGCAACCGACGCGGCGTCGCTGCGCGAGGCCACCACTGCCAGCCCGCTCGTCACGCCGGCGGCCAGCGCGGTGCCCAGCATGCGCACGATGCGCAGCCGGTACGGCCCGGGCCGATCGGCGAACGCCGTTTGCAGCGCGCCGATCGTGGCCGCCAGCCCGGCGGTGATGTCGCCGCGCACCTCCCCCACCGCCAGCGGCGCGGCGATCCCGATCGCGTTGCGCAACGACGACGACCGGGCTCGGACTGGGTGCGATCGAGCACCAGCGAACGACGCACCAGGCCGATGACCGCGCTACGCCGGCCGATGACGGCAGCTCCGGCGTTCGCGCCGCTCACGTTCAGCCGTGCGCGGCGAGCTGGCCGCAGGCGCCGTCGATCTCGCGGCCGCGGGTGTCGCGAACGGTGACCGCGACCCCGCGGGCCTCGAGCCGGTGCACGAACTCGCGCTCGACCGCCTTGGGCGACGCGTCCCACGACGAGCCGGGGGTCGGGTTCGAGCGGGATGAGGTTGACGTGCGCGAGCCGCGGCGCGAGCAGGTCGCCGAGCAGATCGGCGCGCCAGGGCTGGTCGTTGACGTCGCGGATCATGGCGTACTCGATCGAGTAGCGCCGACCGGTGCGCGCGGCGTACGCGTCGGCCGCGGCGAGCACCTCGGCCGACCTGCCAACGGGTGTTGACCGGGACCAGGGTGTCGCGCAGCTCGTCGTCGGGCGCATGCAGCGACACCGCGAGGGTGACGTCGAGATCCTCGTTGGCGAGCCGTTCGATGCCCGGCACCAGACCGACCGTCGACACCGTGACGGCGCGCCGCGAGATGCCGAAGCCGTCGGGTGCTGGGTCGATGATGCGGTGCAGCGCCGCGGCGAGCCGGGTGAAGTTGGCCAGCGGCTCTCCCATGCCCATGAACACGATGTTGGACAGCCGACCCGGGCCGCCGCCGAGCTCGCCGTCGGCGGCGGCGCGCGCTGCGGCGCGGACCTGGTCGACGATCTCGGCCGTGGACAGATTGCGGGTCAGCCCGCCCTGCCCGGTGGCGCAGAACGGGCAGGCCATCCCGCAGCCGGCCTGGCTGGACACGCAGACGGTGATCCGCTCTCGCGCGCCGCGCCGCGCCGGATACCGCATCAGCACGCTCTCGACGAGCGCGCCGTCGTGCAGCCGCCACAGGCGTCTTGCGGGTGGCGCCGGCGTCGGTGGTCAGGGCGCGCACCTCGGTGAGCAGCGCGGGCAGCAACGCCGTGCCCACCTGCTCGCGCAGTTCGGCGGGCAGGTCGCTCATCTGCGCCGGGTCGGCGGTGAACCGGGTGAAGTACTGGCGGGCGATCTGGTCGGCGCGAAAACCGGCCAGGCCGAGCTCGGCCACCGCGGCGCCGGCGTTCGGCGGGTCCGAGGTCGGCGAAATGACGAGGCGGGCGTGCCGCGATTGGGCGCGGTGAAGACGAGGGGAGGGACGTCTCGACACCTCATTGTCCCAGACCGGGCGCTGTGCAGCGCCGTTCTCGCTCAGCGCGCTGACGCTCGATCTCGCGCTGCTCTTGCGGTGTCATCGCGAAGCCGACGAGCCAGTGTGCGTCGATGCGGGCATAGTAGATGTCGCCGAAGTCGTCCGGCGCCTGGCCGTACACCTCGAGGAACCGGTCGGTGATCAGCTGCCGCTCCGGGCCCGGACCCAGCTCCACGCAGCGCCCGTGGCAGAACACGCCGCATGCCGTCACGTGGCGTGTACGACGCGCTGATCGCCGGCCGAGCCCGCAGCTGGCGGGCCTTGGGCGACGAGGACAACGTCGTGAAGTACCAGCTGCCGTGCAGGAAGTGCCCGTCGACAGCCGACAGCCGCGGCTCGCCGCGGGCGGTCACCGTGGCGATGTTCAGCACTGCCGGGCTCGGCAGCGCGTCGATCACCCGCGCGGCGTCGAGTCGGCGCTCGGGCGTCATGATCGAGGTCAGGTGCGACGAGCCACGGGCGAAGCTGGCGTCGATCAGCTGCTGCAGCGCGGCCGTCTCGTCGGTGGTCTCCCACATGCCCTCCAGCCTCTCACCGCTGCGCCTCGGCGCCGCCGACGATCAGGTCGGCGCGACGCTGCGGGTCCTCGCGCGCCACGTACGCGTCCTCGGACGCGAGCCAGGCGGCAAGCACCTCGGCCGGCGTGCCGCGGGCCCGCACCCGCTCGATGCGCCTGGCTCGGCCGGCGTCCACCCAGACCCGGACGGTCCACGGCACGCCGGCCTCGGGCCGGGTGGCCGATACACCCTCGACGATCACCGGGCCGCCGGCGGCGACGTCGTGCCACTCGCCGCCGCGGTCGCGCTGCCAGTCCCAGCGTCGATAGCGCGCCGGTCGGCCGGCCTGCAGCGGGTCGAGCACCTCGGCGCCGAATCGCGTCCAGTCCCATTCGTCGATCCCGGGGCCGGCGAAGTCGTCGACCGCGATCACTGTCGCGCCCGACAGGTCGGCGGCCAGCCGGGCCGCGAAGCGCGACTTGCCGGCGCCGGTGCCGCCGTCGATGCCGATCCACGTCGTCTGCCGGGCCGCGGTCGGCCACGACCGCCGTGATCGCCGCGCAGGCAGCGGCCTGCGAGACCCGGCGCGGCATCGATCAGACGGGCGCGAACGCCGAGAGCAGCAGGTAGGCCACCGCGGCGCAGGGCAGCAGCGAGTCGAGCCGGTCCATCACCCCGCCGTGCCCGGGCAGCAGGGTGCCCATGTCCTTGATGCCGAGGTCGCGCTTGATCATGGACTCGCCGAGGTCGCCGAGCGTGGCGGTGACGACGATCGCGAGTCCGAACAGCAGCCCCTTCCACCACGCCTGGTGGAAGGTGAGGGTCAGCAGCAGGATCCCGATCGTCGAGCAGGCGATCACCGACCCGGCAAAGCCCTCCCACGTCTTCGCCTTGGACACCACCGGCGCCAGCGGGTGCTTGCCGAAGAGCACTCCGGTGGCATAGCCGCCGGTGTCGCTGCAGACCACCGTGGCGATGAACGCGATCACCCGCGCGGCGCCGTCGCTCGGGTGTACCAGCAACACTGCGAACGCGGCGAGAGTGGGCAGGTACACAGCACGAACGCCGACGCGGCGGCGTCGCGCAGGTAGCCGTGCGCGCCGTCGCCCACCCGCCACACGAGGATCGCGGCGACGGTCACCAGCACCGCGAGCACCAGGCCGCTCGCGCCGCGCAGCCAGGCGGCGCCGAGCACCACCACCGCTCGCCGCCAGCAGCGGCAACAGCGTGATACGGATGTCGGCGGCGCGCAACGCGTGCGAGAGCTCGTAGCAGCCGTAGAGGATCGCGGCGCCGATGACGAACGGGAAGCTCGGCCGGTAGCCGAACAGGCTGAGTCAGGATGATCGCGCCGAGGCCGAGCCCGACACCGATCGCGGCCGGCAGGTTGCGCCCGGCGCGCGACTTCTTCGGCCGCGGCGGCGTCCGGCGGCGGTGCGCTCGTCGCTTCGGACGACACCGGGATCAGACCTCGAGCAGTTCGGCTTCCTTGGCCTTGACGACCTCGTCGACGCGGCCGGTGTAGCGTGCCGGTCAGCTTGTCGAGCTCCGCCTCGGCGCGGTGCACGTCGTCCTCGCCGACCTCGCCGTCCTTGACCAGCTTGTCCAGGGCGTCCTTGGCGTGGCGGCGCACCGAGCGGATGGAGACCTTCGCGTCCTCGCCCTTGTGCTTGGCGACCTTGACCAGCTCGCGGCGGCGCTCCTCGGTCAGCTGGGGGAACACGACCCGGATGATCGTGCCGTCGTTGGTCGGGTTGACGCCGAGGTCGCTGTCGCGGATCGCCTTCTCGATCGCGCGGCAGCTGGCTGGCGTCGTAGGGCTTGATGACGGCCATCCGCGCCTCCGGGACGTTGACGGAGGCCAGCTGCGGGATCGGCGTCGGCGCGCCGTAGTAGTCGACGACGATGCGGGCGAAGGCGCTCGGCGTTGGCCCGGCCGGTGCGCAGGCCGGCGAGGTCGTCGCGGGCGACGTGGACGGCCTTCTCCATCTTCTCCTCGGCCTCGAAGAGGGTCTCGTCGATCACGGCTGCGCTGTCCCCTCGCTCGAGCCTGCGGCGCGCACCAGCGTGCCGATCTTCTCGCCGCGGACGACCCGGGCGATGTTGCCGTCGGTCGAGCCCGAACACGACGATCGGCATGCCGTTGTCGCGGCACAGGCTGAATGGCCGTCGCGTCGGCGACCTCGAGGCCGCGCTGGAGCACCTCGTCGTAGGTGATCTCGTCGAACTTGCGGCGTCCGGGTCGCGGCGCGGGTCGGCGTCGTAGACGCCGTCGACGCCGTTCTTGCCCATCAGCAGCACCTCGCAGCCGATCTCCAGCGCGCGCTGGGCGGCGACGGTGTCGGTGGAGAAGTAGGGCAGCCCGGCGCCGGCGCCGAAGATCACCACGCGGCCCTTCTCCAGGTGCCGGACCGCGCGGCGCGGGATGTAGGGCTCGGCGACCTGGCCCATCGTGATCGCGGTCTGCACCCGGGTGGCGACGCCGGCCTTCTCCAGGAAGTCCTGCAGCGCCAGGCAGTTCATGACGGTGCCGAGCATGCCCATGTAGTCGGCGCGGGCGCGGTCCATGCCGCGCTGGGACAGCTCGGCGCCGCGGAAGAAGTTGCCGCCGCCGACGACGATCGCCACCTGGATGCCGGCGGCGACGACGTCGGCGATCTGCTGGGCGATCGTGTGCGACGACGTCGGGGTCGACGCCGATCTGCCCGCCGCCGAACACCTCGCCGGACAGCTTGAGCAGCACCCGCCGGTACCAGCGGCCGGTCGGGTGCTCGTCGGACAGCGGACGTCGGGGTCGCCTCGATGTCGGTCATCGGCGACCCCTTCCGTCTCGTGCCGGCGTTGCTCGAACCCTATCCGCTCAGGCGGCGCCGACCTCGAAGTGGGCGAACTGGGTGACCGTCACGCCGGCGTCGTCGAGCACCTGCTTCACCGTCTTCTTCGCCTCGCGCACCGACTCCTGCTCGAGCAGGACGTTGTCGTCGTAGAACCCGTTGAGCCGGCCCTCGACGATCTTGGCGATGCGCCTGCTCGGGCTTGCCCTCCGCGCGGGCCTTCGCCTCGGCGACGCGGCGCTCGGTCTCGACGACGTCGGCCGGCACGTCGTCGCGGGTGAGGTAGCGCGGCGCGCAGCGCGGCGACCTGCATGGCCGCGCCGCGTGCGGCCTCGGCGTCGTCGCCCTCGAACTCCACCAGCACGCCGACCTGCGGCGGCAGGTCGGAGGCCTTGCGGTGCAGGTAGGTCGCGACCTTGCCGTCGAGCTTGACGGCGCGGCGCAGCTCGATCTTCTCGCCGATCACCGCGGCGAGGGCCTGCGACGCTCTCGCTCGACGGTCTTGCCGTCCTTGAGCGTCTCGGCGAGCAGCGAGTCGACGTCGGTGGCCGGCGACGACGCGAAGTGCGCCACGATGTCGGCGGCCAGCGTCTGGAACTGCTCGTTCTTGGCGACGAAGTCGGTCTCGGACGCGAGCTCGATCATCGCGCCCTCGGCGGCGGCGACCAGGCCGTTGGCGGCCTCGCGCTCGGCCCGCACGCTTCGCGGCCTTCGCCTGCCCTTGACGCGCAGGATCTCGACCGCCTTGTCGAAGTCGCCGTCGGCCTCCTCGAGCGCCTTCTTGCAGTCCATCATCCCGGCGCCGGTGGCGTCGCGGAGCCTCTTGACGTCTGCGGCGGTGAAGTTCGCCATCGTTGTCTTCGTTCTCGTTTCGTATATCGAAGTTGATCAGGCAGGTCGGGGCGCGGTGCTCGTCGGTGCCGCCGCGCCGCGGGTCAGCCTCGCCGGCCGGCTGGAGCAGGCTCGCGCTCCCACTCGGGCATCGCGGCTCGTCGGCGAGCCAGCTCGCGCTCCCACTCGGCGAGCGGCTCGTCGGCTGTCTCGTCGCCGCTCCGGCGTCTCGCGGCCTGCGTGCGGCGGCGCGGGCCATCAGGCCCTCGGCGACGGCGTCGGCGATGACCCGGGTGAGCAGCGCGGCGCTGCGGATCGCGTCGTCGTTGCCGGGGATCTTGTAGTCGACCTCGTCGGGGTCGCAGTTGGTGTCGAGGATCGCGACGACCGGGATGCCCAGCTTGCGGGCCTCGCCGACGGCGATGTGCTCCTTCTTGGTGTCGACGATCCACACCGCGCTCGGCACCTTGCTCATCTCGCGGATGCCGCCGAGCGTGCGCTCGAGCTTGTCCTTCTCGCGGGTGAGGATGAGCTGCTCCTTCTTGGTGGCGACGCCTTCCCAGCCGCCCTGCTCCATGCGCCTCGAGCTCCTTGAGGCGCTGCAGCCGCTTGTAGACGGTCTGGAAGTTGGTGAGCATGCCGCCGAGCCAGCGCTGGTTGACGTAGGGCATGCCGACGCGGGTCGCCTGCTCGGCGATCGCCTCCTGGGCCTGCTTCTTGGTGCCGACGAACAGCACGGTGCCGCCGTGGGCGACGGTCTCCTTGACGAACTCGTAGGCGCGGTCGATGTAGGTCAGCGTCTGCTGCAGGTCGATGATGTAGATGCCGTTGCGCTCGGTGAAGATGAAGCGCTTCATCTTCGGGTTCCAGCGCCGGGTCTGGTGCCCGAAGTGGACGCCGCTTCGAGCATCTCCTTCATGGTGACGACGGCCATGCCGGTCGCCCTCCTTCGTTGCTGTGGGCGCGCCGCCATGTGCAGCGCCGCGCCGCGGCCTCGGTTGTCGCGGCCGGATCGGGTGATCCGGTCGCCCTGGTGCCCGGTGTCGCGGCCAGGGGGCCGAGCCGGCTACGCCGGCACAGACCGAGGCTGGCCGCCAATCCCCCTCTTGCGCTCAGGAGACGGGCACGCGAAGTCAACCCGAGCATTCGGGTTGCACCGGTCAGTCTAGCCTGATTTGCCGGTCGCGCCGACCGGGTGCTGTGGACGGATGTGGGTTGTCCACAGCACCCGGGTTGGTGCCGGGCAGCTGCGGTCGCGCGGGGCGAACCTGCAGGCATGGCGATTCGGGTCGTGGTGGTGCGCGCCGTAGCGGCGGCGTTGGCGCTCTCGTTCGGGGCCGGCGGCGATCCGCGAGCCGCCGCACCCGCCGGCCGAGCGGCGACTCACCGGCTCGCGGCCACCGCGTTCGCCCGGCCGTCGGCCCGGGTCGGCTACCGGCCGCCGACGGCCGGCCAACTGGTCGTGCTGCGCCGGTTCGACCCGCCGGTGATCGTGTACGGGCCGGGGCATCTCGGGGTCGACCTCGCGCTCGCCGCCGGCGGCCTGGTGCTCGCAGCGAATGCCGGGACCGTCCGCTTCGTCGGTCCGGTGGCCGGGCGCGGCGTGGTGGTGATCGGGCACCCGGACGGCATCAGTACCGAGTACGAACCGATCCGGCCGCTGGTGCGGGCCGGCGCTGCGGTGTCGGCCGGGCAGCCGATCGGCCGGCTCAGCGGCGCGCACCGCGGGTGTGCCGGCGCCTGCCTGCACTGGGGCGCGCGACGCGCCGGCGACTACCTCGACCCGCTGTCGCTGCTGCGCCCGCTCGGCCCGGTGCGGCTGCTGCCCTGGCACCCGGGTTGACCGGGCCGCATACCCGGCGGTTCGCCCCGCGATCCCGATGCGCTGGACGGGCCCCGTCCCCGGCTACGTATCACGATCTCGGCCAGTCAGGCGCGCGGGTGCGCCTGCTTGTAGGCCGCCCGGAGCCGTTCGACCGATACGTGGGTGTAGATCTGCGTCGTCGCGAGGCTCGCGTGGCCGAGCAGCTCTTGCACCGTGCGCAGATCGGCGCCGCCCTCCAGCAGGTGGGTCGCGGCCGTGTGCCGCAGCCCGTGCGGGCCGATGTCCGCGGCGCCCGGCACCTCGGCGACCCGCCGGTGCACGATGGTGCGCACCGTGCGCGGGTCGATGCGCGCGCCCCGCACGCCGAGCACCAGGGCAGCACCGGACTTCGGCCCGGCCAGCACCGGCCGGCCCTCTCGCAGCCAGCGCTGCAGGGCGTCGTCCGCGGCCAACCCGTACGGCACCGTGCGCTGCTTGTTCCCCTTGCCGAGGACGCGCACCACCCGCCGCCGCCGGTCGACGTCGTCGATGTCCATACCCACCAGCTCCGACACCCGCACGCCAGTGGCGTAGAGCAGTTCCAAGACCAGCCGGTCCCGCAGGGTCACCGTCGCGTCCGCGCCCTCAGCCGCATCGTTGCGCGTGCCGACCTCAGCGCCGCCGTCGGCGCGGGTGTTGTCGGCGCGGGTGTTGTCGGCGCGGGTGTTGTCGGCGCGGGTGTTGTCGGCGCGGGTGTTGTCGGCGCGGGTGTTGTCGGCGCGGGTGTTGCCAGCGCCTCGCCGTTGTCAGCGCCAGCGGCCCCCACATCCATCAACCGGTCGGCCTCGTCCTGATGCAGCACCGACGGCAGCACCCGGTGCGTCTTCGGGCTGGCCAGCAGCTGACCCGGGTCGTGGTCGAGCAGGCCGGCCTGCTTCGCCCACGCGCAGAAGGTCCGCAGGCTCGCGGAGCGGCGCGCCATCGTGGCCCGCGACGCCCCCCGCGAGCGCTGGATGCCCAGCCACCCCCGCAGCCGGGCGAGGTCGATCGCGCCGGGACGGGTCCCGCCGAGGCGGGCCAGATGGTCGAGGAAGCCGACGACGTCGCCCAGGTATGCGCGCACGGTGTGTACCGACCGGTTCCGCTCCAGCGCGAGGTGCCGCTCGAACTCGTCGGCCGCGGCGCCCAGCTGCGGCGGCAGCTCGGCCCGCAGCGCGCTGAGATCCGGCCGTCGCGGCGCGCCCGGCTGCGGACCCCGACGCGGCGGCGCCTGCGGGTCCGCCGTGGGGGGGCGAACGCGCGAACTCACCGCGCAACGGTGCCTCGTTCGGGCCGCACCGGTCAACGCGCCACGCCAATGCGGCGCGGCGCTGTCCGACCGTCACGGCGGCCGGGCCCGGCCGCGCGAGCGCCGCGCCAGACCCGTGCGCCCCGGCGCGCCCAGGTTGTCACGGCGGCCGGGCCCGGCCGCGCGAGCGCAGCTGCCAGGCGCGGCGGCTGATCCGGTAGCCGTCCCCGTCGGCCTCCACCAGGCCCCCGAGTTCGAGCGCGGGCAGGCAGCGCATCACGTCGAGCGGGCTGAGGTTGGCGGCCACGGCGAGCTCAGCCAGCGGGGTGGGCCGACGCGCGGCCAGGCCGTCGAAGACCAGCCGCGTGATGTCGTCGAGGCGGTCCAGCTCCGCCGCCAGCGAATCGGCCGCCGACAGCTCGGCGTCGGCATCGGCGCCCTCGGCGGCAGTGAGATCACCGGCGCTGCCGATCAGCTCCACGATGTCGTCGACACAGGTGACCAGCTGGGCTCGGTCGTGGTCGCGGGCGAGCAGCTGGTGGCAGCCGGTCGACAGGCCCGAGGTCACCGGGCCCGGTACCGCCATCAGCGGGCGGCCCAGCCGGACACAGTGTGCGGCGGTGTTCGCAGCGCCCGAGCGCGCCGCGGCCTCGACGATGACCGTGCCGGTGGACAGCGCGGCGATCAGCCGGTTGCGGGTGAGGAATCGATGCCGCTGCGGCGCGGCGCCGGGCGGGCTCTCGGACACCAGCAGCCCGCTGGCCGACGCGCGGTCGAACAGCCCGGCGTTCGACGGCGGGTAGGCACGATCGAGACCTCCGGCCGAAACCACCACCGTCTGCCCGCCCATCGCCAGCGCGGCTCGGTGCGCGGCGGCATCGATGCCGTATGCACCGCCGGAGACCACCTCGAAGCCACGCACCGCGAGGCCACCCGCGAACTCGGCGGCAACCAGCTGCCCGTAGCTCGAGGCCGCCCGGGAGCCGACGATGCCGACCGACCGGACGCCGAGCGTGGCCAGCGAAGCGGTGCCTCGCACCCACAACGCGAGAGGCGGGATGGGCTCACCGGTGCGCGATTGCGTTCTCGCCCCACGCCGGTAGTCCGCCAGCCGGTTCGCGCCGGCCGCCTCGAGACACGCGAAGGCGAAATGCGGCCACTCGTCGGATTCGGGCACCACGAGCCGGATCCCGCGACGTTCGGCGGTGGCAAGGTCGGCGTGCGGGTCGCTGGTGACGCAGCGCGCCGCCGTGGCCGCGAGCACCTCGGGTGCCGCGCGGCGGGCGCGGATGGCGCGGGCGGTGGCGATTGGACCGTCCCGGCACACCGCGTCCCAGATCGGCAGGCAGGCGGGTTCGGCTACCCGGCTCAGATAGGCGCGCGAGAGGACCAATTCGTCATCGGCCTGGCGCGCCTCGGCCGGCTTCACCGCGCTCATGCCGCCGGCCGTTCGAGCTGTCCGGTGCGACGGAACAGCGCTTCGTTCACCTCGTCGGGACCAGGGGTATCGCGCCCGGCGAGGTCGGCGATGGTCCACGCCAACCGGAGCACCCGGTCGAAGCCCCGTGCGCTCAGCAGGCCGCGGTCGAGCCATTGATGGGCGGCCCGCAACGTGGTCGGCGGCAGCAGCCACCGAGGTGAGCGCAGCACCGACCCCGGAATCCCCGCATTGAGCTGCCAGGGCGTGTCCGACCAGCGCTCGCGGGCAGCGGCTCGAGCGGCGACGACCTGCGCGCGGACCTCGGCGCTCGTCTGCCGGTGTGCGATCGGATCGAAGAACTCGGCCTGCGATACCGGCTCGACCGGCACCCGCAGGTCGACCCGGTCGAGCAGCGGTCCGGACAGCCGCTGGGTGTAGCGCCGCCGCACCGGCGGTGGGCACAAGCAATCGCGCGCCCGCAGCGCGCACGGGCACGGATTGGCGGCCAGCACCAGCTGGAACCGGGCCGGGTAGCGAACCACGCCACCGCTGCGATGCAGCACCACGTGCCCCGACTCCAGCGGCTCGCGCAGCGCATCCAGCGCCGGGCGCGGCGAACTCCGCTGCCTCGTCCAGGAACAACACGCCGTGGTGCGCCAAGCTGATCGCACCCGGCCGGGCCAGCCGCGACCCGCCGCCGACCAGCGCGGCGACCGACGCGGTGTGATGCGGCGCCTGGAACGGCGCCCGGCGCACCAGACAGGCGCGCTCGTCGAGGAGCCCGGCGATCGAGTGGACTGCGGTGACCTCCATCGCCGCGTCGTCGTCCAGCGGCGGGAGGATGCCGGGCAGCCGCTCGGCCAGCATGCTCTTGCCGGCGCCGGGGCTGCCGACCAGATACAGATGGTGCCCACCGGCGGCGCACAGTTGCAGCGCCCGCTTCGCGGAGTCCTGGCCGGCGACCTCGGCGAGGTCGCGGGTGCCGTCGGGCGGCGGCACGGGTTCTGCTCCGCGGGTCACCGGCGCCAGGGCCGGGCCGGTGCCGCTGAGCCAGTCGACGAGCTCGCGAAGCGTCTGCGCGGCGCGCACCTCGACGCCGGCGACGAGCGCGGCCTCGGCGGCATTGCCGGCGGCGACCACAACTCGGCGGGTGCCGCGGCGCTGTGCGCACAGCACGGCCGGCAACACACCGGGCACGGTGCGCAATCGACCGTCGAGCCCGAGCCCGGCGATCCAGGCCGCGCCGGACACCACGTCGGCGGGCACCCGATCGTCGGCCGCGAGCACGGCCATCGCGATCGCGAGGTCGAAGCGGGCGCCCACCTTGCGCACGTCGGCGGGCAGTAGCGCAACGGTGAGCCTGCGGTCCGGCCAGCGCACCCCGGTGTTGAGCAACGCCGCCCGGATCCGGTCGCGGGATTCGACCACCGAGGTGTCCGCGAGACCGGTGAACGACAGCCCGGGCAGGCCCGCCGACATGTCGCACTCCACCTCGACGACCTGGCCCTCGACCCCGTTCAGCGCGACCGCGAGGGTGCGGGCGACCCCCATCAGAACGCCCCCACGAGGTGCCGCACCTGCAGCCCGGGGCGGCCGCGCACGACGGCCACGACGTCGAAGCGGATCGTTGCCCAGAACTGCGGCTCCCGGCCGGCGCGGCGCTCGGCCATCCATCGCACCGCCAGTCGGCGGATCCGTGCCGCCTTACGCCGGTCGACCGCGTCGGCCGGGCCGCCGTATGCGAGCGAGGAGCGGGTCTTGACCTCGACGAACACCAGCACCTCGGCGTCGCGGGCGACGATGTCGAGCTCGCCGTCGCGGCAGCGCCAATTGCGGTCGAGGACGACCAGACCGGCGCGCTGCAGATGCTCGGCGGCGATCTGCTCGCCGAATCGGCCCACCGCGTCCTTGACTCGCATGCGCCCACGGTGCCGGGCGGCACCGATACGCCCGACAGAGCAAGGAGCAGCTGTGGACGGCCGGTCTCGCGCCGTATGACAAACCCAGGTAGGACCTCAGCGGTAGTCAGCGCTGGGCCCGGCCTGCGGGCGCGGGGCTCGGCGCACCGCGCTCGCGTCACGTAGCTCGGTCGCTGAGGCTGCGTCGAGCGTGAGCAGCACGGCCAACCCGGCCGCACCGATCGGGCTCGCGGCGCGAACCAGCCGAGACATCCGCCGCGCAGTGTCGCGCGACACCCGATGCCGGCGCATCAACTCGACCGGGCTCGGTACGACCCCGGTATCGGCCCACCCGGCCGCGACCGCCACCCACACCGTCAGCGGCACGCGGGTCCCGTGCAACGCGGTCGCGGTCAGTGCGGAGAACTGCCGACGACACGATCGGCACTTCCAGACCCGTCTCGACGACCTGCCGCCGGTGCGGGTCCGCCGGGTCTGCCCGTCGGTCGGGTGCAGCAGGAAGCACGAGCTGCTCCCGCAGTGCGGGCACATCGGCCCACCATCGCCCCAGCGGACGCGCTCACACAGCTCGTAGGCGGCCGCATCGTCCGAAGCCGCGATGCTCAGCCGCCCGGCGGGGTGTCGGGCATCGAGAGCTCGGGCTTGTCCAGCTCCTCGATGTTGACGTCCTTGAACGTCACCACCCGCACGGTCTTGACGAACCGCGCCGGCCGGTACATGTCCCACACCCAGGCATCGCGCATGGTCAGCTCGAAGTAGACCTCGCCGTCGGTGTTCAGCGGGCTGCAGGTCGACCTCGTTGGTCAGGTAGAACCGGCGCTCGGTCTCCACGACGTAGTTGAACTGCGCGACGATGTCGCGGTACTCGCGATAGAGCTGCAGCTCCATCTCGGTCTCGTAGTTCTCGAGATCCTCGGCACTCATCGAACCTCCTGTACGGCCAAGTCGGTCCGCGAAGCGCAGGCGAGCGTCTACTCCGCTTCTCACGCGATGTCTCCGACCACTTCGACCGGGTCGAGCGCTTCATTCTCGGCGCTATCTCCAGCCCGGACAGCACCCGCCGGACGTTCACGTACCGGCGCCGGTGCTCCGGGCACGGCCCGTGGGCTTCGAGCGCCGCCGAATGACCGGCGGTGATGTAGCCCTTGTGCTGGCTGAACTCGTAGTTGGGCCAGCGCTCGTGCAGGTTCGACCATGATCCCGTCGCGGGTCACCTTCGCCAGGATCGACGCAGCGGCGATGCACGCGACCGTGGCGTCGCCCTTCCAGACGGCGGTGCTCGGCATGCCCAGCCCGCGCACCGCGAAGCCGTCGGTCAACGCGTAGTCCGGGCCGGTTGCAGCGTGCCCAACGCCCGGCGCATCCCGGCCAGGTTGGCCACGTGCAGCCCGTAGGCGTCGATCTCGGCGGCCGGGATCACCACGACCGAGTACGCGAGGGCGCGCGGCGACCACCTTCGCGTAGAGCCGCTCGCGGGCCGCGGCGGTCAGCAGCTTCGAGTCGTCGAGGCCGTCGATGCGCCCGCGGCGTCCCGGCGGCAGGATGCACGCCGCGACGACCAGCGGCCCGGCGCAGGCGCCCCGGCCGGCCTCGTCGGCGCCGGCGACGAACTCGAACCCGGCCCGGCCGAGCGCCGACTCGTAGCCGCCCAGCGGGCCGTCGCGTCGCACCACCTGCCGCGGCGGCCGAAACCGCAATGCGCTGCGCGTCGCCGATCTCGCCATGACTCGCCGAGGCTACCTCGCAGCGGCGTCGCTCAGCGCCGTCGCCGGCGTCGCACGATCCACAGCGGCAGCACCAGCGCCGACGAGGCCGCAACGGGGAGCACCGGCGTCACCGTCGCAGCAGCGGCGTTCTCGAACGTGGACGGGGTGCCGAGCGTGCGCCAGCGCGACGGCGGCCAGGCGATCACGAACGCCTTGCCGATCACGTCGTCGACCGGCACCGTGGCTTCCTTCGCGAACAGGTTGCAGTTCGCGTCGTTGCCGCTGTCGGTGGCCCCAGGCCCGCAGTGATAGCGCGAGTCGGCCGAATCGTTGCGGTGATCACCCATCACCCACAGCCGGCCCTTCGGCACCGTGACCGGGCCGAACGCGCGCATCGAATTCCCCTGGCCCGCGTCGACGAACACGTAGGGCTCATCGAGCGTGCGATACGGCCCTTTCGGCCCGCTGGTGCTGATCTGGACGTGCCCTGAGCTGTCGCCCTTGACGGTCTGGCCGCCGGTGGCGATGACCCGCTTCACCAGGATCTGCCCGTCGGGCGGGACGAAGCCGATCAGCTGGCCGAACCCGCGCACCACACGCACCAGCGGGTTGCTCGGCGGTTGCTGGTGGGCTCGTCGTCCCAGCCCTTCGGGGCGTGGAAGACGACGATGTCGCCGGGGTGCGGGTCGCGGAAGTCGTAGATCGAGCTTGTTGACCAGGATCCGGTCGCCGTGGCAACCGGGGCAGCCGTGCAGCGTCTTCTCCATCGACTGCGACGGGATGTAGAACGGCTGCACGAAGAAGGTCTTGACGCCGATGGCGATCAGTATCGCGATGAACGTGGTCGGTCGGCTGGCACGCGGGGCCACGCTGCCGCAAGCGCAGGCCGAACTGCAGGCTTATGCGCTCCAGGCCGGAAGCACTCGCGATTGGTCGGGGACCGACATGACGGCGGTTATCCGCCTGCATGACGCGGTCGTCGGTGGCGTGGGGAAGTCGCTCTGGATCTTCACCGCTGCGGTCGCGCTGGTGCTCCTGATCGCCTGCGCCAACGTGTCGAACCTGCTGGCCATGCGGGCGCGCACGCGCAGTCATGAGCTCGCCATGCGTACGGCGATTGGCGCGAGTCGCGGGCGTCTCATCCGGCAGGTGTTCACCGAGAGCCTGGTGCTCTCGTGCTTCGGCGGCCTCGCAGGCCTGGGCGTCGCGTACACCGGCGTGGCCTTCCTCCTGCGGGCGATGCCGCCGGGCCTGCTGCCACGCGTTGGGGAGATCCACGTCGATTTCGTGGTGGTCGCCGCGCTGGCGCTTGTTTGCATCGTCACGGGCGCGCTGGCAGGGAGCACCGCTGCGGCGATCGCCATCCGGCAGCATCCCCGCCAGGCGATGAGCGATGCCGTCCGCGCGACGTCGCGCGGTGCGTTCCGCGGGCTGTTTGTGACGGCAGAAGTGGCGCTCGCGCTGGTGCTGCTTGTTGCGGCCGGATTGCTGATGCGGAGCTTCTCGCGGCTGCGCGGCGCCGACCTGGGATTTGCGTCCACGCCATATCGTGGCCGCGACGCTCGATTTTCCCGAGACGGCAATTCCCGACGGTCGATCCTGCTGCGCGAAGTCGAACGGCAGCTCGCGACCGCGTATTGCCGCGATCCCGGGGTGACGGCGACCGCCGCCATCAACTGGCTTCCGCTCGATTCCGCCTCGATCCGTGGCGGCTTCGACCTCGAAGGCGGCCAGCAGTTTCCGCCGGGATACATCGGCGCTCAAGCCGGCGGTCTACGCCGTCGTACTTTGGCGTCATGGGCATTCCTATCCGGCAGGGGCGCGGCTTTCTCGACTCCGACGTGCGCGGGCCGGGTCAGTCGCGGTCGTGAGCGAATCGTTCGCGCGGCGGTTCTGGCCGGGCCGGAGCGCGGTCGGGAAGCGTCTTGCGATGAGCGAGCATCCCGCGCCGGGTGAGTGGATCACGATCGTCGGCGTGGCCGCGGATGTGGCGCAGAACGGCGCCGCTGCACCGCGGGCGGAGGCGATCTATCAGCCGTCGCCCAGATGGATCGCACGTTCTGGCTCAATCACCTCACGTTCGTGATCCGGGATACGCTGCCGGAGCGGAGCGTCATCCTGGCGATCCGTCGTGCGGTGCACTCGGCCGATCCGAACCAGCCGATCGGCGCGATCTTCAGCATGGATCAACGGATCAGTGACGCCGTCGCGGAGCCGAAGTTCCGATCGACGGTGCTGGTGGTGTTCTCGGCGCTGGCGCTGGCCCTCGCGATGATCGGGGTCTACGGCGTGCTGGCGTATGCGGTGACGGAGCGTACCCGCGAACTCGGCATTCGCATTGCCTTGGGAGCGGCACCAGGCAGCGGTGGTGCGGCTGGTCATGAAGCATGCAGCCGCGGTGACGATTCCCGGACTTGCGATCGGACTGGCGCTTTCCGTCACGGCTACGCGCGTCCTCTCCGGCTTTCTCTACGAAGTCGCGCCGACCGATCCCGCAACCCTGGTCGGCGCATCGGCCAGTTGCTCGTTGTCGCCCTGCTGGCCGGGTCTGGGGCCCGCGCTCCGTGCGTCCAGGATCGACCCGGTGATGACGATCAAGTAAGGCCCTAGCTCAGCGGCGGGTTCGGGGCGATGTTCAGCGTCCCGATCACCAGGACCCGCCATGGCCGAAACGAATGCCAACGCGCGGCTCGAAGCGTTTTCCGATGGTGTGTTCGCCATCGCGCTGACGCTGCTGATTATCGACGTCAGGCTGCCGGCCATGCGCACATCTCTAGTTCGCCGATTTGTGGCACGCGCTCTGGCTCCTGATGCCGACATCCTCGCGTTCCTGCTGCGTTCGGGATCATCCTGATCAGCTGGGTGAATCATCACGATGCGATCAGCCTGGTGATCCGCTCTTCACCGTCATTCATCTACGCCAACGGTTTCCTGCTGATGACGGTGGTGCTGATCCCGTTTCCCACCGCGCTGCTCGGCGAACTCTTGCTGACCGACCATGCGGCGCCGGCGGTCGCTCGTTTACGATGGCGTGCTGGCGATTCAGGCGATCGGCTGGATCCCGTCACCGGCGCGCTCAAGAACCACCTGCTGATCGACGCGCACGCGGTCGCAAAGACGCGGGACAACAGTCGCTACGGCTTCTTTGCGCTGACTTTTATTCGGCGCTGTCGTTGTTGGCGCTCTGGTTCCGCTCATCGTCGCGGTCGTGACGCTGGTGTCATGGATTTTCTGGCTGATACTGGGCATCCAGCTCAAGCGGGACTGACGATCGAACCGCTCCGTGTCACAGAACTTGCCAGTCCAGCAGCTTGACCGACCGGGCATTCATGGCCGGATCGGCCGAACTCCATGCACCGTCTGCGGTTAACGAAAGCGCCCGCGGGTAGGTGGACGGCAAAGTGTGTCTATCCCGGGCGTGTCGTTATGACTTCGCCAGAGAATGACGACACAGTCGCTTCTCGGGAGTGCTGCCATGAAATCACGCCGCCTGTCGCTGGTTTCGATTGTCATGCTCGCCGCGCTGCGGCGGAGCTGGCCCGGCCGCGCCCGTGACGGTCGTCGGCTATACCGCCACCATGTCGTCGACGTTGATCCCGACCATCGCACCCGCCGGATCCGCGATTCATCTCGCCTACCTGATCACGGAGAATGAAGCGACGGAAGCACGCGGCCAGCGAGCGGCAAGGCGCTCACGTGGACGGTGACAGGCGGCGGCGGGACGATTGGCGGGAGCTCGGCGATCACCCTGACGAGCGACGTCGGCGGACTCGATTCGACGACCTGGGTGCTCGGCCCGAGCGCGGGCCACAATCGATTCGTGTCACCGGGCTCGACCGTCCGCCGGTTGATGTCGCGGTGACGGCGGCCGCAGTTCCGACGCTGCTCGTTTCGAACAACTCGGTGCGCGGCCGGCGGATGCCGGACGCTCGAGGTCCGCGCGTTCGTCGGGAAGTTCAACGTACCCGGCCAGCTGCCGACCGGAATGGGATTCATCGGCTACGCACCGCCCGGACAATCGTGCCTTCCTTTTCCGCCAGCATGGACACTGACCGTCACGGGGCCGAGCAGCCGGACAGTCATCACATGGACGCCGTTCGATAGTTCCGCGGTCTCCGTGATCGCTGTTGACAGCGCTATCTATCATGGCGGGCGAGCAAGCCAGGCGCAGCTCGACAGCATCAACCAGGCGACGTATCCATTCCAGGGATGGACGGCATGGTGGGTAGCACGCCGGCGCTTGTGGCTGGCAACTCGCCCGGGTGGGCGGTCGCGTTTCCGGCAGCGCCGCACCGGGAAGCCGATCTCGCGCGGGGAGCTGCGTGCCACTAACGAGAGACAATACCATGACACGTCACACCATGCTGTTCGGCTCCATCGCGTTCGCGATGCTTGCGATCGCGGCCGTCACCTCGTCGCTTGCGGCACAAGGCGCCCCCGCCGGGCCATACCCGCGTCCGGCGGGCACGCACGCCGTGAATATCGAGCGTGATGTCATGGTCCCGGTGCGCGACGGCATCCGCCTCGCCACCGACATCTATCGCCCGAAGGATCTCGACGGCGCGCTCCCCACGGTCGCTGATCCGCACGCCCTACAACAAAGGCGCCTCGCCGAACGGCGATGCGTCGGCCAACTTCTTCGCGTCGCACGGCTACGCCGTCGTCGTGCAGGATGTCCGCGGCAAGTTCGCGTCCGAAGGCACGTTCCGGGTGTACGAAGGCGAGATGACCGACTGGTCCGATGTGTTCGACTGGATCGGCAAGCAACCATGGTCCACCGGCAAGATCGGCACCGTACGGCTGCTCCTACCTCGGCGAAGGGCAGATCATCGCGGCGCAGCAGCATCATCCGCTGCACATCGCCGCCATTCGCGCAGGCCGCCGGCGGCAACCTCGGCCGCGTGGCGGCGACAGCGCGAGTTCTGGGGATCGGTCGAAGGCGGCACGTCCGCGCTCTCGATCAACTTCGGCTGGATGCCGATCTATGCGTCGATCGACAAGGGCGCCGCGCCAAGCCCGCGGTCGATATCGCCAGCTTCCTCAAGACGCTGCCGCTGATCGACATGACCGATCGCGCCGGTTCGCCATCGTGGGACTGGCGCAACTTCCTCGAGCGCTCGCCCGACGATCCGTGGTGGGACGCCCGCGGCTATCTGACCGACAAGGCGACAGAGTCAGCGTCGCCGCGCTGCACATCTCGTCCTGGTTCGACATGGCCGGCAATGCGCTGGAGGAGCGCGCGATCTTCAGGAAGAACGCCACTGAACGATCGCGCGCGGAACGGCCAGTACGCGATCATCTCGCCCACGGTGCACTGCGCGTCCGAGCGCGCCGGCAGCCAGACGATGGTCGGCGAGCTGCCGGTGGGCGACGCGCGGCTCCACTACTGGGAGACGTACCTCGCGTGGTTCGATCGCTGGCTCCGCGGCAACGAGCACGCGCTCGATTCGCTGCCGCACTTCCAGTACTACGTCATCGGCCGCAACGAGTGGCACACGTCCGATCAGTGGCCGGTGAAGGGGATGAAGGACGACCTGGTTCATCTGCACAGCGGTGGCGCGGCGAACACGCTCGAACGGCGATGGCCGCCTGACGCGTCGCGACGCCGGCGCGCCGAGCGCGCCGACACTTCACGCTACGATCCGGCCAATCCGGTGCCGGCGCGCGGCGGATCGATCTGCTGCACCGGCAATCCCAAGGATGCAGCGGGCTCGTTCGACCACGCCGACATCGAGCAGCGGCCCGATGTGCTCGTCTATACCAGCGAAGTGCTGCGCGAGGGGCTCGAGCTGACGGGATCGATGCAGGCGCGATCTGCCTCAGCTCCGACGCGCTGGACACCGACGTCACCGTGAAACTGCTCGATGTCTTTCCCGATGGCCGAGCGATGAACATGCAGGACGGCATCACGCGGGCGCGCTATCGCGATGGCTTCGGCACGCCGCACATGATGGAGGCGGGCAAGGTCTACGAGGTGCCGGTCGACCTGCATGCGACGTCGTGGTTTCTGCCGGCCGGGCACCGGCTGCGCGTGGAGGTGTCGAGCTCGAACTTTCCGCGCTTCGATCGCAACCTGAATACCGGCGGGCACAACTACGACGAGACGACCTGGCGGGTGGCGAAGAATGCGGTGCATCATGCGGCGGCGTGTGCGTCGAAGCTGGGTTGCCCATCGTTCGGTGAGCAAGTCAATAGATTCGGGTAATCTCAATCCCGTGGAGCACTCCCGATGAAACGAGTCACTGGCATCGGCGGCATCTTCTTCAAAGCCAAGGATCCGAAGGCGCTCAGGCCTGGTACAAGGAGCACCTCGGCATCGATGTCCAGCCGTGGGGCGGCGCCGCGTTCCACTGGACGACGAGGAGGCAAGCCGGCGGGCGGAACGACGGCCTGGACATCTGCCCGAAGCAGCAGGACCAGTTCGCGCCGAGCCCCGCGCCGTTCATGGTCAACTACCGCGTGGAGACCTGCACGCCCTGCTCGAGGCGCTGCAGCGAAGAAGGCTGCAACGTCTCGAGAAGATCGACGATCCGAGTACGGCAAGTTCGGCTGGGTCATGGATCCCGGAAGGCAACAAGGTCGAACTCTGGCAACCGCCGCCGGCCAGTGATCTGAACGCGCAACGGGGCTCGCTCGATCCTGCTCAAGCGGCCCCGAAGCTTTCGTACTCTCGACCAACCCCGAACAGCTTACGGTGTGATGGTTCCCGGTGTGCTCGCCGAGGTGAACGTCGCGCCGTCAATCAGCTGCACAAACGTGATGCCGCCCGACGTCGACCAACTCGACCCCGTCACCTTGAAATTGGCCGGCGTGCCGGTCTGCAGCCCGTAAGTCGCGAGCCAGCCGGACACCGTCGTGAGGTCGGGCAGGTCGATATTCGCGGTACCGCCGCCACCCTGGTAGGCGGCTGTCATCTGTACCGTGGCGAAGCGGCTCGCCGAGCTGATCTGGTCATAGTCGACCTGCCACAGCTTGTTGTACTCCGCCTGCACCACGAGCGCCATCCGTTCGACGACTCCGCTCAGCTTGCTGGGGATCGGCGTGTTGAGCGCCGACCCGAACGTGAACGTCCTCGCCGGCGTGATCCTCGAGCAAACACGAGCCCGGCAGTTCGACCGGCAACCGACCCGCTTCCCGCTTCGTTCGCGAGTGCGCTCCGAGTAATGCAGATCGCCCGCTACTCGATTCGCCGCTGGCAGGCCGAAGATGTTGCGGAAGGTCTGGGCCGACGAACTGGCGTCGATGTAGTAGGTCGACAGGAAGTTGTTGCTGGTATGCAGTTGTCCCGTGAGGTTCACCTGCTGCCCCGACGAGTTCGCGAAGGGAAGACAGGGAGATTGTTGGAGTGAACGCTTCCGGCCCGCTCGAGCCGAGGTCGAGGGAGCTGATGGTGGATTGGTCCGTGGCGTTGACGCCGCGGCGCATCAGCATCCGGATGGCGTTCGGCGGCGAGCCCACCCGCCACCATTGACGCCACCAGATCGGCGGAGCCGGGCGGCACGCTGGTCCACTGGAACGTCGTGGCGGGCAGCGAGATGAACTGAAACGCCGAGCCGAGCGACGCGAAAACAGTGGCACCGGTGCCGGTGTTGGTGACCGCACTGTTGACCGTCTTCGTCGCCGCGGTGTTGGTGCAGAGACCTGCGCCCTGCGCCTGCAGTTCGGCCTGCGGAGCCGTAGAACACCTGCAGATGGTTGACGCCGTTGACGCTCACCACGTAGGCGATCCCGCCCTTGCCATTGGTGATGTTGAACGCATACGCGGCGTTGGTGCCGGTGACTTGAGTCCACGGCGCCGACCCATCCTGCACCGCCACCCAGATCGGCAGTCCGGTCGCCGGACAGAACGTCCACGTGGTGTTCGACGCAGTTCCGGACACCACGACGGCGAACGTCGTCGAAATCACCGACGTACCGCTGGTGCCCTGCAAGTTCACCGTGTGCGTGCCGTTCGAGACGGAACCGGCCACCGCGACAGTCAACGTGGTTTGCGCGGCCGTCGTTGGTGACGGACTTGCCGTAACGGTGATACCGGGATCCGAAGTTCCGGTGACCGTGATCGCGTCGGTGAAATTACTGCGGTTGAATTGCACGACATCGGGTTGCGATGCACCGGCGGCAACCGGCAGCGGTGCGGTCACAGGCGTCAGGCCGAATCCACCCACCACGATATTGAAGACGGCCCCCGCGTTCGGCGAGCCTGGAGATGTTCCGGTGACCGTGATGGTATATGTGCCGGGCGTCACGGTGTTCGCCACGCTGATCACCATCGATGTCTGTGTACCTGAAGCCGCAATGGTGGCCGGCGTCACCGTGATCCCGCCGCTCCCGTGGCGGTGAGGGTCATCGCTCCGGTCGCACCTGCGTCGCGCCCGGCCGTGATCACGGCGCTTCCCGACGTGCCGATCGCGATCGGGTTCGCCGGTGCCGCGCCAAGAAGCGAGAATGCCGGCTGGCGGACGGTGAGCCCGAGATTATACGTATGCTTTTGTACGCCGTCCGCCCCGGTGCCGGTGATCGGAATTGTGTAGTCGCCAAGCGCGACGGAGCCGCCGATGACTACCGATACATCGGTGAAAGCTCCGGTGGCGCTGATTGGCGAAAACGTCGTGGTGAATCCGGCAACGGCTCCGGCAGAGAAGGTGACCGCATCGGTGTACAGGTTCCGGCTGATGGCAATCGTCGCATGATACGTGGTGCCCGGATTGCCTGCGGCGTCACCCGAGCCCAGCGATAGCGAGAACGTTCCGGCGGCAACGACCGAGTAAGTCGCGAGAACCTCTGTCTTGAGCCCCGATCCGTTGTCGCCA
>CAVQZY010000004.1:0-498745 GCA_963718805.1 uncultured Actinomycetota bacterium | reverse complement strand
TCGGCGATAAAGCACGCAGTTGCGACGGTGGAGATCAGCGATCTAGCACCGCCGCGGCGGCGGCGCTGACGACCTGGCGTCCGAAGTACACGTCGAGGGTCATGGACGGGTTGGCATGACCGAGTTGGTCGGCGACCTGACGTGGCGTGAAGCCGGCCTCGTCGAGGCGTGTGGCGACGGTCTTGCGGAACACATGGGAGGTGACCCAGGACCACGGGCCCTGGTCGCAGCGCAGTCGCCGACCACGTGGACCCAGTTTGAACGACCCATCGGCGGCGAGCTGGTACCCGGTGCGGGCGCAGAGGTCGCAGTCGAAGGAGTCAAGCAACTCCCGCAGGTCGCCTGAAGCGTTCGACGGGTCGCGCAGGGTGTGCGCGGCGGGTGCGGCGAAGACAATCCCTTGCGTGTGCGTGTGGCGCGCCCGCACCATGTCGACTGCGAAGGTCGGCAGCGCGACGACGCGCCAACCGGCGGCGGTCTTCGGCCGCGGCTGCACGATCAGGCCTTGCTTCGGGACGCGGACGATGGTCGCGTTCACCTCCCAGGTGTTTGCGTCGAGGTCGAGCAGCGACTTGCCGTCGGGGTTCAGTCCGTGGCGTACCGCGAGGGCCTCCCCAATCCGGCTCCCGGTGGCGAGCATCCAGTCGACCAGATCGGGAAGGTCCAGGGCGACAGCGCGATCGTTGGACCGCAGCCAGGAGGTGAGGGTCGTCGTTTCTGCCGGTGTCAGGGCGCGCGGGGACTTCTTGCCGACACTGATTCGCGCCGAGGAATCCCGGACTGGGTTCGTGGCGACCGCGCTGTCCTCGATCGCCATCGCGAACATCCCTGACAAGCACGCCCTGGCCGACGTCGCCGCGCCCGGCCCATGCCGCTCGGCGATCGCGCGCACGGCCCGGCTCACCACGCCGGCACTCACCTCGCGCAGCCGCAAGTCGCCGAGCGCCGGCACGACCTGATTGCGGACCACGTAACGGTAGGTGCGCTCTGTCCCTGACGACCATGCGTGCGGCGCCGCGAGCCAGAGCTGAGCCAGCTCAGACACTCGCGTGGACGCGGCGAGTGCCCCGGACCCGGTCGGCGTCTGGCGTTGGGCCAGCTCAATCTTCAACAGCCGTTCCGCCGCAGCGCGTGAGGGTCCGTCCTTGGCCACCCGGCGGACGCACCCGTCGTAGTCTCGGAACCTGACCCGCGCCTCGACCTTTCCGCTTGGCTTGGTAACAAACTGGATCTTGCCGGCAGTACCGATCGGCAGCGGCGGGCGACCCATCGACGCGCCTCCAGTCATCCGTTTTAGGTGACTAAAGGGTGACTGATCACGCCCTGGAAATGCAAGAGGCCCCGGAATCCGGGGCCTACAGCTCCCCCGACTGGACTCGAACCAGTAACCCTTCGATTAACAGTCGAATGCTCTGCCAATTGAGCTACGGGGGATCACCGCAACGCTGCCCGGGAGGGCAACCGGGCAAGGATAACCCACCGCGGGGTTCGATGCCGCCGGGTTAGGCTGGCCGGACATACCTGCGAGGGGACCTGCGTGAGGATCTCGAATCTGGCCTGGGCGGCCGCCGGGTACGTGCTGGGCGCGCGGGCCGGGCGCGAGCGCTACGAGCAGATCGTGAGCCTCGCGCGGCGGGTCGCCGGCAGTCAGACCGTCCAGTCGACGGCCGGCGTGGCGCGCGGGCAGCTGGACGTCGCGACGGCGAAGGCGCGCCGGGTCCTCGGCGGCAAGCTCTCCGGCCGGTCGGGCTCACCCGCCCGCGGTCAGTGACGACACCGAGATCTGCTGATCCGGGGTGAACCGGAACACCGTCACCCCGACGAGGACGCCGCTGGCGCGGTCGATCGTGACGATGTTGACGGTGGCGTCGTGGTTCAGCGGCCCGACGGTCAGCTGGGAGGCGAAGGTGCGCTCCACCGAGGTCTCGGTCGGTGCACCCCCGCTGGACGCGCCGACGAACTGGTAGCCCACCCCGGCCGGCAGCGGGACCGGCGTGGGTCCGGCCTGCCGGTGGGTATGCCCGTCCAGAGCCAGGACTGCCTTGCCGCACCCGTCGGTGAGCGCGTTGCGGCCCGCCGTGGGATCGTGCAGCACGACGACGACCGGTTTTCGGGACGTACACGCCAGCTTCGCAGTGCGGGCGGCCTGGTCGCGCAACAGCTGCGCCCGCAGCGCAGCCGACGGCGGTTGGATGCCGGTGCCGTAACGACTCGAGCGCGGGTCCGGGTAGCCGGCGAAGGTGAGCCCGTCGACGGTCACCAGCTCGCCGTCGAGCACCTTGATCTGCTGGTTGCGTTCTTCGGAGATCGTCTGCGCCGAGTCGTGGTTGCCGGCGACGAACACATCGGTCATCTTCGCCTGCTGCGACTTCGCGGCCAGGTTGCGCGTGCACGCCGACTCGAATGGGAACGAACCGCTGAAGTCGTCGTCCCCGCCGCTTACCAGCGTCTTGATCCGGTAGTGCGACAGCAGCGCGACGACGACCCGATCCATGCCGATGTTGCAGTGCCGGTCGGTCACGAACCCGATGTTGACGAGGTCGGCGCTCTCGCCGGTGGTCGGCAGCTGGGGGTCGTCGGTGGCGAGGAAGGCCTCCAGCTTGGCGCGCAGTTGGTCGTAGTACTCGTCGGTGTCGGCGAAGTACGTGCGGATGTAGGACTGCGCGGCCCCGACCAGCGGGCTGAGGACCCCGGTGACCTGGGTGCCTTCGAGCGGCGTGCCGGCGAGCAGTGCACTGGGCACGATCTGCGGCGCCGCGGGCGGGCTGCGACGGCTGCCCGGAATGAGCGCGATCATCAGCACGATCACGAGTCCGATCGCGATCAGTCGGGTCAGCCGCCGCTCCGGCGCGCGGTAGGCGACGGCGGCCCGC
Source organism: uncultured Actinomycetota bacterium (assembly GCA_963718805.1). Classification (GTDB taxonomy): domain Bacteria; phylum Actinomycetota; class Actinomycetes; order Mycobacteriales; family Jatrophihabitantaceae; genus Jatrophihabitans. The sequence continues at coordinate 495,872 of CAVQZY010000004.1, read as the reverse complement.
CGGTCGCGACCGGTGTCCGGATGGGTGCGGTCCCAGCGCCGGCGCCAGACGCGGTACCCGACGATCGCGACGAGCAGCAGCAGCGCGACGACCACTCCGCCGATCACGTACCAGAGGAGGTGTTTCGTCACCGCCCACCTCAGGTCGTGCGCCAACTGTTCCGGATCGCTGTAGGCCTGGATGTAGGCCGGTAGCACGTCGGTGTTGAAGGTGCCGTCGCTGGTGGTGAATGCGCCGGTGTCCAGCGACAGGTGCACGGTGACGCCGACCGCCTCGCCGAGCAGCGAGCGGTCGGTGCCGCGCACACCGCGCAGCACGCCGCTGAGCTCGAGCTCGTCGACGGGGTGGCCGGGACGCAGCTGGACGGCGGCGTCCGAGCCGGCGATCTCCAGGTGCGCCGGCGTCGCGACGCCGATCGCGAGCCCGACCAGCGCCCCGACGAGCGCGAGCCCGCACGCCGACAGGATCCGAGTCGTGCGGTTCACGGCTCGGCGCGCAGGATCGACAGCCGCGCATTGACCGCCGACCGCACGACCGCGTTGTCGCGGGTGCCCGGCTCGAGGCGCGCCCACCAGATGACACCGTCGCGGCCGGGCTCGCGCCGCGCCACGAACCGCACCACACCGCCGTTCACGGTGAGCAATTCGGAGCGGACGATGTTGGCCTCGACACGCTTACGAACCGTCGACGGAAGGTCGCGTGGGCGAGTGAGCACGGCCGAGACCGCCGCGCGGTCGACCAGCAGCGCACCGTCCACGACATCAGCTTCGATAATCGAAATGAGGCCGTCGCGCCATACCACCTTGTCGATGTGCTGCCAACGGATCAGCCTCGGCCCGTCAGGAACCGGCCACCACACGCCGAAGCGGGAGGCGAGCACGATGTGGTCGTCGTCGGTGTCCGCCCAGCTCAGCACTCGGTCGTCGGGATCGAGCCGCGCGACCAGGTCTGCGGGTGGGCGCTCGCGACGGCTGAACAGCGCCACGCTCAGCTGCCGTTCGCCCGATCGCGCAGGCCGCGGTGGTAGCTCTCCAGCGAGATCAATTCCCCGAACAGGCGGGCGTGCTCGTCGGGCTCCTCGATCGGATTGATCCGCTGCAGCCGGCCCTTGAGCATCCGGATCTGACGCCCGGTGACGTTGGACAACATCCGGGCGAGCACGTGGTTCGCGTACCGCTCGTCGCCGATCGATCCGGACGGCAACGGCTCGACAGCCAGCGCGTGCACGCCGCGCTTGACCCGCTCGTCGCCGATGCGGTCCTGCACCGCCTCGGTCCACGCCGGCCCGCTGACCGCGGCGGCGGTGCCGCCGACCTCGGCGATCGCGCGCCGCACCTGCTGGTGCGCGTCGACGAGGAACGCGTCGGGCTCGAGTGCGTCGAACTCCGGACCGGCGACCGCCGGCAGTTGCAGCGCCACCTTGAGCACTTCGCGCTCGACCGCCATCACCGTGTCGTCGACCGTGGCCGGCTCCGGCGCCGCGGGCCGGTCCTCCTGCTGGCTGCGCCGTTCCCCGGACCGCACCATCCCGCGCACCCTGGCGACCACCCGCATCGGATCGTCGACGCCTACCAGCCCGGCCAGCCGGCGCGCGTATTCGTCGCGCAGCCCGTGGTCCTTGATCCGCGCCACCAGCGGCACCGCCCGGTCGAGGGCCGCGCTGCGGCCCTCGGCGGTGTCCAGATCGCAGCGCTGCACGGTCGAGCGCAGCACGAACTCCACCAGCGGGATACGCCGCGCCACCAGATCGAGCACCGCGGCATCACCGGACTTCATCCGCAGCTCGCACGGGTCGAGCCCGTTCTCCTCGATCGCGACGAAGGTCTGCGCCATGAACTTCTGGTCGTCGCCGAAGGCCCGCTCGGCGGCCTTCATGCCGGCCTCGTCGCCGTCGAAGGTGAAGATCACCTCACCGGTGAACGCGTCGGAGTCCATCAGCAGCCGGCGAATGATCGACACGTGCTCGGCGCCGAAGGCGGTGCCGCAGGTGGCGACCGCGGTCGGCACGCCGGACAGGTGGCAGGCCATCACGTCGGTGTAGCCCTCGACGATCACCGCCCGGTGCTGACGAACGATGTCGCGCTTCGCGGCGTCGGCGCCGTAGAGCAGCTGGCTCTTCTTGTAGATCGGGGTCTCGGGAGTGTTGAGGTATTTCGCCTCGACCCGGTCGTCGTCGAACAGCCGCCGCGCGCCGAAGCCGACGACGTCACCCCCGACCTCGCGGATCGGCCACAGCAATCGGCGGTGGAACCTGTCGATCAGCCCGCCGCGGCCGCCCTCGCGCGACAGTCCAGCGAGGGTCAAGTCCTGCGCCGGGAAACCCTTGCCCAGCAGGTGGCGGGTCAGCGCGTCCCATGTCGACGGCGCAAAGCCGCAGCCGTAGCGCTCGGCGATGATCGAGTCGAACCCCCGGCCCTGCAGGAATTCCCGAGCGGGCTCGGCCTCGGGCGTGCGCAATTGGGCCGAGTAGAACGCCGCGGCCTCGCGGTGGGCGTCGACGAGGCGCTGCCGCTGGCCGCGGTTGCGGTCCGGGCCCGGCGGACCGCCTTCCACGTAGCGCAGCTGGACACCCGATCGCGCTGCGAGCCGCTCGACGGCGTCGCCGAAATCGAGGTGCTCGATGTCCTGCACGAACTTGATCACGTCGCCGCCGGCCTGGCAGCCGAAGCAGTGGAAGAGTCCGCGCGCGGGGGTCACGTTGAACGACGGCGACTTCTCGTCGTGGAACGGGCACAGGCCCTTGAGGTTGCCGCCGCCGGCGTTGCGCAGCTGCAGGTACTCGCCCACCACGTCGGCGATCGGCGACTTCTCCCGGACGAGGGCGATGTCTTCGTCCCTGATGCGCCCCGCCACGGTGTCGAGTCTAGGTCGCTGGCTCGTCCTACAACCGCGATGCGAGCGCTGTGGGGAAGCGGCGGCGCAGCCGGGCGTCCTCGAAGCGCTGCCGGGCGAGGGCGCGACGGGTGCGTGCGAGTTGCTTGAGGGCCGCCGCGATGTCCCCGGCGGACGGGCGGAATGCGACGTCGGAGGGTGCGTAACCGTGCCGGACCATCTCGCGGCGCCCGATCAGCTCGACGAGCCCGATCTCGGTCGGCGAGAGATCCCGGCGCCATGCCTCGACGCGGGTCGCGTCGAGCGGACCCGCGACCAGCCGGTGCCACTGCTTGCGAGCCGGCACGATGTCGCGGGCGGCGTCGGCGTGGGAGATCATCGCCTCGTCGAATTCCTCGCCGAGGAAGTCGCACAGGCGCCGGAGCTCGCCGGGCTGGTCGGTGAACAGGTCCTCATAGCGCAACCGGTGGTACTGGTCGGCCGGCAGGTTGCGACCCAGTCGATCAAGATCCCGGTTGGACATGTGCCAGACCGCCGCCGAGCGCGGCACCCCGCCCTCCCACCAGGCCACCCGGCTCAGCGAGGCCGCGCACGCGCGCGGGTCGCGCACCAGATGGATGATCTGCGCGTCGGGGAACAGCCGAAGGATGGTCTTCGGCTCACGCCAGTAGCCGGGCCGCTTCTCGCCCCACCGCCGCTTGCCGCGCGAGCGGGCGAACTCCTGCCAGACCGTGCCGAACAGCGACCCGAGGGTCGGCGGGGCGTTGGTGACCGCTTCGATCACCTGCCGGCGGTCCAGGCGAAGGTCGCCGAACATCGTGTTCTTGGCCGTGATGCGCTCGGCCACCCGGCGCCGGTTCGCCGCGACACGCAGGTCGCCGAAGGACTCCCGCTCGCGGTATACGACCTGCAGAAACCGCGTCTCCGGTGGCATCGCGATCGACCGGTGCGCGTGCAGCAGGGCGGTGAGCAGGGTCGTGCCCGAGCGAGGGGTGGCGATGATGAAGATCGGCCGACCGATCATGTCAGAGCTCCGCGGCAAGCCGCATCGGGAACCGGCGCCGCGACCGCGCGTCGGTCACTCGTCGCTTCACCAGCCATCCCCGGATCGCCGCCTTGCGGGAAACCGCCGCCGCGATCTGGCTCGCTCGCGGCCGCGCCGCGGCATCGCTTTGCGCGTATCCGTACCCGTCCATCTGGCGTCGCGAGACCAGCTCGACGAGCCCGATGTCGTGCGGATCGAGGGTCTTGCGCCAACCCTCGACCCGCGAGGAGTCCACCTGCTGGCCGACCAGCCCGTGCCAGGTCTTGCGGGCCGGGACGATGTCCTTGGCCGCGCCGGCGTGCGCGAGCATCTCCTCGGCGAATTCCTCGCCCAGGAACGTGCACAACCCCTCGAGCGTGCCGCGGACGTCGTTGACCAGGTCCTCGTAGAAGACCCGGTGGAAGGTGTCGGCCGGGAGCTTCTTGCCGAACCGGTCGGACTCGGCGGTCGCGACCCCCCACAGCGCGGTGGAGTCAGAGACGTCGTTGTGCCACCACGGGACCTGCCCGAGGGATGCGACGCAGGAGCGCGGGTCGCGCACCAGGTGGATGATCTGCGCGTCCGGGAACAGCCGCAGCACGACGTCGAGTTCGCGCCAGTACGCGGGCCGCTTCTCGCCCCACCGTTGCTTCCCGCGCGAGCGGGCGAACTCCTGCCAGACCGTGCCGAGGGCTGACCCCAGCGTGGGCGGTGCGGCGACGATGGCCTCGATCACCTCGGCGCGCTTGAGCCGCAGGTCGCGAAACCCCGAGCCCTTGCCGGTGATGCTCTCGGCGAGCCGGCGGCGGTTCGCCGGGTCGGCGAGGTCGCCGAACTGCTCGCGCTCGTAGTAGGCGGGCAGGAGGAACCGGGTCTCGGGCGGCATCGCGATGTGCGGGTGCGCGTGCAGCAGCACGCTCAGCAGCGTCGTTCCGGAGCGCGGGCAGCCGACGATGAAGATCGGCCGGCTGATGTCCACCGCAACATGGTGCCGCAGGCGGTTGTGAGCTGCGACAGCGACCACCTATCGGGGCCGCACGAGTCGCTCGTGGCGCGCGGCCGCCGACGTGTCGGTGAGCTGCGCCACCTGGTCGATCACTACGCGCAGCCGGGCCGCGTCGGTGTGCGCGGCGTGCCAGGCGGGCCGCAGGTCGCGGTCGAGGGACTGCGGCGCGCCGTCGCGCAGCGCCTCGGCCAGCTCGGCGAGCAGCTGCCGCTGCGCGGCCTGGCGCTTGGTGGTGCCGCGACGGCGCATCACGTAGTGCGCGGCCATCGCCTTGAGCAGCGCGCACTCGGCGGCCACCTGCGCCGGGACCACGAGATCCGCGGCGTAGCGGGCCAGCGGTTCGGGGCCCCAACGCGCCCGGGTGGCTGCCACCGCAGCGCCGGCGAAGCGCCCGGTGAGCTCGCTTGTGGCCTGCTTCGCGGTCACCTGCGCGGCGTAGGAACCGTCGTAGCCGGCCAGGTCTCGCAGCGTCGGCAGCGCGAGCAGCTGGTCGAGGGTGGTCGCCAATTCGGCCGCCGCGGCGCTCGTGTACTGCTCGGCCGCGATGTCGCACAGCACCGCGCGGACCGCGTCGTCGATCTCGCCGGGCCGGATCAGCCCGGCGTGCACGGCGTCCTCGACGTCGTGCACGGAATAGGCGACGTCGTCGGCCCAGTCCATGATCTGGGCCTCCAGGCAGCGCCGCCCGGCCGGCACACCGAACCGGACCCAGTCGAAGGCCTCCTGGTCAGCCGCGTAGACCCCGAACTTGGGTGTGTCCGGACGGCGCGCCCAGGGGTACTTACAGGCGGCGTCGAGCACCGCGCGGGTGAGGTTCAGCCCGGCTGGCGACCCGTCGTCACGCACCACCTTGGCCTCGAGCCGGGTGAGTACGCGCAGGGTCTGGGCGTTGCCCTCGAACCCGCCGCATTCGTGCGCGACGGCGTCGAGCGCGGCCTCGCCGTTGTGTCCGAAGGGCGGGTGGCCGATGTCATGGGCCAGCCCGGCGGCGTCGACGACGTCGGGGTCGGCGCCCAGCGCGATCGCGATCTCGCGCCCGATCTGGGCGACCTCGAGGGAGTGGGTGAGCCGGGTGCGGGGGAAGTCGTCCTCCCCCGGCACCACCACCTGCGTCTTGTCGGCAAGACGCCGGAACGCGTATGAGTGCAGGACCCGTGCGCGGTCGCGGGCGAAATCGCTGCGCAGCGCCGCCGCCGACTCGGCGCCGGCCCGTTTGGCTGGTTCGCGCACCTGCCGCTCGCGGGCCGCGGCCGGGTACGGGTTGCTCACACCTGCTCGTCGATCCAGTCGGAGAACCGCAACAGGGTGTCGACCCACATCCCGACCGAGTACTTGAGCTGCGAGCGGGTGGCGCCGGTCTCGAAGTCGAAACAGTGTTCGGCGCAGATGCCGACCATGCCGTCGTCGGGCAGGATCGTGAACGCTTTGGGGAAGAGCTTCGTGCGGTTCCACTCGTCGAGCAGCAGGGTGAGCGTGGCGCGGTTGTCGACGTTGAACCGGCGGTTGAGGTACATGCGCGCCTGCAGCACCTCGCGGCGGTCGCCGTAGAAGAAGAAGAAGACGCTGCACTTCTCCCACCGCACGACGAGGTCGCCGTCGTCGTCGATGGTGTGCCGCAGTCCGAACTCGTCGAGCAACTGCTGGATCAGCGCGATGGTGGGCAGCACCATGGTGCCGCCGCCTGGCTGGTGCCGCCGCGAGGAGAGGGCCGACTCCGTTTCGGCCCGGGCGCGACGACGAAACACACTACGACGGTACTCGACCGCATGGCCCACGCGGGCGCATATCGGGCAGTCCGGTCCGCATGCGAGCTGCGATTCTCGGCACCGCGACGATGGGGCTGGGTAGGCCTGACGGCGTCGTGCGCATCGCGGCCGCCGCTGCGGGGGTGTGCGACTCGTCGACACGCCGGTGCTGGGCACCGAACAGCCGGCCGAGCAGGGCAAGCTCGTCGTGCGGGCGTCCGGGCCGGCGCACTGGATCGAACAGGCGGTGCCGGTGCTGGACCCGATCGGCGCGAAGACCGTCGTCGTCGGCGCCGAGGGCGCGGCATCGTTTCGCGTCGACGGGCTGCGCAAGGACCTCGACCTGATCGCCCACGCGGCCGAGCAACACGGCCTGCCGAGCGCGCTGCTCGCCGGCGTGCGCAGTGTGTTCGACGCCGCAGCCGCCCGCGGGCACCCCGCCGACGATGTCGCCGCGGCCTGTAGCGCCTTCGACGTCAGTCCGGGTTGACGGCGCGACCGGCCTCGAGCCGGGCGACCGGCACCCGGAACGGCGAGCAGGACACGTAGTCCAGGCCGACCCTCGAAGAAGTGCACCGAGTCCGGGTCGCCGCCGTGCTCGCCGCAGACGCCGAGCTTGAGGCCGGGCCGGCGCGAGCGGCCCTTCTCGACGGCGATCCGGACCAGTTCGCCGACGCCTTCGCGGTCGAGCGACTCGAACGGGCTGACGCCGAAGATGCCCTTCTCCAGGTAGGCGGAGAAGAACGCGGCCTCGACGTCGTCGCGGGAGAAGCCCCAGGTCGTCTGGGTCAGGTCGTTGGTGCCGAAGGAGAAGAACTCGGCGGCCTCGGCGATCTGGCCGGCGGTCAGCGCGGCGCGCGGCAGCTCGATCATCGTGCCGACCAGGAACTCCAGGTGCGACGCCGGTCTCGGTGCGCACGTCGCGGGCCACCTGGATGATCGCCTGCTTGACGGTCTCGAACTCCTGCACGTTCGCGACCAGCGGCACCATGATCTCGACCCGCGGCTCCCCGCCGGCCTTGATCCGCATCGGCAGCGGCCTCCAGGATCGCGCGCGCCTGCATCGCGAACAGGCCGGGGATGACGACGCCGAGCCGCACGCCGCGCAGGCCGAGCATCGGGTTCTGCTCGTGCAGCCGGTGCACGGCCTGCAGCATCCGCAGGTCGTTCTCGTGCTTCTCCCCGCGCGCCTCGGCCACCGCGACGCGCACCGACAGCTCGGTGATGTCGGGCAGGAACTCGTGCAGCGGCGGGTCGAGCAGCCGGATCGTCACCGGCAGGCCGTCCATCGCCTCGAAGATGCCGACGAAGTCGGCGCGCTGCAGCGGCAGCAGCTCGGCCAGCTGCTCGTCGCGCTCGGCGTCGGTGTCGGCCAGGATCAGCCGCTCGACCAGCTGGCGCCGCTCGCCGAGGAACATGTGCTCGGTGCGGCACAGCCCGATGCCCTGGCGCCGAAGCGCCGCGCCCGCGCCGCGTCCTCGGCGGTGTCGGCGTTGGCGCGCACCGCCATCCGCGCGTGACCCGTCGGCGTGCGCGCATGATCCGGTCGACGGCCGCGACGAGATCGTCGCCTTCGGCGGATCGTCGCCGCCCTCGAAGTAGCGCGACCACCGGGCGAGGCGACCACCGGCACCTCGCCGAGGAACACCTCGCCGGTGGTGCCGTCGATGGAGATGACGTCACCCTCCTCGACGACGATGCCGCCGGGCGCCGGTCAACGTGCGCTGCTTGGTGTCGACGTCGAGTGACTCTCGCGCCGCAGACGCAGGTCTTGCCCATGCCGCGGGCGACGACGGCGGCGTGGCTGGTCTTGCCGCCGCGGCTGGTGAGGATGCCGTCGGCGGCGATCATGCCGTCGAGGTCGTCGGGGTTGGTCTCGCGACGGACCAGGATGACCTGCTCGCCGCTGCGCGACCACTTGACCGCGGTGTAGGAGTCGAAGACGACCTTGCCGACGGCGGCGCCGGGCGAGGCGTTCATGCCCTTGCGCGATCTTGCGCCGTTCGCGCGGTGTCGTCGAAGCGCGGGAACATCAGCTGCGCCAGCTGCGCGCCGGTGACCCGCGGGAGCGCCTCGTCCATGTCGATCAGGCCCTCGTCGACGAGCTGCGTCGCGATCCGGAACGCCGCGCGCCGCGGTGCGCTTGCCGACGCGGGTCTGCAGCATCCACAGCTTGCCGCGCTCGACGGTGAACTCGATGTCGCACAGGTCGCGGTAGTGCTCCTCGAGCGTGCGCATGATGTCGAGCAGCTCGTCGTAGGAGCGCTTGTCGATCTGCTCGAGATCGGCCGAGCGGCACGGTGTTGCGGATGCCGGCCACGACGTCCTCGCCCTGCGCGTTCTGCAGGTAGTCGCCGTAGACGCCCTGGGCGCCGGAGGCCGGGTCGCGGGTGAACGCGACGCCGGTGCCGGAGTCCATGCCGAGGTTGCCGAACACCATCGAGCAGATGTTGACCGCGGTGCCGAGGTCGGCCGGGATGCGCTCCTGGCGGCGGTAGATCACCGCGCGCTCGGTGTTCCACGAGTCGAAGACCGCGCGCACGGCCAGGTCCATCTGCTCGCGCGGGTCCTGCGGGAACTCGCGGCCGGCGTGCGTGACCACGACGTCCTTGTACGTCTCGACGAGCTTGCGCAGGTCGTCGGCGTCCAGGTCGAGGTCGTTCGTCGGTGCCCTTGGCGTCCTTGGCGGCGTCGAGGGCGTCCTCGAAGTGCTCGCCGTCGATGCCCAGCACGGTCTTGCCGAACATCTGGATCAGCCGGCGGTAGGAGTCCAAGGCGAACCGCTCGTTGCCGGCCTGCGCCGCCAGCCCGCGCACCGACTGGTCGTTGAGCCCGATGTTGAGGACGGTCTCCATCATCCCGGGCATCGAGAACTTCGCGCCGGAGCGCACCGACACCAGCAGCGGGTCGTCGGACTGGCCGAGCTTCTTGCCCATCGTGTCCTCGAGCGCGGCCAGGTGCTCGCTGACCTCGTCGGCCAGCTCCGCGGGCTCGCGGCCGGTCTTCAGGTACGCCCGGCAGGCCTCGGTGGTGATGGTGAACCCGGGCGGCACCGGCAGCCCGAGGTTGGTCATCTCGGCCAGGTTGGCGCCCTTGCCGCCGAGCAGGTCCTTCATGTCCTTGTTGCCCTCGGCGAAGTCGTAGACGAACTTCTCGGCGCGCGTCATGGGGTTTCTCCATCCGTGGCACTGGTTCGGTGCGGGTGTGCCACCGAGCGTAGGCGGTGACAGCGCTTCCGGCGGCGGGTTCCGCGACGGATCACACCCGCCCGGAGATGATCAACCGCCGCTGTGGGCGAGCTCGGCCTCGAACGGGACCGCCCGCGCGTCCCGGCTGGCCAGCCAGCCCTCGGGCAGCGCGACGTGCCGCGCGCCGCTGGTGCGCCCGCGCGGCTGCCCGAGCACCTCGGCCGGGAACGGCTGGGTCAGGTCGAGGCGGGCCAAGTGGTCGTCGAGCTCGGCGAGGGACGACGACCGGGCCAGCGCGGACCGGATCTCGCCACCCACCGGGAAGCCCTTGAGGTACCAGGCGACGTGCTTGCGGAAATCGACGACGCCGCGCTCCTCGCCCAGCCACTCGGCCAGCAGCTCGGCGTGCCGGCGCATCGTGGCGGCCACCTCGCCGCAGGTCCGGCTCGGCCGCGGTCGGGCGGCCGGCGAACGCCGCGGCGAGGTCGGCGAACAGCCACGGCCGGCCCAGGCAGCCGCGGCCGACCACGACGCCGGCGCAGCCGGTCTCGCGCACCATCCGCAGCGCGTCGTCGGCCTCCCAGATGTCGCCGTTGCCGAGCACCGGGATGTCGAGCGAGCGTCGGCGAGCTCGGCGATCGGCGCCCAGTCGGCGTGCCCGCCGTAGAACTCCGCGGCGGTGCGCCCGTGCAGCGCCACGTGGGCGACCCCGGCGTCCTGGGCGCGCAGCCCGGCCTCGAGGTAGGTGACGTGGTCGTCGTCGATGCCCATGCGCATCTTGACCGTGACCGGGATCGCCCGCGCGGCCTCGCGCACCGCCGCCCGCACGATGTCCTCGAACAGCCCGATACGCCACGGCAGCGCCGCTCCCCCGCCCTTGCGGGTCACCTTCGGGACCGGGCAGCCGAAGTTGAGGTCGACGTGGTCGGCGCGGTCCTCCTCGACGATCATCCGCACGGCCGCCCCGACCACGGCCGGGTCGACGCCGTAGAGCTGGATGCTGCGCGGTGTCTCGTCCGGTTCGAAGCGGATCAGCCGCATCGTCTTGGGGTTGCGCTCGACCAGTGCCCGGGTGGTGATCATCTCGCTGACGAACAGCCCCCCGGCCTGCCCCGGCGCGAGCTCGCCGGCCATCGCCTCGCGGCACAGCCGCCGGAACGCGGTGTTGGTGATGCCCGCCATCGGCGCGAGCACAACCGGCGGGTCGGCGATCACTCGTTCGGACAGATGCAGCGACCGGACGGTAGACACGCTCACCACGGCATGACTCGGAGCCTCGTGTGGCGAGCCAAGACGTCGAAATCTCGATCGGCGTGCAGCACGGGAACTCCGCTGCGGATGGCGATGGCCGCAATCAGGCAGTCATTCGGCGCACGGACGCTCTCACCACGGATTCGACATTGTTGAAACAAGTCGACCGCGTCGTCTACATCGCCTCGCGCAACCTGCGTGACGTCCTCGCAGCCGGCGAGTAGCGAATCCATTCGCCTTCTCACCGCCACCCCATTCGCGCCGGCGAGAATCTCCAAACGAATGATGTCCGTGGTCATGAGCCGCGACGATGAATCCTCGATCGCGAGGCGCACTGCATTCGCCGCCTTCGATCCGGTTCCGCGGAAGAATTCGATCCAAGCCGACGAATCGATGATCACGATGCCGGGCTCGTCGTCCGCCCATCGGTCGGCGACGTCCTTCCGCGCATCGCGTCGAGGTCCCCGTCCCAACCGATGCCTTCCATCTCGAGCATTTGGCTGCGAGTCATCGGCTCGACATACAGGGCACGCAGCGACGCGTTCACCGCCTCGCGCTTCGTCTTGTATCCGAAGCGACGCATGACATCCGCGATGAGCTCGTCGTCAATATCGATGTTGGTGCGGCTCATGACACCATCTTACACCTCGTGGTGTATCAGCAGCCGGGCAGTTGCGCGGCCAGGTACCGCTCGACCTGGTCGAGCGCGATCCGCTCCTGCTTCATCGAGTCCCGCTCGCGGATCGTCACCGCGTCGTCGTCGAGGGTGTCGAAGTCGACGGTGACGCAGAACGGCGTGCCGATCTCGTCCTGGCGGCGGTAGCGCCGGCCGATCGCCTGGGCGTCGTCGAAGTCGACGTTCCAGTTCCGGCGCAGCGTCGCGGCGAGGTCGCGCGCCTTCGGCGACAGGTCGGCGTTGCGCGAGAGCGGCAGCACCGCGGCCTTCACCGGCGCCAGCCGCTTGTCCAGCCGGAGCACGGTGCGCTTCTCCAGCACGCCCTTGGCGTTGGGCGCCTCGTCCTCGGTGTAGGCGTCGAGCAGGAACGCGAGCACCGCGCGGGTCAGCCCGGCGGCCGGCTCGATGACGTACGGCGTCCACCGCTCGTTGGTCGCCTGGTCGAAGTAGGTCAGGTCGACGCCGGAGTGCTCGGTGTGCGTGCTCGAGGTCGAAGTCGGTGCGGTTGGCGATGCCCTCGAGCTCGGCGAACTCGGTGCCGCCGAAGCCGAACCGGTACTCGATGTCGACGGTGCGCTTCGAGTAGTGCGACAGCTTCTCCTTCGGGTGCTCGAAGAAGCGCAGGTTGTCGGGATCGATGCCGAGGTCGACGTACCAGTTCCAGCGCTGCTCGAGCCAGTACTCGTGCCACTGCTCGTCGGTGCCCGGCTCGACGAAGAACTCCATCTCCATCTGCTCGAACTCGCGGGTGCGGAAGATGAAGTTGCCGGGCGTGATCTCGTTGCGGAAGCTCTTGCCGGTCTGGGCGATGCCGAACGGCGGCTTGCTTGCGCGACGTGTTCAGCACGTTGAGGAAGTTGACGAAGATGCCCTGCGCGGTCTCCGGCCGCAGGTAGTGCAGCGCGGACTCGTCCTCGACCGGGCCGAGGTAGGTGCGCAGCATGCCGCTGAACTGCTTCGGCTCGGTCCACTGTCCGCGGGTGCCGCAGTTGGGGCAGGCGACCTCGGCCAGGCCGTCCTTCGGCGCTCGGCCCTTGCGCGCCTCGAACTCCTCCTCGAGTTGGTCGGCGCGGAAGCGGTGGTGGCAGTGCTGGCACTCGGTCAGCGGGTCGGAGAACGTGGCGACGTGGCCGGAGGCCTGCCACACCTGCGGCGAGAGGATCACCGCGGAGTCGATGCCGACGATGTCGTCGCGGCCCTGCACCATCGTCTTCCACCACTGGCGCCGGACGTTCTCCTTCAGCTCGACGCCGAGCGGGCCGTAGTCCCACGCCGAACGGGTGCCGCCGTAGATCTCGCTCGACGGGAAGACGAACCCGCGCCGTTTGCTCAGGTTGACGACGGCGTCGTTGCGGGCGGCGGATGGGTCGGCGGGCACTGCGACTCCTGCGATTGCGCGGGTGGCTCTGTGGACGAAGACTTCAGCGTATCCGGGACCGCGCGAGCTGCGCGTCGCTGCTCGATCCGGTTGGCCAGCACGTGGATCAGCCAGGCGGCGAGTGCCCCCGCGATGCAGTCGGCCACGTAATGCTCGGCCGTATAGACCAGGCTGAACGTCATCACCAGCGGATAGGCCACCAGCAGCGGCCGCCACCACCGGTTGACACGCTTCCACATGAAGATAACGAACAGCACGGTGCCGCCGAGGTGCAGCGACGGGATCGCGGCGACCGCGTCGGCGACCGCGTAGCCCTTGTGCAGCAGGTCGTGTGCCACCGACAGGTGCAGTTCGAAGAAGCCGCGCCCCACAATGCGTTCGATGTAGGGGTTCGCGCCCGGCTGGGACGAGGTGTACGGGCCGAGCAGGTTCCCGTCGACCGCGTGGGCGGGCAGGTTCATGCACGCCGGGTTGTTCGGGTGCCCGGCCACCTCCTGCGGCGTGCACAGGGCCGCCGCCCACGGCGGGGCCGACGGCATCAGCAAGAAGATCGCGAACGCGAAGAACGACAATGCCACGAACCGCAGCGCCCACCGGTAGAAGTCCGCGCGGCTGCGCAGCCACAGCACGCCCGGCTGTCACGTACGGCAGGAAGAAGAAGGAGAAGTAGCAGATGCACGCCACCACGTCGTACCAGCGCACGTCGGGGTGCTTGAGCCGCTCCTGCAGCCAGATCGTCGGCTCGTGACCGAAGAACAACCAACGGTCGACGTCGATCTGCGGCTTCCACCACGTCGGCATGCCGACCCGGTCCGACAGCCCGCGCAGATAGTCGTAGACGATCAGCACCGCCGCGAAAGGGACGAAGTCGATGACGACCCAGACCAGCCACACGGGGTGCCGGCCGATGCTGCACACCGCGAGGCCGACGGCAATCCACAGCAGCAGGCCTTCGCGGTCGAACGGGATCCCCACCGTGACGGCGTAGTAGCCGACCACCGCCAGGTAGACGGCGATCGCGCCCCACCGCAGGCCGCGCAGCACCTGGCCGCCGAGTAGTGTCCGGCGGCAGCCAGTCAGTGCGCTCGCGCCACGAGCGCGGCAGCCGCGCGGACAGACGCCACCACGGGCGCCTCGGAACCGGGGCTGGGGTGCGCTCTAGCTCAGCGGTCGCGGTCTGCTCGCTCATCAGGCCCGCTCGCCGTCGGGGTCGCGGTCGCTGCCGTGCACGGCCACGGCACCGCCCGGTGCGACGTCGGCGAGCACCTCGAACCCGCCGGGCAGATCCCGTGCCGCACCGAGCAGCGGGGTGGCGCACAGCTTCACGTCGTAGTTGCCCAGCGCGCGGCGATACGAACCGACGTTGGCCCACTCGGTGAGCAGCAGCCAGGCATTAGGGTCGTCGGTGGAGCGGGCCAGCGTGCCGCGCAGGTAGCCCGGGCGCCCGGCGAGCGCCGCGAGCGCGTCCTGCGCGCGGGCAGCGAAGTCCGGCGCCGCGGCGTCGAAGTGGGTGACAGCGATCATTGCGGCGCGCTGACCGGCCCCGCCGCGCCGAAGCGCCGGTCGCGTTGGGCATAGGCGAGGCACGCCCGCCACAGGTGCGTGCGGTCGAAGTCCGGCCATGGGGTGTCGACGAACATCAGCTCCGCGTAGGCCGACTGCCAGAGCAAGAAGTTCGAGGTCCGCTGCTCGCCGGACGTGCGGATGAACAGATCGACGTCTGGGCAGCCCGGGCTCGTCGAGGTAGCCGTCGACGGTGCGTTCGTCGATCTTCGCCGGATTCAGCCGGCCGTCCTGGATGTCGCGGCCCATCCTGCGAATGGCGTCGACGAGCTCGGCCCGGCCGCCATAGTTCACGCAGAACTGCAGGGTCAGCCGGTCGTTGTCGCGGGTGTACTGCTCGGCGTCCTCGAGCTGGCTGATCACGCTGCGCCACAGCCGCGGCCGCCGCCCGGCCCAGCGGATCCGCACGCCGAGGGCGGCGAGTTCGTCGCGGCGGCGTGCGATCACCTCCTTGTTGAACCCCATGAGGAAGCGCACCTCCTCCGGAGAGCGGCGCCAGTTCTCGGTGGAGAACGCGTACGCAGAAATGGTCGAGACCCCGAGCTCGATGGCGCCGTGCAGCACGTCCATCAGCGCCGCCTCGCCGGCCCGGTGCCCCTCGGTGCGAGGCAGGCCCCGTTCGTGCGCCCAACGACCGTTGCCGTCCATCACGATCGCGACGTGCCGCGGCACCAGCTTCGCCGGGATGGCCGGCGGCCGAGCGCCCGTCGGGTGCGGCGGCGGATCCGGCCAGGCGCGACGCGCGCGCGGGGTCGGGGCGGTCATCGCGCCAGGCTATCCCGGCAATGCGGCGATCGCCGGTCACGATCTTGTCGCCTCTCACCGACTTTGTCGGCGCGGCGTGGAGCCATTTCGCCGGCGAGCGCGGCCAACTCGGTGCGGCGGGCTGGTGGAATGTGGGTATGCCACCGCAGATCGTGCCGCCGAAGCTGCAACCGGGCGACCGGGTTGCCGTCGTCTCGCCGTCGTTCGCAGTGCCGGGCGCGTACCCGATGGTGCACGAGGTGGCGATGACCCGCCTGCGCGACGAACTCGGCCTGGTCCCGGTCGAGTATCGCGCCACCCGACGGGTGGGCGCCGACCCGGCCGAGCGCGCCGCCGACCTGCATGCGGCCTTCGGTGACCCGGCTATCCGCGCGGTGCTGTCGACCATTGGCGGCGACGACCAGATCACCGTGTTGCCGCACCTCGATGCGGCGACCGTGTGCGCGGACCCGAAACCGTTCTTCGGCTTCAGCGACAACACCAACCTGCTCAACTGGCTGTGGTGGCACGGGCTGCGCTCCTACCACGGCGGGTCCACCCAGGTGCACCTCGGCCGGGCGAGCGGCACCCACCCGACCTCGATGCGCTCGCTGCGCGCCGCGCTCTTCGAGCACGTCGATGTCCCGCTCGCGCCCACCGACACGTTCTCCGAGGACGAGGTGACCTGGGACGACCCGGACTGGGCGAACGCCACCCCGATCCTGCTGCCGGGCAGCAGCTGGACGTGGCACCAGCCGCACCGGGTGGTCCGCGCGCCGACCTGGGGCGGCAACCTGGAGATCCTCGGCTGGACGCTCGCGGTGTCGCGCTGGGTTGGCGAGCCGCACGCCTACGACGGCTGCGTGCTCCTGCTGGAGACCTCCGAGGAGATGCCGCCCGGCGAGGAGGTGTTCCGCATCCTGCGCAACGCCGGCGAGCGCGGGCTGCTGCAACGCTTCCCGGCCGTGCTTTGCGCCCGGCCGAAGGCCTCGTTCTACGCGGACTACCGGCCGCCCGAGGACCGCCCGGCGTATCGCGCCGAGCAGCGCGACGCGGTGCTACGGGCCTTCGCCGACTACAACCCGGACGCGATGATCGTCTTCGACGTCGACTTCGGGCACACCGACCCGCAGTGGGTGCTGCCCTACGGCGGCGAGATCACCGTCGATGGTCCCGGGCGCCGAGTGGTCGCGCACTACTGACGGCGTCAGTAGGTGAACAGCTTCGTCCAGTCGTCGGGCCAGACCTGCCCGAAGAACTCCGTCTGCGGCATGTGCGCCTTCTGCCAGCGCGCGACCGCCTTGGCGGTGGGCTTCTCGAACCGGCCGTCGCACCAGCCGGAGTTGACATCGTCGACACCGGGCACCATTTTCAGCGTCACCAGCCGGGCCTGGATCGCCCGTACGCTCTTGCGTTCCCGGGCGTCGATGCCGCCGTGGCTGCGCGCCGGCCCGGTGATCAGCCCGAAGTAGTCACCCTGCGGCACCCAGTCCGGCCAGGGCCGGCGCAGGGTAGGGCCACCTGGCGACGAATCGTGGTGCGGCACCGCAGCGCTGGCGGCCTGTAGGTGCGATCCGCACGCGGCTCGCAGCAGGATGTTCTCGTCGGCCCCGTCGCCGAACCAGTAGTTGCCGGTCTGCCAGATCGCTGCGGGCGTCGCGTCCAGGGCCTGGTCGATGTGGTCGCGGCCCTGCTTCGCCGGCTGGTAGGGCAACCCGTCATTGGACCAAGAGCCGGCGTTCGGGCGCCAGCCGTAGCGGATCAGGCCCGCGTCGAGGGCGTGCCGTAGGTAGGACGTGCCGGCATAGGCATCGACCGCGTAGTACCCCTCGAGCGCCGCGTTGTACGCCTCGAGATACGCGTCCGCCTTCGCCCACTTGCCGTGCGTCGGCGTGTCGTCCCACGAGACGTAGATGGACGCGCCGCGGTTGAGCCCGCGCGACTTCCAGAACGCGAGGTCTGCCCGTCCGTCCGCCCGGCCGGCACCGGCGCCCTCGGTGATCCGCGTTTCGGACCATTCGGAATTCGCAATGAAGTCCAGACCGGCGGCGACCGCGGCAGCGATCTCACCCTTCTTGCACAGCTTGAACTGCGCCTTCGGATCGTGGCGACCGGCACCCGCGCTGTAGCGCAGCATGAACCTTCCGCCCTCGTGGTCAATCCGTTTCGGTTTCAGCGCGGCACCGCTGAAGTCGATGCCGACGTCGCCCACCTTGAGTTGAGCCATGGTCGTCCCCCGTCCGTGATGAAGTGCTGAGCCACCCGGGGTGGGCGCTAATACCTGCGAGGCACGCATTGCGCGGGTCGAGCTCCGCGATCGGATGTCGCAATCACTCACCGTTGCGCTTGTGCACGGACAGTTGCGGTGGGGCGGGGGTGCGGCCTACTCTCCGGCCGCCGAAGCAACGTACGCCGGGCAAAGAGGTGACGCATGTCCGAATCGGTCGTCTCGTGAAGCCGCGCATCGTCAACGCTGCCGCCTGCGCCGCGATGTCGCTCGTGACGATCGGACTGTCGCTCGTCGTGGCGGGTCCGGCCCGGGCGTCGACCGTGCGGTACTACCACTACGAGATGTTCGCGCACCAATCCGGGACACACCACTCGTATTGGTACAAGATCCCGGCCGCCGCGACGATCAGCGTCGACTCCTCGTGCGGGCGCGGCGGCTCGGTGGTCGTTGTCGACTCGCGGGGTGCGCGGGTGTGGGGACCGCACCTGCTGTCGGCGTCACGGCAGGCTCACTACGCCCACTCCCAGGCCAACCGCTCGGCCACCGAACAGTTCATCACGCACTCGGCCGGGCGGTGCCGCATCGAGGTCTCCGCGTGGAACACCGCCGCCCCGCCGGTGCCGGCGTGGGTCTTCCCCGACGCGCTCACGACCGGTCCGCACGGCGGTCGGTCCACCTACCGGGGACCGTGCACGATCACCGCCGCCAACACGATCATCGCGTCCAAGACCGTCAACTGCGCAAGCCTGGCGGTCCACGCGCGGAACGTGCAGATCAAGAACTCGAAAGTCAACGGAACGGTCTGGCTGGATCAGGACCTGATGCCCGACCGGGGCAGTTGGTCGATGTCGATCACAGACACCGAAGTCGACGCGGGTGTCGTGGCCTATCCGGCGATCTGCTGCGGCAACTACTCCTTGTTACGGGTGAACGCACACGGCGGCCAGACCGGTGCGCAGTGCGAGAACGGCGCGATGTACTGCAAGATCACCGACTCCTATCTGCACGGACAGTTGGACGGGAAGTCGATGAACGGCGTGCCGTTCCACCTCGGCGGATTCCTCAACGACGGCGGAACCCCCTCGACATTGACCCACAACACCGTGGTCTGTGATCACCGGGTGGAACTCGAGGGCGCGTCGAACGAGGGCGGCTGCACCGGTGACATCAACTTGATTCCGAATTTCGGAATCATGCAGAATGTCGTCGTCAGATCGAATCTGCTGGGTGCGAACTACGACAGCGCGTACTGCACCTACGGCGGCGAGGGTGGCGGCCTGCGTGCCCACGCCAACCACGTCGTCTACCAGAACAACGTCTTCCAACGCGGCTCGAACAGCAGGTGCGCACGGTACGGACCGGTGACCCAGTTCGACATCCACCAGCCCGGCAACGTGTGGAGCAACAACACCTGGAGCACCGGCGGCTGGACCGCGCCGGAGAATTGACCTCAGGCGCGGTCGACCAGCGGTAACGAGCGCAGCCCGCGCTCGAGATGCCACTGCAGGTGGGCGGCCACCAGTCCGCTCGCTTCGCGCCGCACCGTCGCGTCACTGGCGTCCGCGACGGCCCAATCGCCGCCGAGCAACGCGCTCATCAGACCGATGGTGGCCGGTTGCGGGCGGGTCGACCCGGTTGGGCGGCACTCGTCGCACACCGCGCCGCCGGCAGCGATGTTGAACGCGCGGTGGGGGCCGGGCCGCGAGCATTTGGCGCATTCGGTGAGCGCCGGTTCCCAGCCGGCGTTCGACATCGCCCGGATCAGGAAGGCGTCGAGGATCAGGCCCGGCTCGTGCTCGCCGGCGGCCAGCGCGCGCAACGCGCCGACGACCAGCAGGTAGAGCCGCAACGCCGGCTCGCCCTCCTCGGTCATTCGCTCCGCGGTCTCGCAGATCACCGACGCGGCCGTCCAGCGTGCGTAGTCACCTACCAGCTGCGCGCCGAAGGCGGCGAGCGACTCCGTCTGCTGCACGACGTCGAGGCCGCGCCGCCCGTCCGGCGCGGCCTGCCCCTCGGGCAGCCGTGAATACAGCTGTACGTCGATGTGGCTGCCGGGTTCGAGCCGGGCGCCGAACCGCGAGCTGGTCCGTCGCACACCCTTGCCCACAGCACGCACCCGGCCATGGCGCCGGGTGAGCAGGGTGACGATGCGGTCGGCCTCCCCCAGCTTGTGTACCCGGAGGACGACGGCGTCGTCGCGGTAGAGCGGCATCAGTCGATGGTCGCACCGGACAGTGACGACGCCGGTTGCGCCGCGCGGGCCGGCGAGTGCCGGAGTCGGGCGTGCAGCACCACGGCGAGCAGCGCCATCAGCAAACCTGCACCGATGGTGACCAGGAACGCCGTGCGGGCGCCGTCCGCGTCGGCGATCCGGCCGACCAGCGACGCGCCGGCGCCGTAGCCGAACGACAACCCGGTGATCAACCACGCGAGGCCCTCGGTCAGCGACGCGGCCGGCACCAGCCGCTCGATGAGCCCGAAGGCGGTGATCAGCGCGGGCGCGATGCCGAAGCCGACCACGACACTGACCACCGCGAGGGTGGCGACGTTCACAGCGGCCAGGAACAGCAGCGGCAGCAGGCCGAAGGCCAGCGCCTGCAACCGGTACCGGTCGAGCAGATCGAGTCGCCACTGCCGGGCGCCGTAGAGGAACCCGGCACTCGCGCTGCCGAACGCGAGCGAGGCCAGCACCGCGCCGCTGAGCGCGCGCTGTCCGTGCTGGCTGCAGAAGGCCACGATCGTCACCTCGGCGCTCGCGAAGATCACACCCATCGCCGCCGCGTACAGCGTGAGCAGCGGCATGCCGCGTTCGAGCACCGCCGATCGGTGATGCACGCCGCCGGGCGGGTGCGGGGGCGGCTCGCTGTCCCGCAACATGGACAGCCGCAGCGCGCCGGCGAGCACCAACGCGACCGCGACGTAGAGCACCAGCACCGGCTGGAGCTGGGTGGCGATGAGCGTGGCGATCAGCGGGCCGATGACGAAGATCACCTCGTCGAGCGCGGACTCCAGCGAGTACGCGGTACTCAACTCCGGACGCCCGGCGAGTACGTAGGACCATCGTGCGCGCACCAGCGATCCCACCGACAGGTAGGCGAATCCCGACACCGCGGTCGGGGCGAGCAGGGTCCAGTTCGGCCAGTCGGCGCTGAAGCAGATCGCGAGCTGTACTGTCGCCGCCGCATGTACGAGCGACGCCGCGATCAGCAGCCCGCGCTGGCCGACGCGGTCGCTGACACGCGCGAGCAGGGGGTTGCCGATGCCGTTGCTGATCACGTATATCGCGCTCAACACGCCGGCGAAGCTGTACTGGCCGGTGCGCGCGGAGACGATCAGCACCAGCCCGATCGGGAAGATCGCGATCGGGATGCGCATCACGAAACCGGCGGTGCAGAACGCCCGCGCGCCCGGCGCGCGGAAGACGGCCCGATAGGTGCCGAACACGTCAGAAACCCAGTCGATCGAGCTTCTTGGGATCGCGCTGCCAATCGCGCTCGACGGCCACGTGCAGATCGAGGTGCACCCGCTCACCGAGCAACGCTTCGATCCCGGCGCGAGCGGCGGTGCCGATGCGCTTGAGCCGCTCGCCGCGGGTCCCGATGACTATCCCCTTCTGGCTGTCGCGTTCGAGATGAATGGTGGCGAACACCTCCTGCAGCCTGTTGTCGCGGCGGTGTATCTCGTCGACGGTGACCGCGATCGAGTGCGGCAGCTCGTCGCGCACGCCGTCGAGCGCGGCCTCGCGGATCAACTCGGCGACGCGGGTCTCGATGTCGTTGTCGGTCGCGACGTCGCCGGGGTACAGCTGCGGACCCTCGGGCAGGTTCGCGACGAACAGGTCCGCCAGCAACTCGACCTGAGCACCGGACACCGCCGACACCGGCACGATCTCGGCGAACTCGCCCAGCTCGGCGACTGCGAGCAGCTGCTCGGCGACCCGCTGCTTGGGCACCGCGTCGGTCTTGGTGACGATCGCGATCACCGGCGCGGTGAGCTCGCGCAGTTCGGTCGCGATGAAGCGATCGCCGGGGCCGATGCGCTGGTCGGCGGGCACGCAGAACCCGACGACGTCGACCGCGGCCAGCGTCGCGCGGACCACGTCGTTGAGGCGCTCGCCGAGCAGGGTGCGCGGCCGGTGCAGACCCGGAGTGTCGACCAGCACGACCTGTGCGTCGTCGCGGGTGAGGATGCCGCGCACGGCATGCCGGGTGGTCTGCGGCCTGTCGCTGGTGATCACGATCTTCGCGCCCACCAGCGCGTTGGTGAGGGTGGACTTGCCGGCGTTGGGGCGTCCCACGAAGCAGCAAAAGCCCGAGCGGAACGTCACGCGTCCATTCTCCCATCCGGGCGGGTATGACATTGGCCGCAGAATGGAGCGGTGCAGGTGACCACACATTCCTACGGCCCGGATCTCGCGCAGTTCGGCGAGCTGTACCGGCCCTCCGATGCCGCCCGCCCGGGCACCGTCGTCATCGTGCACGGCGGCTTCTGGCGGGCTCGCTACCACCTCGACCTCGGTGCGCCGCTCGCCCGCGATCTCGCCGACCACGGTTACGTTTGCTGGAACCTCGAGTACCGGCGGGTGGGGGCGGGCGGCGGCTGGCCGACCACGTTCGAGGACGTCGCGGCCGGGATCGACCACCTCGCCCAGCTCGGTGTGGACACCACGTCCGTGGTCGCCGTCGGCCACTCGGCCGGCGGCCAGCTGGCCGTGTGGGCCGCCGGCCGGCCGGCGCTGCCCGACGTTGCACCGGGCAGCCGCCCGCGGGTGCGGTTGTCCGGGGTCGTGTCCCAGGCCGGCGTACTCGATCTCGCCGGCGCCGCGAGAGCGGCCGTGGGCCAGACGGCGGTCACCGATCTGCTCGGCGCCGGCCCGGGCGAGATGCCCGAGCGCTATCGGCTCGCCGACCCGATGCAGCAGGTGCCGCTGCCCGTCCCGGTGCTGTGTGTGCACGCACCCGAGGACGAGAACGTGCCGCCCCGGCAGAGCACCGCCTATGTGGAGGCGGCAACGCGCGCCGGTGGACGGGCCCGGCTGCGCATGATCGGCGGCGACCACTTCACCGTCATCGACCCGGCTTCGACGGCATGGGCGGTGATCCGCGACGCGCTACCCGATCTGCTGGCCGGCCGGATGCCGGCGTGATGCGGCTCAGCCCCCGGTGAGCCAACCCGGCGCATCGAGGCGGGCGAGCGGCTCGGCGTCACCGACGATCGATGCCAGCGCTCGTTCCATCGTGCGATAGCGAGAAGCCCCGAGCGTCGCGATCCACTCGGCGCGGATGTCGGCGAGTACTTCGCCGCTGTGCCGCAGCAGGTCCTCTCCTCGCGAAGTCAGCAGCAGTCGTCGGCGACGCGCGTCGGCCGGGTCGGTCGAGCGCCGCACGTAGCCGAGATCTTCGAGCGTGAGCACGGTCTTGGCCGCGGCCTGTTTGGAGACCCCGAGCTGCGCGGCGAGCTCGGTCACCGTGCCGGCGCCGCGGCCGATGGCCTGCAAGGCGAAGCCGTGCACCGGCCGTGCCTGCGGATGCCCGTGCCGAGCCAGCGTCTCGTGCAGTCGGTCGATCACGGCCCGGAACCCGCCGAGCAGCAGGAGCGGCAGTGCCCAGTCTGGTGGCTCGGGTCGGCTCATCCCGTCATTCCATCGAATAGACAACCAGGTGTACAGTTTCGTCAACCTAGTTGTCTAATGACCGAGGAGCAAACATGCATGACCACGTCACCCGGGCGCCGGACCGGCGCGAGACGACGACCCCGAACGCGGTGATGACGACACTCGCCTCCCCGACGCAGGGCGCGTCGTGTGCTTTGAGCCTGTGGCAGGTCGACATGTCCGCCGGCGCCAGCGGGCCGGCGCACGTGTTCACCTCCGAGCAACTCTTGAGCCTGGTCGACGGCGCGGCCCGCATCGAGGTCGACGCCACGGCCGTCATGCTCTCGGCCGGCGACACCGTGGTGCTGCCGGCCGGGGCGACCCGCCGAATCCACGCCTTGACCGATCTGCAGGCCGTGGTCTGCGGCTACGCCGACGCCGCCGCGTCGGTCGCCGGCGAACCGCAGTCGCGCGGCGTCCCGCCGTGGATCAGCTGAACCGGCTCACCTGGAGACACTCGCGACCAGTGAAGCAAGCTCGGTCCGATTGCGAACACCGAGCGCGGCACACGCGTTGCGCAGGTGGTAGTCGACCGTCTTCGGACTGATGAACAGCGACGCCGCAACCTCGCGATTGGTACCTCCGGCGGCGACACCGAGCACCACCTGCCGCTGCTGGGCACTGAGCTGGCGCAGCTTGCCGGCGTCGGTCTCTCGCGGATCATGACGCGCACGATCGCCCGCCGCGATCAGTTCGGCATCGGCACGTCGTGTCCAGTCGCCCGCACCGAGCCGGCGGAAACCCTCGGCCGCGGACCGCAACATCGCACGGGCTTCGACCAGCCGCCGGCGCCGGCGCAGGTACACCCCGAGGTGCAGTTCCGAGCGGTGTGCTTCGAACGGGACCGGCAGCTCACCGCTCAGCCGGTCGATGCTGGTCCTGAGGCGCTCCTCGCACTCGGGCGCTTCCGGGTCCAGCATGGCGTGGCAGCGCAGCGCAGTCGCCGCGGCCCACCCGGAACCGGACCGCGCCGCAGCGGCGACCAGTTCGGCGAGCGCCGTTCGTGCAGCAGCGATCTGCCCGCACCGTGCCAGCGCCTCGACGTAGTCGCCTTGATACGCAACGACTGTCGGCTGTCCCATCCCGGCGGCACGGGCGAACTCGTCGGCGCGCTGCAGATGCGGCACCGCGTCCGCCGGTCGATCGGTACCGAGATACAGCAGCCCGTAGGCACGGGCGGCGTAGAGCCGCACCGGCTGGAAGTCGACCGCGGCGCCGATCGCCTCGGCGCGCGCCAGGCAATCGAGGCTTCGGTCGTGATCGCCGAGCCCGGCCGCGACCAGGCCCGCGTGTGCCAGCGCATACCCGAGCAGTCCGCGCTGACCCGTCTCCTCGGCGAGGGTTACCGCCTCGGCCGCGATGGCACGCGCGGCCGGCCAATCGCCCGTCCACCACAGGATGTCCGACTGCACCGCCAGCGCGTACGGCAGCCAGGACAGCACGCCGGCGCTGCGCAGCGCGGCCACGCCCAGCCGAGACACGGTGTGCGCGTACTCGAAGTCCTCCTGCCACTGCGCGGTCTGCGCGAGGAACCAGACATCGGCCGGATCGGCAGCAACCAACAGCGCAACGTCGTCGGGCCCGACGATCTCGCGCACCGGTCGCGCGGCGCCGGCTCCGTGCGCCAGCGTGGCGATGTGGGCCTGCCAGCACTGCGCGATGCGTTGCGTCGCGCTCGGCCCGCCGCGCTCGCTCACCGCGACGGCACGCGTCGTCAAGGTCTCGGCCGTGCACAGGTCCCCCGCGTTCTCGTAGGCCGCCGCCAGCGTGCCGAACGCACGTGTTGCGCGGCCGGCGTCAAGAGCTACCAGGCGTTCGGCGACGGTTGTCAGGTCGATCAGCTCCGAGGCCGACGGCGCATGCCACATGGCGGCGTAGCAGCGCAGCAGGAGCGCCTCGGCGACCACCTCGCGGTCGCCGGCCGAGATCGGCTCGGCGCGGGGAAAGCTCGTGCGCAGCGCGTCGAGCCATCGTTGCGCCGCACGCACCTGGCCGCCGGTGAGATATCCCTGCGCGGCCCGCACCGCGCGGCGCCGCCAATCCGGGCCCGGTGCGGTCAGTTCCGCGCTGCGGGCCCAGGTCGGTGCTGCGAAAGCGTGCCCGGCGCGTC
Organism: uncultured Actinomycetota bacterium; assembly: GCA_963718805.1. Classification (GTDB taxonomy): domain Bacteria; phylum Actinomycetota; class Actinomycetes; order Mycobacteriales; family Jatrophihabitantaceae; genus Jatrophihabitans. The sequence goes on along the minus strand of CAVQZY010000004.1, from coordinate 470,472 downwards.
GGCCGATCGTGGCGGCGGCCGCCTCGAACGCTGCCGCCACGACATCCGGTGCCTCCCCCGCGAGATCGAGGTGGTGGGCGTACCGCTCGGTGTCGGCGCCCGCGTTCAGCGCGGCCAGGCGGCGGTGGATCGACCTTCGGCGCGCCGGTGCGACCGCCTCGTAGGCCGCCGCCCGGCGCAGCGGGTGCGTGAAGCGCGGCTCACCGGCATCGACCAACACCCCGCCGGCCACAGCCGGGTCGAGATCGGCGATGGACAGCTCGAAGTCGGTCAGCATCGGTCGAACGAACGCGACCTGACGGCCCGCGGCGGCGACGATCGCCAGGGCGGTGCGGGTTCGTCGCGGCAGGAGCGCAACCGAGGGGCCGAAACCCAACCGGCCACGCTCACCCAACGGCAGCGGATCGGCGAGCGGGCGCGCCCCGGTGCAGTGGTCCGCCTCGAGCACGGGCGCGAGCTCCTCGACGGCCAGCGGGTTTCCCCGCGATCGTTCGCAGATCGCCGCCGCGACTCCGCGAGCCAAGGGTGGCAGGTCCGCTCGCAGCGCCGCGACCATGCCCGCCACCTCCTGCGGCCGCAGCGGACGCAGGTCGTGGCGTGACCCGTGGGTCGGCAATGGTCCTGCCTCGCCGGTGCGACGCGCCAGGACGAGCCCGACCGCGTCCGCGAACAGCCGGCGGGCCACGAAGTTCAGCACCGTCGCCGAGCTGACATCGAGCCAATGAGTGTCGTCGATCACCATCAGCACTGGGCGCCGTTCGGCCGCGAGCACCACGCATGCGAGCGTCGCCACGGCGACGGCGTAGGGGTGCGGCCTCGGCAGCCGGGTTGTCGAACGCGGCGAGCAACGCAGCTCGCTGATCGACGGGCAACCGGTTCGCGACATCCCGCAGCGGGCGGAGCAGCTGGCCCACGGCGGCCAGCTCGAAACCGGACTCCGATTCCACACCGGCGCTGCACAATGTCGTCAACCCGCGTTCGCGGGCCCGGCTCACCACATGTTCACATAACCGCGACTTGCCCATTCCGGGCTCTGCGACGAGCGTCAATGCGGCTGCCTGTGATGTTTCGGCAGAAATGAGAAGCGCATCGAGGGCAGATTTCGTGTCCTCTCTGCCGATCACGGACAAAGCGTAATGGCGCCGGATCGGGTCACCACGAACGCCGACAATCCGTGCACGCAGAATTACCTGGCGCACTAGGCATTCGCCCGATGCCACTTGCCGAAATCGGGCGTTACTGTCCCGGCGCACGAGTTGTGGCCGCAAACACTATTCTCGGAGAGCGCGTCATGTGTGAGGACAGCCGCGAGTTCATGTCCGTGCCCGGCGATCCCGACCGGCGAGAAGACCCCGACACCTCGCTCAGCCGCCGCAGCTTCGGCGGGATGCTCCTGGCCGCCGCCGGTTCGCTGGGTGTGACGAGCATGCTCGGCGCCGCTGAAGCCGCACACGCGGCGCCGGCGACGAGCGCGGACGGGCTGGTACCGGTCGCGAATGCCATGCACATCCACACCTCGTTCAGCGAGGGTCCGGGCAGCCTGGGCGCCCAGCTGAGCGAGGCCGCGCGCAACAACATCGACGTGTTGTGGAAGACGGACCACGACTGGCGTGAGATCGCCCACGGCGCCCCGCAACGCATCAGCTTCACCAGCCTGAACAAGGAGGATGTCTCGGGTCGGCCCCTTCTCTGGCAGCCGCAGGTCTCCGGCACGTTGAGCGAGCATGCCGGCGGGATCGTCACCAGCCCGGTCAGCCCGAACGACCCCAGCTCCACCCCGGGTTCGCTGTGGATACGTGCGACTGCCGCCGCCTCGTCGGCTGCGTTCCGGTTCTACGCGAACTTCGGCTCGGCGCGAGTGAGCCAGCGCACCAACCTCGCCGGCCAGTCGTTGCAACTCGATCTGTATCCGACGGACGCCGACGGCACCGACAGCGTGCTCGAAGTTCTGATCACGTTGTCCAACCACCCGCCGTCGGGCGGACGCCCGGCCGGTCGATACCAATTGTCCTATCGCTTCGGGCAGCGGCCGGCCGGTTATGAAGCCCAGCAGCTGCTCGGGATAGTGCACTGTCCGGCAGTGCCGAATACCTGGCAACAGATCACCGTCGATCCGATAGCCGACATCCGAGCGATATGGCCTGATCTGATCGCCGAAGACAACGCGCTGTTCGAATTGTGGCTGGGCGCGATCAGTCAGAACGGTCAGACCGCCGAGGGCTATTTCGACAATCTTCGTTTCGTCCGAACGAGGATCGCACCCGATCAGGTACTGGCGACCGAGCGATCGATCAAAGCGGCGTACGCGGCGCAGTACCCGAAACTGCTGATGCCCAGGGGCCGGGAAATCTCCTACTACGAGCGGCACCTGAATGCCTTCGGTTCCGATCTCATCCCGGATTACAGCAGCACCCCGAAGGTCTGGGCGAACGATCCCGGATGGACGTTCTCGGCCGCGATCACCATGCAGCTCAAGCAGACCGGGGCCCTGGTGTCGTTGAATCACCCGTTCGGCACCACGATCAGCCCACCCACGGACGCAGCGAGTCAGAACGCCGCGCTGCAGCGGGTCTTCGCCGATCTGTACACCCACGCGGTCTGCGGGGTCGACATCCTTGAGGTCGGCTACCAACAGCGTGGCGGCGTGAAGGTCGACAAGACGGTGGTGTCGGCCGACATCAGCACCCACCAGCGGTTGTGGGACATGCTGTCGCGCAACGGTTTCTACCTGACCGGCAACGGTGCTACGGACAACCATACCGGCGGTGTCGGGAGTTGGCGCAAGGAAGCGGATCGGTTCGTCACGTACGTCTGGGCGAAGGCGATCACCGAAACCGACCTCCTCGCCGGGCTGACGGCAGGACGCGCCTACGTCGGTGAGTTGGGGTCGTTCGCCGGCAGCGTCGACCTGCTCGTCGACAGCGTCGTGCCGATGGGCGCGGTGAGCGTGCGGCCGGACCTGACCAGCCGCACACTGCGGGTCATCGCCGCCGGGCTGCCCGCGAACACCGCGGTACGCATCGTGCAGGGACCGGTCGACCATCCGGGTGCGGCAACCGTCGACCCGGGAACCGTTGCCGTGCAGACGCTACCCGTCTCGGCGTTTGCGGGCGGCGGCGCGAGCGTCACCCTCGATACCAGCCGATCGTGCTTCGTGCGCGTGGACGTGCTCAGCTCCGCCGGCCGGACCATCGGATTCAGCAATCCGATCTACCTGCTGCACGAGCCGTCGGTCCGCCCGGTGCCCACCGCGCGGCGCGCCGTCGACAGCAGGGGCTGACCGGCGATGAGCGCAGAGCTCTCCCGCCGCGGGTTCCTGGTAGCCGCCGGTGCCGCTGCGGCGACGGCGGCGATCGACTCGAGACTGACGTCCGCGGGGGCGGCGACGACTGCGGCGCCGGCTCCGTCGATGACGACGACGAACGGCGCGCCGACGCTGCTCGCCGCGCACTGCGGAGTACTCGGCGCGCCCATGGCGCATCCGGTGCTGCGGCCGGAGACGATGCAGGTCTGTGCGGTGGTGACCGAGCCGGCCACCATCAAGGTGCAGGCCTGGCCGAACAGCGATCCGGACGTCGTGTTCGAGAGTGCGTGGGTACCGACGTCGGTCGGCATGGACTCCACGAACCCGGTGAACGTCGCCAAGGTGCGCCTGCCGGCCGGAGCGGGCGCGCCACCTGACGCGTGGCGCTGGCGCACCTACGTCGCCGCGCGGGCGACGCCGCCGCAGGCCGGCATCTCGGCCGCAACCGGCACCGACGGCATCGTTCGGACGATCCCGGCGCGACCGGTCGCGGGTGCCGCCGCCCAGGTGAGCATCGCGACCGGGTCGTGCACGCAGATAGCGCACCCCAGCCAGGCGAACCGGCCGATACGTTCGGCGGCGGCGATGGCCGGCATCTCGCCGATGTTCTTCGTGCACATGGGCGACACCTCCTATGTGGACACCTGGAAGGAGTTCCTGGACGACACACCGGCACACATCTACACGAAGTTCGCGACCGGCTTGCGGCGCCACTGCTGCCAGCCGGATCTCGCGCGCCTCTACAACCAGACGATGGTCCGCATGGTGCTCGACGACCACGATCTGGGACCCGACAACTGCGACGCGACGAACGTGTTCCCGGCGGCGCGGCAGGTGCTGTCCGACATCGCCGCCGGCACCTCCTTCGACAACGCCGGCTATTCGCTGCTGACTCCGACGGCACCGAGCTACGACACCTGGGCCAGCGGGCGGGCGCAGTTCTGGTTGCTGGACAATCGGATGTGGCGCGATGCGCCCAAGAGCCGATCGCTGCAATACGGCGGTGTTCGCTACACAAGCCAACTGGGTGCCACCCAGCAGGACTGGCTGCTGTCCGGGCTGACGGCCAGTGACGCGCCGGTGAAGATCATCTTCTCGCCGCGCGCGTTCAAGCAGTTCTACCAACAACCTGAACAACAGCAGATCATGGACTGGATCACCGGCTTCAAGAGCGGCACACCGCGAGTCACCGGAAAGGTGATCTTCCTGACCGGCGACATGCATGCCGGCGCCGTGTGGAAGCTCAGCGCCACTCGTCCGATTTTCGAAATGTTGTGCTCCCCGATCTACAACATCGAACTGCACACGCCCACGGCGCTGTCCTCGTGGCAGGTCGACTGGGGGTACACAACCCGCTTCCTCAACACCGCCGACGGCCTGCCCGGCCGGGCCGTCAGTTCCGCGTGGGGCAAGGTCGACATCCACGCCGACAGCTCGGTCACGTTGTCCCTTGTGCGCGATGACGGCGTGGTGCTGCACCGGGAGGACATCCCGGCGTAGCTGTCAGCGCAGCGCGCCGTCCGGCCCGGCACGCAGGATCGCCGCGGCGGGCGCGAGGTCGTGCACGGCCTGCTCCCCCGCCGCGTCGGCGGCGATCGTCGCCGAGCACGACCGCCGCCTCGAGTCGCGGGCGCGCCGGACGACACCGCCATCGCCACCGCGACCTGCAGCGCGGACAGCGACAGCGACGGCAGGTCGACGGTGGCTGCGACGTAGGTGCGGCCGTCGCCGTCGCGCACGGCCGCGCCTTGCGCCGCGCGGGTGCGGGCCCGGGCCGAGCGGGCCAGCGTGACCAGCTTCGCGTCCTCAGCGGCGAGCTCGGTCATGGTCGTCCTCTCGGGTCGAAACGCGCTCGACCGGTCGCTCGCCGTTCTCACTCGCCAACGGTTCGGGCACGCGGTGCACGAGCACGGTGTCGATGCGGTTGCGCCGGCCGCCGACGTCCTCGGCGGTCAGCTCGAGCCCGTGCACGACGGCCGAGCGCGCCGGGGATCGGCACCCGGCCGAGCGCCTCGGCGAGCAGGCCGCCGACGGTCTCGACGTCGTCGCGATCGGGCAGTTCGACGTCGAACAGCTCGGCGAGGTCCTCGACCGCGAGCCGGGCGGTGACCCGCGCGGTGTCGGCGTCGATGCGCTCGATCGGCGCGCGTTCGACGTCGTACTCGTCGGTGATCTCACCGACGATCTCCTCGAGGATGTCCTCGATGGTGATCGAGTCCGGCGGTGCCGCCGTACTCGTCGATCACGATGGCCATGTGCGAGCGCGCGGCCTGCATCTCGCGCAGCAGCTCGTCGACCGGCTTGGACTCGGGCACGTAGGCGGCCGGGCGCATGACGTCGTCGACCACCGTGGTGCGGGCGCGGTCGGTGTCCTGAGCCCGCCGGGCGAGGTCCTTCAGGTAGACGACGCCGAGGATGTCGTCGGCGTTCTCGCCGACCACCGGGATGCGGGAGAAGCCGCTGCGCAGCGCGAGTGCGAGCGCCTGGGGCACCGACTTGCCGTGCTCGATCCAGACGATCTCGGTGCGCGGCACCATCACCTCGCGCGCGATGGTGTCGCCGAGGTCGAAGACGGACTGGATCATCTGCCGTTCGTCGTGCTCGACGACGCCGCGTTCCTCGGCCATGTCGACGAGTTCGCGCAGCTCGACCTCGGAGGCGAACGGCCCGTCGCGCAGTCCACGGCCGGGCGTGATCGCGTTGCCGAGCAGCACCAGCAGCGCGGCCAGCGGGTTGAAGATCCGGCCCAGGAGGCGCACCCACGGGGCGCCGGCGAGGGCCACCCGTTCGGGTGCTGGCGGCCGAGCGTGCGCGGCCCGACGCCGATCAGCACGTAGCAGACCACGACCATCACGATGACCGTGAAGAACGCGACCGGCCACCGCGTGCCGAACTGCGAGCGGGCCACGATGGTGACCAGCACGGTGGCGGTCAGCTCGCAGGTCATCCGCAGCAGCAGCAACAGGTTCGTGTAGCGCGGCCGGTCCTCCATGACCGCCCACAGCGCCTTCGCGCCCTTGCGCCCCTCGCGCACGAACTCCTCGACGCGGGCCCGCGACACCCGCGCGAGCGCGGAGTCGACGCCGGCGATCAGGCCGCCGATCGGCACCAGGCAGATCGCGACGACGAGCGCGACGATGTCGGCGGCACTCAACGCGATCCGCCGCTCGGGGTGTCGCGGACCGGACTGTCGCCGCTGGGCGCCGGCGCGCGGATCGGGCCGCGGTTGACCGGCCTTGACCCACTTACGCAAGAGCTGGGCCTGCAGCGTCGAACATCTCGCGTTCGGCGTCGGCGTCGGCGTGGTCGTAGCCGAGCAGGTGCAAGATCCCGTGCGTGCACAGCAGGTGCAGCTCGGCCTCGGTCGAGTGCCCGGTCGAGGCGGCCTGCTCGGCGGCGACCGCCGGGCACAGCACGACGTCGCCCAGCATGGTCTCGCCGCCACCCTCGTCGGTGCCCGGGCGGCGCGGACGGATCGTGGCGTTCGGCCGGTCCGTCGGCGGCGTCCATCGGGAAGGCCATGACGTCGGTGGGCCCGGGCAGGTCCATCCACTGCTGGTGCAGCGCGGCCATGGTGTCGGCGTCGACCAGCAGGACCGACAGCTCGGCGAGCGGGTCGATGCGCATCGCGTCGAGCACGAAGCGGCCGAGTTGCGCGAGGGCGACCTCGTCGAGTTCGACGCCGGACTCGTTGTTCACCTCGACGGTCATCGCGCCTGGCTTCAGCGACGGGGCGTGGCGTGGCGGGCGGCACTGTGCGGGCCGTCGGCACCGGTGTGGGCGCGCCGGTCGTGCCGCTCGTACGCATCGACGATCTCGCCGACGAGGCGGTGCCGCACGACGTCGTTCGAGGTCAGGTTGGCGAAGTGGATGTCCTCGACGCCGGTGAGGATCTCGCGCACCACCCGCAGGCCGCTGCGCGTGTCGCCCGGCAGGTCGATCTGGGTGATGTCGCCGGTGACGACCATCTTCGAGCCGAAGCCGAGCCGGGTGAGGAACATCTTCATCTGCTCGGGCGTGGTGTTCTGCGCCTCGTCGAGGATGATGAACGCGTCGTTGAGCGTGCGGCCGCGCATGTAGGCCAGCGGGGCGATCTCGATGGTGCCGGCCTGCATCAGCCGGGGGATCGAGTCGGGATCGAGCATGTCGTGCAACGCGTCGAACAGCGGCCGCAGATACGGGTCGATCTTGTCGTACAGCGTGCCGGGCAGGAAGCCGAGCCGCTCGCCCGCCTCGACGGCCGGGCGGGTGAGGATGATGCGGTTGACCTGCTTGGCCTGCAGCGCCTGCACGGCCTTCGCGACGGCGAGGTAGGTCTTGCCGGTGCCGGCGGGGCCGATGCCGAACACGATCGTGTGGTTGTCGATCGCGTCGACGTAGCGCTTCTGGTTCAGCGTCTTCGGCCGGATGTTCTTGCCCCGCCGGGACAGGATGTTGAGGCTGAGCACCTCGGCCGGGCGCTCGGTGGAATCGGCGGTGAGCATCCCGTACACGCGCGTGACCGAGTCCTCGGACAGGTGCTGGCCGGACTTGATCAGCTCGAGCAGCTCCTCGAAGAGCCGGACCGCGGTCGCGTTGTCGGCCGGCTTGCCGGTGATGGTGATCTCGTTGCCGCGCACGTGGACGTCGGAGTCGAGGCGCTTCTCGATGACCCGCAGCAGTTCGTCGCGGGAGCCGAGCAGCGCGACCATCGCCTGCTCACCGGGCACGACGAGCGTCGTGGTGACGCGATCCGAGTTCTGCGGATGGTCGGATGGTCCGGTCAAGGCGTGCTTTCTGGTCGGCAACCGTGGTCGGCTTCCATGGTAGCCACCAACCGCCGTTTCACCTTCTGATCAACCTGGCGGCCAGGCCATGGGCCGCCCGGCCAGCACGTGCGCGTGGACGTGGAACACGGTCTGCCCGACACCCGCGCCGGTGTTGAACACGGTGCGGAAATCGCTCAACCCCAGGTGCACCGCGACCCCCCGGACCCCGGCCAGCAGCGCCGCGGCGGTCGCGGGGTCCTGCGCGAGCGCTGTGATGTCGGCGTGGTGCGTGCGCGGCACGACGAGCACGTGAGTCGGTGCCTGCGGATTCAGGTCGGCGAAGGCGTAGGTCTGCGCGTCGGAGTAGACCTCGGTCGACGCGATGTCGCCCGCGACGATCTTGCAGAACAGACAGTCGTCAGCCATGGCGCAAACCTAGTGTCCCGCGCCAGAGATTCGCACGATAATGCCGACGCCCAGGCGCGCGCTGGCTGCGTTGTCGTCGTCGCCAGGACGGCCAGTGCAGCTCTCCTCCTCCGCCTCACCAGCCCACGCCTGAACGCCGGACCCATTCGCACAATCTCTGGCGCGGGACACTAGCGGTTGGGGTGCGCGACCGTGAACCGGATCCGGGTGCGGATCGCGTAGTCGCCGTTCGCGGCGCGCGCGGCCTGGAATGCCTGTTTCGCCGCCTCACTGGCCGACAGCAGGTCGGCGTCGGGCACCCGCTCGAGGGTGACGCGCTCGCCGTGCGACCACGCCCAGGCCAGCCAGTGGTCGGCGTCGAGGAAGCGGCTCTCGTACTCGTGCTCGCTCACCTCGATCGACGCGTACCCGCAACAGCGCAACAGCTCCTCGATGCCGGCGGCGCTGCCGAGCGGTCCGTCGTGCCGGCCCAGGTCCGCGCTGTCGCCCACGATGAACGTGCCGACAGCCTCCATCGCGGCCTCGGCAGCCGGGTCGCGGGCCGCGAACGTCGAAAACGCGAGCACCCCGCCGGGCGCGAGCAGCTGCGGGTAGCACTCGAGAGCCGCGCGCGGGTCGGGCAGCAGGTGCAGCGACAGCCCGGCGAGCACCGCGTCCAGGGACCGCGGCGCGAAGTCGGGCCGCTCGGCGTCGCCGAGCGCCACCCGGACATTGGCCAACGCCCGCTCGGCGGCTTCGGCGCGGGTCATTTCCACCATCCGCGCGGACAGGTCGATGCCGTCGACCTGCCCGTTCGGCCCGACCGCCGCGGCGGCGGCGAACAGCACCGCGCCGCGCCCGCAACCCAGGTCCAGAACCCGCGAGCCCGGCGCCAGCCCGGCCCGGCGCACCAGGTCGCGACCCACCGGGGTGAAGAAATCCACGCCGACGGCGTCGAAGGTCGCGGCGCTGCGGTCGAAGACACCCGCGATGCGTCGTTTGGCGGACTCCGCGTCGAATCCGGTCATGCCAGGCATTCTGAGCCATCGCGGGCCGCACCCGTGACCACATACCCGGCCCGGCTTCGGCCGGAAGCGATTTCAGCCCCGCAGAACCCAGGCAACGATCTCAGTCCGATTCGCGTAACCGAGCTTGCCCAGGACGCTGCGCACATGCGACTCGACGGTCCGCTCGGAGACGAACAGCCGACCCGCGATGGCCTTGTTCGACAAGCCGTCGGCCACCAGCGCGGCCACCTCGGATTCCCGTGCGGTCAGCGGGCCGGACGCGGCCCGGTTGCCGGCGGCGACCCGGTGTGCGACGGCCAGCCGACCGGGCATGTCGAGGCGCTCGAACTCGGCGGCGGCGGCGCTCGCGAGATCGCGGACCGACGCACCGCCCGCCGCGTCGTCGGTGTCGCGGCCGAGGGCGACGAGCGTCTGCGCCAGACCGAGCCGGCTCAGGGCGACGTACGGCCGTGCGCCGATACGTGCGTTGAGCCGCAACGCGTCGCGGTAGTGGGCCAAGGCGGCGTCGTGTCGACCGACGGTACAGGCGAGATCGCCGAGGAAGCGGGCGACCGCGCCATCGCTCCAGATGCCCCCGGAACCGTCGCCCGAGTACTGGCGGGCAAAGGGCACGAACAGCTCGTACACCTGGATCGACACCTCGGCGTCGTCGAGCAATACCGCGACCTTGCCGATCTGCCCGAGCGTCGCGGACCAGCGGACTCCGACCGGGAAGGTGGCGGGCAGATGCCGGAACTCCTCGAATTCGGCGCGGGCGATCGCGAGTTCGCCGTCCAGGGCGTATGCCATCGGGAGGCTGATCCGGATCAGCGGCATCGGCGGCGAATTCCGGACGATCTCCGCCCAGCCGGGCAGCAGGTCGTCGGTCGCACCCCGCAGCCAGCACAACTCCAGTCGGAACGCATGGTCCATGCCGAGCATCGAGTAGTCGTCGACGCGCAGCGCGAGTTCACGGGCCTCGACGTTGGCCGCCCGAGCCGTGTCGAAGTTGCCGTGGAGGCTCTCGCGCACCGCGAGATAGCGTAGGTGGTGCCAGCGGGCGAGCACCGAGCCGCGTTCGCGGGCGACGCGCTCGACCGCGACAAGGCCGCGTTCGACCTCGGCCAGGTTGCCCAGCTGGAAGGCGGCGTCCAGGCGCCACAGGTGTCCCCAGAGCGCGGCGACCGGCTGGCTGGTCGCCGCACCGAGCTCGATCGCCCGGCGGCCGAGCTCGAGGCGCTCTCGCACGGTCTGCGGGACGGAGATCGACAGATGCCGTGCGGCGAGCGCTTCCAGGATCGCGGCGGGATCGCCGGAGCGCTCGGCCTCGGCGAGCGCGGCCGCGGCGAGCTCGGCCGCGTGCGGGCCGCCGTTCATCTCGGCGGCGCCGACGGCCAACTGGGCCTGCAGCCGGGCCCGGGTGGCGTGATCGTGCGGGTCGAGATGAACCAGCGCACGTTCGCACAGACGGGGAATCACCTGGTTGGCGTACGGATCGCCGGTGCCGTGGATCACCAACGCGGCCTGCGCCAGCAGATCGCCGCGGCCCGCGGCCTCGGCCCGGCGCGCCGCCTCCTCGCAGGTCCGGACGCTCTCGGACAGCCGGTTCGCGAGCATCAGCGCCTCGGCGAGCCGGACCAGCAGGCGCGCCAGGTCGGCGTCGCAGCAGCCCGCGTCACGAGCCGCAGACACCGCGAGTGCCGCGAAGCGCGCGGCATCGTCGAAGGCCAGTACGGCGCGGGCGGCGTCGTCGGCACGCTGCCCCCAACGCAGGCAGTTCTCGGCCGCGCCCGGGCCACCGCACCGTTGCCAGTGGTGGGCGATGGAGCCGGCGGCGGCGTGTGAGCGGGTGCGTTCCAGCGCGATGGCCGCAGCGCGGTGCAGGTCTGCGCGGGCGCCGATCCCGACGTACACGGCGTCACGGACCAGGGCGTGCTCGAACTGGATGGTTGCGCCGAGATCGCGCAACACGCCGGCGTCGACGGCCGCGGCGAGCGGGGTGCGGATGCCCGTCTCGGCGGTGCCGAGCATCGCGGCCAACACGTCCGGCACGACGCGTTCGCCGAGCACCGCGGCCGCCTCGACGAGCTCGCGGGCCGGTGCGTCGAGTGCGGACACCCGCGCGGCGACCAGACGGCGCAGTTGTGGACGCTCGGTCATCAGCCGCCGGGTGTCGGGCGGCGCTGCTGCGCCGTCGCTGCCCAGGTCCGCGGCGACCAGCCGGATCAACAGCGGGTTGCCGCCGGTGCTGTCCCGCAGCCGCTCGGCGAGCTCGGCGTCGGCCTGCCGGCCGGTGAGGTGCGGCAACCAGTGGGCGACGTCCCCGGCCGCGAGACCGGTCAACGCGATGGAAGCGGCCGAGTCACCGCGTAGGAGGTCCGGCGCGAGATCGGTGAACGCGCCGGACACGCCGTCGCGGCAGGTGAGCACGACCGCGAGCGGCGCCGACGGCAGCTCGGCGAGCAGGTGGCGCACGAGCAGGACCGACGTGCGGTCGGCCCAGTGCATGTCCTCGAGCACCAGGAGCAGGCCATGCGCAGCGGCGTGCTCCTGCAGCAGATCGGTGATCGCGACGAACAGCCGGAACCGGGCTGCGGCATCGGGCTCACCCGCTTCGGCGCCCGGCACGGCCTCGGCGCCGGGCCGGCCGCGCAAGGCCCGCAGCCACGGCCACAGCGGCGGTGCGCCGGGATCGTCGACCGCGTAGCCGGACGCGACCCGCATGCCGAGGTCGCGGGCGCGGTCGGCGGCCGCCGCGGCGAGGCGACTCTTGCCGATCCCCGCAGCGCCACTGACCAGCAACAACCGACCGTGGCCGCCGCGAGCCTCGGTGAGGGCGCGGTCGATCAGCGCCAGCTCGGCGGTGCGCCCGACGATCGCGCCCATCGCCTCAGTATCGCGAATCAGTGCTGCATTGCGTGGTCGTACTGATGTGGGGTCGTGCCGCGGCGGCGAACCTGGATCGGAATCCGAAACCGCCGATGAGGAGCACTCATGTACGCACAGCTGGTCTACTTCGACGGGCCGCGCAGCGCCGAACTGGTCGCCGCCAACGAGCGGGCCGGGCGAGAGCGCATCGAACCTGCCATGTACGCCGACCCGCAGCAGCGAGCGGCACACGTCGCCACCTACGCGTTACGCCAGCCCGACGGCGGAGAGGTCGTCATCATCATCTGCGATTCCGAGGCGGACCTCGATCGCGGTCGGGAGATCGTCATGAACGCCGAGTTGCTGCCCGGCGAGGACGCGGCGCTGCTCACCGAACCGGATCGGGTCGAGCGCTACCAGGTCGTGTACGCCGCCGAGCACGGCGTGCCGGTCGAGGGGGTGACCGCGTGACCGCGGGGACGCAGCGGACCGTGCGCTGGGAGTTCGTCAGTTCGCTGACGTGTGCCGGGTTCGCAGTGCGCAACTTCGGCCTCAGGTCGGTCCGTGGCCAGCTGCCGGTGCGCACAGCCTGGGTCGACGTCGACGAGTCGAGGGGCCCGACCGCGGTGCACGCGACGCTCGATGTGACCGGGATCGACACCGGCAACGCGCGGCGCGACCGCGACCTGCGCGGTGCGCGGCTGCTCGACGTGGCGCAGTATCCGGTGCTCACCTTCGACGCCACCTCGGTCGAGCAGGTCGCCGACGGGGAGTGGATGGTCGCCGGGGCGCTGGCCGGGCACGGCACGCTCGTGGAGGTCTCGATGCCGGCGCGGGTCACCTCGACGCGTGACGGCGGAATCGCCGTCCGTGCATTCACCGAGTTCGATCGCGAAGCGCTGCGCGTCACGGCACCGCGATTCCTGGTCGGCCGCCGGGTCGCGGTCGACGTGAACGCCGCCTTCAGCCCGCCGGCACCCCGCGCCGTCTCACCCCGCTGCGCCGAGTGGTGCGTTGCCGGCTGAGTCGTGCGTTTCCCACGCACCACGCGCGTGTGACAACGCACCACGCGGTGTGTGAGGACGGGGCAGCGGGTCAAGACCAGCGGTCGAGCCGCACCGACAGCGCCGCCAGCGCGGCGGCGCCGGCCGTCGAAGTGCGCAGCACCGGCGGGCCGAGGCGCACCGGCCGGGCGCCCGCCGCGGCGAGGGACACGAGTTCCTCGGGCGCGACGCCGCCCTCGGGCCCGACGACGAGCAGCAGGTCGCCGACGAGCGGCAACTCCGCGGTGGCGAGCGGGGCCTCGGCGTGTTCGTGCAGCACGAACGTGGTCGCCGCTGACCGGGCGCGCAGGCAGAGGTCCGACGTCGAGGCGAGATCGGACACGGCCGGGATGCGGGGCCGGCGGCTCTGCTTGGCAGCACCGCGCGCGGTGGTTCGCCACCGCGCGAGCGCCTTCTCGCCGCGCGCGCCGTGCCACTGCACGACGCAGCGCGCCGCCGTCCACGGCACGATCTCGTCGACGCCGAGCTCGGTCATCATCTCGACCGCGAGCTCGGCGCGCTCGCCCTTGGCCAGCGCCTGCACGACCACCAGCCGCGGCTGCGCGACCGGTACCCGCTCGCGGGCGTCGACGCGCAGGTTCACGCCCTCGCCGGTCACAGCGGTCACGACACAGCGCAGCAGCATTCCGGCGCCGTCGGCGACCAGCACCGGCTCGCCGTTTCGCACCCGTAACACCCGCGCCGCATGGTGACCCTCGTCGCCGACGAGATACAGCTCGTCGCCGGGCGGGATGTCGGCGAGCAGGAACAGCGGCGGCGTCATCCGCGCGGTTACTGCCGGAAGGCGTCGCGCACCTTGCCGAACAGGCCGGAGGACTTGGTGGTGATGGCGACGTCCTCGTCGCGCAGTTCGGCGAGCTCGCGCAGCAGCCGCTCCTGCTCTTCGTCGAGCCGGGTCGGGGTACGCACCTCGACGTGCACGTAGAGGTCGCCGCGGGTGGAGGTGCGCAGCTTGCGGCACGCCCTTGCCGCGCAGGTGCAGCACCGCCCCGCTCTGGGTGCCGGGCCGGATCTCGAGCTTCTCCTCACCGTCGAGCGTGGTGAGCACGAGGTCGCTGCCCAGCGCGGCGGAGGTCATCGGCACGCCGATCGTGCAGTGCAGGTCGGCACCTTCGCGGGCGAACGTGTCGTGCTGCAGCTCGGCGATCTCGATGTAGAGGTCGCCGGCCGGGCCGCCGCCGGGACCGACCTCGCCCTGGCCGGAGAGCCGGATCCGCATGCCGTCCTCGATGCCGGCCGGGATGTCGACGGTCTTGTTGCGGCGCGCCCGCACCCGGCCCTCGGTACCGCAGGTCGGGCACGGCGACGGGATCTGCTCACCCGTGCCGGCGCACGCCGAGCAGGCGCGGGTGGTCATCACCTGGCCGAGGAACGAGCGCTGCACCGACTGGATCTCCCCGGCGCCGCCGCACGTGGCGCAGGTACGGGGCTTGGTGCCGGGCGCACAGCCGTTGCCGTGACAGGTGTCGCACACGATGGCGGTGTCGACGACGATCTCGCGGCGGACGCCGAATGCGGTCTCCTCGAGCGTGAGTGACACCTGCAGCAGCGCGTCGGCGCCCGGCCGCACCCGGCTGCGCCGACCGCGGCCGCCGCCCATCGGTCCGCCGCCGCCGAAGAACGCCTCGAACACGTCGCCGAACCCGCCGAACCCGCTGAACGGGCTGCCGCCGGCGGTGGCGCCGGACTGCGAGAGCGGGTCGCCGCCGAGGTCGACGATGCGCCGCTTCTCCGGGTCCGAGAGCACCTCGTAGGCGGTCGTGACGGCCTTGAACCGGTCCTGCGCGGACGGGTCCGGATTGACGTCCGGATGCAGCTCGCGGGCGAGCTTGCGGTACGCGCGCTTGATCTCCTCCGGGGTGGCGTCCTTGCGCACGCCCAGCATCCGGTAATAGTCGCGCGGAGCCTCAGGCACGAACGGTCCGTTCTCGAAAGTAGGGCTAGGAGGCGACTGAGCGATGCCGCTCGTCGCGAGCGGCGCTCAGGTGCGCGAGATGCACGGCGGATGAGGAGACCACAGCCGTAGCTAGGGACGACGAAGACAGCGCGGCAGATCGCGTGCCTGGGCGTCGCGCAGCAGAGCAATGCATCGTTCAGTGGCCTCCTGGCACTCAATCTCGACGAGTGCCAGATCCAAGGGTAACTCAGCGTTCCTCGAGCAGTCTGCCGACGTAACGGGCCACCGCGGCCACCCGCGCCATGGTGTGCGCGTAGTCCATCCGGCGCGGGCCGAGCACGCCGACCGCCCCGACCGTCGCCCCGTGCAACCCGTAGCCGGTGGACACGACGGCCGCCGTCGCGAGCCCCTCGTGCTGGGTCTCGTTGCCGATGCGCACCAGCACCTTCGACGAGGAGACCGACTGGTCGAGCAGCCGCAGCAGCACGACCTGCTCCTCCAGCGCCTCGAGCACCGGGCGGATCGCCGGGAAGTCGAGCGTCTGCTGACTCAGGTTCGCCGTGCCGCCGAGCACCATGCGGTCGCTGCCGGGCTCGACCAGCACCTCCAGCAGCACCGTCGCAAGGGTGGTGAGCAGGCCGCGCAACCGTTGATCGACGCGCTCGGGCAGCTCGGACACGATCTCCGGTGTCTCGGACAACGTGTGGTCGCGCAGCCGGGCGTTGAGCGTGGCGCGCAGCTCGAACACGTCCTCCTCGGCCACCGGCCCGGCGAGGTCTACCACCCGCTGCTCGACGCGTCCGGTGTCGGTGATCAGCACGACCATCAGCCGCGTGGTGGAGATCGTGACGAGCTCGAGATGGCGTACCCGGCTGCGCGAGAGCGTCGGGTACTGCACCACCGCGACGTTGCGGGTCAGCTGGGCGAGCGCACGCACCGCGCGGTGCAGCACGTCGTCGAGGTCGACCGCACCGTCGAGGAACGCGGTGATCGCCCGCTTCTCGGCGCCGCTGAGCGGCTTGATGTCGGTGAGGCGGTCGACGAACATCCGGTAGCCGGCGTCGGTGGGCACCCGGCCCGCGCTGGTGTGCGGCTGGGCGATCAGGCCGTCCTCTTCCAGCGCGGCCATGTCGTTGCGGATGGTGGCCGAGGACACGCCGAGGTTGTGCCGTTCGACGAGTGTCTTGCTGCCGACCGGCTCGTTGGTGGTGATGAAGTCCTCGACGATCGCGCGCAGCACCTCGAGCTTGCGGTCCTCGACTCCCACGGCGGCCTTCCCTACTGGTCGGTACCCCAGTTTAGGCGGGGTGAGGTCGAGCCGGGTCGATACGATCACCCTCGAGCGAATGGGACAGGTGGGGCAGCACGTGATTTTCAAGGCGGTACGCGACGGTCGTCCCTACCCCGATCACGGCCTGTCGTCCCGCGACTGGGCCAGCGTGTCGCCGCGCACCGTCCGCCTCGACGAGCTGACCACCACCAAGCGCGAACTCGCGCTCGACCACCTGCTCGACGAGGACTCGACCTTCTACGGCGACCTGTTCCCGCACGCTGTGCCTGGCACGGCGAGATCTACCTCGAGGACGGCCTGCACCGCGCGTTGCGGGCCGCGCTGCAGGGCCGCAACACCATGCATGTGCGGATCCTGGACCTCGACGCGGTCCGCCCCGCCGGCTGAGCGGCTCAGGCGACCAGCAGTTCCTTGACGACGGCGTCGGCCATCAGCCGGCCCCGCTGGGTCAGCGCGACCCGCCCGCCCTCGAACGACTGCTGGTCGACCAGGCCCCACGTGACGAGCTGCGGCACCACGCCCTGCGCGGACCGCGGCAGGTCCAGCATCGACAGCCCCTCTCGCCGGCGCACCCCGAGCATCAACCGCTCGGTGAACCGGGCCTGCTCGTCGAGAGTCTCGCGGCCGGCCGCCGGGCTGTGCCCGGCGTCGAGCGCGGCGCCGTAACGCACCGGGTGTTTGACGTTCCACCACCGCACGCCGCCGAGGTGGCTGTGCGCGCCGGGCCCAAAGCCCCACCAGTTGGCGTCGCTCCAGTACAGGTCGTTGTGCCGGCAGCGCCCGGCCGGCGAGCGGGCCCAGTTGGAGATCTCGTACCACTCGTAGCCGGCGGCGCCCAGCGTCTCGTCGGCCATCAGATACCGGTCGGCCTGTACGTCGTCGTCGGGGGCCGGCACCACCCCCGCGCTCACCTGGCGGTGCAGTGCGGTGCCCTCCTCGACCACCAGCGCGTAGGCGCTGATGTGATCCGGGCCGGCCGCGACGGCGGCGTCCAGCGAGGCCTGCCAGTCGGCGTCGGTCTCGTGCGGCGCGCCGTAGATCAGGTCGAGGTTCACGTGCTCGAAGCCGGCGGCGTGCGCCTCGGCCACCACCTGCTCGGGCCGGCCCGGGCGATGGTGACGGTCGAGCACGGCCAGCACCTGCGGCACCGCCGACTGCATGCCCACGGAAATCCGGGTGAACCCCGCGGCCCGCAGCTTGGCGAGATAACCCGGCGTCACCGTCTCGGGGTTCGCCTCGGTGGTGATCTCGACGCCGGATGCCAGCCCGAACCGCTCCCCGATCTCGCGGATGACGACGCCCAGGTGCTCGGCCGGCAACAGGGTCGGGGTGCCGCCGCCGAAGAACACCGTCGACACCGGCGGCACGTATGGCCGAACGGGTCGCCGTCGCCGAGCACGTCGCTGGCCAGCGCCACCTCGCGCAGCAGGGTGTCGACGTAGCCGCCCCGGCTGACCCCGCCGCCGAGCTCGCTCGCGGTGTAGGTGTTGAAGTCGCAGTAGCCGCAGCGCGTCTCGCAGAACGGCACGTGCACGTACACGCCGAACGGTTTGCGCCGCGAGCGTTCGAGCACCGGGATCGGCAACCGCCCGTCGGGGGGCGGCGGATCACCGTGCGGCAGCGCAGAAGGCACGTGATCAGTGTGCGTCACCGGCCCGACCCGCATCGCCCGACGCGCGCACCCGGATCGGGCGCGGGCCGCCGGCCGTTTCGACCACCGCCCGCGCCAACACCTGCGCCAGGCGGTTCTCGTCGTGCTCGGCCAGACCGCCCGGCGGGTGCACCTCGACCGGACCGCGCGGCAGCCAGCTCACGTCGCGCAGCACGTCGGCGAGACCGTCCAGGTTCGGCGCGGCCCACTCCGGCGCGCGCACCTGGGCGTAGATGTCACCGATCGCGGCACGCAGCTTCATCGGTCGACGTCCACCTGCTCGAAGGTCTCGTAGTGATCGGCGGTGTACCAGTACTGCCCGTCGCGGCCGGTGATGATGCGCCTGGCGCCACGGTCGTCCGAGCCCGGCGTGGGGACGGTGTACTCGCGGTAGTAGCCGTCCGGTTCGGCGGGCAGCCGGTGCTCGTTGTTGTGGAACACCACGCCGTCGTTGTCCGGGTACGGGAACGGCCCGTCGCTCTTGATCAACGCGACGGTCTGCGCTGCCTGCGGCGGCAGCTGCGACAGCGCGACGGTGCCCTCGACCGCGCCGAGGCGCTCGGCGCCGGGTGGTCGTCATGGGTGCTGAGCGTGCGGACGGCATAGCCGATCACGAGTGCCACGAGCAGTGCGACGAGGGCCACCAGCGGGCGACGAACCCGCCGGACGCTGCGCACGAGCCCTGACTCTATGCGCGTCGTCACGACGGCAGTGCTTCGATCGAGGCTATGGGAGACACGCTGAGCGCGCAGACGATCCGCATCCAGGCCGACAACGGCGACGAGATCGAGGCCTACCTCGCCCGCCCCGACGGCGACGGGCCGCGCGGCGGCGTGGTGGTCATCCACCACATGCCCGGCTACGACCGGGCGACCAAGGAGATCGTGCGCCGCTTCGCCGAGCTCGGCTACGACGCGATCTGCCCGAACCTGTACTGGCGCGAGGCGCCCGGCGCGGCGCCCGACGACGCCGCCGCGGCCGCGCGCGCCCAGGGCGGCGTACCCGACGAGCGGCTGGTCGGCGACGTCGGCGGCGCCGCGGCGTACCTGCGCGCGCTGCCCACCTCCAACGGCAAGGTCGGCGTGATCGGCTACTGCTCGGGCGGCCGGCAGTCCGTGCTCGCCGGCTGCAACCTCGACCTCGACGCCGCGGTCGACTGCTACGGCGCGTTCGTCACCGGCACGCCGCCGGAGGGCTTCCCGCTGCGGTCACGCAACCTCGTCGACCAGCTGCCGAACCTGCGCTGCCCGCTGCTCGGCCTGTTCGGCAACGAGGACCAGTACCCGAGCCCGGAGCAGGTCGACGAGCTGCGAGCAGATCCTCGACCGACCACGGCAAGGCGTATCGAGTTCCACCGCTACGACGACGCCGGGCACGCGTTCTTCGCCGTCGACCGGCCCGCGTACCGGGTCGCCGCCGCCAACGACGGCTGGGAGCGGATCGACGCGCTTCTACGGCAAGCACCTGGCGGAGCTGAGCCGATGTGCACCTACGCGACCGTGCACGATCGACGTCGACGGGCAGCGCCAAGGGCCCGGACGGCAAGTGGTTCCACGTCACCGACGCGACCGTCTACTTCGACCACCCGGTGCACGCGATGGCCGAGCACACGCTCAACATCGACTTCGCCGACCCGGCCAGGCCCCGCGGCCCGGGTCGCGGTCGAGCTGACCGCAGCGTCCGCGCGCGAGCTGGTCGCGGCGATCCAGGCGGCGCTCGCCAGCGCCCCGCCCGAGCTGACGGCATAGACGCGTCCATGCGTCAGGTGATGACGACGCGTACCGAGTTGCTGGTGCTGGCGGCCTGAGTGGCGTTGCCCGGGTAGTACGCCGTCAGCGTGACGGTGCTCGGCCCGCTCGTGGAGATCACCGACGGCGCAGGTGGCGGTCGAGCCGATGCCGACGAGGCGGCAGGACTGCGGCGTGATCGTGACCCCGCCCGTAGCGGTGAAGGTGATCGAACCGGCGGCACGTTGGACCGCGCGGCGGTGTCGGTCACGGTGATGACGCAGGCCGCGGCGTGGATGAACGGCGCGCCCGGCGAGCAGACGAGGATGCCCCGAGTGGCATCGGCCGCCGAGACAGTGGTCTGACCCGAGCTGGCGAGAAAGCCCGACGCTGTGGGGTAGTTGGCGCTGATGGTCTGCGTCCCGACGGTCGGGGAGTCGGTCACCTTGCAGCTCGAGGTGGCGCCGTCAGCCGTCGCAGCGAGCGTGCAGCTCGAAGCCGCAAGCCCGGCGCTGCCGCTCTTCACGCTGAGCGAGCCGCTCGGTGCCGCGCTCGGGACGCTCGCGGAGTTCGACACCGTGATCGTGCAGGTCGAGGTCGAGCCGGTGGCGACCGCGGCGGGCGCGCAGACCACCTTCGTCGAGGAGGGGCCGGCCGCGATCGTCGACGTCGTGGTGGCCGGGCTGGTCTTGAAGCCGATGTCGCCCTGGTAGGCGGCGCTGACGGTCTGAGCAGACAAACGCCAATTTAACTTTGCCGGCCGCCGCTAGGGTCCGACCCATGCGTGCCGTCTATGCCGAATCCATCAGTCCGGACGATCCACTCGCGGGCCTGGTCGTCGGCAACTCGACCCGAGCCCCAACCGGCCGACGGCTGGACGCGGGTCGCGGTGAAGGCCGCCAGCCTGAACCACCACGACCTCTGGACGCTGCGCGGCGTCGGCATCAAGGGCGAGCAGCTGCCGATGATCCTCGGCTGCGACGCGGCCGGCATCGACGAATCGACCGGCGCCGAGGTCGTCGTGCACGCCGTGATCAACACCCCGGGCTGGACGCGGCGACGAGACGCTCGACCCGGGCCGCACGCTGCTGTCGGAGAAGTACCAGGGCTCGCTAGCCGATTACGTGATCGTGCCGAGCGGCAACGTGGTGCCCAAGCCCGCCGAACTCTCCTTCGACCGAGGCCGCGTGCCTGTCCACCGCGTGGCTCACCGCCTACCGGATGCTGTTCGTGAAGTCCGGTCTGCGGCCCGGTCAGACGGTGCTCGTGCAGGGCGCGAGCGGTGGCGTCGCCGACGCGTGCATCGCGCTGGCGCGCGCGGCCGGGATCCGGGTGTACGCCACCGCCGCACCGAGGCGAAGCAGCAGCTGCGCCCGCGAGCTCGGCGCGCACGCAGGCGTTCGCGACCGGCGCACGGCTGCCCGAGCGGGTCGACGCGGTGATGGAGACCGTCGGCGAGGCCACGTGGTCGCACTCGCCGAAGTCGCTCAAGCCGGGCGGGCGGATCGTGATCTCCGGCGCGACCTCCGGCTTCGACCCGCCGGCCGAGCTGAACCGGATCTTCTTCCTGCAGCTGCACGTCGTCGGCTCGACGATGGGGACGAAGCCCGAGCTGCGGCGACCTGATCGCGTTCCTGCAGGCCAGCGGCCTGCGACCCAACGATCGACCGGGTGATCCCGATCGAGGAGGCGGCCGACGGGCTCGCCGCGATGGCGTCCGGCGACCTCGCCGGCAAGATCGTCCTGCAGATGTGACGACGGCGGTCGTCTGCGCCGCGTTCGACCCCGCGGCCGACGACGCGGTGGAGTCGTTGCGCCGACAGGTCGAGGCCGCCGGGCAGCGTGCCCGCCGCAGCCACCGGCCGCACCTGACGTTGGGCGCGGCGCGGGTCCCGGTCGAGTCCGTCGCCGTCGCTCGTCGTCGCCGTCGCCGTCGCAAGTGGCGACGCGGCACGCGCCGGTTCCTTTGCAGATGCGGCAGTTGGACTCGTTCCGGGACAGTGGCGACTTGACGCGATGAGTGGCGACTTGACGCGATGAGTGGCAGGTTACGAGTCGCCACTCACGTCCGCTTCTCACCACTCAGCGCGGGTTGTCGCCACTCGATCGTGACGATGCGCGCGAGTTCGCCGTGGCGCTCAGCGGCGTGGTTCGGCGACCTCGTTGGTGGACAGCGCGGCGATGAAGGCCTCCTGCGGCACCTCGACCCGGCCGACCATCTTCATCCGCTTCTTGCCTTCCTTCTGCTTCTCCAGCAGCTTGCGCTTGCGGGTGATGTCACCGCCGTAGCACTTGGCCAGCACGTCCTTGCGCATCGCGCGGATGTTCTCGCGGGCGATGACCCGCGAGCCGATCGCGGCCTGGATCGGCACCTCGAACTGCTGGCGCGGGATCAGCTCGCGCAGCTTCGCTGGTCATCGCGGTGCCGTAGCCGTAGGCCTTGTCCTTGTGCACGATCGCGGAGAACGCGTCGACCGTCTCGCCCTGCAGCAGGATGTCGACCTTGACCAGGTCGGCCACCTGCTCGCCGGCCGCCTCGTAGTCGAGCGATGGCGTAGCCGCGGGTGCGCGACTTCAGCTGGTCGAAGAAGTCGAAGATGATCTCGGCGAGCGGCAGCGTGTAGCGCAGCTCGACCCGGGTCTCGGACAGGTAGTCCATGCCGCCGAGCGAGCCCCGCCGCTGCTGGCACAGCTCCATGATCGCGCCGATGTACTCGCTCGGGGCGATGATCATCGCGTCGACGATCGGCTCGTACGATCTCGGCGATCTTCTTGCCGGTCGGCCAGTCGGACGGGTTGGTGACGATGTACTCGGTGCCGTCCTCCAGGACGACCCGGTAGACGACGTTGGGCGCGGTCGAGATCAGCTCGAGGTCGAACTCGCGCTCGAGCCGCTCGCGCACGATCTCCAGGTGCAGCAGGCCGAGGAAGCCGCACCGGAAGCCGAAGCCGAGCGCGGTCGAGGTCTCCGGCTCGTAGACCAGCGCGGCGTCGTTGAGCCGCAGCCTGTCCAGCGCGTCGCGCAGCAGCGGGTAGTCCGAGCCGTCGATCGGGATACAGGCCCGAGTAGACCATCGGCTTCGGGTCGCGGTAGCCGCCGAGCCTCTGTGCGGCCGGCTTGGCGGCGTCGGTGACGGTGTCGCCGACGCGGGTCTGCCGCACGTCCTTCACGCCGGTGATCAGGTAGCCGACCTCGCCGACGCACAGCCCGTCGGTGGGCTTGGGCTCGGGCGAGATGACGCCGATCTCGAGCAGCTCGTGGGTGGCGCCGGTCGACATCATCTTGATCCGCTCGCGCGGGGTGAAGTGCCCGTCGACCACCCGGATGTAGGTGATCACGCCGCGGTAGATGTCGTAGACCGAGTCGAAGATCATCGCCCGCGCGCGGGGCGTCGGCGTCGCCGACCGGCGCCGGGATGTCCCGGCAGATGACGTCGAGCAGCTCCTCGACGCCCTCGCCGGTCTTGGCGCTGACCCGCAGCACGTCGTCCGGGTCGCAGCCGATGATGTGCGCGATCTCCGCCGCGTAGCGGTCGGGCTGCGCGGCCGGCAGGTCGATCTTGTTGAGCACCGGGATGATGTGCAGGTCGTTCTCGAGCGCCAGGTAGAGGTTGGCCAGCGTCTGCGCCTCGATGCCCTGCGCGGCGTCGACGAGCAGCACCGCGCCCTCGCAGGCCGCCAGGCTGCGGCTCACCTCGTAGGTGAAGTCGACGTGGCCCGGGGTGTCGATCATGTGCAGGACGTAGTCGGTCCCGCCTGCGCGGCTGCGCCACGGCATCCGGACGTTCTGCGCCTTGATCGTGATGCCGCGCTCGCGCTCGATGTCCATCCGGTCGAGGTACTGCGCGCGCATCTGCCGGGCGTCGACCACGCCGGTGAGCTGCAGCATCCGGTCGGCCAGCGTCGACTTGCCGTGGTCGATGTGGGCGATGATGCAGAAGTTGCGGATCCGGCGCGGGATCGGTCCGGCCGGCGGATGTCACCGGTTCATTTTGGCACGTCGCGGGTCGTGGTGCGGCCCGGATCGGCGTCGGCCCGGCGAGCTAACCTGCACGCATGCGAGAGATCGTGGTGCTCTCCGGCAACGCGCACCGCCCCCTCGCGCGACGCATCTGCGACGCCTTGAGCGTGCCGCTCGGCCGATGTCGACATCCGGCGCTTCTGCAACGACTGCCTCTACGTCCAGCTGCAGGAGAACTGCCGCCAACGCGACGTCTACGTCGTCCAGCCGCTGGTGCCGCCCACCCAGGAGCACCTGATGGAGCTGCTGCTGATGCTCGACGCCGCCCGCGGCGCCAGCGCGGCCCAGGTCACCGCGGTCATCCCGCACTACGCCTACGCCCGCTCGGACAAGAAGGACGCCTCGCGGATCTCGATCGCCGGCCGGCTTGGTCGCCGACATGCTCAGCGCGGCGGGCGCCGACCGGGTGCTGACGATGACGCTGCACGCCCCGCAGGTGCACGGGTTCTTCTCCGTCCCGGTCGACCACCTGACCGCGATCGGCGAGCTCGCCGACCACTTCCGCGACCACGACCTCACCGACTGCGTCGTGGTCTCGCCCGACCTCGGCAACGCGAAGACCGCAACCCAGTTCGCCCGGCTGCTCGGCCTGCCGGTCGCGGCCGGTTCCAAGCAGCGGCTGGCCGACGACCGGGTCGTGATCGACGCGATCGTCGGCGACGTGCGCGGCAAGCGGGCGATCGTCCTCGACGACGAGATCGCCACCGGCGGGTCGATCGTCGAGCTGCTCGACCGGCTCGCCGACCAGGGCGTGCAGGAGGCGGCCATCGCCTGCACCCACGGCCTGTTCGCCGGCAAGGCGGTGCCGCGGCTGCGCGACCACCCGATGATCACCGAGGTGGTGACCACCGACACGGTGCCGCCGCCCGGCCGAGGACTGGCCGCAGCTGATCGTGCGGTCGGTGGCCCCGCTGTTCGCCGAGGCGATCTCGCGCATCCACGGCGGCGAGTCGGTCAGCAGCCTGTTCGACGGTGTCGACCCCACCCACGGGCCACCCCAGCCGCAGTTGCCGTTCCGCATGGCTGAGGGCGGCGCCGACGCCCGTGCGGCAGGCCGGCAACCGGGTCTGCGACGCTCGAGCGCGGTCTTCGACCTAGGTGTTCGTGTTCACGATCACCTAGCGGGCCCTGGCCGTCGTCGCTCATCGCAGGTCGCGCAGGCGCATACCTGGCCGCGCTCGCGGCGCCTCGCGTCATCGTCGGCTACCGCCGAGCGCTGCCCCGGCCGCCGCCGGCGCACTCGTCGTCGCGCCGGTCCCGCTCGGTACATCCCTCGGCGCGGCGGCGGAGTGCGCGGTGTGCGCGGTCGCTGTCGCGCTCTTCGCGCGCTGTTAGTTGGGGAAGCCGCGCCACGGCCGCCCGTGCGCCACCCGCCGCGGCATCGGGCAGGATGTGCCGCATGACTGATCCGCGCGCCGCCGTCGAGTTCCGTGTTCCCGCCGTCGAGCTGCGCCCCGGCGACCTGGTGAACACCACTCCCGGCGAGGACGACTGGCAGGAGGTCGTCGGCGTCTTCCGGCAGCCCGAGGACGCCAAGAGCAACGAGATCCAGTCCCTCGTGGGCCTGCTGGGCGAACGCTACGTGGTGGTGCAGCTCACCGACCTCGCGCCGGTCGACGGTGGGGTGTACTTCGACGGAGAGACCGCAATGATCTACGGCGACGAGGAGGACGGCGACCAGCCGGTGGGCGAGGTCGTGAGCGGATCCGACGGCCTGCGGACCTATCTGTTCACCAAGTTCGAGCTGGTCTCGGTCCGCGCGGTCTCGGCGTGACGCCGAACCGCCCGCAGGGCCGCGGATTTGGGGGCTCACGAGCCTCGCTGGTAACCTGGCACGGTTGCCCGCGCGCCGATGCGTCGGCTCTGGCCCGTCCTGCGGGCCGGGCAGCACGAACCGTCAACCAACAACGTCGAGGCTCCTTCGTGGCGAACATCAAGTCCCAGATCAAGCGGATCCGGACCAACGAGGTCGCGCGCCAGCGCAACAAGAGCGTGCGCTCCTCGCTGCGGACGGCCATCCGGCAATTCCGCGAGGCCGCCGACTCCGGCGACCGCGAGCAGGCGCTCGTCGCGCTGCAGGACGCGTCCCGAAGGCTGGACAAGGCCGCAAGCGCCGGGGTGATCCACCCCAACCAGGCCGCCAACAAGAAGTCGGCGATGGCCGTTCGCGCGAACGCGCTCTGAACCGACACCACGGCCGAGCGCGCCGGCACCTGCCCGCCACACCGGCCCTCCGAGAGCCGGGCATCGCAGCGATGCCCGGCTTTTCGCTGTTGCGGGCCCCGGCCCCGGCTCCGCGAGCCCCGGCAGCCGGCGAGCCCCGGCACCCGAGCCCCGGCACCCGACGCCGACCAGTGGCCGGCCGGCCCGTCGGCCCCGCTCAGCGCCCGGCGGCCGCGCGGTGTGCCCGGCCGAGCTCTCGAACCGCTCGCTCCAGCGCGTAGCCGGGATCGACCGCCGCGCCCTTCACGTCTGCGTTGAGCTCGGCCACCACCCCCAGCGCGTGACGCAGGCCAGACTCGGTCCACCCGCGCGCCTGATTCGAGGCCCGCTTCACCTTCCACGGCGGCATGCCGAGCTTCTTGGCCAGCGCGTATTGATCGCCGCGCCCGGCCGAGGCCACCCGGGCCACCGAGCGGACACCGTCGGCCAGCGCGTCGGCGATGACCACGTGCGGCACCCCGACTGACAGCGCAAACCGCAGCGCCTCCAGCGCCGGGCCGCTGCGCCCGACGACCGCCAGGTCTGAGACCGCGAACCCGCTGACCTCGGCGCGGCCGCGGTGATACTCGCGCACCAGGTCGATCCCGACCTGCCCGCCGGAATCGCTCACCAGTTGCCCGGATACGGCGGCGAGTTCCCGCAGGTCACTGCCCACGGCATCGAGCAGCACCGCGACTGCGTCCGCGTCGATGCGCCCGCCCGCCGCGCGCACCTCGGCGCGCACGAAATCGGCGCGCTCGTCCGGACGGGTCAGCTTCGCGCAGCCGATCTCGAGCGCCTTCGCGCGCCGCGCGGCTTCGAGCACGGCCTTGCCCTTGGCGCCGCCGGCGTGTTGGACGACGACAGTCGTCCCGGTCGTTCCCGACCCGAGGTAGGGCAAGAGCACCTTCGCGGCTGCGGCCCGCGTGTCATGGCCGGCTCGCAGCACGACCAATTGTGCGTCGCCGAACAACGACGGGCCGAACAGCTCATGAAGCTCCGGACCCTCGAGCTGCCCGCCGGTCAGCTCGACCTCGGTCACGCCTGGGTCGGCGCGGCGGGCTGCGGCGGCGAGCGCGCCGATCGCGCGGTCGACGAGCAGGTCCTCATCGCCGACGAGTACGACGAGCTCGGGCAGCGGGCTGGGCAGGTCGTCCACGCTGATCGATCGCGAGGGCATGCACCCATCCAAGCATCGGATCCGGACAGCGCCACGGGCAACGCGGCGGCGGGCGTCGGATCCGCCGGCAGCCGCCATGGTCGCGGCCGCTCCCCCAGCCCGACGGTGCTCGCCTCCACGCCGTGCTGGACCGCCGCGACCCGGCCGACGCCGGAGGTGACGGCGACATCACCGGCACGATCGGTGCGCAGCACCGGCACGCCGAGGCGGGCCAAGCGCGCGAGCAGCAGCGGCGACGGATGTCCGTAGTCGTTGTGCGCCCCGACGCTGATCACGGCCAAGCGCGCATGCACCGCCGCGAGAAACGCCGGATCGGAGTAAGCCGAACCGTGATGCGGAACCTTGAGCACATCGGCACGCAGGTCCGCACCGGCCGCCAGCAGGTCCTGCTGGGCCTCGACCTCGGCGTCGCCGGGCAGCAGGATCGTCGCACCGCCGATCTCGGCGCGCACCACGAGCGAGGAGTTGTTCGGGTCCGAGCGGGTGCCACGGTAAGCGGCCTGCGGACCGATGAAGTCCAGACGCACCCGACCTGCGCTCAGCCGGGTGCCGGGCCGCGGCACGCCGACGCTCGCCCTGGCGCCGGCCGCCGCCCGCCGGACCAGCGCCTGTCCCGACGCCGGTTCGTCGAGCGGGCCGACGAGGATCCGGCCGACCTCGCGTCCGCGCACCGCGCCCGCGACGCCGCCGACGTGATCGAGGTGGAAGTGGGTGAACAGCAGCAACGGGATCCGGGTGATCCCGAGATCGCGCAAACACCGATCGATCGCGACCGGGTCGGGACCGGCATCGATCTCCACCGCCACACCAGGCCCGGCGCGCAACACCAGCGCGTCGCCCTGGCCCACGTCGCAGGCGACGAAGACCCAACCGGGCGGCGGCCAGCCAGTCGTCACCGACCGGACCGGGATGAAGATCAGCAAGGCGGTCGCGGCTCCGGCTGCGAGCACCCGCCACGCACCCAGGCCGGCCGCAACGACCGCCGCCACGAGCAGCGCCACGAGCGCCGATGCGCCCGCCAGCCCGCCCGGCCACGGCACGGTCGCCCCGTGCAGGCCGCCGAAGAACTCGGCCACCCACACCAACCAGCGGCACGGCCAGCCCGCCACCCATGCCAGCGCAGCGCCGGCGCCCAGCCAGACCGGTGCGACGACGGCCGCCGCGAAGCCGAGCACCGTGGTCACCGCCACGACGGGCTCGGCCAGCACGTTCGCGGCCACCGCCACCAGGCTGACCCGTCCGGAGATCGCGGCCACCACCGGCGCGGTGACCAGATGTGCCGCCGCTGCCACGGCCACCGACTCGGCGATCCCGGCCGGCACCCGGCGCGCGCGCAGACCTCGTGCCCACCCCGGCGCGATGACCAGCAGCGCCGCAGTGGCGAGGACGGACATCGCAAACGACGCACTGACGGCGAGCGTCGGATCCCACAACAGCAGCGCCATCACCGCCGCGGCGAGCACCGGCAGCCCCGCCCGCGGCCGCCCGGTCGCCAGTGACAGGAGGGCGATCGCGGCCATCAGCGCGGCGCGCAACACGCTCGGCGACGGCCGCGCGACCACGACGAACATCGCCAGCACCACGCCGCCGCCGACCGCGATCAGCCACGGCCTGGCCCGGGCCCGGCGCAGCGCCAACACCACCGCGCCGACGACGATCGAGCAGTTGGTGCCACTCACGGCGACAAGGTGTGTCAGCCCGGCCAGCCGGAACCGCTCTGCCAGCACCGGATCCAGGTCGGCGGTGTCGCCGTCGACCAGGCCGGGAAGCAGACCGCGCTCGGCGGCGGGCAACCCGGCCGCCGCACGGCGCAGCGAGGACCGCACCGTCCCGGCGACCCGCTGCCACCAGGGCGGCTCACCCAGACGCTGCGGCGCGGTCCTGGCGAACAGCGTCACCGACAGCTCGCCGCCGCCGAGTTCGGGCGCCAGCGTGCCGTCGACCCGCACCCGTTGCCCCGGGAGCATGCCGCGCCAGGCCGCCGCATCCGCGAGGACCAGCACCGCGCCGTCCGTCTCGGTCGGCGCAGCGCGAGCGTCGACCGACGACGCCGACCCGCGCACCGCCACCCGTGCCGCGCCACCCGGACCGGTGGCGGCGAGCACCACCGGATCGGCGTCGAGCGTGAGGTCCACGGTGACTCGCTCGTGCTGACGGGCGAGAACCACGAGCGGCGAGGCGCGAGCATGGCCGATGCGCCCGGCCAGCGGCACGAGCGCCAGCGCAATGCAGAAGCACGCCAGCGCGAGCGCGGCAGCCCACCTGCGGCAGCGGATCCGCGGCAGCGCAAGCGTCAACCCGCCGACCAGTGCCGCGATGATCGCGAGGCGCACCGTCGCAACAGCACTGCCGGTCAGGCAGCCGGCCAGCGCCAGCCAGGCCGCTACTGCACCGATCGCCAATCGCAGATCAAGCTCGGCCGCCGGCAACGGGGCCGCGACGCCTGAGTCGAGCAGCGCGCCATGACGCTGCCTCACAGCGTCACCAGGTCCTTGATCGCGGCGTACTTCGCCGGCCCGATGCCGCTCACGTCCTGCAGCTGAGCGACCGAGGTGAACTGCCCGTGCTGATTGCGCCAGTCGAGGATGTGCTGGGCCAACACGGGACCGACGCCGGGCAACGCCTGCAGTTGCTCGGAGCCCGCCGTGTTCACGTCGACCGAAGCCGCGACCGGGGTACCTGCGCCGCCCGGCCGGCTGGCCGACCCTGCCGGCCCGGAAACCGCCGCGCCGGGCAGCCCGACCCGGATCTGCACGCCGTCGACGACCCGCGCGGCGAGATTGAGGCTGGCCAGGTTCACGCCCGGCAGCGCCCCGCCCGCGGCGCGCACCGCGTCGTCGACCCGCGCATCGGCCGGCAGCCGGTACAGGCCGGGTCGGCGCACCCTGCCCGCGACGTCGACCACCACCTGCGCGGCGCTGCCGCTCGCGCCACCCGAACGTGGCGCGCCACCCGAGCGTGCCGCGCCACCCGCGTGTGCCGCGGCGGGCGACCCAGTGACGGGCGACGCGCTCGCGTGCCCCGGACCGCCCACGCTCACCCGCGGGCTCGACCGTGCCGACGGCGAACCGGGGCCGGCCGACACCGCGACCGGACGTGGGCGCTCGGCGGCCACCCACGCACCGGTGACCCCGGCAGCGACCAGGACCGCGGCGCCGACCGCCAGCGCAGCGCGGCGGCCGGGGTCGAGACGCACCCGTCCCGCCCACCGACGCCACGGCGCCCTCGCGCGGTCCGTGGGCTGCGGCACCGGCGGCGCCTCTGGCAACTCGGCGCCGTCGCGACCACCGTCCGCTCCGCTGCCGGAACCACCGTCTGGACCGACGTCCCCGAGCACGGCACGCACCCGCTCGGTCACCCGCCCCGACTCGCCCCGCACCGCCGAAACGCTAGGCATCCACACTCGGGGTCACAGCGATCCGATCGCGGCTGTGGACGACCGGCCGGCATGTGCATACCCGGCAGGCGATTGTCAGCGCGCCGTGCTATCGGCCGCCGCGTTTCAGGCCCGGGGCCTGGCGGTAGATGACTTCCGTTGCCGAAACCACCGGCCTGCACGACCAAGGGATGCCCCCGATGAGCGCGTCGAGCTTGTCCAACGCCCGCGATGCCGTACCGGGCGCCGCACCCGGCAAGCCGATGGAGCGCCTGGCCCGGGCCGGGATGGCCGCCCCCGAGGCGGCGTCCACCTATGGTTCGGCATTGTGGCGTTGCTGCCGGCCACGGGCGACCACTCGGGCGAGACCGATCACCAGGGCACGATGCAGTCGCTGGCCGGCAACGCCGGCGGCGCGATCATCGTCTGGGTCCCCGCGATCGGGTTGTTCGCATACCCCTGCGGCGTTTGCGGTCGCCGCCTTCGGGTCGTCGATCGAGTCCGAGGCGAAGGACCGGCTCAAGGCCTTGGGCAGCGGCGTCGTGTACCTCGTGCTCGGCATCCGTGCGGTGAAGATCGCGTCCGGAGCCGGCGCCGGGAGGCAGGCCAAGGAGCAGCAGGACTACACCGCCAGCGCCATGCAGCACACCGGCGGTCGCTGGCTGGTCGCCATCGTCGGGATCGCCAGCGTGATCGCCGGGGCGTGTTCATCTACAAAGCGTTCAGGCGTGAGTTCGAAGAAGATTCTGATTTCGGAAAGATGACGGAGAAGGGCCTAGCGCCGCACCACGACGGTGCCCAGCGCTCCCGGGCCGAGGTGCGCACCAATCACCGGCCCGAGTTCGGACACATAGCACTCGCCGAGCTTGGGCAGCGCGGCCCGCACCTCGTCGACGAGCGCCGCGGCGCGCCCCACCGCGCCCAGGTGATGCACTGCGAGATCCACGGCGCCGTCACCGGCCGCGCGCACGGTGAGATCGACCAACCGGGCCACCGCCTTCGCCGAGGTCCGGACCTTCTCCAGTAGGACGATCTGCCCCTCGACGAGTTGCAGCAGCGGCTTCACCGACAACGTCGTACCGAGCAACGCCGCCGCGGCGCCGATCCGCCCACCGCGGCGCAGGTACTCGAGCGTGTCGACGTAGAAGAGCGTGCGGGTGGCGTCGACGGTCTCAGTGGCCGCTTCCTGCACCTGCGCCGCCGACGCGCCGCCGGCCGCACGGTCGGCTGCCGCGAGCACTGCGAAGCCCAGCGCCATCGCCGTGGACCGCGAGTCGACGACGCGCACCACCCCGTGCGGGAAGTCCTGCGCGGCAAGCACGGCCGATTCCCAGGTGCCGGACAGCGCCGCGGACAGATGCACCGAGACCACGTGCGAGGCGCCGTCGTCGAGCAACCGGCGGTAGGTCGACGCGAACTCGGCCGGCGAGGGCCGCGACGTCGACACCGGCACCTTCTCGCGCAGGGCGAGCGCGAGGTCGTCGGCCGTGACGTCGACACCGTCGACCGCCGTGTGGGTGCCCATCGTGACGCGCAGCGGCACGACCTCGACGCGGTGCGTCACGATCAGGTCCGCGCGCAGACACGACGTCGAGTCGGTGACTACGCGAACCAGGTCGGCGCCCATGTCAGACGACGAAATTGACCAGCCGGCCGGGCACCGCGACGACCCGCCGCGTCTCGCGCCCGTCCAGCGCCGCCACCACCCGCGCGTCGGCGCGCGCGGCGGCCTCCAGCGCCGCGGCGTCCGAACCGCCGGGCAGGTTCAGCACCGCCCGCAGCTTGCCGTTGACCTGGACCGGCACCTCGACCGTGTCGTCGACCAGCATCGTCTCGTCGACCGCCGGGAACGGTGCCCAGGCCAGCGAGGTCGAGTGACCCAGCCGCTGCCACAACTCCTCGGCGGCGTGCGGCGCCAGCGGGGCCAGCATCAGCACCAGCGGCTCGGCCAGCCCGCGCGGTGTCCCGCCGTTCGGGTACGCATGGGTGATCGCGTTGTTCAGCTCGGTGATCCGGGCGATCGAGGTGTTGAACCGCAGCGTCTCGTACCCCTCGCGGACGGCATGGATCGCCTTGTGCAGCCGGCGATTCAGCTCGAGCGGAACGTCGTCGTCGGACACGTGCGTCGCGCCGGTCTGCTCGTCGACCACCACGCGCCAGACCCGCTGCAGCAACCGGAACGGCCCCATGATCGCCTTCGCGTCCCACGGCCGGGACTGCTCCAGCGGGCCGCCGAACATCTCGAACATCCGAAACGTGTCGGCACCGTAGTCGCGCAGGAACTCGTCCGGGTTGACGACGTTCTTCAGCGACTTCCCGATCTTGCCGAACTCCTGGGCGACCTCGACCTCGTCGTGGTAGAAGCGTCCTTCGGATTCCACAACCTCGGCGGCCGGCACGTAGAAGCCGTCGGCGTTCGTGTACGCGGGCAGCTGCAACATGCCCTGGTTGACCAGCCGGTGGAAGGGCTCGGCGGAGGACACGTATCCCAAGTCGAAGAGGACCTTGTGCCAGAACCGCGCGTACAACAGGTGCAGCACCGCATGCTCTACGCCGCCGACGTACAGCTCCACCCCGCCCAGCGGACGGTCCGCGTTCGGGCCCATCCAGTAGCGCTCGACCTCCGGCTCGACCAGCCGCTCGGTGTTGGTCGGGTCCAGGTAACGCAGTTCGTACCAGCACGAGCCGGCCCAGTTCGGCATCGTGTTGGTCTCGCGGCGGTACTTCTTCGGCCCGCCGCCGAGGTCGAGCTCGACCTCGACCCAGTCGGTCAGCCGGCCCAGCGGCGGCTCGGGCGTCGAGTCGGCGTCATCGGCGGGGAAGGCCTTCGGCGAGAAGTCGTCGGTCTCCGGCAGCTCGACCGGCAGCATCGCGTCGGGCAGCGCGATCGGCAGCCCGCTCTCGTCGTAGACGATCGGAAACGGCTCTCCCCAGTAGCGCTGCCGACTGAACAGCCAGTCGCGCAGGCGATAGGTGACCGCGCCCCGGCCCCGGCCGACCTGCTCCAGCCAGGCGATGATGCGCGTCTTGGCCTCGGCCACCGGCAGCCCGTCGAGCGACACCTCGTCGTTCGCGGAGTTGATCGCCGGGCCGTCGCCGGTGAACGCCTTGCCCTCCCAGCCTTCGGGCGGCGCGACCGTGCGCACGATGGGCAGGTCGAAGGCCGCGGCGAACTCCCAGTCGCGCTCATCCTGCGCCGGCACCGCCATGATCGCGCCGGTGCCGTAGCCCATCAGGACGTAGTCGGCGATGAACACCGGGATCTGGTCGCCGTTGACCGGGTTCGTCGCGTAGCTGCCGGTGAACACGCCGGTCTTGGCGCGGTCGCCGGCCTGCCGGTCCAGTTCGGAGCGCCGCGCCGCGGCCGCACGGTAGGCGCCCAACGCGTCGGCCGGGCGAGCCGCTTGTCCTGTCCACGCCACGGGGGTGCCCGCCGGCCAGCTCGCCGCGGTCAGCGAGTCGACCATCGGGTGCTCGGGAGCGAGCACCATGTAGGTGGCGCCGAACAGCGTGTCCGGGCGCGTGGTGAACACGTCGATGTCGCCGGCGGCCGCGGCGAACGAGACGTGCGCACCGGTCGAGCGCCCGATCCAGTTGCGCTGCATGGTGCGCACCTTGTCCGGCCAGTCGATCTGGTCCAGGTCGCGCACCAGTCGGTCGGCGTAGGCGGTGATCCGCATCATCCACTGCGGCAGCGGGCGCCGGAACACCGGGAAGTTGCCCCGCTCGCTGCGCCCGTCGGGCGTGACCTCCTCGTTGGACAGCACGGTGCCCAGCCCCGGCGCCCAGTTGACGACCGACTCGCTGCGGTAGGCCAGCCGGTGGTTGTCGATCACGCGGCGCCTGTCGAGGTCGGACAGCTCGGCCCACGGCCGGCCGGTGGGGTTGGTGCCCTCGTGCGGCTGCCGGGTCCCGGCGTCGAGCTCGGCGATCAGTTCGGCGATCGGCCGGGCGCGGTCGGCCTCGGCGTCGTACCAGGAGTTGAAGATCTGCAGGAAGATCCACTGCGTCCAGCGGTAGAAGGCCGGGTCGGTGGTCGCCAGGCGGCGACGCTCGTCGTGACCCAGGCCCAGCCGCCGCAGCTGCACCAGAAACGTGTCGATGTTGCCGTAGGTCGTGGTGCGCGGGTGCTGTCCGGTCTCGATCGCGTACTGCTCGGCGGGCAGCCCGAACGCGTCGAAGCCCATGGTGTGCAGCACGTTGTCGCCGCGCATGCGTCGGTACCGCGCGTAGACGTCGGTGCCGATGTAGCCCAGCGGGTGGCCGACGTGCAGGCCCGCGCCGGACGGGTACGGGAACATGTCCATCACATAGGCGTGCGGGCGTATCGCGACCCGGTCGAAGCCCGCCGAGAGCGGCCCGGTCGGATTCGGGGCGTCGAACGTGCCCTCGCGCTGCCAGCGCTCCTGCCAGGCGACCTCGATCGCGTTGGCCACTGCCGCGGTGTAGCGAAACGGCGGCACGTCCGATGCGGCGGCACCGTCAACGTTCGCACCGGACTCGACGGCGGTCATCATGGGCTCCTCGGTGAGAGTCGGTCGTCAGACACAACAAGAGCCTCTGCGCAATTCGCAGAGGCTCAGCCGCGCTGTCGGACGGATCGGCCGATCAGCGCGGCCTGGCAAGGAGCAGGTGACGGCTACTCATAGCGAAAGTTTAGCCGCCGGCCGTGTCACGGTCGACCGCGCCGTACGGTGCGCGCCCCGCGTCCGCTGTCCGTCGCCACCGGACGCGGGGGCACCTGTCCGCCACTCTAGGTGTGATAGCTGTTTACTTTGCAACCATCTGCCTATGTGTTGCGTCACCAACGCTGTGGGTCGCCGATGAAGTCTCGACGTCGAGAGGAGGGTCAGGCATCGGCATCGGCGGCGTCCGCCTCTTCGCCGGCCTCTCGCACCGGGAGCGGGACGACACTGCCCGGCGCGCCCAGGTTGTGCCCGCGCAGCCGCCACACCGTGCCGGCGCCGTCGTGCTCCTCGGCGTACAGCTCGGACCAGTGACAGTTCGCGAGCGGACCCAGCGGGTGGTTGCTCTGCCGGATGCCGAGCAACGCGTTGGTCAGCGCCATCGCGGTCGCGCTGTGCGTCACCACGACCGTCGTCGGTAGGTCCGGCAGCGCGCGGAACGCGGACACGGCACGGGCGGCCACCTCGTCACGGGTCTCGCCGCCGCGGCGGCGCACGTCGCGCCCGGCCACCCAGTCGGCGAACTCGTCGGGGTATTGCGCGGCCACCTCGTCACGGGTCAGGCCCTCCCAGTGGCCCAGGCCGCGCTCGCGCAACCGGGGCTCGGCCACTGGCGTCAGACCGGCCACCGCGCCGACGACCGCCGCGGTCTGCATCGCGCGCTGGGCGTCCGAACTCACCAGCAGGTCCGGGCCCAACGCCGCGACGATCCCGGCGACCTCGTAAGCCTGTGCCCGGCCCACCTCGTCCAGCGGCGGGTCGGCCTGACCCTGGAAGCGGCGCTGGGCGTTCCATTCGGTGCGGCCGTGGCGCAACAGCAGGACCCGGCGCGGGTTCACTCCCCAGTCCCGCTGCGCGACGCCTGCCCGACGTCGGTGAACGGGATGAACGGGCAGTCCCTCCAGAGCCGCTCGAGGGCGTAGAACACGCGTTCTTCCGCGTGTTGGATGTGCACCACGACATCGCCGTAGTCGAGCAGCACCCAGCGCCCGTCGCGTTGGCCCTCGCGCCGGATGGGCTTGTGGCCCGCGCGGCGCGCGGCTTCCTCGACCCCCTCGACGATCGCCTCGACCTGGCGTTCGTTGGTGCCGGTGGCGACGACGAAGACGTCGGTGATGGCCAGCCGCTCGCTCACGTCGATGAGCACGATGTCCTGGGCGAGCTTGTCGGCGGCGGCCTGCGCGATCGTGGTCGCGAGCGCGATCGCCTCGTCGGTTGCCGTCACGAAGGGTGAGCCTACTGGCGGTAGAGGCGGTGTTTGTTGATGTACTGCACGACGCCGTCCGGCACGAGATACCAGACCGGCTCCCCCGCGGCCACCCGCGCGCGGCAGGCACTGGACGAGATCGCCATCGCCGGCACGTCGAGCAGGATCGCCGATTCCTGCGGCAGGTGCGCGTCGGAGAGCTCGTAGCCGGGGCGGGTGACCCCGATGAACTGCGCGCGTTTGAGCGCCTCCTCGCCGTCCTTCCACGACAGGATCTGCGCTAGCGCGTCCGCGCCGGTGATGAAGTGCAGCTGCGCGTCCGGGCGCAGCTCCCCGATGTCGCGAATCGTGTCGATCGTGTAGGTCGGGCCGTCGCGGTCGATGTCGACCCGGCTCACCCAGAACCGCGGGTTGGACGCCGTGGCGATCACCGTCATCAGATAGCGGTGTTCGGCCGGGCTCACCCGCCGCTCGGCCTTCTGCCACGGCTCGCCGGTCGGCACGAAGATCACCTCGTCGAGGTGGTACAGCGCGGCGACCTCGCTCGCGGCGACGAGGTGACCGTGATGGATCGGATCGAAGGTCCCGCCCATGATGCCGACCCGCTGCGTCATGCGGGCATCGTACGGAGGTCGGCGTCGCGTCAGGACTGGTGCGCGCCCCGTGAGATCCAGTAGTCGTTGAGCTGGCCCTGCACCCGGATGAACCAGACGAACGCGCCGATGATCGGCAGCAGGAACCACAGGCCCCAGATCGTGCTCACCCGGCTGGGCTGCCCGGACCGGGTGACCATGTTGTTGAGCTCGTACGGGACGAGGAACCAGGTCACCGGCGACAAGACGAAGTAGATGACGAAGCCGAGCGGGCCGCCGGCGCCCTCGCCGGTGTGCCGCTTCATCTCCTCCTGCGTCTTCCAGGTCCAGACGTAGGTGTAGATCCCCAGCGTCACGATCGCCAACAGGATCGAGGTCCCGACGCCGCGGACTTTGCCCACCGGGCCCACCGGCGGCCCGTAGCCGGCGCCGTAGGCCGGCTGCCCGAAACCCGGCGGGGCCGGCGGCGCGGGCTGGTAGTTCTGCGGCGGCGGGGTGAACCGTTGCGGATCCTCGGTCATTGCACCGCTCCTCGGGCGCGGGTGGGAATGCCACCTTTGCGCGGCGGGTGCACTCGTGCAAACGCTGTGGGTTCGGTTGCGAGAGGATCAGTCGATGACCGGACCGGTGTATGCCCTGAATCTGTTCGACGTCGCCGACCGCGACGAGTACCGCGCCTACTCGCGCCGCTCGGCCGCGGCGGTTGCGGCGCACGGCGGGCGGGTGGTCGCGCTCGGGAAGTTCCGGGAGTCGCTGCTCGGCGACGTCGCGCCCCGCCAGGTGATCATTGTCGTCGAGTGGGAGTCGCGAGAGGCGTTCCAGAGCTACCTCGACGACCCCGCGCTCGCCGACCTGCACCCGCACCGCGAGTGCGGCGGCGGCGCCTACGTGTGGCAGTTGTTCGACAAACTCGACGATCTGCGGCCGGTCCTCGCGGGCTAACGTGGGCCCATGGACGCCGCGCAGCTTCGCGAATCGCAGGCCCCGATCAAGCAGCGCTACCGCGACGACCCGGCCAGCGCCCGCACCCCGATCGGCGCCCGCGCCGATTTCCGGGACGAGCCGGTGACCTGCACGGTCGACGGCTGGGCCGGCCCGGTGCGCGCCGGCCTGCACCGCGCCACCGGTGGCGCCGGAGCCGACGCCTGCTCGGGCGACATGCTGCTCGAGGCGCTGCTCGCGTGCGCCGGCGTCACGCTACGCAGCGTCGCCACTGCGATGAAGGTGGCGGTGCGCGCGGCGACGCTGCGCGCCGACGGCGTGTTCGACGCGCGCGGCACCCTGGGGGTCGACCGCGAGGTGCCCGTCGGCGTCCAGGACGTCGTGATCACTGCCGAGTTGGACACCGACGCCGACGACGCGACGCTCGAACGGCTCGCGCGCAGCACCGAGCGGTACTGCGTGGTCGGGCAGAGCCTGCGCGAGCCGGCCCGCTTCGTCGTACGGCGGGCCGGCGGCGCGTCAGCTCCTGGGTAGCCGGCTGCTGCCGGCGATGCGCCGCAGCGTGAGTCGGTCGATCTCGGTGTAGGGCTCGTTGTGGCCCGGCAGCGCGTCGGCGAGCGTGCGGATCGTGAACGTGGTCGGCTTGCCGGTCCGTGCCGGGACGACGTCGACCGCGATGAACGCGTAGTTGTCGTAGCGCACCTGCGACCATGTGACCACTTCGGGCACCTTCGTGCCCTGCGGGTAGCCGGAGTTGACCGCAGTGCCCTCCTTCGACCACACATAGCTGTTGACCACGTTCTCGGTGTTGTTCTCGGTGCTGTTCTCGCCGCCAGGAGGCTGGTACCCCCGATAGCGCTGCCCTTCCGGCAGCGCCTGCGGGCCGCTCGGCGTGAGGCCCACCGGTGCTGGCGCGGTCGGGCCGGGCGCCGGCTGGAACGGGTAACGCGGCCGGCCACCGGACCCCACGCACAGGTAGGTGACGCCGTCGGCCGCCGGGTCGATCGTCGCACCGTCGGGCGCGGACTTCGTCGGCTGCCCGTTCTTGATCGGGTCGGTGCGTTCGAGCAGATGGTTGTGGCCCTGTACGACGAGGTCGACCTGGTACCTGGTGAACAGCGGGTCGAGCGCGTCGCGCAGCCCGGCGTCGGAGGCGTGGTTGGCCGTCGTGGAGAACGCGCAGTGGTGGAAGAACGCGACGATGAAGTCGACGCCCGGCGCAATGCTCGGGTCGGTGCGCCACTGCTTCAGCGTGCCCTCGAGCCACTTGAGCTGAGCACCGTCGGAGTAGCCGGTGTTCGTCTGGATCTCGTACGACAGGTCGTTCGCGTCGACGGAGAGCACCGCGACGTTGCCGTAGACGAAGCTGTACACCGACGGGCAGGTGCGCGGCCCGTTCTTCGGCAGATCAAGGCGTTTGGCGTGCCCGCCGTACCCGTGCGACGGGCTGTCACCGAGGAAGTCGGTCTTGCCGTAGAGCGGCTCCATGTCGTGGTTGCCGGTCGCGAACATCCACGGCGTGAAGGCCGACTGACCCTCGATCTGGTTCAGGAACACGTCCCAGACATACGGGTTGTAGAGGTTGGTTGCCGGTGTCGTGGTGCCGCCGAGCGCGCCGGTGTCGTCGGCCGGCAGCCCGCTGCCGCCGGGGTCGGCGTAGCAGATGTCGCCGGCGAGCAGGGTGAAGACCGGCCGCTGCGAGGACATCAGATTGGTCATCGTGACCGCGGGGTGCGGGTCGGTGCCGCCGGTACCGGCAACCGGGTCGGTGGCCTTGTAGTAGTTGTCGTCGAACACACCGCCGGGCCAGGTGCCGTTCGCGGCGGTGACCGATGCCGGGTCCTGACCCCAGGCGTATTTCGGGTCGGTCGGCGCGTTGTTGGTACCGACGTCCGCGAACGCGGTGAAGGTGAACGGGTCGGCCACGTCGCGCGCGCTCAGGTCGCGGGCCGGTGCCGTGGTGAAGTAGGCGTCACCGGTGGTAGTGCCGTCGGAAAGCCGGAACCGGTAGTGGTAGACGTGCCCGGAGTTCAAGCCGGTCAGCTTCGCCTTCGCATAGAACTGGTTGCCGACCGGGCCGTTGGGGATCGCGTACATCCCGTGCAGGTGCACGATGTCGGCCTCGATGGCGCTGCCGTAGTGGCCGGGCCGGGAACCGAGGTCGACGTAGGCCTTGACCGACCGCGGGATCACCCCGGTGGTGCTCACGAGCTGTGCGGTGACGGCCATCGCGTTCTCGGGACGGCCGGCCACGTCGTTGACGAAGGACAGGTGGCGGCCGGAGACCACGACGCCGGCGGTGCCCGCCGTGCCGCCGCCGGCCGCGAACGCGGCGTTGGCGAGGCTGAACTGGGCCAGTGCGATGCCGCCCGCGCCGGCCGCGGCTGCCTTCAGCATGCTCCGCCGGCTCACTGGGTGCCGGGCCAGAGCCCGGGCATTCCATTCCGAGAATTCGTCGATGGTGGTGGGTGCGCCTTGGGTCACGTCTGTATTCCGTCAGTCCCCCGAAACGCGTACTCGTATCGCGGGTGAAGAACAGATGAACGCTCAGGGTTGAAACCGGTACCCCATCCCCGGCTCGGTGATCAGGTGCCGCGGCCGGCTCGGCTCGGGTTCGAGCTTGCGGCGCAGCTGGGCGATGAAGATGCGCAGATAGCTGGGATCGGTGTGCTCGGGCGCGCCGCGCAACTCGGTCAGCAGGGCGCGCCCGGTGATCAGCTTGCCGGGCCGGCGCAGCAAGGCTTCGAGCAAATGCCACTCGGTCGGGGTCAGGTGGATGCGGGCGCCGTCGGCGTCGGTAGCGGTCTTCGCGCCGAGATCGACGCTGGCCAGCCCGACCTGCATCACGCCATCGGCCTGCTCGCCGGCCGGCGCCGCGCGTCGGGTGGCGGCGCGCAGCCGGGCCAGCAATTCGTCGATACTGAACGGCTTGGTGACGTAGTCGTCGGCACCGAGGTCGAGCGCGGTCACCTTGTCCGCGCTACCGGTGCGCGCGGACAGCACGATGATCGGTGTTGTCGAATACGCACGCACGCCGCGGATGACGTCGAGCCCGGTGAGGTCGGGCAGCCCGAGGTCGAGCAGGATCACGTCCGGTTCGCGGCTGGCCGCGTAGGTCAGCGCCTTGGTGCCGGTATCGGCCTCCA
Organism: uncultured Actinomycetota bacterium; assembly: GCA_963718805.1. Taxonomy (GTDB): domain Bacteria; phylum Actinomycetota; class Actinomycetes; order Mycobacteriales; family Jatrophihabitantaceae; genus Jatrophihabitans. The sequence goes on along the minus strand of CAVQZY010000004.1, from coordinate 429,158 downwards.
GCACCTCGAAGCCGCGGGCGGTGAGGTTCATCGCGAGCGCGCGCAGCAGCGGGCGTTCGTCCTCGACGACCAACACCCGCGTCATGTGCGGCTACCGCGCGCTCGGCAGTCGAACGACCAGTGTCGCGCCGCCGCCCGGGGTCTGCTCGGCCTCGACCGCGCCGCCCATAGCGGTGACGAAGCCGCGGGCGATGGCCAGGCCGAGGCCGATCCCCTCGCCGTGCGCGGGGCGCGTCGCCGCGGCGCCGGAACGCCGCGAACACCGCCTCGGTGTCGGCCGGTGCGATCCCGGGCCCGCGATCGATCACCCGCAGCTCGACGGTGTCGGCGTGCGCGCTGGCGCGGATCTGCACGGGCGCGCCGCGCGGCGCGTAGCGCAGCGCGTTCTGCACTAGGTTCGCGACGACGCGTTCGAGCAGGCCGGCGTCGGCATGCACGTCGGGCAGGTCGGGCGCGATGTCCACGTCCACTCGCGCCGAATCGGCCGACAGCGAGTCGAGTGCGCGCGCCACGACGTCCTCGACCGCGACGTCGGCGGGCAGCACGGGCAGCACCCCGGCCTGCAGCCGCGACAGGTCCAGCAGGTTCGTGACGAGGTCGGTGAGCCGGTCCAGGGCGGCGTCGGCGGTGCCGAGCAGCTCGCGCCGATCGGCGTCGGTCCAGGTCGACGTCGGCGGCGCACAGGCTCGAGACTGCCGCCTTCGCCGCGGCGATCGGCGTGCGCAGGTCATGGCTGACCGCGTTGAGCAAGGCCGTGCGGGCTCGTTCGGATTCCGCAAGTGAGTCGGCAGCCCGGGCAGCCTCGGTGAGCTCACGCTGCCGGTAGGCGACCGCGACCTCGGCGGCGAACGCGGTCAGGACGCGCTGGTCCTCCGCGTGTAACGGGTGCCCGGACAGGACCAGCACATCGGTGTCGTCGATGTCCACCGCGATGTCGCCGTCGGCAGGCGTGTTCGGCGCCTCGACGCCGACGGTGGCCAGCAACCGCCAGCCGCGGCCGTCGTCGTCGCGCCGCAGCAGGCTCACCGCACGCATGGTGAACGTTTCCTGCACCCGGTGCAACAACGCGGTCAGGGCCTGCTCGCCACGCAGCAGGCTGCCGGCGAGGGCGGCAAGCGTCTCGGCCTCCGCGCCGCGGCGGGCCGCGAGCGCCGAGCGGCGGGCGGACAGGTCCACCACCCGTGATACCAGCACGCGCAACGAGGAGGAAGATCACCAACGCGATGAGGTTGTCGCGCCGATCGATGGTGAAGGTGTGGATCGGTGGCGCGAAGTAGTAGTTCAGCACCAGGCTGCCGGCCACCGCCGCGAACAGCGCCGACCAGAATCCGCCGACCAAGCTGGTGATCACCACGATGAGCAGGTAGATGCAAACCTCGCTGGCGAATGCGAGATTGCCGCGCCAGAACGCGAGTGCGACGGTCGCCACGACGAGCAGCACCACCGCGACCGCGGCGCCGACGAGTTGCCTGCGGGCAGTCAGACCGTAGCCGAGCGAGGGCAGCGCGCGGCCGCGGCCTACGTAGTCGTGGCTGACCAGGTGCACGTCGATGGGCCCGGAGAGTCGCGCGACTGTCGCGCTGGTGCCGGGGCCGCCGAGCATCGCGCGCCACGACTTGCGGCGTGAGGCACCGAGCACGACCTGGGTGGCGTCGACGCTCGTGGCGAAGTCGAGCAGCGCGCGCGGGACGTCGTCGCCGATCAGCGCGTGATACGTCCCGCCGAGTGATTCGACGAGCAGCCGTTGGGCTTGCAGGCCGGCGCCACCTGCCTCGGCCAACCCGTCGCTGCGCGACACGTGCACTGCGAGCAGCTCGCCGGCGCCGCTGCGCGCCGCGATCCGGGCCGCGCGGCGGATCAGCGCCGCGCCCTCCGGGCCGCCGGTGAGCGCGACCACCACGCGTTCGCGGGTCTCCCAGGTGCCGGAGATGCCGTGCTGCTCGCGGTAGCGCTGCAGGCCCTCCTCGACGCGGTCGGCCAGCCACAGCAGCGCGAGTTCGCGCAGCGCGGTGAGGTTGCCGGGGCGAAAGTAGTTGCCGAGCGCCGCGTCGACCTTGTCCGACGCGTAGATGTTGCCGTGCGCCATCCGCCGGCGCAGCGCTTCGGGCGTCATGTCCACGAGCTCGATCTGGTCGGCCGACCGCACGACCGCGTCCGGGACCGTCTCGCGCTGCGCTACGCCCGTGATGGTCTGGACGACGTCGTTCAGCGATTCTAGGTGTTGGATGTTCACCGTGCTGATGACGTCGATCCCGGCGGCGAGCAGCGTGTCGATGTCCTGCCAGCGCTTCTCGTTCGCGCCGGTGCCGGGCGCGTTGGTGTGCGCCAGCTCGTCCACCAGGGCCACCGCCGGTCTGCGGTCGAGCACGGCGGCGAGATCCATCTCCTCGAAGGTCGCGCCCCGGTAGGTGACCCGCTTGCGCGGCACGACCGGCAGGTCCCCCAACTGTTCGGCGGTGTGCGGCCGGCCGTGGGTCTCCACGAACGCCACCACGACATCGGTGCCGCGGGTCGCGCGGCGCTGGCCTTCCTGCAGCATCGCGAAGGTCTTGCCGACGCCGGGGGCCGCGCCGAGGTAGACGCGCAGGCAGCCGGCGTTGCTCACCGGGCAAGCAAACCGCACCCCGCATGCCAGGTGCGTGAACGGGCCGTTGTGCAGCCCGTGAGGACGGCTGTGCGCGTGCGACAGGGGTGGTCCGGACGGCGTTCACTTCGGTGCGGCCGGCGTCCGCCGCAGCGACGTCGATCAAGGCAGGACGTTCATGGCCGACGTGGTGTTCGTGGTGGTCTTCGCCGTCCTCGCGCTGTGCGGGAGGGGGCCGAGAGGCTGTGAACGCGGCAAATCTGGTGGGGTTGTCCTGTCGATCGGCTTCCTCGTCTACCTCCTCGCGCTGGTGCGGGCCGAGAAGTTCTGATGAAACGCCAGGACCGCCGGCGTGCTGTTCGCCGGCTCGCTCGCCGTCGCCCTGGTGACGGCCTACCGGCCGCTGGGCGACTACCTCGCGCGGGTGCTGAACTCCTCGCGGCATCTCGCCGTGGCTGGTCGCGATGACCGGCGACGGCACCAACGACGCCCCCGCGCTCGCCCAGGCCGATGTCGGTGGCGATGAACACCGGTACCTCGGCGGCGAGGGAGGCCGCCAACGACAGGCACTTCGCGATCATCCCGGCGATGTTCGCCGGTGTACCCGGGCTGAACCGGCCCGACATCATGCAGCTGCGCTCGGCGTCGGCCGCGGTGCTCCTGCTCGTCGTCCTGCTCGTCGTGCTGTACCCGCTCGCCGTCACCGCGCTCGCCCACCCGCCCGGTCTGCGGGGCGGGGCCGACGGTTCACTGACGCATGCCGACGGCCGGGTCGTCGGACCGGCGCTGCTGGGCCAGAACTTCACAGGTGCCAACGGCGATCCGTTGCCGCACTACTTCCAACCGCGGCCGTCGGCTACCGGGTACGACCCGACCGCGAGCAGCGCGTCGAACCTCGGTCCGGAATCGATCGTCGACGTCCTGCCCGCGGGGGGTCAAGGGCGACACCGGTCGACGCCCCTACTGCACCGACACCGGGTCGGCGCCGTGCTCGCGGTGCTTTACCGCGGGCCCGGCTACCACGGTCGAACACCCGGGTGGTGAGCCTGAACCAGGTTGCGCCGGCGCGCGCGTGTGGCACGAGCACGCGGGATCACCATCGCCGAGGTGGCCGCACTCGTGCGCCGGTACACCTCCGGGCCCGACCTCGGCTTCCTCGGTGCCCCGCGGGTGCGCCAGCTCAGCCTCGGGCCGGACCGCCGGTACCCGACGGTGCGCTGATCAATTCGCCTGCGGCAGCTTGGCCGGGCGCTTGCGGGTGTTGCGCGGCGCCGACGGCGGCGGCACCACCGGGCCGATGTCGCCGTCGGGTGCGTCGTCGAGGTCGACGATGACCGGAGCGTGATCGCTCGGTCCGGTGCCCTTGCGGGCCTGCCGGTCCACCCATGCCGCCGCCACCCGCTCGGCCACCGGCGCACCGGCCAGCACGAGGTCGATGCGCATGCCGAGGTCCTGGTGGAACATCCCGGCGCGGTAGTCCCAGTAGGTGAACACCCGCTGCTCGGGCCAGCGCTCGCGCACGACGTCGTGCAGGCCGATGTCCTGCAGTTCGGCGAGCGCCGCGCGCTCCGGCGGCGTGACGTGGGTCTGGCCCACGTAGGCCTCGGGATCGAACACGTCGGCGTCGGTGGGGGCGATGTTCATGTCACCGCACACCAGCACCCGCGCTGCGTTCCGGCGCGACCACCTCACGCAACGCGGCGAGCCACGCGAGCTTGTAGCGGTAGTGGTCGGAGTCCGGCGTGCGCCCGTTCGGGACGTACACCGAGTGCACCCGGACGCCGCCGCAGGTGGCGGCCACCGCCCGCGCCTCGGGGCCGGGGAAACCGGGGCCGTCGGGCAGCCCGCGCAGCACGTCGTCGACTCCGACCCGCGACAGAATCGCCACCCCGTTCCACTGCGCCTCGCCGTTGTAGGCCACCGCGTAGCCGCGCGCGTCGAGGTCGGCGCCGAGCAGCTTCGAGAACGCGTCGTCGGCCAGCTTGGTCTCCTGCAGGCACACGACATCGGGTCGCCGCTCGTCGAGCCAGGGCAACAGCCTGGGCAGCCGCTGCTTGACCGAGTTGACGTTCCAGGTGGCGACCCGCATGGGGCCACGGTAGCTCTCAGACCCGCGCCGCCCGGCGCGCGACGGCGCGCGTCAAGTGCTGCTGCAGGGCACTGGGCACCTGGCTGCCGATGCCGGTGAACGTGACCTGGACACCGAACTGCGTACCACTGATGAACGCGGTGTCGGAGTACACCCGCGCCGTCTGACCGAGCGCGGTGACCGTGACGACCGCGTGCAACGTGGCGGCCACGTTGGGCGCGGCGCCGCCGTCGACGGTGTGCACCGTCAGGTTCTGCACGTCGGTGCCCGACGGCAGCTGCTTCGCCAGCGAGGTGCGCAGCGCCCGGGTGAAGCAGACGGTCGCGCGCGGACTGCGCACCGCGGCCAGCCGATGCAGCATCTCGAGCTCGGTCTTGAACGAGGTCGCCGTCGAACTCGCGGTGAACTGGCCGCTGCCGAAGTCCGGGGACGCGGCCCGATTGATCAGCTTCGAGGCGTCCGTGCGCACCCCGACGCAGGAGGCCACCTGCGTCTGAATATCGGCGTCCACACCCGCGCCCTGGGTCGGGCGCGCGGCCCAGCCCGACGGGAGGTCGGCAGGCTGCAGCACGATCCGGGTGAGCGCGAGGTAGGACGGCGGCCTTGTCGCCGGATGGCCGTCGATGGTGCTCGAGCACGCCGCCAGTGCACACACGGCAGCGAGTGCGCCGGCCACCCAACGGACCCTCATGGCGTACTCCCGACGGCACCGGTCGTGCCCCTTCGGTAATCGTAGTCGGCGGCCCCGACGTACTCTCGGTTCCGCTCCCAAGGAGGCGCAATGGGTTGCCTACGACGGATCACGACCGTCGGTCTCGCGGTGTTGCTGCTGTGCGGCACGGTGAGCGCCACGGCGGCCGGCGCGCCCCGACCGCCCGCGCCGATCACCGTGCCGGGCGGACTGCTGCCCACCCAGAGCCTCGAGCGCAGCTTCGGTGACTGCTCGCTGGACGGGGTCACCTGCAAGCCGTCCGGAATGTCGTCGTCGTGCACCGGCTACACCTCGCAGACGACCCCGCCTGCCACGATCAAGGTCTACGTTCCCGCGGACCGCCCGAAGATCCAGACGGTCTCGTTCCAGACCTACGTCGAGGACGTGCTCCCGAACGAGTGGATCCCGAGCTGGGACGGCGACGCGCTGAAGGCGGGCGCCGTCGCCGTCAAGTCCTATGCCTGGTACTGGGTGACGCACTTCGGCGGCTACCTCGACGGCAACCGGAAAACCTGCTTCGACGTCACCGACGACACCAACTTCCAGGTGTACCGCGAGAACTCGGCCAACTCGCGGACCACCGCGGCCGTGCTTGCCAGCTGGGCGGTGGCCGCCCGGGTGAACGGGCAGGTGCTGCAGGCCTCCTATCGGGCATACCTGAACTCGTCGAACGAGGCGTGTGGCGCGAACGCCGACGGCACCACGCTGAGCCAGTGGGGCACGCAGAACTGCAACGAGGCAAGCACCGGCAACAAGTACAACGTCATCCTCGCGAAGTACTACTACCCCGGTCTCCAGCTCGCGACCGCGCGGCAACGCCGCACGCAGCACGACTTCCAGTTCCTGCAGCGCAGCACCCGTGTGACGTTCAATGCCGGCACCTGGCTGGTCGACGACGGGTACCCGACCACGTTCCACTTCGGCCTCAAGGGCGACCGCCCGGCCGTCGTCACCGCCGGCGACGGGTTCGCGCATGTCGCCGTCTTCCGGCCCGCCACCGCGACCTGGTACACCGGCAGCCCGTACGGACACGTCGCCACCCAGTTCCGCTTCGGCTCGCCGAGCGACATCCCGGTGGCCGCACAGTATGCGGGGGTCAGCAAACCGACGGTCATCGCCGTCTTCCATCCCGCGAACAGCACCTGGTATGAGGCAACTGCCTCCGGCGCCGTCGCGGTCAGGCAACCCTACGGCGCCAGGGGCGACATCCCGGTGCCCGCTCACTACTACGCCTCTGCCGCCAACGACTACGCCGACAGCATCGCCGTGTTCCGCCCGTCGACCGGACGGTGGTACATCCGCGACCACGCCTCGATCCATTACGGACAAGCCGGCGACATCCCGATTCCGGCGGACTATGACGGCAACGGCACCACCGACATCGCCGTGTACCGCCCCGCCAATCACCGCTTCTACGTGCGCGGGACGCCCTCCGTGCAATGGGGGCTGGCCGGTGACATCGCGGTCACCGGTGACTACACCGGAGACGGTCGCGCCGACCTCGTCGTCTACCGCCCATCGACGCACGCGTGGTACGTCCACCGCATCACCAAGGTGCTGTTCGGTGCGTCCGGGGCGACGCCGATCGGCAAGGCGCCCTACTGCGACTGACGTAGACCGCGCCGGGCGCGGCCCGCGATCAGCAACTGCGCAGCGAACAACGCGCCGCCCAGGAGGAACACGACGGCGACCAACCACCGGCCCGATCCGCCGCCGGCCACGAACAGCGACACGGCGGCCACCCAGAAGCAGAAGACTGTGCAGATCGTGGTGAAGATCGCCTGCCAGGTGCGCCACGGCTTCTTGGCGTCGATCATGCCGGCGGTCAAGAAGTTGCGCCCGGCGCCGGCGCTGCGCGTTGCGGCGGCCTCGGTCGGCACCGAGGTGGATCGGACCAGCTGGTCGGCGTCCTCGGTGGTGAGCGTCAGCACTGCTTGCGGGGATCGGGTCTGGCGCAGCACCGCGGGATCGGCCGGTGAGGCGACGACCCGGGCGGTGCGCCCGACCCGGATCTCGATCGGTAGCACCGGGCTGCCCAGCAGTCGAGGGGTGCCGGAGTACGGGACGGTCATGGAGCCCACCTGCACCTCGTGGGCGCCGACGTCGAGGGCGATGTCGATCGACTGACCGTCGCGCAGGTTGCCGGTGCGCTCGCCGTCGACGTACACCCCATAGGTGCCACGGCCGTAGCGCCCGGACGCCGCCACCCGGTGCACCTGGAGGGTGCCCTGCTCGGTCACTCGCCGCACGGTACAACACGACGCGAAGACCGCTTGGCAGATCCGCGCGTCTGCGACCACACTCGGGCGGGTGCCGATGACAGCGCTGCAAGTCCCAGTCACGAACGAACGTTTCGTGGACGTCGTCGCGAACGACGTCGACGGCCCGGCGATCGTGTTTCATCACGGTACGCCGGGAGCGGCCTCGACCTTCCCGCCCTACGTTGCCGCGGCCGCCGCGGCAGGCCTGCGATGGGTTTCCTACTCACGCGCCGGCTACGGGGGGTCGACCCGCCGCCCGGGCCGCAGCGTCGCCGACAACTGCACCGACATCTCCGCGATCCTGGACCACCTGCGAGTCGAGCGCTTTCTGGCCGCCGGCTGGTCCGGCGGCGGGCCCCACGCGCTCGCCTGCGGCGCGCTGCTGGCCCCGCGGTGCGCCGGCGTGCTGTGCCTGGCGGGAGCCGCGCCGCTGCTGGCGGCCGAGCAGTCAGGGCTCGACTGGTACGACGGAATGGGGCCGGAGAACCACGAGGAGTTCCGCGCCGCGCTCGCGGGTGAGGTCCGGCTGCGCGAGTTCCTCGAACCCGAACGCGCCGATCTCGTGTCGGTCACCGGTAAGCAGATCACCGCGGCGCTGGGCGGACTGGTCGACGAGGCGGACAAGGCGGTGCTCACCGGCGAGTTCGCCGACGACTACGCCGCGTCGTTCCGCGAAGGGCTGCGGTGCTCGGCCGACGGATGGGTCGACGACGACCTCGCGTTCGCACGCGACTGGGATTTCGACCTCGCCGAGGTCACCGTGCCGGTGTCGTTGTGGCAGGGCACCGACGACCGGATGGTGCCGTTCGCGCACGGCGGGTTCCTGGCCGACCGGCTACCGCAGGTGCGAGCCCACCTGCTAGACGGCGAGGGTCACCTGTCCGTCTTGCTCGGCAGGTTCGAGCAGATGATCGCGGACGCCCGGGACTTCCTGACCGTCTAGACCGAAGTTACGGCGCCGTAACTTCGGTCTAGTGCCGGGCCATCCAGTAATGCGGCCGCACCGCCAGGATGCGGCCGAGGGGCAGCGAGTGATCGGTGCGCAGGTCGCCCGCATCGTCGACGTACACGTGGAAGTGTTCGGCAATCGGAATGCGCCGCACGTTCACCGTGGCGGCGCAGGACCAGATACGCGCCGTCGCTGCCGGGCCCGCCCAGGAGCGAGTCGAGATGGACGCTCGCGTCGCGGCCGACCGACCGCGTCAGGAACACCGGGAGGCATCCGGGCAGCAGCGGGAACACCGCACGCTCGGTTGGGCCCTGCCGGGCAACGTCGAGATGCCGTACTGACCGCTCCGTGACCCGGTGGCCGTGGCCGCGAACCAGCCTCCGGTGCGCCAGCAGCAGGCCCGAACGCACGTCCAGCCCAGGACTCGGTGAGGTAGCCTGCCGCCGTGCGCGTAGTGATTCTGGGCGCCGGCTTCGGGGGACTCGAACTCGCAACTCGATTGTCCGAATTGTCGGCCGATGTCGATATAACCCTTGTGGACGAGCGTGACGGGTTTGTATTCGGTTTTTCGAAATTGGACGTGATGTTCGGGCGCACACCGCCCGCGGCCGTGGTGCACCCGTACGCCGACCTGGTCAGACCTCGGCTGCGGTTCGTCCAGACCGAGGTGCGCGCGATCGACCCGGTCGCGAAACGGGTCGACACCGACGCCGGCGTGATCGAGTCGGACATCCTCGTCATCGCGTTGGGCGCCGATCTGGCGCCCGAGGCGACCCCGGGGCTCGTCGAGGGCGGTCACGAGTTCTACACCGTCGCCGGTGCGTTCGCCCTGCGCGACGTGCTCGCCGACTTCGCCGGCGGCCGGGTGATCATCGCGGTGACGTCCACGCCGTTCAAGTGCCCGCCCGCGCCGAGCGAGACCGCGTTGCTCATGCACGACTTCCTCACCGAGCGCGACATCCGCGCGGCGTCGAGCATCGCGCTGGTGATGCCGCTCGGCGCTCCGGTGCCACCGTCGCCCGCCGCGTCGCAAGCGTTGCTTGCCGAATTCGCGCAACGCGACATCGCCTGGCATCCCGGGCAGCTCGTCCGCAGCCTCGATCCCCAGCGCCGGGTCGCGGTGCTCAGCGACGGCACCGAGATGGACTACGACCTTTTTCTCGGCGTGCCCACCCATCGCGCGCCGGACGTCGTCGTCGAGTCCGGATTGGCTGTCGACGGTTGGATCCCGGTCGACCCGCACACGCTCGAGACCTCCTACCCGGACGTCTACGCCGTCGGCGACGTCACCAGCGTCGGCACCCCCAAGGCCGGTGTGTTCGCCGAAGGGCAGGCCGCCGTGGTGGCGCAGCGGATTGCCGCGCAGCTCACCGGCGACCCGGCCAGCGCTGAGTACGACGGTCGGGGCGTCTGTTACGTCGAGTTCGGCGCGGAGCGGGTGGCCCGGGTCGACGTCACGTTCCGAGCGGGCCAGAGCCCGTTCGGCGGCTTCGATGCACCTTCGGCCGAGATCGCCGCCGACAAGGTCGCATTCGGAACGACCCGCATCCGCCGCTGGTTCGACCGCACTTGGGTGATGTCGCACTAGCTACTCCACCCGCCTTCTATATCCGCAGTGGTTTCTCGTGGAGTGGGTTGCGTCTTGGTTGTTGTGCCGGGTCGATGTGTGGTGGCGGGATCCACGCGGGTCGGCCGTGGTGGGTGATGCAGTGCCAGCCGAGTGTGTCGAAGGTGCGGTGGTGGTAGCCGCAGATCATCGCACCGTTGTCGGTGGTGGTCGGGCCGCCGCCGGCCCAGGCGATGATGTGGTGGATCTGCGTCCAGGCCGCGGGCCGGTCGCACCCCGGGGAAGGTGCTCCCGCGGTCTCTGGCCAGAATCGCCAGGCGCTGGTTCTCGGTGAAGGTGCGGCGGGTGTCGCTATGGCCGGTGACCGTTCCCGCCTCGAGCCCGTCGCTGGTGACCCGGACCGCGCTGATGCGCTGGTCCGCGCCGCCCCAGCGCAACGCCTCGCGCGCCGGGACCAGGGCACCGTGTCCGGTCTCCGCGAGGCCCTGCCCGGTGCGCAACGATTCCTCGCCCACGATTCCTCGCCCACGATGACGATCACGGTGGTGGCGATCCCGCCGGCCGGCGGCAGCGACGCGTCCAGGCACAGCCGGGTCAGCGCGTCGAGCAGCGCGTCGAGCAGCGCGTCGTGGCGCCGCTGCCCCGCCGACCGGGCGGTCCTGCACCCCGCCACTCGGCCGGGACCGGCCGCGCCGCCAGGGCGTCGAACAGGCCCAGCAGCCGTTGCGTGCACTCGGGCGTGAGCTCACCGCGCACGCCGGCTGACCCGTTCGGGCGCGCCTGCACGGTGAGGTCGCGTTTGCGGTCGCGGTCTTTCGAGTCGTGCAGGTAGCCGTCGGGGTTGAGCCGGTCGTGAATGGTGAGCGCGGCCCGGTGCAGGTACTGCGGGTCCAGTGTCCGGGCGTAGCCGAGGAGTTCGCGTTCGACCGCGACGCCGTGCACGGCCTGTACCGCCGCCGGCAGTGCCTCGACTGCGCGCACGATGACGCGGGCATGCTCGGCGGATATCTCGCCAGCGACCTGGGCGGCGCCGACATCGGGGTAGACCGGGTCGAGGGCTTCACCGCTCAGCGCCCGGCGAGGCCCGGCCGCCTCCGCCGCCCGCACCCGCGCGCGGGCCTCGGCGGGGTGCAGCCGCAGCAGGTCCCGCAGCAGGTCGCGCAGCAGCACCGCCATCGACGCCGCGCCACGACTGTGTGGCAGGCACCGGGCCTGCGCCTCGACGATCAACGCGTACCCGACCGCGGCCAGCCGCCGCGAGAGCCGCTCCACCTCCCGCAACACCTCGAGCAGCTCGTCATCGGTACCGAGGCTCAGGTCGGCGGCGAGCAGGCCGTCGAGCAGCTCGTGGGCCCCGGCAACCGCGGCCGAGGCCCCGCCGATCTCGACAACGCTGCTCATACGATCGATTCTAGAGGTCGGGTCCGACAGTTCCGGGTTGTCCACAACCCAAAACCGGAGAGTCTCGAGCCGCCCGAGAGGCGACCCTGCAACACGACCGGCCAGCACCGAAACGCCCCCGCCGCTGCCGCTCTCACGCACCCAAGCCAGCGAGACGCAACCCGAAACGCGAGCAGCCAGCAACGAACGTCCTCCTCGCTGCCGCACTCACTCACCCGAGCCGCACGAAGCGACCCGATATCGGCGCGCAAGGCCGCGCCCGACTCCTCGTCGCCGTGCTTTGCTGGCTGCGGAGCCGCGCGCAACGCAACCCGAAGGCGCACGCGATACCAGCCCGCCGCCGCCTCCTCCACCAAATAGGGTCGCACCATGCCCACGACCACCCCATGCGACGGCTTCCGCCTGTCCTACGACCGCTCCGGCGCAGGACCCGCGGTCGTCCTCCTCCACGGCTGGCCCGGCGATCGCACCGACTACCGCCTGCTCGCGCCGCTGCTCGCGACCGACGCCGACGTGATCGTCCCCGACCTGCGCGGCTTCGGTGCGTCGGACAAACATCCGGTCGCCCCCGCGGAGGGCTACAGTGTCGTCGCCCAGGCGCGCAGCGTCGCAGCATTGATCACCGAGCTGCGGCTGTCACCGGTCGTCCTCGCCGGCTACGACATCGGCAGCCGGATCTCCCAGCAGGTAGCCCGCGAGCACCCCGAGTTCGTCGCCGCGATCGTGGTCGCGCCGCCGTTGCCGGGCATCGGCAGTCGGATCCTTTCTCAATCAGCAATGAGTGCGTTCTGGTACCAGCCGTTCCACCAGCTCGACCTCGCCGAGGAGCTCGTCGACGGCCGGCCCGAGGCTGTACGCAGCTATCTGCAGCATTTCTGGCGCACCTGGTCAGGACCGGACTTCGAACTCGACCCCGCCGCGCTCGAGCACCTGGTGGCGGCGTACTCGCCGCCAGGCGCGTTCGTCGCATCGATCGGTTGGTACCGGGCCGGCGCCGGCGCGGTGGCCCGTTCGCTCGGCGAGGAGCCACCCGCACCTGCCGACCGCCTCAGCGTGCCGACGGCCGTCCTGTGGCCCGAATTCGACCCGCTGTTCCCGCGCGAATGGTCCGACCGCCTCGCGGAGTTCTTCGCCGACGTGACGCTGCATTTCGTCGACGGCGTCGGCCACTTCAGCCCGCTGGAATGCCCGCAACGCTTCGCCGAGCTGATCCGCGCAGGGCTCGCCTGATCCGTGGTGCCGCCCGACGACGACGAGGCGCCCTTGCTCGCGGCCTGGGCGCGCTTCGTCGACTCCCCCGGCCGGCCGTTCACCATCCCCGGTCACAAGCACCGCGCCGCGCAGATCTGGCCGACCCTGGGGCGCGCGCTCGAAGGCGACGTGCCGCTCTTCGGCGGCCTGGACACCGTCCGCGACGCAGCCGCCACGCTGAGCGCGGCCGAGGCGCGCGGCGCACGGTTGTGGGGCGCCGACTGGTGCCGATACTCAGTTGGCGGCTCCACCCACGCCAACCAGGCCGTTGCGCTCGCCGTCGGCGCGCCGGGTGACACCGTGCTGGTCAGCCGGACCGCGCACCGTAGCACCCTGTTGGGGCTCATCCTGGCCGGGCTGGTACCCGTGTGGCTGCCCAGCGAGCTCGACGAGCGCTTCGGTATGCCATCGGGCCGACCCCGGATCGGGTGGCCGACGAGTTGGCCGCCCATCCGAACGCCCGGGCGGTGTTCCTCGTCGAGCCCAGTTACGTCGGCACGATCGGCGACATGCCGTCGATCATCGACATCGCGCATCGGGCGGGTGTGCCGGTGATCGTCGATCAGGCCTGGGGCGCACACCTCGGCGTCATACGCGGTTACCCACCGCACGCGCTCGCGCTCGGCGCCGACGCGATGGTGTTCAGCGCGCACAAGACTCTGCCCGCCTACAGCCAGGCAGCGGTGGTCGCGGCCCGAACCGAGCGGCTCGACCGCGGCCGTCTCGAGCGGGGATTCGACGCCGGCGACACCACCAGCCCGGCCGGGTCGATCCTCGCGAGCATCGACGCCGCCCGCGCCGTGCTCGAGTCACCGTCGGGCCGCGAACGACTGGCCGACGCTGCCCGCCCTGGTGACCGCCGCCCGCGCCAGCTACGCGACAGCCCCGCGCTCGCCGGCGCGGTGTTGCTCGGCCCGCAACATTTCGCGCCCGGGCGCTTCGACCCGGCCAAACTGGTCGTCTGCTGGCCGGCACCAGCCCCTCGGGCGTCGACATCGAACGCGGACTCATCACCGCCGGGCTGCCGGTCGAACAGGCGAACCGCGACACGCTGATCCCGATCGTGACGCTGGCCGACGACGCGGAGTCGGTGGCAGCGCTGTGCGCGACATCGCCGCGGCCGCCGCGGCGGCGCCGCCCGTCACCCGGGCACGCCCGGCTGGGCGGCTGGGCAGGCGCACCGAACTGCCGCCGGTGGCGACCGACCCGCGGACGGCGTTTTTCGCCGAGCGCGAACGCGTCGACGCCGAGCATGCCGTCGGCCGGGTCTGCGGCGAGGTCGTCGCCCCGTATCCCCCCGGCGTGCCGGTGCTGGTGCCCGGCGAGGTGATCACCGCCGATGCGCTCGACGCGCTGCGCGGGGCGGCGGAGTCCGGGGTGCGCATCGCGTACGCCTCCGACCCGACGCTGCGCACGTGGGAGGTCGCTGAGACCGAAACATCACGACGCGATAAAGCATGCGCCGCGAGCGAGCAGCGCGGATTACGCTAAGCAGGCCAGTTGATCGCTCGAGAGTTTCTCGTCCGTGCGCAATAAGCCACCACCGATCGTCGTGCAGCCGTCCTGGTCCGGGACGGGTGGGCTGGTGCGCCTACATGCCCGGCACCGGGTACTCGGCGAGCCGTTCGTCCTCGGCGCGTTCCTCTCGATCCTCGCCATCGACTTGCTCGTCCTGGGGCGCGGTGGAGGTGTTCCGGCCGACCCAGGCCATCGCATGCCGGCGCCATTTGACCTTCTGCTACACCGATCCGGTGCCCAATCTGGTCACCTGCCAGTGGACGATGGCGGTACTTGCGGCCGTCATCCTGGTGACCGTGGTCGGCAGTATCGTGCTGCGCCACGGGATCGTCGTGGTGCTCGTGGTGCAGACGCTGCTGGCGACATCGCTCGTCGTTCAGGTACTCCCCCGCTGGTCCACCGCGGCGCAGCAGCAGAACCTGCTGCGCGCCTGCCACTACGGCGCCAGCGGGACGTGTCCCGGAATCGTCAACCTGACCGGGTAGTCGCCGGTCAGGCTCGCAGCGCCTTCAGCCACCCAGCGATCGCAGCCTCGTCGGTCGCCGACTGCGCCAGTACCGCGTTCGCCGCAGCATCGGCGATGGTGTCGACGTCGTAACGCAACCGTTGCGGATCGAACTCGAGCAGCGCGGTCGACGCCACGCCGATGGCCGCGGCATCCTCGCCGTCGGGTTCGTAGGCCAGGACCTCCAGATCGCGGTACCGCGTTGCCAGTTGGCTTTCCAGCGCGACGGAGACCGCGTCCACCAGTCGCGAGCATTCGACCCGGGTTGCAGGCTCACCGTGAGCTTGAGACCGGCGGCACTCCATTCGACGTGGGCGCTCGACCAGTCGAGTACGTGTCGCGGTTGCACGATCCTCCTCAGCCGGCTGCGGGTGGACCAGCGCAGATTCGGGTGACCGGGTCGAAGACGTGGGCTCGCGCGACATCGATGCCGACCGTGACGAGGTCACCGGGTCGCACCCGGGTGCGCGGGCCGAAGCGCGCGTGCAGCCGGTGCTCACCGACGAGCAGGCCCGACGAGCACATTCGGTCCGGTCAGCTCGACGAGGGTCACCACCCCGGACAGCGTGCCTTGTTCGGGAGCGGGGTGCTCGTGCACGTCCTCTGCGCGCAGGCCGAGCAGCACCTCGCGCCCTTGGTACCGGCCAGCGCCGCGGGCGGCGCGGCCCAGGTCGGCAGCGTGCGGGTGCCGACCCGGTAGCCCGACGCCGCACCGGACCCGACCACCCGCGCCGGCAGCAAGCCGATCGGCGCGGCACCGACGAAGTCGGCCACGAAAACGTTCACCGGCCGGTCGTAGAGCTCGCGCGGCGGCGCGACCTGTACCACCCGGCCGGCGTCGAGGACGGCCACCCGGTCACCGAGCGCGAGGGCCTCCGACTGGTCGTGAGTGACGTAGAACGTGGTGACGCCGGCCTTGCGGACCGCCTCGCCGAGGTGCTGACGCATCCGGACCCGTTCACCGGCGTCGAAGTGCGCGAGAGGCTCGTCGAGCAGGAACGCCCGAGGCGCCCGCACCAGCGCGCGGCCGATACCGACCCGGGCCCGCTCGCCGTGGGAGAGGGTGGGCGGCTTGCGCGGCAGCAACCGGGTCAGGCGCAGTCCGCGGGCCTGCTCCTGCACCCGCTCCTGCGTCTGGTCCGACGGCAGGTGGGCGACATCGAGCGGGAAGGACAGGTTCTTCGCGACGTCGAGGAACGGGATCAAATGGCTGTCCTCGAACACCATCGCCACACCGCGGCGGCCGGTGTCACCGACCGCCTCCGTGCCGTCGATGAGCACCCGCCCGCCGCACAGCGCGAGCAGACCGGCGATCGCGCGCAGCATGCTCGACTTGCCGCTGCCCGACGGCCCCAACACTGCGAGCACCTCGCCCGGTTCGGCGCACAGGCTGACCTCGCGCAGCGCGACCGTGCCGCCCGGGTAGACGACGGTGGCGCGCTCGAGCCCGGTGATGCCGCTCGCCCTCGACATGTCGCTGCACCTCCTGGGCGGTCCACGGTAGGCGACGCCCGGGCGTTGCGCTCGGGGATTACGCCCGTGGGTAACCTCGAACGGTGAACCGTTCGGCGATCGCATCCAACCTCGCGACGTTCGAACGAATCGAGACTCCGCGCCCCGAGCTCAAGGCCGCGTCCGTCGCGGTGTGCCTCGTCGTCGACGACGCCGAACTCTCGTTGGTGATCACTCGCCGAGCACCGCGCCTGCGCTCGCATGCCGGTCAGTGGGCGCTGCCGGGCGGGCGCCGCGACGGCACTGAATCGGCCGTTGCGACCGCACGCCGCGAGCTGTGCGAGGAGACCGGACTCGACGTCGCCGAGGCGGATGTGCTCGGCGTGCTCGATGACTACGTGACCCGCTCCGGCTATGTCATGACGCCGGTCGTGGTGTGGGCGGGAGCGGCCGCGGTGCCGCTGGGCGGCGCAGCCTCCGAGGTGGCCGCGGTGCACCTGGCACGTGTGGCTGAGCTCGACGTCGATCCCCGGCTGATTTCGATTGCCGAATCCGATCGCCCGGTGATCCAGTTGCCGCTGTTCGGTCGCTATGTGCACGCGCCGACGGCGGCGATCATCTACCAGTTCTGCCAGGTGGGGCTGCACGGTCAGCACGTCCGGGTGGCTGACTACGAGCAGCCGGTGTTCGCCTGGAAATAGCTGTGTCGGCGCAGGGTTCGCGTGAGGACCGGGTTCGCGTGAGGACCGGGTTCGGTGAGGACCGGTCGTGCTGGTGTCGCGCCGGCTGAGTCGCAGCGAATGACGAGGATCACGTGTGCAGCTACTCAGGACTTTTCGATCGGGTGCGGTGCTCGCGGTGGCTGACCGATCCCACGCGGCTGTTACGCACTGCGGCACGCCGACGCCGGCCACCGTCGAGGCGCGCGGCGCAGCCGGGCCATCGGCGCTGCGCCTCGATCCGGTCGGCCCCGGCTACCGGTTGCGCTGGAGCCGCGCGCATCTCGACCAGCCGCTGCACCTGATCGGGGTGTCGGCCGTGCTTGTGCCGGCCGGGCCGGAACTCGACCGGGTCTCGCAGTGCCCCGGCCCCACCTGCGGGGTGGGTGTTCCCGGACACCACCCGCAATAGGTCACGACGCTGGTGCGAGACCAGCGAATGCGGAAATCGAAACCGATTGCAGGCGCAGTCCCGCGGGGACCTGATTCACGCATGGTGATGTCGCGAAAGACGCTGGTATGCACCGAACCTACCTGCGCCGATGACTCGATATCGCCGCGCTCAGGCCAGCCGCACAGCCGCCATCCGCAACGGCCCGGCCGCGGGCAGCCCGAGCGCGACGGCGAGGTCGGTGAGGTCGCCCCACGGCAGCGCGGTCGTGATCGCAGCGAGCGCGCGCGGGTCGTCGCTGGACTTCGCCCGGCCCAGCCGGGCGATCGGCGCTACGTGCACCGCCGGCCGCAGCGGAGCATCGAGGCGCAGTCCCGCCTTCGACCGCGCGATCGACGCCGCGTGGCGCAGCCCGCCGAGGGCGTCCACCAGCCCGTTACCGACGGCGTCGGCGCCGGACCAGATGCGGCCGCGGGCGACGGCGTCGACGGCCGCGACGCTCATCCCCGGCTCGTGGCCACCTTGGCGACGAAGTCCTCGTAGATGCGATCGAGCATCTCGCCGAGCCGGGCGGTTTCGTCGTCGGAGAACCGCTCGCGCAAGGAGAACATCCGCGCGACCCTGCCGCGCGAGACCGTGCCCGTGGTGAGCCCGAGCCGATCCAGCAGCGCGGTGATCACCACCTTGCCGCCGAACACGCCGATCGATCCGGTGATCGTCGCCGGCTGCGCCACGATCGCGTCCGCCGCGCAGGAGACGTAGTAGCCACCGGAGCCGGCCACCGTGCCCATCGATACGATCACCGGCTTGCCGGCCTCGCGGGTCAGCATCACCTCGCGCCAGACGCTGTCCGACGCGACCGCGGATCCACCGGGCGAGTCGACGCGGAACACGACGGCCCGCACGTGGTCGCGCTGCCGCGCAGCCCGAAACGCGGCGCACACCGTGTCGCTGCCGAGGATCGGGCCGCGCGGACCGCCGCGGCTGCGGCCGATGACGATCTCGCCGTGACCCTCGACCAGCGCGACGACATCGCGGTGCCGGGGTATCAGTGCAGCCGCGCGACGGCGTGGCGACCACTGATCGGCAAAGAGCAGGTCGACCTCGCCGAGCCGCTTGCGCACGTCGGCGTACACCTCGTCGCGGTATCCGAGGCGGTCGACCAGTCCGGCCTCGCGCGCCGTCGCCGCGGTCAGCGGCGCCGAGTCGGCGAGTTCGCGGACCCGCTCGTCCGTCAGCCCGCGACCGGCGGCGATCGCGGTGACCCCGCCGTCCCACGTCGACTCGACGATCCGGTCGACTGCCTCGCGGTGTTCCGGGGTGAACTCGGTGTTCGTCACGATGTCGGCGGCGTTCTTGTACTCGTATCGTTTGTCGAGTTGCGGCTCGATGCCGAGCTTGTCCAGCGCACCGCGCAGGAAGGTCGTCTCGGCCGCGACGCCGAGCAGTCCGACGTCGCCGGACGGTTGCAGCCAGATCTCGGTGCAACCGGTCGCTAGGACGTAGTCGACGCTCCCGTTCCCCTCGCCCAGTGATTCGGCCCAAGCCACGGTCGGTTTGCCGCTGCCGGCGAAGGCCTGCAGTCCGGCCCGGATCTCCTGCATCGTCGCCCACGACAACGAGCCGCCACCCACCCGGACGATCACGCCACGCACCCGCCTGTCGGTGCCCGCCTCATAGAGCGCCCGCAGCAGCGCGCGCAGCCGCGGCCGGTGCCGGCTGCGGACCTTGCCGATCAGGTCGTCGGGTTCGACCTCGAGCGGTGCAGTGGTGAGATCGACCTCGAGCAGCAGTCCGGCGCGGCGCAACGAGAACATCCGACCACCGTAGATGCCCGCGCGGCGATCAGGCGCGGCGCGCCGCGAGGGCCTGCTGGTCGTGCTCGACGAGCGCGTCGACGATCGTGGCGCCGGCGAGGATCCAGGCATTGCGGGTACGGGGCGACAGGTCGATCCAGCGGATCGGCCCGCCGTGCGCAAGCTGCTGGTCGTAGGGGATCTCGGCCACCGCGCGGGTGCGCGCCGAGAAGTGCTCGATCAGTTGCGCCCGCACCGTCTTGTCGGTCGTCGGATCGGCGGCGGTGAGCACGGTGATCGCGTTGCGGGCGAGTTTCTCGCGCCCGGTCTGGGCGAGGTGGTCGAGTACCCACGATCCGCTGTAACCCGCGTCGCGCTGATAGGTGGACACGACGACTACGAGATCGGCGGCGTTGACCGCAGCCTGCCAGTTCGGCGAGCGCACGTTGTTGCCGGTGTCGACGACGATCATGCGGTAGAAGCGTTCCAAGACCCGGTGCAGGCGGTGGAACTCGTCCTCGCCGATCTGCGCCATGTTCGCAGGATTGTCGTCGCTGACCAGGGCATCGAAGTGCGCGTCGGGCTGGGCGCGGACGTAGTAGCTCAGATCGCCGACGCGCGCGTCGAACCGCTCGAACGCGGCGAGATCGCTGAGCAGGTCCCACACCGTCGCGCGTGTGTCGTCGGGATTCGCGACCCGCACCGCGAGCGTGCCGCGTGTCTCGTTGTCGTCCCAGCCGACGACGTAGCCGCCGCGGTGAGCCCCGAACGCAGCGGACAGGCAGATCGTGGTCGGCGTCTTACCCGCCCCGCCCTTCGGCTGGACGACGACGACGGTCATCGGGCGGGAGAAGCTGCGCTGGATGCCGACGATCGCGCGGCGCAGCGCGACCTCCTCCGGCCCTGGCTTGGGTTTGACCAGGCCGAAGCTGCCGCGGTTGAGCCTGCCGCGCCAGCCCTGGCTGGCCGACTCAATCGTGACCGGCGACTGGTTCGGCTCGAGCAGGTCTTCCGGACGCGGCATCGGCGGCGGGCTGTGCGGTGGCGGCGGCTGGTACTGCTGCGGCTGGTGCTGCTGCGGCTGGTGCTGCTGCAGCGATTCGGCGACCGCGTACGGGGGCTGGGCGGGGTAGCCGCCCGATTCGGGCGCGTGGTGCTGCGCCGGCTGCTGTTGCTGCCGCCCGCGCGGCGGGGTCGACGGCGCGAGCGGCTGGAACGGCGGAGCGTAGGGCTGCTGGGTTTCGTAGATCGGTGGTGGGTAGTTCGGCGCTTCGTAGCGCGGCGGTTCGTACTGATAGCGCGGTTGCGCGGTTTGTTGGGGCGGGGTCGGCGTGCCGTAGGGCGGCGTGTCGTCCTGCGCAGCGCTGGTCGCGGACCAGGTGACCGGCTGCGAATCGGCCGGCTGCTGTTCGGCCCGCTCTACGTCGTCGTCCGGCGCCGCCTCTCGACCGTCGTCGGCGTGGGCGTGCCGCGCCCGGGCCAGCTGTTCGGTGGAGTCCGCGTCCACCGGCGGCTGCGCCTGCGCAGGCGTCTCCTCAGGGGTTTGCTCGGACGTCGAGTCGCCGTCGATCCGACCTGCGTCGCTCATCCGCACCGCCTCCCTGTCCGGTCGCATTCTGAGTCCCGGGCGCGCCGCGGCGCGCCCGAACTGCCGACTGAAGCCTATTTGGTCCTACTTACCCGGCGGCGCCGAGGCGGTCAACGACTGGATGATCACCAGTGGACGCCGCGCAGGATGTGCGCGAACGCGACGCTCTCCGGGGTCGGCTGCTCGGTTTGCTTCACCTTGCCGCCCTTCGCGGCGAGCGAGTCCGGGAACAGCTTGTAACCCCGGTTGAGCACCCGGTCGACGCCGCGCGGCGACACCTGGTAGGCGAGCTCGCCGAAGTTGCCGAGCGCGGTGCCCACCTTCTTCGGCTTGTTGATCATCGCCCGGCAGATCATGTCGGCCGCCTCGGGCGCGGTCATCGTCGGAAATCGGTCGTACATCTTCGTCGGGGCGATCATCGGGGTACGGACCAGCGGCATGTGGATGGTCGTCAGGTGCACACCGTCGTCGATGATCTCGGACGCGACACATCGGGAGAACGCGTCGAGCGCCGCCTTCGACGCCACGTAGGCCGAGAAGCGTGGCATATTCGCCTGGACGCCGATCGAGCTGATGTTGATGATGTGCCCGCCGCGGCGGCCGTCCGGAGCCGTCTGGCGCATGATCGGCAGCAGCGAAAGGATGAGCCGCACCGGCCCGAAGTAGTTCAGCTGCATCGTGCGCTCGAAGTCGTGGAACCGGTCGTAGGACAACGCGATCGAACGACGGATCGAGCGGCCGGCGTTGTTTACGAGCACGTCCACCCGACCGTGTTCCTGCAGTACCTCCTTGGCCATCCGCTCGATGTCGCTCATGTCCGCCAGGTCGCAACGGTGCACGAACGCGGTGCCCCCGAGATCCTCGATCTCGATCTTCGTCTGCTCCAGCTTCTCCGCACCGCGCGCCACCAGAATCACCTTGCCACCGGCGGCGCCGACGCGCAGCGCGGTGGCCCGGCCGATGCCCGACGACGCACCGGTGATCATGACGGTCTTGCCGCTGATCGCGCGGGCGAGTTCCTTGTCCTTGCGGCGATCCGGGCTGAAGTTACGCTCCCAGTACTCCCACAGGTGCTGCGCATACGACGCGATCGGCGGCACTTGGATGCCCGATCCTGCCAGGATCACCTGCGTCTTGCTGGAATCGAAGTGTGTCGGGTACGTCAGATAGGCGAACATCTCGCGCGGAATGCCGAGCTCGGCGAGCGCGAGATCGCTCACCTGCTTGATGCCCGGCAGGCTGGTGACTGCGGCCGTGAGCCGCATCGGAATGCTGTCGAGCATGCGTGGGTCGACATTCACCACCGGTTGCGGCGCCTTCGCCGCCTTGGTCGAGCACCTTGAGCAGTTCGCCGACGGTGAGCGGCTTCGGATCGGTGAGGTGGAACGCCTGTCCGTCGAGTTCGGGCTCGTGTGCGATGCAAGTCCATCGCCTTCGCCGACATAGTCGACCGGCACGATGTTGATCTCACCGCCGTCGACCCCGATGAAGCGCAGCCACGAGGGCGTGGCGCCGCGCAGACGTTGGATGGTCTTGAAGAAGTAGTACGGGCCGTCGATCTTGTCGATCTCACCGGTCTCGGAGTGGCCGACGACGATGCCGGGCCGGTACACCCGCCACGGCACCGTGCACTCGTTGCGCACGACGGTCTCGGACTCGTGCTTCGTCAGGTAGTACGGGTTGTGCGCGACGTCCTGGGCCTCGTCGAACATGTCCTCGGTGAACACGCCGCGGTAGAGGCCGGCGGCCGCGATCGAGCTGACGTGGTGGAAGTGCCCGGCGTGCAGGGCCTGGGCCAGTTGCACGGCGTGCCGGGTGCCCTCGACATTGGCCACCCGCTGGCTGTCGGCGTCCGCGGTGATGTCGTAGATCGCGGCGAGGTGGAAGAAGTGCTCGAGGGTGCCGTCGAGCCGCTCGATCTCCTCGGCGTCGACTCCGAGGCGGGTCTTGGCGAGGTCGCCGATCACCGGCACGATGCGGTCGTCGTCCGCGCCGAGGCGGGCTTTGAGCTCGTCGAGCTTGTCGAGCGAGCCGGCCCGGCACAGGCAGTAGATCGTGCCGTCGCGCTTGAGCAGTTCGACGAGCAGGAACCGGCCGAGGAATCCGGTCGCACCCGTGACGAAATAGGCCATTGAAACCTCCGCGTGGCGACGTGCTGCCGAGTCAGTCTGGCAGACGCGGCTGTGCTCAGAAGTGCACGTGCGGGAAGATAGCTCCGGCGGCCAGCCCGGCGATGAACAGCCAGCCGAAGGCCCGGTTGTGGACGAGGCAGACGCGGTGGTACCAGAGCGGCCAGCCGACATAGCCCGCCGGCGGGGCGGCGGGCGCCGGGCGCGCCATGACCTGCAGGGCCTTGAGTGCGCGCGGCGCGGCCAGCAGCACTACGAGCAGGAACGCGGTCAGGGCGCCGACGGCGATCGCGATCAGGGTGGCGACGTACATCCCGGCCACGGCCGCCTGGTTCAGCAGCCGCGCGGAGTGTTCGCCGAGCAGCACCGGCAGCGTGCGCTGGTGGTGGGCGCCGTCGAAGCCGCGCTGGTCGATGTGCTTGCCGACCAGGATGGACATCACGCCGAGGCCTGGCGCGACGGACGCGGCGAACGCGGCGCCGGACCAGTGACCGGTGATCACGAAATACCCGCCGCCGATCATCAGCGGGCCCCACACCACGAAGGCAGCGATCTCGCCGAGGCCGAGTTCCTTCAGGGCCGTGGGCGCGGCGTCGTAGGCGTAGAGCAGCACCCCGCCGGCGACGGTCAGCCACACCGCCGGCCAGCCGCGCAACGCGACGAAGTAGGCGGCGATCGCGACCGCCACCGCACCGAGCACGACCAGGCCGGTGCCGAGCAGCCGCGGCGTGACCGCACCCGAGGCGATCGGGTGCAGCGTGTAGCGGCGCCGCGGCGAGTCGTCGGTGTCGTGCCCTCGTCGGTATCCGAAATAGTCGTTGGACAGGTTGCTGATGGCGTGCAGCACGACGTAACCGAGGAAGACGAGGAGGAACGGCACGACCTCGAACCGGCGGTCGGTGGCGGCCAACAAGCCGGCCATCATCGCCGACTGCGCGGAGATGACCAAGATCACGCTGCGGGCGGCGTACAGGAATCGGGTGACCGGGTCGAGATGGCCGAACTCGTCTGCCTGGGCCGGATAGAAGCCGGTGAATGCCCCGACCCACGCGAAGGGCCCGCGCCGGGCCGCCGGCGGCGTTCCGCGTGCCGGCGTCTGCGCGGTGCTGCTCATATCATCGAGCCTACGACCGCCCACCGGCGACGGCGGCCGTCGCGGCGGCGAGGACGTCGCCGCAGACCGCGGGTGGGCCGGTCTCGTCGAACTGACGCTGAGTGAGCACGACCACGGTGAGGTCCAGGTCCGCCACGTTGCGCCAGCGGGTGCCCGAGCCGCCGTCCCAGCCGTATCCGTCGGAGTAGACGCACAGGCCGAATCCCCAGCCCTGCCCGTCGAGCAGGTCGAAGCCGCCCCACTGATAGGTCCGCTGGGCAGCGGTGAGCTGGTCGGTGGTCATCGCCGCGACCGTCTCCGCGCGCAACAACCCGGCGCCCCCGCGCAGCAACATCCGACCGAATGCCACGATGTCGGCCGCGGTAGCGAGCAGCCCGCCCGCGCCGTCGGGAAAGGCCGGCGGCGCCGACCATTCGGCCGTCGGGCGGATCCACGAGCGTCAGCGCACCGCCGACCCGGGCATACGCGGTCGCCAGACGGCCGGTGTCCGACGTCCAGAAGGCCGTGCCCGACATCGCGAGGGGGCCGAACACCCGCTCCTGCAGCACCTCGTCGAACGGCTTTCCGGCAGCCCGCGCAGCGAGCACGCTGAGCACCTGCGAGCCGGTGCTGTAGAGCCACGTCTCGCCCGGCGCGGCCATCAGCGGCAGCTCCGCGAGGCGCGCCAGCCAGGTCTGCGGATCGGGGGTCGACCCGGGCGCCGGCGGCCCGAAGGTGTGCAGGGACCGTTCGGCGGCCGCGGTCACGATCGGCCACGGCTGCGGCGCGACGAACATCGCACCCGCCATCCCCATGCCCCAGGTGAAGGTCAGCAGATCACGCACGGTGGGCCGGCGGGGCGCGGGCACGGTGTCGTCGAGCGGGCCGTCCGGACGACGCAGCACCCGACGCTCGGCGAGTTCGGGGAGCAACCGGTCGAGCGGCTCGTCCAGTTTCAGCGCGCCGTCCTCGGCCAGGCTCAACACCGCCGCGGCGGCCATCGGCTTGCTCAGCGAGGCAATCCGGAACAACGTGTCGGGCCGCATCGGGGCGCCGCCCACCGTCGCCTCGCCGGCCACGAACATGCGCAGGCTGTCCCCGCTGGCGACGGCGGCCACGACGCCGGGTACCTGTCCGCTCGTCGCCGCCGACGAGACGATCTCCTCGACGCGGGCAAGTCCTTCCGCGGTGAATGCCTCGGCAACGCCGAGATCCTAGAGGGTTCGAACCTCCCCCAGGCCAGACGATGAGGTTCCATCGCACGCGACGGCCAGACGATCAGGACTGGGATCATGAGCGCCGCGCTACCTCGCATCCACGCCCAGCCGTTTCGGCAGCGCGAGACGGCGTAGGTGATCGCCGGACTGGTGATCGGCCTGCGCTACCTGCAGTCCTGACCCGTCTATAGGCTGCGAAGGTGACGCAGGCAGCCGCGATTCTCGACGCCATCGCCGATCCCGATGCGATGACCGCGATCGAGCCGCCCGGCTCGGGCATCGGCTACTGGGCCGGCGGGCCGTCCGCGGTGTGGCTCGACGGCACCTTCTACCTCGCGTACCGGCTGCGTCGCCCGGTCGCCGCCGGACGCGGCTTCGCGAACGTGGTGGCCCGTTCGACAGACGGCGTCACCTTCGAAACGGTGACGACGGTTACCAGCGCGCAGTTCGACGCGGCGTCCCTCGAGCGCCCGGCGCTCGTGCCGCTCGAGGACGGCAGGTGGCGGCTCTACGTCGCCTGCTCGACGCTGAACTCCAAGCACTGGTGGATCGAGGCCGTCGAGGCCGACGATCTCGCCGACCTCGCCGACGGCAAGCGCACCGTCGTGCTCGCCGGCGACGCGGACACCGCCTGGAAGGACCCGGTGGTTCGGCGCAGCGGCCCGGAGTGGCAGATGTGGGCCTGCCGGCACCCGCTCGACGGCGGGGACGACGAGGCGGACCGGATGACCAGCGTGTATCTCACCAGCGCCGACGGCCTTGGGTGGGACGAGATCGGCACCGCGCTCGAACCGACGGCAGACACGTGGGACGCGCGCGGCGCGCGGATCACCAGCGTGGTGCTCAGCGGTGACGAATGGCTGGCGTTCTACGACGGCCGCGAGAACGCGCAGCAGAACTGGTTCGAGCGCACCGGCGCGGCCCTCGGCAGTACCCCGTCGAGCTTTCGGGCCGCCGCCGGCCCGACGCCGTACGGGCGCACGATTCGTTACCTCAGCGTGGCCGAGACCCCGAGTGCGACCCGGCTCTACTGGGAGGCGTCGCGCTCCGACGGCGCCAACGCTTTGCGCACCGCGTACGTGCCACGGCCGCTGTCGCCGAGCCAGTCCTGAAACGAGCGGCCCAGCAACGATTCCAGCAGCACGACGTCGTCGCGAAACGGCTCGACGAGGACGCGACGGATTTCCACCGGCAGCGCCGGTCGGTGCCCGTTGCCCCGGTGCAACGCCGCCAGCAGGGGGCGTTGCGCCTGCCGCCACCAGCGCGGCGGGAGGTAGCCGCCGACCGCGGCGCCGGCGCGCATGACGTGGCGCAGGCCGTCGTTCACCGGTCCGGGGCCGGCCCACGACTTCGTGTTCGAACTCGGGATCTCAGTGACCAGGCCGGTCTGCACACCGAGGAAACGCGTCACGGCGTCGAGCGTCCGGGCCGGCTCGTCGATCAGCTGCGCGTACCGCAGCACGTGCACCTGTTCGCCGGGGATGTGCTCGAACAGGTGCTGGAACTGTTCGCCGTACCGGCCGAGTTCCAAGTAGCGCCAGAACGGTGCCCAGCCCTGCGCGCTGCGCTCGGGCTCCGCCTTGCACGCACGGCGGAAGTCGGGCTCGGGCTCCAGACCGTCCGAACGCAGGTGCGTCCAATTGGAGTAGGCCCGCTCGACGGGGTCGCGGATGACCGCGAGCAGCTTCACGTGCGGTATCGACGCAGCGATGCGAATGTGCGCGGTCTTGTCCCAGAGGTAGAACGGCGTGCTCTCGCCGCGCAGCATGCCGGCCGGCGCCTCGGCGAACAGCCGCTCGTAGTCAGCGCGCCGCCAGATCCACTCTCGAGCGCTGTGGGCGTCGCCGGGGCCGCGGTGGTGCGTGCGTTGCGGTGACCGGCCGTCGGTCATGAAGTACTTCGGTTCTTTCGGCGTGCTCAGGAACAGCTGCGGATGCCGCTCGAGCGCTGCATGCAACGCAGTGGAGCCCGCCTTGGGGGCACCGATCACCAGGAAGTCCGGAAACGCCACGTTGCATACTTTACCCATGGACATACTCGAGTCCGCGAGTTGTCCGCGCTTCGCGTCGATCTGGCTACCCGAAGCGCGGACAACTCAGGTGTTCGGGTCAGACCGCGGGCACCTTGTCGAGGAAGCCGAGCACGGTCTCGATGCGGCCTTCGGCATCGGTGACGACCACGTCGAACCCGACGACCAGTGGCTCCGCGCCGGCCGGACCGAGATTCCAGGTGAACCGGGCCTGGTCGTGGTGGGCGTCCACCGCACCGCCCGGGGTGAACACGAAGCCGGGGAACTGCTGCTGCACGGCGCCGATCGTGGTGTCCAGCGCGTCGCGGCCGCGCACCTGCACCATCGGGTCGCGGTAGGACGGATCGGCGCTCCAATGCCGGTCGATCAGCGCCCGCCGCGCAGCGGGATCGGTCTCATTCCAGCAGGCGAGGTAGTTCTCCACGAGGTCGGTCATGACAGATTTTCCTTTCCGAACGGGCCCTGATGGGCGATGACGCCGTCGATCGTGACCGATCCCAGTGCGGTCGGTCGATTCCCTCGGAGGTAACGCAAATCCTTGACCTCGCGGGTAATCGCGGCGCGGCAACCAGCCAGCTACCGTCGGGGCATGACCGTTGCCGCGCCGCCCGCACGACCGGTGGGCCAGCTCCTGCGCCAGTGGCGCGAGCGCCGGCGGCTCAGCCAGCTGGGCCTGTCGATCCAGGCGGACATCTCGACGCGGCACCTCAGTTTCGTGGAGACCGGCCGCTCGAAGCCGACTCCGGAGATGATTTTGCGATTGACCGAACACCTCGACGTGCCGCTGCGCGAGCGCAACCAGCTGCTGCTGGCCGGTGGCTACGCGCCCGCGTACCCGGAGCGTGGCCTCGACGCGCCGGAACTCGCCAGCGTGCGCGGCGGCGCTGCGCCTGGTGCTGACCGGCCACGAGCCGTATCCCGGCGCTGGTGATCAACCGCTGGTGGGAGTTGCTGGACGCGAACGGCGCCGTGGCGATGATCACCGACGGATGCGCCGCAGCCTTGCTCGAACCGCCGGTCAACGTGTTGCGGTTGAGCCTGCACCCCGGCGGCCTCGCGCCGCGGATCGCGAACCTCGCGCAGTGGCGGGGGCATCTGCTCGAGCGGTTGCGCCGCCGCGCCGACCAGACGGCCGACCTCCGGCTGGACGACCTGCACGAGGAACTGTGCGCCTACCCCGGTGGCCTCGAGCCGGCGCTCGGCAACGACGTCGTCGTGCCGATGCGCCTGCAACACCCTGCCGGCGAGTTGTCGTTCTTCTCGATCGCGGCCACCGTGCAGACCGCGGCCGACATCACGGTCGACGAACTCGAGATCGAGTCGTTCTACCCGGCCGATGCGCCGACGGCCGAACGGCTGCGTCGGCTGGTGGGGTGACCGTCAGCGGACCTGGCCCTCGCCGGTCACGACCCATTTCGTCGAGGTCAGTTCCGCCAGTCCCATTGGGCCGCGCGCGTGCAGCTTCTGCGTCGAGATCCCGATCTCGGCGCCGAAACCGAACTCCCCGCCGTCGGTGAACCGAGTCGAGGCGTTGACCATCACCGCGGCCGAGTCGACCCGGGCGACGAAGTGCCGGGCGGCCTGCAGGTCGCGGGTGATGATGGCCTCCGTGTGACCCGTCGACCATCGGCGAATGTGGGCGATCGCGTCGTCGATGTCGTCGACCACCCGCGCCGCCATGTCCAGGGACAGGTACTCGCGTGCCCAGTCGTCGTCGGTGGCCTCCGTGACGTCGTCGAGGGCGACGAAGTGCTCGTCGCCGTGCAAGACGACACCCGCGCTCTGCAATGCGCCCGTGATCCTCGGCAGGAACTCGTCGGCCACTGCGCGGTGCACCAACAACGTCTCGGCAGAGTTACACACGCTGACCCGCGAGGTCTTGGAATTGACGACGACCCGCTCGGCCATGTCCAGGTCGGCGCTCTCGTCGACATACACGTGCACGTTACCGACGCCGGTTTCGATTACCGGAACCGTCGCGTGGTCGACCACATAGTTGATCAGCCCGGCGCCGCCACGTGGAATGATGAGGTCGACGAGGCCGCGGGCGCGCAGGAGGTGGCCGACCGACCCACGATCGGTGCCGGGCACGAGTTGCACCGCATCGCGGGGCAGGCCCGCCTTCTCCGCTGCGCCGGCGAGGACGTCGACGAGCACCGCGTTCGACTCGTAGGCCGACGCCGACCCGCGCAGCAGCGCCGCGTTACCGCTCTTCAACGCGAGTCCGGCGGCATCGACCGTGACGTTCGGCCGCGCTTCGTAGATCATCGCGACGACTCCGAACGGCACCCGGACCTGCCGGATCTCCAGCCCATTGGGCTGGGTGTAACCGCGCAGCACCTCGCCGACCGGATCCGGCAGCCCGGCGACGTCGCGCAGACCCCGTGCCATCGCCGCGACCCGCTCGTCGGTCAGCGCGAGTCGGTCCAGCAGTCCCGCGGTCATCCCGGACTCGCGACCGGCGGCCAGATCGCGTGCGTTGCCGGTGAGCACGTCGGCGGTCGCGGCGTCGAGCGCATCGGCCATGGCGTGCAGAGCGGCGTCCTTGGCCCGACGCGGCAGCGGAGCGACGTCCACCGCGGCCTCTCGCGCGCGTTGCGCGACGGCCCGGACGTCCTGCTCGGTGGCGGCCCGCTCGGTCATGAGCGGGACGCACGTGGCGCGTCTTGGCCCGCGAAGTGGCGGCGAGCGTTCACTGCGATTCTCATGCCGGCAAGGATATTCAGTCCTCGCCCTTGCGTCGCCCTTGCCGCCACATGATCAGCAGGGTGACCAGCGCGCCGAGCACACCCCAGGATCTGGCCGATGGTGAACCTGGGCTTGTCCTTGACCGACCGGCCGGGCGGTTGCTGCGGCGGTGGCTGCTCGGGAAATTGAGCCGTCATGGCACCGGTGTACCGCCACAGGATCGCAAATCAGCTCAAAAGCACCAGATCATCGCGATGGACGAGTTCGCGGCGGAATTCGGCCGGCAGTTCGCTGGTCTTGTGCCCGAGCAGCGGCGGCAGATCGGTGGCGTCGTAGCCGACGAGCCCGCGCGCGACGGGAACGCCGTCGGGGTCGACGAGGTCGACCGGTTCGCCGGAGTAGAACTCACCGCTCACCCCGGTCACGCCGGCCGGCAGCAAGCGACTTGCGCCGCTCGACCACCGCCGCGACCGCACCCGCGTCCAGCACGAGACGGCCGCGCGGCGTGGTGGCGTGCGCGCAGCCAGAACAGCCGCGACGCGCTGCGTTCGCCGGCCGGGTGGAAAACGGTGCCGGTCTCCGCTCGCAGCGCCTCCCCGATCCGGTTGCGAGGCGGCGAGGACCACCGGGATGCCCTCGCTGGTGGCGATGGCCGCGGCATCGATCTTGGTCGTCATGCCGCCCGAGCCGACATGGCTGCCGGCTCGGCTGATGTCGACGCCGGCTAGCTCGGTCATGCTGGTGACCTCGGGGATGAACCGGGCGCCGGGCCGACCCGGTCGCCCGGTGTAGAGGCCGTCGACGTCGGTGAGCAGCACCAGCGCGTCGGCACCGACCAGATGGGCGACGAGCGCGGCGAGGCGGTCGTTGTCGCCGAAGCGGATCTCGTGGGTGGCGACGGTGTCGTTCTCGTTGACGATCGGGATCACGCCGAGCGCGAGCAGCCGTTCCAGGGTGCGATGGGCGTTGCGGTAGTGCCCGCGGCGGTGCAGGTCGTCGGCGGTGAGCAGCACCTGCCCGACCCGCAGCCCGAACCGGGCGAAGGACGCGGCGTAGCGCTCGACGAGCAGCAGCTGGCCGACGCTCGCCGCGGCCTGCTGGGTGGCGAGGTCGCGCGGGCGAGCGTTGCAGGCCGAGCGGGCCGATCCCGGCCGCGATCGCGCCGGAGGACACCAGCACCACCTGCTGGCCGCCGGCGACCCGGGCGGCGAGCGCAGCGACGATCGCGTCCAGGCGCGGTGGGTCGAGCCGACCGCGGGAGGTCAGCGACGACGACCCGACCTTCACCAGCGATGCGCCGGGCCGCGGCGATCTGGTCGGTGATGGTCATTCGTCGTCCACGTCCTCGACCGGGACGCGGCGTTCTCGCTTGGCCGCGAGGCGTTCGGCCGACCTCGCGCGCGTGTTCGTCGCCAACCGCGCGTCGTGCCCGCGCCGGGTCGGCTGGTAGTCGGCCTCGTCGACCCCGGCCGACGGCTCGAAGTCGAAGGTGACCCCACCGATGGTCACGGCCGCGCCCGGCTGTGCGCCCAGGCGGGCCAGCTCGTCCTCGACGCCGAGGCGCTTGAGCCGGTCGGCGAGGTAGCCCACCGCCTCGTCGTTCTCGAAGTTGGTCTGCCGCACCCAGCGCACCGGCTTGTCGCCGTGCACGAGGAAGCCGCCGGGGATCTCCGGGTCGAGGTCGACGGTGAACCCGGCGTCGTCGACCGGCGGTGGGCCGCAGCACGATGCGCGGCGTCTCGAGGACCGGGCGGGCGGCGCGGTCGGCCTCGACCGCGGCGGCGAGTGCGAAGGTGAGCTCCCGCAGCCCGGCGTGCGAAACCGCCGAGATCTCGAACACGCGCAGCGCCGCGGGCCTCGATGTCCGGTCGGACCAGCTCGGCGAGCTCGCGGGCCTCCGGCGACGTCGACCTTGTTGAGCGCGACGAGGCGTGGCTTGGCCAGCAGTGCCGCCGAACGTGCCGTCGTAGCGGCCGAGTTCGGCCTCGATGGCGTCGAGGTCGCTGAGCGGGTCGCGGCCGGGTTCGAGGCGTGGCGCAGTCGAGCACGTGCAGCAGCACCGAGCAGCGCTCGACGTGGCGCAGGAAGTCCAGGCCGAGGCCCTTGCCCTCGGCGGCGCCCGGGATCAGGCCCGGGACGTCGGCGACGGTGAAGGTGGTGTCGCCGGCGCCACCACGCCGAGGTTCGGCACGAGCGTGGTGAACGGGTAGTCGGCGATCTTGGGCCGGGCCGCGGACAGGGCGGCGATGAGCGAGGACTTGCCGGCGCTCGGGAAGCCGACCAGCCCGACGTCGGCGACGCTCTTGAGCTCCAGGACGACGTTCGACGCGCCTCGCCGGGCTCGCCGAGCAGCGCGAAGCCGGGCGCCTTGCGGCGGGTGGAGGCCAGCGCCGCGTTGCCCAGCCCGCCCCGGCCGCCGTGGGCTGCGACGAACCTCGCGCCGAGGCCGGTGAGGTCGGCCAGCACGTCGCCGGCGCGGTCGAGCACCACGGTGCCGTCGGGTACGCGCAGGTCCAGGTCGGCGCCCTCGGCGCCGTTGCGGTTGCTGCCCGCGCCCTGTTTGCCGTTGCCGGCCTTCTGGTGCGGGTGGTGGTGGAAGTCGAGCAGCGTGTGGACGTTGCGGTCGACGACGAGCACGACGTCGCCGCCGCGCCCGCCGTTGCCGCCGTCCGGGCCGCCGAGCGGCTTGAACTTCTCGCGGTGGATCGAGGCGACCCCGTGTCCGCCGTTGCCGGCGTTCACGTGCAGCACGACGCGGTCGACGAACCTGGTCATGGCGAGGACTCGCTGGAAGTCAGCACGGCTCCCAGCTGGCGGGGCTCAGCCCGCGGCAACCACATTCACGGTCTTACGGCCGCGGGAGACGCCGAACTGCACGGCGCCGGCCTCGAGCGCGAACAGCGTGTCGTCCTTGCCCCGGCCGACGCCCGCCCCCGGGTGGAACTTGGTGCCGCGCTGGCGAACGATGATCTCGCCGGCCTTGACGACCTGGCCGCCGAAGCGCTTGACGCCGAGGTACTGGGCGTTCGAGTCGCGCCCGTTGCGGGAGCTGGACGCACCCTTTTTATGAGCCATAGCGTGCCGTCCTTACTTCGCGCTGATGCCGGTGACCTTCAGCTGGGTCAGCCGCTGACGGTGACCCTGCCGCTTGTGGTAGCCGGTCTTGTTCTTGAACTTGTGGATGCGGATCTTCGGACCCTTGGTCTGTGCGACCACCTCGGCGGTGATCTTCGCCGCCGACAGGGTGTCGGCATCGTGGGTGACAGCGTCGCCGTCGACGAGCAGCACCGCGGGCAGCGCGACCTCGGCGCCCGGAACGGCGTCGAGCTTCTCGACCTCGATCACGTCGCCTTCGGCGACCTTGTACTGCTTGCCGCCGGTCTTGACGATGGCGTACATCGCGGGTGTCACTCCTCGAACTGCTGGCGCGGGGCGCCGCTGGACGCTACGGTCGCGGGCGCTCAGAGAAAGACCCACCTCGCGATGGGCCGTCGTCCAGGATACGTCACGGCCGCCAGGACCGGCAAAACCCGCCGGGCGCTCCCGGGCGCCGCCCCGCAGGTGAGTGGCGACTTCCGAGGTTGAGTGGCGAGTTGTAAGTCGCCACTGAGCCCCAGGCGTCGCCACTCAGCGAGAGATGTCGCCGCTCAACTCGTCTCCGGCGGGCCGGCCGGGCGGCTGGCGACGCGGCGGCGGCGCCGGGGAGCCGGGGTCGCCTGCTCGGGTTCCGCGGTCGTTTCGGGGGGCGGCGCGCTCCCGGGGGCACGGTCACCGCGACTGCGGCGATCACATCCTCCGCATTCGCGGTGGTCTGCGGCGGGTTGTCGACGGCCGCCGCGGGCAACGGTTCGGGCTCCGGCCGGCGCTCGGGCCCTGACTCCGGCTCTGCTTCGGACTCCGGCTCTGCTTCGGACTCCGGCTCTGCTTCGGACTCCGGCTCTGCTTCGGACTCCGGCTCTGCTTCGGACTCCGGCGCCCGCTCCGGCTCAGGCTCCGGTTCGGCCCCGTTCCCCGGGTCCGCTTGGAGGGTCGCCACAGCCGAGTACGGGAGGTCCGGGGTGATCTCCGGCTCATCCTCGGCCAGGGTGACCTCGACGAGCTCGCTGTCGGGCGAGACGTCCGGCTCCGGCGAACCGTCCGCGCCGGGCTCGGCGCCGTGAGTCGCGCGGTGGATCGCCGCCATGGCCGCGCCGGCGGCCTGCCGCTGCTCGTGGGAGGCGGCCGCAGCTGCCGGGTCGTTGCCGTCGCCGGAGCGTCCGCCGCGGCGCCGTTTGCCCTGCTTGCCCCGCGCGCGCTCGTCGTCGTCCGCGCCGGTGCCGGGGCGCTCGATCGGCTCCGCATGCACGATGACGCCGCGGCCGTTGCATACCTCACACGGCTCGCTGAACGCCTCGAGCAGCCCCTCGCCGACCCGCTTGCGGGTCATCTGCACGAGCCCGAGCGAGGTGACCTCGGCGACCTGGTGCTTCGTCCGGTCGCGGCCCAGGCACTCGGTCAGGCGGCGCAGCACCAGCTCGCGGTTCGACTCCAGCACCATGTCGATGAAGTCGATCACCACGATACCGCCGACGTCGCGCAGCCGCAGCTGTCGCACGATCTCCTCGGCGGCTTCGAGGTTGTTGCGGGTGACGGTTTCCTCGAGATTGCCGCCCGACCCGACGAACTTGCCGGTGTTGACGTCGATCACGGTCATGGCCTCGGTGCGGTCGATGACCAGCGAGCCGCCCGAGGGCAGCCACACCTTGCGGTCGAGCGCCTTCATCAACTGCTCGTCGATGCGCAGTTCGTGGAACAGGTCGGTCTCGCCGACGTGGTGGGTCAGCCGCTCGACGAGTTCCGGCGCGACGCCCTCGACATAGCCCGACACCGTCGCCCACGCTTCGTCGCCTTGCACCTGTAGGTACTTGAAGTCCTCGTTGAAGACGTCGCGCACGACGCGGGTCGCGAGGTCGGGCTCGCCGTGCAGCAGCGTCGGGGCCGACGACTTGCGCTGGGCGGCCCCCTCGACCTCGCGCCACTGGGCGGTCAGCCGCTCGACGTCGTGGGTGAGTTCCGTCTCGCTCGCCCCCTCCGCCGCCGTCCGCACGATCACGCCGGCGTCCTCGGGGACGATCTTCTTCAGGATCGACTTGAGCCGGTGCCGCTCGATGTCCGGCAGCCGGCGGCTGATGCCGGTCATGCCGCCGCCGGGCACGTAGACCAGGAACCGGCCGGGCAGCGAGATCTGACTGGTCAGCCGCGCGCCCTTGTGGCCGATCGGGTCCTTCGTCACCTGCACCAGCACGGTGTCGCCGGACTTCAGCGCGTTCTCGATCGCGCGGGACTTGCCCTCGAGCCCGGCGGCGTCCCAGTTGACCTCGCCGGCGTACAGGACGCCGTTGCGGCCTTTGCCGATGTCGACGAACGCCGCCTCCATCGAGGGGAGCACGTTCTGCACCCGGCCCAGGTAGATGTTGCCGACGTAGGAGGTGGCGCTGGCGCGGGTCACGTAGTGCTCGACGAGGATGCCGTCCTCCAGCACCGCGATCTGGGTGCGTTCGCCGTTCTGGCGCACCACCATCGCACGCTCGACGGCCTCACGGCGGGCGAGGAACTCGGCCTCGGACAGGATCGGGGCGCGGCGGCGGGTCGTCTCGCGGCCGTCGCGGCGGCGCTGTCGCTTGGCCTCTAGCCGGGTCGAGCCCTTGACGCCGCGCACCCCGTCGTCGTCGCGCTTGGGCTCGCGGATGTGGACGACGGTGTTGGGGTCGCCGTCGGAGTCGTCGGTCGCAGCGCCCGCGCGCCGGCGGCGGCGTTTGCGTGAGGTGGAGGCCGTCGGCTCGGCCGCTACCGGCTCGGCCGCAGCCGGCGCGGCGTCGGCTTTGACGGTTTCGCTGTCCACCGCGGCGTCGGCCGCCTCGGTGCCGGCCTCGTCGGTGGCGGCCTCGTCGGTGGCGGCCTCGTCGGTGGCGGCCTCGTCGGTGGCGGCCTCGTCGGTGGCGGCCTCGTCGGTGGCGTCCGCGCTGCGCCCGCGGCCGCGGCGCCCGCGGCGGCGGCGGCGGCGGGCACCGGTGGCCTGCTCGATTGCGGCGTCGCGGACCTCTTCGGGGTCGGCCGCAACGGCCTCGTCGGGCTTCGCTTGTTCGGCGGCCGTCTCCTCGCTCGGCGCGAGGAACAGCAGTTGGCCGGCCGGCGCCGGCTCGTCGGCGGCCTCGGTGCGCGGGAGCCGATTCCTGCGACGGCGTCACAGCGCGTGCCGACTTACGGGCTGCCCGCTTGCGCGCCGGCTTCGGCTCGGGCTCGGCGCTCGCCTCGGGTGCGGTCCCAGGGACGGCCGGGACGCCCGCCGGTACGCCCGTCTCTACGCCCGTCTCTACGCCTCCCATTACGCCCACCTCTACGCCCACCTGGGCGGCGGGGACGGCCTTCTTGGCCGCGCGCTTGCGCGCCGTCTTCTTCGCCGGCGCCGGCGCGGCCGAGGGCTCGGGCACGTCGCCGCTCGGCGTGTCGGCCGACTGGTCGACGGCGTCGGCCGGGGCCTTCGCGGCCGCCTGCTTGGCGGCCTTCTTCGCGGCCGCCTTCTTCGCAGTTGCCTTCTTCGCCGCCGCCTTGCGGGGCGCGCGCTTGCGTGGGGCCCCAGCCTCGCTGTCCGCGCCGTCGACGGCCGTCGGTGCGGCGGACTCCTCGGCGGCTACCGCGGTTTCACGGGGCGCACGCTTGCGCGGTGCCCGTGTCGGGGCTGCGGGAGTTTCGGTGGCTGTGGTGTTGTCGTCGGTATCGAGCATCTGCTCGGGTCAACTCCGTTCGGCCTCCGGGCGCGGCTCACATCGGTGTGAACCGCGACCGCACAGAGGCGGTTGTGGCTGGTCCAGGCCGATTGGTCGGCTCGACCGGCAAAGTCTTCGTCGCAGCGGCGCTGCGGTGGATCGTGCTGTTCGTGCTCACGTCGGCGTCGGGGCCTGCTCGTGGTCGGCGATCAGTGGATCACCGACCACACCGCAATCGTCGAGCGGTCCCTGCGCCAGGCGCACCGCAACGGGCGGCGAAACCGGGGCGAGACCGGCAACGTCACGCAAAGCAAGTACGACATCGTCGGGTCGTACCGCCGGGGTCACCTGCCGTACGACGATGTCCAGTATCGCACGTTCGGGCGCAACAGCGGCTTCGGACGGCTCCGGGGCGGGTTCGCGCATCGCTGCGTGCACCACGGGGCCACGGACGTCGACGGTGCGCCGGCCACCCTTCGTGAGCCGCTCGACACTGATCTCGCGGCGGTCGAGGAAGGTGGCCAGCGCGTCGCGCGCGGTGCTCGGCGCCACGCCGGGGAACTCGATTCGCCACGCCGAGGCCTCCATCCGCTCGGCGAGGGAGCCGGGCCCGGCGACCACGGCGTCGACGATGTCCAACCCGTCCGGCAACGCGGTGTCGATCTCGTCGCGCAACTGTTGCACGTCGACAACCCGAGCGAGGCCGATCTCGAGGAACTCGGCCTCGCTCGCCACGCCGGTCGGCGACGCCCCGACGTAGCTGATCTTGGGATGCGGAGTGAACCCGGCCGAGTAGGCCATCGGGACCGCGGCCCGGCGCAGCGCCCGCTCGAACGCGCGGGCGAAGTCGCGGTGGGAGGTGAAGCGCAGCCGGCCGCGCTTGGCGTAGCGCATGCGCACCCGCAGGACGACGGGTGGCGGGGGCGGGCCCTCGGGAGTTCGGCGCGGCACGTGTCGAGTGTGCCGGACGCGAGCGGCGGGCTGCGAAATGCGTAGCGAGAACACTTGACAACGACCCATCCTGACCCTCCAATTAGCCTTCCACTACGTGATCCATCGAATCGGGGCAGTCAGGCACCTGGCGAACAGCCGACCAGATCAGCGCGGATCTCTGCCCCGGACGAGCGGACACCGGAGGGCAGCGCCATGATCGACCACGGTGCAGTTCAGCTCGCACGTTCCCGCTTCGCCGGCAACACCTGGGGCATGGCCGGGCCCCAGTTCCTCGCCTGGTACGTGCTGTTGGGCAGCGCCGCCGTCGTCACGATGGTCGTGCTTTTGCGCGGGGCCACCCGGGGCAACGGTTTGCCGCCGATGAACGCGAAGACGTTGAGCCCGATGCAGATCGCAGTGCTGAACGGCGGGGTGGTACTGCCGGCGGTGGTCGCGCTGACCGAATTGCGCAGCCGCGGGCTGATCGACGACAACGGCTGCCTCGTTGCGGCCGCCGTCCCGGGTGATCTCGATCCGGTGACCCGTGCCGTGTACCTGCAGCGCCCGGGTCGAACCGTGCAGGCCCGCGAAGCGCTGCGCCGCCCACCGGTCCAACGCGCGGTGGCTCAGGTGACCGAGGAGTTGCGCAAGGGCGGGCTGGTCACGACCCGCAGCCCCCGGTTCGTGTCGCACTGTGTCTGGGCGGTCCTGCCCGTCATCGCCGTGATCGTGCTGGGCAGCGCACGCGCCGCCGCCGGCTCCGGGAACGGCAAGCCGGTCACCTTCCTCATGCTTTTGGTCGGCGTGCTCATCTGCTCGATTGCGTGCGCGCTGACCATGGTGGCCTCCTCCACCACGCGTGCCGGGCGGCGAGCGTTGCGTGAGTTGAAGTTCGCCTACCCCTATCTCGACCCGTCCAGCCGGCCTTCGTTCCCCACCTACCGACCAGGAGCGCTCCCACTTTCGGTGGCGGTGTTCGGCGGCACGGCGCTGGTGGCCGCGGAACCCGACTTCGCCTCCGCCGTGGGCGCGAAGGATGCGGTTGCCAGCGGCGGCGGTGGCGGCGGATGCGGCGGATGCGGCGGCGGCGGGTGCGGCGGCGGGTGCGGCGGATGACGACCACGGGACGAATGCAGACCGAACTGTCCGGCATCGGGATGGGCTGGCGCCCCGAGATCGCCGGCGTGTTCGCCGAGCTGCCCGGCCTCGGGTTCACCGAGGTGGTGGCCGAGAACCTGCTAGGCGGCGACGGCACCCCCGCGGTGCCGGCCACCCTCGCCCCGATCCGGGCCCGCGGAGTCCCGGTGGTCCCGCACGGCATCGGGCTCTCGCTCGGCGGCGCCGAGCCGGTCGACCCGCGGCGGGTGCGCTATCTGGCCAACTGCGTCGCCGTGTTGGGCGCGCCACTGGCGAGTGAACACATCGCCTTCGTGCGCGTTGGCGGCGTAGAGGCCGGGCATCTGCTGCCGGTGCCGCGTACCAAGGAGGCGCTGTCGTGGATCGTCACGAACGTGCGGCGGACCCAGGCCGAACTGCCCGTTCCGCTTGCCCTCGAACCGATCGCTGCGCTGTTCGACTGGCCCGACGCCGAACTGACCGAGGGCCAGTTCCTCACCGAGATCCTCGAGCGCACCGGCGCGCTGCTGCTGCTCGACGTTGCCAACGTCTATGCCAACGCCCGTAACGCCGGGCTGGACCCGCACGCTGAACTCGCCGCCCTGCCGACCGAGCGCATCGCATACTGCCATCTGGCCGGCGGTGCCGAACAGGGCGGGCTCTACCACGACACGCACACCGATGCGGTGCCCGAGCCGGTGCTCGCGCTGGTGCGACAGCTCGCGGCCGAACGTCGCGACGTCGCCTGGCTGCTCGAACGCGACGGTGACTACCCACCCGCCGCCGACCTGCACCGTGAGCTCGACCTGATCGCGGCCGCTGCTGGGCAGGGGTCGGTGACATGAGTAGCACCGAGCCGTTGGCGGTACGCCAGGCGCACCTCGTCGACGCCCTGGTGCGCCGGGCGCCGGTGCCCGGCGGGTTCGCACCCGACCGCATTGAAGCAGCCCGCCAGGCCCTGCTCGCCAAACGCTGCCGCGAGGTCGCCCACCACTGGCCGGCCCTGCTCGCCCGACCAGCGGCCCGGCAGGCCTTCGTGCAGT
The DNA here is from genome assembly GCA_963718805.1 of uncultured Actinomycetota bacterium. Classification (GTDB taxonomy): domain Bacteria; phylum Actinomycetota; class Actinomycetes; order Mycobacteriales; family Jatrophihabitantaceae; genus Jatrophihabitans. Next base: position 389,381 of record CAVQZY010000004.1, on the reverse strand, counting down.
GGGCAGCCGACCGGCCGAAGACCACGTCCTACGCCGACGGCTTCGGGTTCGCGCGTGAGCAGGCCAAGGCCGGCCGGCTCTCCCCCGCCGCGGCCGACGAGTTCCGTGCGGCGCGGCGCAGCCGCAGGTTGTTGCGCCGCCTTTGCCCCCGTTGAGTGGCGCGGTAGACGCGGGACGCCCGCTCAGGACCTGGGAGGGGTGACGAGCGGAAGCAGGGACCGGCCGGTGGGCCCGATCTGGATGTCGGTGCCCAGGTTGGAGCACACCCCGCAGTCGAAGCACGGCGTCCAGCGGCAGTCGTCCTGCTCGAACTCACCGAGCGCGTCTTGCCAGTCGTCCCACAACCACTGTTTGTCCAGGCCCGAGTCGAGGTGATCCCAGGGCAGCACCTCGTCACCGTCCCGCTCTCGGGTGGTGTACCAGTCCACGTCGACGCCCACGGCCGCGGCCGCCTTCATCCAGCGCTCGAAGGAGAAGTGCTCGGTCCAGCCGTCGAAGCGCCCGCCGTCGCGCCAGACCTGCTCGATCACCGCGCCGACCCGCCGGTCGCCGCGCGAGAGCAGCCCTTCGACGAGCGACGGTTGCCCGTCGTGATAACGCATTCCGACGTTGCGGCCCAGCGAACGGTTGGCGTTGATCGCCTCACGCAGCTTGCGCAGCCGGGCGTCGATCATCTCGGGCGCTGCCTGCGCGGCCCACTGGAACGGCGTGTGTGGCTTGGGCACGAACCCGCCGATCGACACGGTGCACCGGATGTCCTTCGAGCCGGCCGCCTCGCGGCCGGCGCGGATGACGTCGTGGGCCATCTCGGCGATCTCGAGCACGTCGTCGTCGGTTTCGGTGGGCAGACCGCACATGAAGTACAGCTTCACCTGCCGCCAGCCCTGCCCGTACGCGGTGCTGACGGTGCGGATCAGGTCGTCCTTGCTGACCATCTTGTTGATCACCCGGCGCAACCGTTCCGAGCCGCCCTCCGGGGCGAACGTCAGCCCGGAGCGGCGGCCGTTGCGCGAGAACTCGTTGGCGAGGTCGATATTGAACGCGTCGACACGGGTCGACGGCAGCGAGAGCCCGACCTTCTCGTCCGCGTACCGGTCGGCCAACTGCTTGGCGAGCGGGCCGATCTCGGAGTGGTCGGCCGAGGAGAGCGACAGCAGCCCGACCTCTTCGAAACCCGTTGCAGCAAGGCCCTTTCGGACCATCTCGCCGATGCCGTCAATCGACCGCTCGCGCACCGGGCGGGTGATCATCCCGGCCTGGCAGAACCGGCAGCCGCGAGTGCAGCCACGGAAGATCTCCACCGACATGCGCTCGTGCACCGACTCGGCCAACGGCACCAGCGGGGTCTTCGGGTAGGGCCACTCGTCAAGGTCCATGACGGTGTGTTTGGCAACCCTGTCCGGCACGCCCGAGCGGTTCGGTGTCACCGCCGCGATCCGGCCGTCCGGCAGATAGCTGACGTCGTAGAAGCGCGGCACGTACACCCCGCCGGTGCCGACGAGCCGCAGCAGCAGTCCGTCGCGCCCGTCGGGGCGGCCGGCGGCGAGCCAGTCACGCACGACCTCGGTGATCGCGCCGACTGCCTGCTCGCCGTCGCCGAGCACCGCGGCGTCGACGAAGTCGGCGATCGGCTCCGGGTTGAACGCCGCGTGACCGCCGGCCACCACGATCGGGTGCTCGACACCGCGGTCGCGGGCGTGCAACGGGATGCCGGCGAGGTCGAGCCCGGTCAGCAGGTTGGTGTAGCCGAGCTCGGTCGCGAAGGACACCCCGAGGACGTCGAACGCGCCGACCGGGCGATGCGCGTCGACGGTGAACTGGCTGATGCCGTGCTCACGCAGCAACGCCTCGAGATCGGGCCACACGGCGTAGGTGCGCTCGGCCAGCGCGTCCGGGCGTTCGTTGAGCACCTCGTAGAGGATCTGCACCCCCTGGTTGGGCAGCCCGACCTCGTACGCATCGGGGTACATCAGCGCCCAATGCACCGGCACCGAGTCCCAGTCCTTCACCCGCGCGTTCAGCTCCCCGCCGACGTACTGGATCGGCTTGCCGACCCGGGGCAGCAACGGCTCCAGATCGGCGAACACGGACGCGACAGGCACGCCTACCGATGCTACCGGCGGATCAGAGCGTGGGCTTCGTCTTCGAGTAGAGCCAGGTCCGGAAGAAGTTCGCCAGCGGCACCGGCGAGCTGCGCTGGGCGTACGCGGTGAACTCCTCGACCGTCGCGTTGCCGAACCGGTGCATCCGCACCCAGCCGCGCATGATCGGCAAGAACGTGGGGTCGCCCAGCTTGATCCGCAGCGCCGCGAGGGTGGCCGCGCCGCGGTCGTAGACCGAGTCCGCGAAAATCTCATCCGATGCGCCGGGGTTGCCGGGTGGCGGCTGGTACCAGTCGGGGTCCGAACGCGCGAGTAGCCTGTCGAGCTGCTGCGCGGTGGTCCGGCCCCCGGTGTGCTCGCCCCACAGCCACGCGGAGAACTCGGCGAAGCCCTCGTTGAGCCAGATGTCGCGCCAGTGGTGCAGCGTCACGGTGTCGCCGTACCACTGGTGCGCCAGCTCGTGAGCCAGCGTCGACAGGCTCGGGGCGCGGTCGAACACCGGACGGGTGGCGGTCTCCAGGGCATAGCCGACCTCGGGTGCGTCGTCGACGATCGCCCCGGCCTGCCCGAACGGGTACCGCCCGTACACCGAGCTGTAGTAGTCGATGATCGCCGGCAGCTTCGCCAGCCTCGCGGCCGAGCGCTGCGCCTGGGTCGGGTCGACGGCAACGAAGTACGGCACGCCCCCGGGAGTGCGCCCGGTGGTGACGTCGAACTGCCCGATCGTCGCGGTGACGAGGTAGCTCGAGATCGGCTGGTTCATCACCCACGACCACGTTGTCTCGGCGCCGGCGCTGCGATGACTGACGAGTCGTCCGTTGGACACCGCGGTGAGCCCCGCCGGCACGGTCACCTGGACGGCATAGGTGGCCTTGTCGCCGGGCGTGTCGTTGACCGGGAACCAGGTGGGCGAGCCCTGCGGTTCACTGGCCACGAAGGCACCGTCGTTCGTCGGGATGAACCCGTCGAGCGAGCCGTCCGGGTCGACGGCCGGCCGCGCGGTGCCGGCGTAGTCGACCACGACGGTGAACGAAGCGCCCGCCGACAGCTGCCGCGCCGGGGTGACGATCAACTCCTGGGTGCGGGCGGCCGGTTGACGGAAACTCGCGGCCCGGCCGTCGACGGTGACCGACGAGGCCACCATGCTCGGGCGCAGATCCAGGTCGAAGCGCGCCAGCGGCTGGGTGGTCGTGGCGGTGATGGTCGCGTGCCCGGACAGCTGCGTGCCGGCCGGCGTGTAGTGGATCGCCAGGTCGTAGTGGGCGACGTCGTAGCCGCCGTTGCCCTGCAGCGGGAAGTAGGGATCCCCGGCACCGGCGGCGCCCACCGCGCTCGGTGGCGGCCCGGCCTGGGCGGCGACCGGTACGAATGCCGACCCGGCGAGTAACGCGGCGGCGGTGAGCGTGACGGTGATGGTGCGCGCAGCCATGGTGGCCATCCTCGCATCCGATTCGGACGGCTGGTCGCGATTTCGCGGCGCTGGCACCATCGCTGGGTGCGTATTGCAGCCCGGCTGGTGCATTCGGCGCCGCCCGAGGTGCCGCTGCTGGCCGCGATGGCATCCGTGCAGCTCGGCGCGGCGTTCGCGGCGCTGATCTTCGACCGGGCCGGGCCGGCCGGGGTCGCGTTCCTGCGGGTGCTGATGACCGCGGTCGTGTTGCTGGCCATCAGCCGCCCGAGGGTGGCCGGCCGCAGCCGCCGCGACCTCGCCCTGGTAGCGCTGTACGGCGTCATCGTCGCGACGATGAACTGGCTCTTCTACGAGGCGTTGCTCCGCCTGCCGCAGGGAGTTGCGGTGACCATCGAGTTCCTCGGGCCGCTCGGCGTGGCGATCGCCGGCTCGCGCAGGTTGCGGGACTTCGGATGGGCTGCGCTGGCCGCGGCCGGCGTGACGCTGCTCGCGCTGCGCGGCGAGCAGTCGGGGGTGCAGACGCTCGGCATCGTGCTGGCGCTCGGCGCCGCTGCCTGCTGGGCGGCGTACATCCTGCTCGCGAAGCGGGTGACGCACACGTTCCCGGCGATGGAGGCGCTGGGGTTGGGCTGCGCGGTGGGCATGCTCGTGGTGCTCCCTGCGGGGGTAGCGCAGGCCGGCCGGATGCTCCTGGACCCGCGGGTGCTCGGCGCGTGCCTGGGCGTCGCGATGCTGTCGTCGCTGGTGCCGTACACGCTGGAACTGATCGCGCTGCGCAAGCTGTCGACCGCGGTGTTCGGGTTGCTCATGAGCCTCGAGCCGGCCGTCGGGGCGTTGGCCGGGGTGATCGTGCTCGGCCAGCACCTGACGCCGGTGATGCTCATTGCGATGGCGATGGTGATGACCGCCAGCATCGCCACGTCGCTCACCTCGCGTCGTGCGGTCGATCCGCTACCCGGTTGACGTGCGCCGGTAGACGGCCTGCAGCAGCCCCACGGCGAGTCCCTGCGCGAACATCGACGACCCGCCGTAGGACACGAACGGCAGCGGCACGCCGGTCACCGGTGTGAGGCCGATCGTCATGCCGATGTTCTGGAAGGCCTGGAACGCGAACCAGCACACCACGCCGACGGCCACGAGCTTGCCGGCGTCGTCGGCGTGCCGGGCGATCCGCAGCCCGCGCCAGCACAACGTCGCGAAGAGTGCGACGATCACTCCCCCGCCGACCAGTCCGAACTCCTCGGCGGCCACCGAGAAGATGAAGTCGGTCTGCTGCGCCGGCACGTAGCCGCCGTTGGTTTGGGGTCCGTGGAACAGGCCCGTGCCGAACAAGCCGCCGTTGGCGACCGCGATGTGCGCCTGCGTGATGTTGTAGGCCGAACCCTGCACGTCGCGGTCGGGATGGGTGAACGCGGTGACCCGCTCGAGTTGGTAGCCCTGCAGGACGCCGGCCCGGATCGCCAGGTACGCGGCCAACACCCCCATCACGATCAGCCCGACCGTCCAGCGAGCGCGCACCCCGGCGGCGATCAGCACACCGTAGGCCGCGCAGCCGAGCACCATCGCCGACCCGAGGTCGGGCTGCAGCATGATCAGCCCGAGCGGCACGGCGACGAGCCCGATCGCGATGAGCACGTCGCTGGTGTTCGGCGGCCCGTCGTCGTCACGGTGCGCGGCGCGCTGCGCGAACAGCACGGCCATGCCGACGATGAGCCCGAGCTTCATGAACTCGGCCGGTTGCAGCTCGAATTCCGGGCCGAGCCGCACCCAGGCACGGGCGCCGTTGACGGTGGTTCCGGCCACCAGCACCAGCACCAGCCCGAGCAGGCTCGCGCAATAGACGATCGGCCCGAACAGGCGTAACAGGCGGGCATCGAGCCGCGCGGCCAACACCATCAGGCCGCCGGCAATCACGATGTTGATCAGATGTCGGTAAAAGAAAGACTGCGGATTCCCGCCCGCAGCGCGCTGTAGGTCTCGGGTGGCCGCCCACACCAGCACCGCGCCGATGAGCGCCAGGGCGAGCGCGCAGAGCGCGAGCGGGATGTCGTACCCACGCGTGCGCCGCTCGAGCGGTATGACCGGCGCGGTCAGCGCGAACGGTTCGCGCGGATCGCGGGCGGTGATGCTCATCGGTTGGTCGCCGGCTGGGAGGTGACGGCCGGGAGTTCGGTGAGCGGCTGCGAGTCGGGGTAGATGGCGCGGTGGTCGGAGTCGCCGGCGCCGCCGAGCAGCCCGTGCCAGACCTTCTTGAGCATCGGCCCGGCCGACATCGCGCCGACGCCGGCCTGCTCGAGCATGCCGACGACGACGAAGCGGGCGCGGGTGGCGCCGTGGTCCTTGTAGGTCGGCCCCCACGACGCCAGCCAGGACGTGTCCTGCTTGCCGTAGACCTCGGCGGTGCCCGTCTTGCCGCCGAGCACCTGGGCCAGCGGTGAGCCGATGTAGGCGTAGGCGCCCGACACCGCCCAGCCGCGGCTGAAGCTCAGCGACTTGGTGATGTAGTTGAACAGCGACTGGCTCACCGGTACCCGGCCGCGCAGCTTCGGGGTGATCTTCTCGACGACCTTGCCCTTGGGGTCGACGACGGCCCAGCCGAGCGTGGGCGACCAGAGCTTGCCGCCGTTGACCAGCGCGGAATAGGCGAGGGCGAGTTGCAACGGCGACATCGTGGTCTCGCCCTGGCCGATCGACAGGTCGGCGTTGTCGCCGGCGCGGTAACGCCAGCCGTCAGTGCAGTTCTCCTTGGCGAGCAGGGTCAGGTAGGCGCGTTGCTTGCTGTCCTTGATCTGCGGGTATCCGCGTCGGCCGGCCGCGCAGTACTCGGCGCGGTTGGCCTTCCAGCGCGCCATGCGCGTTTCGCGATCGGCATAGCTGCCGGTGGCCTGTTCGCCGCTCGGCAGGTCGATGCCCGCCGCGCTGCCCACGCCGTACGCCGCGGCCATGCGCTGGAGGTACTCGTGAGGCTTTTCGTTTTTGGCAATCCGCTGCTGGTCGCGGTAATACTCCGCAGCGGCGGGACTGTAGAAGAACGTGTCGCACGAGTAGCCGAGCGCGTTCTCGAGATTGATCGGGCCGAGCGCCTCGGACTCGAAGTTGGTCTTCACCCGGCCGTCGATCGACACCGCGCCGGGGCAAGCGTAGCGGTCGGTGGTGTTGATCTCCTTGTGCATCACCAACGATGACGCAGTGATCAACTTGAACGTCGAGCCGGGTGCGTAGGCGCCGTTGATCGCGCGGCTGATCAGCGGGTCGTTGGCCTGCGGCGAGGTCAGCTTGCGGTAGTCGGCCTCGGAGATGCCACCGATGAACTGGCTCGGGTTGTACGTGGGATAGCTCGCCGCAGCGAGGATCCGGCCGGTGTTCGGGTCCATCACGACGACCGCGCCGCCGGTGCCCTTCTTGCCTTGCTTGCGGACCGTCTTGAGCTGCTCGACGAGGGCCTGCTCGGCGAGTCGCTGCACGTCGGCGTCGATGCTGGTGACCAGCGTGTTTCCCTGCTGCGCAGCGACTTGCGACCCGGTGGCCACCGTGTAGCCCTGCGGGTTGAGCGCGACCACCTGCTTGCCGTCGACGCCACGCAGTTGGGCGTCGTACTGTTGCTCCAGGCCGCTGACCCCGATGGTGTCGGCGTCGTTGAGCTTGCTGTTGTGTTTCTTGTCCGCCTCGGTGATCTGGCTGGTGTAGCCGAGCAGTTGCGCGGCGAGGTCACCGTTCGGATAGATCGGCTGGGTCACCGTCTGCACCGCGACCCCGGGGAAGTCCTCGCGGCGCTCGCTGATCGCCAGCACCACGCTCGTGCGCGCGTTGGTCTGCACCGGGACGGGCGCGAACGGCTCGCCAGTCCAGCACGGCGCCGGCACCTTCGGCGAGCACGGGGTGATCTCTTTCGCGAGCAGGTCGGTGCTCGTGCCGAGCAGCGCGGCGAGCTTCACCAGCACGCCGTGGCCCTTGTCCGGCCTGGTCTGCAGCACGTCGCGGTTCACCGTGACCACCTGCGTCGACGTGTTCGCGACCAGCGGCCGTCCACGAGCATCGACGATCAGCCCACGCGGCGCGGGGATGACTATCACGCCGTCGTGGGTCGCGTGCGCGGTCTGGGTCGGTCGGTCCGGATCGAGCAACTGCACGTAGTAGAGGCGCACGAACAGGGTGATCATCAACGAGGCGACCAAGGCGACGATGATGCTCAGCCGGGCCGGGGTCGGCGGGCGGCGCAGCCGGCGGGGATCAGTCACGTCGGCCGCCGGCGAGCGGCGCGGAGGTGCCGATGGCGGCCGGCAGCTCGGTTCCGGGCGACGGGCGCAGCGATTCCGTCCGCAGGGCCGCACGCACGAGCGGCACCAGGACCAGCGCCAACGCGGCGTCGACGAGCACCGTCGGCAGCAGGTGCCGCAGCGTCGCCGTGGCGACGTCGACCGACAGGTAGCCGTGCACCACGGACAGCGCGAGCGCCGCGATCGCGCCCGCCACCGCGCAGGCCACCCCGGCGATGACGGCGTCGCGCCGCACGCTGCGCTGATCGGCGACCCGGCCACACACGATGCCCACCCCGAGCCAACACAGCGCGAGGACTCCGGCCGGGTGGTGTGATGCGAGATCCGCCGTCAGACCCGCGGCGAAGCCGAAGGAGATACCGGTGCCGGGACCAGCGGCCAGCGCCACCGCGGCGACGAGAACGGCGGGCAGGCTCACCGGCCACGGGTAGGTGGCCGGTCCCACCACCGTGGCCTGCAGCAGCAGCGCGGTCACGATGACCGCCGCGCCCGCGGCGACGCGCGATCCGGTCATCGGGAGCCACCCGAGCTCGGCTGCAGCGCAGCCCGTTCGGCGACGCTCGGCGCGGCTTTGACGATCACGGCCACGACGTCGACGGCGGTCGGCGAGGTGGCCGGCCGCACCGTCGCGCTGATCGCGCCGTCGTTGCCGGTGCGCACCGCTGTGACCGTGCCCACCGCCAGACCCGGCACGAAGCTGGTGGAGCCGGTGGGGCCGGTCTGCAGGCGATCCCCCACCCGCACCGCCGCGTCCGGGCGAAGCGGTCGCATGGTGAAGCCCGACGCCCCGGCGCCGGTGACGACGCCGAGCTCGCCCGAACGCACGTCACGAACCCCCACGCCGGACCCGGGGTCGGCGGCGAGCAGGACCACCGAGCTCTCCCGGTCGGCGTGCAGGACCCGGCCGACCAGCCCGCTGCCGTCAGTGACGGTCAACCCGGCTCGCACCCCGCTGCGGCTGCCGACGTCGAGGGTGACGGTCCAGTCGAACCCCTCGCCCGGACCGAGCGCGGTGACCTTCGCGGGCAGCAGCGTGTCGCTGCTGAGGTCGGCGGCCCGCTGCAGGGCGCGCACCTCGGCAGCGGTCCGGCGGTCGGCCTCGAGCTCGGCGACCTGACCCTTGAGTTTGGCGTTCTCTTTCCGCAATGCGTCCATGCGACCCTCGTTGCTGCCGGCCGTCGGCGCGCCCTCGAACCAACGTCGCACCGGACCGAGCACGGACTCGGTGCCCCGGTAGAGCGAGCCGAACGCGCCACGGACCCCGGAGTGCGCCGATTGCAGCGAGCCGCCACCGAGATCGAGGGTGATGAAGCACAGCGCCACGATCGTCAGCACGATCGCTGCCGTCCGCTGCCGCCGGGTCAGTCGCCGCACGACCGGCGCCCCTCAGCGACGATGGCCGTCGACGACGACCTTGTGCAGCTGGTCGAAATGCTCGACCACGGTGGCGGTGCCGAGCACCACCGAGTCGAGCGGGCGGTCGGCCACGAGGACCGGCACGCCGAGCTCGTGCTGCAGCCGGGCGTCGATACCGCGCAGCAGCGCGCCGCCGCCGGTGAGCACGATGCCGTGGCTGACCAGGTCTCCGGCCAGCTCCGGCGGGCACCGGTCGAGGGTGGCGCGCACCGCGCGCGATCGATGCGCACCAGCGGGGCGTCCATCGCCTTGCGCAGCTCATCGCCGGAGATGGCGACGTTGCGGGGCAGCCCGGTGCCGACGTCGCGGCCGCGGATCTCGGCGTGCTTCGGCCCGGCCACCGGGAACGCCGAGCCCACGGAGATCTTGAGTTCCTCGGCGGTGCGCTCGCCGATGAGCAACGAGAACTGAGCGCGCACGTGGTCGACGATCGCGGTGTCGATGGCGTCACCGGCGACCCGCACGCTGGTCGAGGCGACGATGCCGCCGAGCGCCAGGATCGCGACCTCGGTGGTACCGCCGCCGATGTCGACGACCATCGACCCGGACGGCTGGTTCACCGGCAGACCGGCGCCGATCGCGGCGGCCATCGGCTCGCTGATGATGTGCACCTTGCGCGCACCCGCCGCGTAGGCCGACTCGCTGACCGCCCGCTGCTCGACGCCGGTGATCCCCGACGGCACGCAGATCGACGATGCGCGGCCCGGTGAACGCCCCGCGCCGGCGCAGCACCTTGCGCACGAAGTAGCGCAGCATCTCGGCGGTGATGTCGTAGTCGGCGATCACGCCGTCCTGCAGCGGGCGCACCGCCTTGATGTGGTCGGGCGTGCGGCCGATCATCCGTTTGGCCTCGGCGCCGACGGCGACCACCGCGTTGTTGGACACGTCCACCGCGACGACCGACGGCTCGTTGAGCATGATGCCGCGGCCGCGGGCGTAGACGAGGGTGTTGGCCGTGCCGAGGTCGATCGCGAGATCGCCGCCGAGCAGATCCCCGCCGAGCATGCCGACCCGTGCGCTCATCGCCCGACGCGTGAGCGGTGTGATCGTCACGGAGTACCTTTCGATCGCGCAGACAGCCTGTCGCGATCGTAGGGTCGGCGTGAGGCCAAAGCGCGCTGCGACGCGCGGGTCAGGAGTTACTGGTGTGACTCTTAGTGATCGCCCGCCACGCGAGTCGTCCGTGCTGCAGTGCGCAATCTCGACGTCCAGCGCGGACGACTCGTGCGCCGCGGCGATGTTTGTCCGCGCCGGCCGTAGCCCTGTGGACGTCGAGCGCGGACAACTCGGGTGTCAGTCCAGGTCGGGGAACCAGAGGGCGATCTCGCGCGCGGCCGACTCGGGCGAGTCCGAGCCGTGCACGATGTTCTGCTGCACCGGCAGGCCCCAGTCGCGGCCGAGGTCACCGCGGATCGTGCCCGGCGCGGCCACGGTCGGGTCGGTGGCGCCGGCCAGCGACCGGAAGCCCTCGATCACGCGATGCCCCTCGGCGACGAGCGCCACCACCGGGCCGGACGAGCATGAAGTCGACGAGCGGCTGGTAGAACGGCTTGCCCTCGTGCTCGGCGTAGTGCTGGGCGAGCAGCTCCGGGGTCGCGTCGCAGCATCTCGCAGCGCGGCGAGCCGTGTAGCCCTTCGCCTCGACCCGCCGGATCACCTCACCGGTGAGTCCGCGGGCACGCCGTCGGGCTTGACGAGGACCAGGGTGCGCTCGACGTCGCTCACGCGCCGCAGCGTAGCGAAGCAGGAGGAAACGGCACCGGGCAGCTCAGCCGGCCAGCATCCGCAGCCCGCCCGGCGTCCCGACGAGCTCATGGCGCAACATCAACAGCCGCAGCCAGATCGCGATGAAGATCGCCCCGACGAGGAACATCGTGACGATCAGGATCCCGGTGGCGAGGAACGCGAGCTGCAACACCGACCCGACCGCGATCCCCCACGGCCGGCGCACCATGGCGGCGGCGGCGATCAACAGCACGGCAAGACCGATGCAGATGGCGGTCCGCACCGGACCCAGACCGGTGGTGAACGCGACCGCCCGCGGGATCAGCAGCACGACGAGCGCCTCCAGGCCGAGTACGCCGGCCAGCGCGCCGCGGGTGGCCTTGTTCGCCCGGCGCGCGCGCTCGGCGATCTGCTCCGGTGTCGGTGCGACGGGCCCGTCCTCGGGGGCTGCCGCGGGATCAGTCACCGCGTCGCGCGAAGCGTGCAGTGTGCTGCGCGGAGCGCGTTCGTGGGGTGCGCTCATGGACTGCCACCGAGCAGGGTGCGCGCCTCGCCGACCGTGACCACCGAGCCGGTGATCAGCACCCCGATGCCGGCCAGGACGTCGTCACCGGTGTCCTCCGCGAGGCGCACCGCCGCCTCGATCGCGTCGTCGAGGCGGGGTTCGACGCTCACCCGCTCGGCGCCGAACACGCCGCACCGCGAGCCCGGCCAGCTCGTCGGCGGACAGTCCGCGGTCGGAGCCGGTCTGGGTGACGACCAACTCGTCGACGGCCGGTTCGAGCAGCTCCAGCATCCCGACGACGTCCTTGTCGGCCAGCACCGCGACCACCGCCGACCAGCCGGCGGAACTCGAACGCCTCGGCGACCGCGACCAGGGTGGCGCGCAGACCGGACGGGTTGTGCGCGGCGTCGAGCAGGATCGTCGGCGCCGAGCGGATCGCCTCGAGCCGGCCGGGCGAGCGGACCTGGGCGAAGCCCGCCCGGACAGTCTCGATGTCGAGTACGCCGTGGGCCGCTCCGGCGCCGAAGAAGGCCTCGACGGCGGCCAGCGCCACTGCGGCGTTCTGCGCCTGGTGCGCGCCGTGCAGCGGCAGGAAGATCTCGTCGTAGACCCCGCCGAGGCCCTGCAGGGACAGGAACTGGCCGCCGACGGCCACTCGCCGGTCGAGCACGCCGAACTCCAGGCCCTCGCGGGCGACCGCGGCCTCCACCTCGGTGGCGCGCTTGAGCAGCTCGGCCGCCGCCTCGGCCGGCTGGGCGGCGAGGACGGCAACCGAGTCGGCCTTGATGATCCCGGCCTTCTCGGTGGCGATCGAGGACACGGTGTCGCCGAGGTATTGGGTGTGGTCGAGCCCGATCGGGGTGACAACCGCGACCTCGGCGTCGATGACGTTGGTGTTGTCCCAGGTGCCGCCGAGGCCCACCTCGACCACCGCGACGTCGATCGGCGTGTCGGCGAAGATCGAGTACGCGAGCGCGGTGACGATCTCGAAGAACGACAGCTGGCGTGTCGAAGCGCGCGTCGACGAGATCGAGGTAGGGCTCCAGCTCGCGGTAGCCGGCGACGAACGTCTCGTCGCTCACCGGCTGGCCGTCGACGACGATGCGCTCGGTGACCGAGGCGAGGTGCGGGCTGGTGTAGCGCCCGGTGCGCACCCCGAACTCGCGCAGCAGGTCGTCGATCATCCGCGCGGTGGTGGTCTTGCCGTTGGTGCCGGTCAGATGGATCGATCGGTAGGCACGCTGCGGGTCGCCGAGCAGGTCGACGAGCGCCTGCATGCGCTCGTTGGTCGGGTTGACGTGGCCTTCGCCACGCCGGCCGAAGATCGCCTGCTCGATCTCGCGCAACTTGCGGCGCGCGTCCGAGTGCGTCGTCACGGACGCGCCGTTCGCCTCCTGCGAAGGATCGGTAGCCACGCCGCGCCAGTCTACGGACGCCGCCGCGGCCGGTCGCCCCCGCTGGGTCAGGAGGCGGGCAGGGCGGCCAGGGCCGCGTCGATGCGGGCGAGGTCGGCCTCGGCGGCGGCGAGGCGGTCGCGGACCTTCGCCACCACCTCGGGCGGCGCCTTGTCGACGAACGCGCCGTTGCCCACCTTGGCTGCGGTCGCCGCGCGCTCCTTCTCCGCCGCGGCCCGGTCCCTGGTCAGCCGGGCCCGCTCGGCCGCGACGTCGATGGCCTCCGTCAGGTCCAGTTCGACGCCCACTCCGTGCGCCGTGGTGAGCGAGGCGGTGGCGGTGAACCCGTCCGTCGGCGCCTCGAGCCGCAGCAGCGCTCGGATCGCCGACTCGGCCGACTCCAGAACTCCGGTGAGCCGAGCCGGCACCCGCTGCGCCGGCTTGACGCCCTGGTCGGACCGGAACCGGCGTAGCTCGCCGACCACTGCCTGCACCAGCTCGATCTCCGCGGTGGCGGCCGGGTCGCGGCGCCCGGCGTCGGCCGACGGCCAGGCCTCGACCATCACCGAGTCGCCGCCGGTCAGCGCGACCCACAGCTCGTCGGTGACGAACGGGATCATCGGGTGCAGCAGCCGCAGCAGCTGATCGAGCACCTCGCCCAGCACCCGACGGGTGTCGGACGCGCCGTCGCCGGACAGCGAGAGCTTGGCCAGCTCGATGTACCAATCACACACCTCGTCCCACGCGAAGTGGTAGAGCGTGTCGGCGATCTTGGCGTACTCGTAACGGTCGTACAGCTCGTCGACCTCGGCGATCACCTCGTGCAGCCGGGACAGGATCCACGCGTCGGGGCCGCGCGGCGCCGCGGGCAGCGGCCCGTCAACGGTCGCGCCGGACATCAGCGCGAACCGGGTGGCGTTCCACAGCTTGGTGCAGAAGTTGCGGGCGCCGATCACCCACTCCTCGTTGATTGCTTGGTCGGCGCCCGGGTTGGCGCCCTGCAACAGCGACAGCCGAACCGCGTCCGCGCCGTACTCGTCCATCCACAGCAGGGGGTCGACGACGTTGCCGCGCGACTTCGACATCTTCTTGCCGGAGCCGTCGCGGACCAGGCCGGTGAAGTCGACGGTCCGGAACGGCACCTCGTCGTCCATGCCGTAGAGGCCGAACAGCATCATCCGGATGACCCAGAAGAACAGGATGTCGTAGCCGGTGACCAGCACCGTGGTCGGGTAGTAGGTGCGCAGGTCGAGGGTGTCCTGCGGCCAGCCCAGCGTCGAGAACGGCCATAGCGCCGAGGAGAACCAGGTGTCGAGCACATCCTCGTCCTGGGTCCAGCCGGCGGGCGGCGTCTCGTCCGGTCCGAAGCAGACCTCGTCGCCGTCGGGCGAGTACCACACGGGAATGCGGTGGCCCCACCACAGCTGCCGACTGATGCACCAGTCGCGCAGGTTGTCCAGCCACTGGAAATACCGGCTGTTCATCGACTCCGGCACGAACGTGACACGGCCGTTCCCGCACGGCGCGTCGCCGGCCGGGACGGCCAGGGTCTCGACCCGCACGAACCACTGCATGCGACAGCCGCGGTTCGATCACCGTGTCGCACTTGCGAGCAGTGCCCCACCGCGTGGGTGTACGGCCGCTTCTCGGCGACGATGCGCCCGTCCTCGCGCAGCGCCGCCACGATCGAGTACCGCGCCTCCAGGCGATCCAGCCCGGTGAACGCGCCCGGGGCGGTGATGATCCCGCGCTCGTCGAGGATCACCGGCATCGGCAGGTTGTGCCGTCGGCCGATCTCGAAGTCGTTCGGGTCGTGCGCGGGCGTGACCTTCACCGCGCCGGTACCGAACGAGGGGTCCACGTGCTCGTCGGCGATGATCGGTATACGCCGGTTCGTCAACGGCAGGGCGACGTCGGTGCCGACCAGGTGCCGGTACCGCTCGTCGTCGGGATGCACCGCGACGGCGGTGTCGCCGAGCATCGTTTCGGCGCGGGTCGTGGCCACCACGATCGACGCCGCGCCGTCGCCGTAACGGATCGACACCAACGCACCGGCGTCGTCGCTGTGGTCGACCTCGGCATCGCTGAGCGCGGTGAGATCGCGCGGACACCAGTTGATGATCCGCTCGGCGCGGTAGATCAGGTCCTCGTCGTAGAGCCGTTTGAAAATGGTCTGCACCGCGTAGGAGAGGCCGGCGTCGAGCGTGAACCGTTCCCGAGACCAGTCGACGCTCTCGCCGAGACGGCGCATCTGGCCGAGGATCTGCCCGCCGAAACGCTCCTTCCACGCCCACGTCTTGCGCGACGAACTCCTCGCGGGTGTAGTCGAAGCGACCCTTACCCTCCGTCTCGGCCAGATAGCGCTCGACGAGCGTGTGCACACCGATGCCGGAGTGGTCCATGCCGGGCAGCCACAGCACGTCGAAGCCGCGCATCCGCGCCCGGCGGCACAGCGCGTCCATGATCGAGTGCTGCAGCGCGTGGCCGAGGTGCAGGCTGCCGGTGACGTTCGGCGGCGGGATCACGATCGAGAACGGCGGCTTGCCGCTGTCCGGCTGCGCGGTGAAGTAGCCGCGCTCCTCCCACATCGCGTAGCGCCGGCCTTCTACGTCTGCCGGGCGGTACTGGCTCGGCAGCGTTCGGTCAGCGGGCGACAGTGCGGTCACAGGCCGATTCTAGGGACGCCGCGCGGCGACGTTCGCCGGGTTATCCCTTGCCCCCGCGCGAGACGATGGCCATATGTCCGTGACCGTGACCGAAGACCCGGTGCTGCTGCACAACTGGCTCACCCCGCTGCTCGAGCTCGACCCGGTGCGCGGGACGCTGCTCGGCACGGTGCGGGCCGGCCTCGGTCCAGGTGCCTGGGGCGCCAGCGACGGCGACGGCTCCCTCGCCGTTCGGTCCGGCCCGGCGTATCCGGTGGTCGTCGCGGGCCCGTGGCCACCGGCCGAACGCGATCGCTTGCGGGCGCTGCTCGTCGCCCTGCCGCAGGTACGCGCCCTGGGCGGGCCGGCCGACATCGTCACCGGGCTGTCGGAATCACTGCCCGGCCGCGCGGACCCGATGCCGCAGGCCCTGTACCGGCTCGACGAGTTGCGCGAACCGGTGGTGCCCGGCCGGGCCGAGCTCGCCGGTCCGGCCGAACGACCGCTCGCCCACGACTGGTTCGCCGCCTTCCTCGCCGACGTGTTCGAGGACCCACGGCCCGGTGACGCCACCATCGAGTCGGCGCTCGACGGACGGTACTGCTGGCTGTGGCGCGACGACACCGCAACCGCGGTGTCGATGGCCTGCCGGCGCCCGGTGATCGACGGCAGCGCGCGCGTCGGGCCGGTGTACACCCCGCCGCAGCACCGCGGACACGGCTACGGCAGCGCGGTCACCGCCGCGGCCACCCGCTCGATCCTCGACGAGGACGCCGTGCCGGTGCTGTTCACCGACCTCGCCAACCCGACGTCGAACAAGATCTACCGGCAGCTCGGCTACTACCCGATCGCGGAACGGGTCACCATCACCTTCCGCTGAGCGCCAGCCAGTCGCGCGCACGCCGGGCGGAGGCGCGAGCGAGCCACGCGTCCTGGACGACCTCGGTCAGCTCGCGCACGCCGAGTTCGCCGAGCCGGCTGGCCCGCACGAGCACTGACGGATGCCCGTCGAAGTGCGGGGTCGTGAAGAACGGCAGCCGCTCGTCCTGCAGGAGCGCCGACTTGTCGGCCTCCGACTCCACCCAGATGACGATGACGTCGTCGTAGCGCTCGCCGGACCGCGGGTCGACCGCGTCCGGTCGCGGATTGCGGAAAAAGACGAACGACCGGCCGCCGACCTGATATACCGCGTTGCCGCGCGGCCCGTCCAACCTCGTCACATGCGGCATCGCCGTCGCGAGGCGGTGCACGTCGGCCACCCGGGCCGGTCGGTCCTTCTGAGCCATCGGTCAGGTCACGGGTACGGGCGCGCGGTCCAGCCAGGTCGCGAACGCGGCGAACGTGGACTCGCGGCCGAGGAAGTCCGCCACCAGTTCGGCCGCGTCGCGCGAGCCGCCCGGCACCAGGACCCGGTCGCGATAGCGGCTCGCGACGCTCGGGTCGAACAGGTCGCTCGGGTCGAAAGCCGAGAACAGGTCCTTCGCGATCACCAGGCTCCACAGATAGGTGTAGTAGCCCGACGTGTACCCGGCCAGGTGCCCGAAGGATGCGTGGAAGTGCGTCCCGTCGAGATAGTCGATGAGGTCATACCGCGCCTGCAGTTCGCGCAGCGTCGCGGTGATGTCCGCGGGGCGGTCGCGATGCAGCACGAACGACACGGCGGCATAGTAGAGCTGATTGCGCACGAACAGGCCCTTGCCGAAGTCCTTCGCCGCGCGCATGCGTTCGACGAGCTCGCGCGGGATCGGCGCGCCCGCGGTGTCGACGGCGAAGGTCTGCAGGATGTCGGCGTCCCACGCCCACTCTTCGAGCATCTGCGACGGCGCCTCGACGAAGTCCCATTCGGTGGCGACACCGGAGAACCGCGCCCAGTGCTGGTCACCGCCGAGTACGTGGTGGAGCAGGTGCCCGAACTCGTGGAACAGCGTGACCACGTGGGCATGCTCCATCAAGCCGCGCGCGAAGTTGCAGACCAGCACGCCTTCGGGCAGTTGGCGGCCGGCCACGCCGCTGACGAGGTCGAATTGCGCTGCGTGCTTGTACTTTCCGTCCCGCGGGTGCAGATCGAGGTAGATGCGTCCGCGCAACTCGCCGTCGGCGACGACCTCGTAGCCGCGCACGTCCGGGTGCCAGTTCGGCGTGTCGATCGGCCGGTATTCCACGCCGAACAGCCGACCGGTCACCTCGAGCAGGCCGCGTCGCACATTCTCGAAATCGAAATACCGACGGACGTCCTGCGCATCGACGGCGTACTGCTCGCGACGCACCAGCTCGGCGTAGTAGCCGAACTGCGCGGCGTCGAAGGACGTCGCCCCTGGATCGTCGGCGCGCTGCCGCGCCACCAGCACGTCCTTGTCTCGCCGCGCGGGCGCGTCTGCGGCGTCGGCCAGCCGCTCGATGAACACCGAGACGGCGTGCCCGGTGCCGATCATCTTCACGTCGGTGTCGTAATCGGGCCAGCTCGCATAGCCGAGCAGGCGCGCCTTCTCCTCGCGCAGGTCGAGGATCTCGTGCAGCACCGCGTCGTTGACCGGCCATGCCCGGTTCAGGAACTCGACCGCGAGCTCGCGGCGTGCATCGGCATCGCCGGCGAAAGTGCGAAACGGCAGGTAGTCGGGGTAGTCGGTGGTGATCGTCACCAGCCCGTCGGCGTCGACCGGGTGCGCCTCGACGAAGTCCGCCGGCAGCCCGGCCAGCCGGTCCGGGGTGATCCGGATGGACCGCACGTCGTCGCGGATCGCGCGGCTGTAGTCCTGCTCGAGCACGGTGAGACGTTCGGACAGATCGCGCAACCGCGACCGCGTCGCGTCGTCATGGTCGACACCGCTGCGCCGGAAGTCGCGCAGCACCCGCTCGCGCATCCGAAACGCCTGTGCATCGAGACCGGTCGGCTCGGTCACGTCGACCACCTCGAACAGCTCGCGGTCCAACCCACGGTCGGTGCGGATGCGCTCCACCTCGCGGGCACGCTCCTCGGCGAGGGCGCGCAGGTCGGCGTCCGGATGCACCTCGCTGAGCAGCGAAGCGACAGCGGCGGCGTTCGACAGGCCGACGTCGGCGTCGTTCCAGAGCTCCAGCACCTGCTGTGTGGAGCGCGTACTGCCGTCCTTGAGCGCCGCAACCGCGCGCTGCGCGCCGCCCAGTTCGTCGCCGACGCGCCGGGTGAGCCACCCGGGCCAGTCGCCGGCCGGAAGTGCAAGTGGTTGGGGAGCCGTCACTGCACCGACACTAACGACCACTCAGACGAACTGCAGCGGCACCATCACGTTGGAGACCCGGACCCGACGGGCGCCTTCGGGGTGGTTCGCGGTGGTGCGGCCGCGACGCTGCTGGACGTAGTCGTCCTGGATCGTCTGCAGCTCCTCGATCTCCTGCGGGGTGAGCCAGATGCTGCGAGTGGCGATCGTGGTGGCCTCCCGCCACGCCATCGGCTGGCCCGGCTCGCGCTCATACCAGCGGGCGAGGTCCGCACGCAGCCGCTCGAGCAGCACCTGCACCACGGCCGCGGTCGCCGCCGTCGAAGCCGCGTCGCCGCCGGGGTCGACCCGCCAACCGCCGGGGAGTCCCCGCCAGGGCCGTTCCCGACCGTCGGCAGACGCCTGCCCGCGTTCGACGAAACCCCACTTCTGCAGGGCCCGAAGGTGATAGCTCATCGCGCTCGGCGAGATTCCCGCGACGGCCGCGCACTCGGTGGCGGTCAGCTCGCCGCCGTCGGCCAGGGCCTCCAGGACGACGAGCCGGGCCGGATGGGCCAGCGCCTTGATAGCACCGGGATCGGAGAGCGAGCGCGGCTTGTCGACCACCCTCGCGTTGCCCCGGGTCACGCGCTCACTCACCCGGCGAACCCTACTTGACGATGAATTTATGAAAGCTTACTTTCGCAATATGTCCTTCAGATTATCGCGAGACCTGCGAATCGTGATCGCCGCAAAGGCCGTCTCGCTGCTCGGCGACGAGGTCGCCACCGTCGCCCTGGTGCTGCGACTGCAGTCTGAGGGCGCGCGGGCGGGCGCGGTGGCCGCGCTGCTCATCGCCAACCTGGCGCCGATCGTGTTGCTCACCGGGGTGGTCGGGCAATTGGTCGACCGGCGCGACAACCGCGGCCTGCTCCTGGTGTCTAGCGCCGCGCAGGCGGTGGTATGCGTCGCGCTGGCCTGCACCTGCGGCACCGCCGTCCCGCTCGTGCTCGTCGCCCTGCTCGGCGTGGGTCAGGCGGTCAACGGCGCCACCTGGGCGGCGCTGCTGCCGACGCTCGCGGCGCCTGAGAATCTGGGTCGCGCGGTGAGCCGGTCGCAGGCCGCGACGACCCTCGCCGGGATCGCCGCGCCGGGGTTGTCCGCACTGCTGGTGGCCGCCTACGGCGCCACCGTCCCACTACTCGTGGACGCCGCCACCTTCGTGGTCGTCGCCGTCGCGGCGCTGGCGCTGCGCACCTCTCGGGTGCCCGTGCCCGCGGGCGACGAAGGTCGCGAGCACGGCGGCCTCGCGATCGTGTGGGGCAATCCGCTGCTGCGTAGCACGGTGGCCCTGCTCGGGCTGTTCATCCTGCTCGGCGGGATGGTCAACGTCGTCGAGGTATTCCTGGTCCGCGTGACGCTGGGGGCGTCGACCGTCTGGTTCGGCCTGGCGGGCGCGGGCTTCGCGCTGGGGTTGGTCGCCGGTGCGCTGGCCGCCGGTCGCATCGAGTCCGCGGCCGGTCATGCGCGGTGGTTCGTGCTCGCCTGCGCCGGCCTCGGCCTCGGCCTGGTCGGCATGGGCCTCGCGCCCGACGCCGCCGTCCTGTTGGTCGTCGGTTCGGGCGCCGGCGCGGCGAACGGAGCGCTGAACGTGTGCACCGGCGCTCTCGTCATGGGCACGGCCCGCCCGGAGGAGCGCGGGCGGGTCGCAGCGGTGCTCGGCGCAGTGGTCTCCGGGACCCAGTTGGCCGCCTACGCCGTGGGTGGCGCGCTGGCCACCAGCGTCTCGCCGCGGGGCATCTTCGTCGGCGCCGGCGCGCTGGGTCTGCTCGCCCCGCTGGCGCTGGGCGCGAAGGTGGTCCGGGCAAGCGAGCAGACGCTGGACGTCACAGCCAAGACAGGCAGCGAGGAACCGGCTGGAACGCGTCGACAGCAGTGAAACGCGGGGAGCAGAACAGTGAAAACGCTAAGAGGCGGGCTACGCGCTCTTTTCGCGGCGTTCGCGCTTCGGCGGGTCGCGCCGGACCAGGGTCGGATACACGTGGTCGAGCACGGTCTCGCGGGTGATGACGACCCGGGCGACGTCCTCGCGCGAGGGCACCTCGTACATCACCGACAGCAGGACTTCCTCCATGATCGCGCGCAGGCCACGCGCGCCGGTCCCGCGCATGACGGCCTGGTCGGCGATCGCCTCGAGCGCGTCCTCGGTGAACTCGAGCTCGACGTTGTCCAGCTCGAACAGCTTGCGGTACTGGCGCACCAGCGCGTTCTTCGGCTCGGTGAGGATCTGCACGAGTGCGTCGCGGTCGAGCGGGCGCACCGAGGTGATGACCGGCAGCCGGCCGATGAACTCCGGGATGAGCCCGAACTTCATCAGGTCCTCGGGCATGACGTCGGCGAAGACGTCGCGGGTGTCCTTGTCGAACTTGGTGTGCAGTTCGGCGCCGAAGCCCAGGCCCTTCTTGCCGACCCTCGACTCGATGATGGTGTCCAGACCGGCGAACGCGCCGCCGACGATGAACAGCACGTTGGTGGTGTCGATCTGGATGAACTCCTGGTGCGGGTGCTTGCGCCCGCCCTGCGGCGGCACCGAGGCGGTGGTGCCCTCCAGGATCTTCAGCAGCGCCTGCTGCACTCCCTCGCCGGAGACGTCACGGGTGATCGACGGGTTCTCGGCCTTGCGCGCGATCTTGTCGACCTCGTCGATGTAGATGATCCCGGTCTCGGCCCGCTTGACGTCGTAGTCGGCGGCCTGGATCAGCTTGAGCAGGATGTTCTCGACGTCCTCGCCGACGTAGCCGGCTTCGGTGAGCGCGGTTGCGTCGGCGATGGCGAACGGGACGTTCAGCATCCGCGCAAGGGTCTGGGCGAGCAGCGTCTTGCCCGATCCGGTCGGGCCGAGCAGCAGGATGTTCGACTTGGCGAGCTCGACCACCGAGTCGGCATTGCGGGGCTTGGACTCCCCGCCGGCCTGGACCCGCTTGTAGTGGTTGTAGACGGCGACGGCGAGGGTCTTCTTCGCCTGGTCCTGGCCGACGACGTAACCGTTGAGGAACTCGTAGATCTCGTTCGGCTTGGGCAGTTCGTCGAAGCTGAACTCGCTGGTCTCGGCGAGCTCCTCCTCGATGATCTCGTTGCACAGATCGATGCACTCGTCGCAGATGTAGACGCCGGGCCCGGCGATCAGCTTCTTGACCTGCTTCTGGCTCTTGCCGCAGAAGGAGCACTTGAGCAGGTCGCCGGTCTCGCCGACACGTGCCACTGGCGACCCATCCCCTCTGCTGCGTTCGGTGGTGCGTCCGAGTAGAAGCGCCGTTGGGCGCGCGGTCTGCGCGACCGGAATGCGCCGCGTCTTCGCACGCTACCCGGAAAACCCGGGGAAGTCGCTCGGATAACGCGCCGGAGCCGGCGATTCCCGCCCGACTATCAGGCGTCGGGCACCAGCTTGCGCGACGTGATGACCTCGTCGACGATCCCGTACTCCTTGGCCTGGTCGGCGGTGAGGATCTTGTCGCGCTCGATGTCGGCCCGCACCTTCTCGATCGGTCTGGCCGGTGTGCTGGGCCAGCATCTCCTCCAGCAGCGCGCGCATCCGCAGGATCTCGTTGGCCTGGATCTCCAGGTCGCTGACCTGGCCCTGGCCCTCGCCGGAGGGCTGGTGGATCAGGATCCGCGCGTTCTGGCAGCGCGAAGCGCTTGCCCTTGGTGCCCGCGGCGAGCAGCACCGCGGCGGCCGACGCGGCCTGGCCCATGCAGATGGTCTGGATCTCCGGCCGGACGTACTGCATCGTGTCGTAGATCGCGGTCAGCGCGGTGAACGACCCGCCCGGCGAGTTGATGTAGATCTGGATGTCGCGGTCCGGGTCGGTGGACTCCAGCACGATCAGCTGCGCCATCACGTCGTTGGCGACGACGTCGTCGATCGGCGCGCCGAGGAAGATGATGCGCTCCTCGAACAGCTTGTTGTACGGGTTCGACTCCTTGATGCCGTAGTTCGTCCGCTCGACGAACGACGGGAGGACGTAGCGCGACTCGCGGCTGCTGTGGGGTGGTCAGTCATCTAGTCCCTCTCAGGCCGGCGCCGGCGCCGCTGCCGTTGGGTACCTGCGCCACGCGGCTGACCACGTGGTCGACGAAGCCGTACTCGAGCGCCTGCTCGGCGGTGAACCAGCGGTCGCGGTCGGCGTCGGCCTGGATCTTCTCGACGGTCTGGCCGGTGTGCGCGGCGGTGAGCTCGGCCATCTGCACCTTGGTGAGCTTGAACTGCTCGGCCTGGATCGCGATGTCCGAGGCCGTGCCACCGATGCCGGCCGACGGCTGGTGCATCAGGATCCGCGCGTGCGGCAGGGCGTAACGCTTGCCCTTCGTGCCCGGCGGAGAGCAGGAACTGCCCCATCGACGCGGCCAGGCCCATCGCGTAGGTGGCGATGTCGCACTCGACGAACTGCATGGTGTCGAAGATGGCCATGCCGGCGGTGACCGAGCCGCCCGGCGAGTTGATGTACAGGTTGATGTCGCGGCTCGGCGTCCTCCGCGGCGAGCAGCAGCAGCTGCGCGCAGATCTGGTTGGCGATCGTGTCGTCGACCGGCTGGCCGAGGAAGATGATCCGCTCGCGCAGCAGCCGGTCGTAGACCGAGTCGTTGAGCGTCATCCCGGCCCCCGGGCTGCGCATCTCGACGGCGCGGACCGGCTGCGGATCGAAGGGGTTCACGGATCGACCTCTCTGTTTCGTGCGGTGATGTCATCGACCCTAACGAAGCCGGACGGGCCGCAAGTCCCAATAACGGGGTCGTTCGCTCAGGGCGTGACGCCCTCGTCGTCGTCGGACTGGTGGTCGGACGGTGTGTCGTCGACCTCGGCGTCGTCGGGTCTCGGCTTCCTCGGCGCTCGGCACTCGTCGGACGCCGACAGCGCGGCCAGATCGACGGTGTTGCCCGAAGCGTCGGTGATGACCGCGTTCTCCAGCATCGTCGCCAGCGCCTTGTTGCGACGGATGTCAGCCACCAGCATCGGCAGGTTGCCGCCTTGCATCACCTGGTTGGCGAACTCCTGTGGCGCCATCTGGTATTGCGCGGCCTGCCGGACGAGGTACTCGGTGAGCTCGCTGTCGCCGATCTGCACGTCGGTCTTCTCGGCGACGGCGTCGAGGATGAACTGCGCCCGCACCGACTTCTCCGCGTTCTCGCGCAACTCGGCGGTGAACTCCTCGCGGGTCTTGCCCTGGGTCTCGAGGAAACGCTCGAACAGGGTGTCGTCGTGATCGAGCGAGTGGACGATGTCGTGCTCGCGGTATTCCGACCTCGGAGGTCACCGCCGACTCGGGCAGCGGGAACTCGACGGTCTCGAGCAGCTGCTCGAGCAGTCGGTCGCGGGCCTGGCCGCCCTGCTCCAGCGCCGCGGAACCGGCCGAGCCGGGTGCGCAGGTCGTCGCGCAGCTCGTCGATGGTGTCGAACTCGCTCGCCATCTGGGCGAACTCGTCGTCGGCGTCGGGCAGTTCCTTCACCTTGACCGAGCGGACCGTGGCCGTGACCTCGGCCTCGGTCCCGGCGTGCTCGCCCTGGCGCAGATCCGCGGTGAAGGTGGCCGACTCGCCGGCGGACTTGCCGCTGATGGCGTCGTCGAGACCGTCGATGTAGCTCGTCGGAGCCGACGTCGTAGGACAGGCCGGTGGCCGAGCCGCCCTCGATCTCCTCGCCGTCGACCACGGAGACCAGGTCGAGGGACACGTAGTCACCCTCGGCGGCCGCTCGTTCGGCGCCGACCAGGGTGCCGAAGCGGTCGCGGAGCTCGTCGAGCTGCTCGTCGACGTCGGCGTCGGTGACCTCGACGTCGTCGACGGTGACCGCGATGCCCGTCGAGTTCGGGCAGGGTGATCTCGGGCCGCACGTCGACCTCGGCGGTGAAGTGCCAGTCGGTGCCGTCGGTGATCTCGTCCACGCTGGTGATGTCGGTGATCTCGGGCTGGCCCAGCGGCTGCAGCTCGTGTTCGCGGGCGGCCTCGCCGTACAGCTTCGGCAGGGCGTCGTTGACGGCCTCCTGCACGACCGCGCCGCGCCCGACACGCTGGTCGATCACGCGCGCCGGCACCTTGCCGGGCCGGAACCCGGGCACCCGCACCTGTTGAGCGATCGCCTTGTAGGCGCTGTCGAGGCTCGGCTTGAGGTCGTCGAAGGGCACCTCGACGGCGAGCCGCACTCGAGTCGGGCTCAGGTTCTCGACGGTGCTCTTCACGTGCGGGTACTCCCTGGAGATTCGGTCGGGTGTGTACGTTTCGGGCTGGTCGGGGTGGCGGGATTCGAACCCACGGCCCCTCGCTCCCAAAGCGAGTGCGCTACCAAACTGCGCCACACCCCGGGCGCTGACCCGGCTCAGTGTACGGACCTGGCGGCTCTCGTTCGCCCCGGCTGCCGCGGGGACGGGTCAGGGCAAGTGGTGGGCGAACGCCGACGGGCGGGCGGCACCCGACGGCCCGCAGTCGGCGCGGAGGCAGTCGGCCCTGCTGGCCGCCGGTGGTGGCCCGCCCGTGGACGGCGTCCGACGACGCCCGGGCCCGGTCTGCTCGCGCGCGCCGACCTCGTGCGAGCCCGGCACCAACCAGCCCGCCCCCGGTCAAGAGTTAGCGGTGAGCACCGGCCGCGATGCCGACGACATAGACCGCCCGCTGCGCTGCGCGCCGATCGGATGAGTGCGGGACGAACGCGGTGCCGTCCGCCGAGCGCCGGACACGCATCCCGCTCGCCGGGGCCGCCGCCGGTCGGTGGCGCCGTAGCGGCGGCAGGACTCCGCGCGCTGGTCGCCGAAGGCGATCGTGTGCCCGGCGCGGTGGTGCCGGCGTGCCGGATACCGGGGCGGCGGGGAGCTGGCGCTTCCCGGCCGGTTGAAACGATCTTCGGCACCGATCGCGACACGTCGGGCGGGAAGGCTTCCCGGCCGCTTGGGACTGGTCGACTCAGCCCTTGCGGGGCGCCCCGGGCGTAGGTCCCGAACGACCACAGGTTGCCGTCGGGGTCGCGGATCGCGAAGTCGCGCGAGCCGTAGTCCTGCTCGCGCAGTTCGGCGACGATCTCGGCTCCGTTCGCCGAGACCCGGGCAAACAACCGTCCGGGTCTTCGGTGACCACCTACGCGCCGAACCTGCCGGGCTGCATCGCCCAGGGGTCGGCTGGTGCGTCGCGGGCCGAGCCGAGCATCACGCCGCCCCCGAGCGGCCAGGCGTCGGGGCAGGTGCTGCGTCGCTCATGTGCTCAGTCTGCGCGCCGCCGCGTCATACCTACCGGGTACGTTGCGCACGTGCCGGAGGGACACACGCTGCACCGGCTGGCGCGCGAGCAGCAGCGGCTCTTCGGCGGCACGGTGGTCTCCGTAAGCAGTCCGCAGGGCCGCTTCGCCGACGGCGCGGCGGTGATCGACGGACAGGTGTTCGGGCGCGCCGAGGCGTACGGCAAACACCTGCTGCAGCACTACGCCGACGCCGCGATCGTGCACGTCCATCTCGGCCTGTACGGCAAATTCACCTCGGGCACCGGGCCGTCCCCGCCGCCGCGCGGCGCGCTTCGCCTGCGGTTGGCCAACGGCGCGGTGTGGACGGACCTGCGCGGCGCCACCACGTGCGAGCTCGTCACAGCCGCCGACGTCGAGGCGTTGATCAGCCGTCTCGGCCCGGACCCGCTGCGCCGTCGTGCCGACCCGGCGCTCGCCTATCAGCGCATCACCCGCAGCCGGGCACCGATCGCCGCGTTGTTGATGGACCAGCGGGTGGTGGCCGGCATCGGCAACGTCTATCGCGCGGAGTTGCTCTACCGGCACCGGATGGACCCGTTCCGGCCCGGCCGCGCACTGCCCGGCGAGGTCTGGTCGGATATGTGGGCCGACCTCGTGCACCTGATGCGCGCAGGGGTGCGCACGGGCCGCATCGTCACGGTGCGCGATGAGGATCGACCGCGCCGCGGCCGTCTCGCGCCCGCCGAATCGGCCTATGTGTACCGCCGGACCGGGCTGCCGTGCCGGGTGTGCGGCACCGAGATCCGCACCCAGGTGCTCGTCGGGCGGAATCTGTTCTGGTGCCCCGCCTGCCAGAGCCCGTAGGGCTTCGATTTCCGCAAGAGACGCAACCGTCGAATGGGGTGAGCGGCCGCGACTCGGCGGGTGATTCGCGGCCCGGAACGGGATGCGACCGGGCTGCTCAGGAGTGCAACGCAGGCGCGTGGGAGATTCCGACGACGAGGCCCTCGGGCGATGGCAGGCGCGCCACGGTCTGGCCCCAGGGTTCGAGTCGCGCGTCGTGCAGGAGTCGGTAACCCGTGTGCGCAGGTCCTCCGCGCCCGCCTGGACGATGCCCGCATCGGCGGCCTCGATTTCGACGGACGTCTGCGGAACCGCGGTTGTGGCCGGCCATTCGGGGGTAGGCAGGCCTGCGCCGCCTGGGTGAGCTGCCAGACGCCGAAGTGCCTGCCTGTCCTACTCCCTACCCGACCGCAGCGACACATCACGGCCGACCAGGGCGAGCGTGGCGGCCCATCGATCGCCGGTGATCGGCAACCGGCGGGCGAACGCGGCGCCGGCGCCGTAGGCCGAATCCGGGATGGCCGCGGCGATCTCGGCACACACCCCGATCAGTTCGTCGGGCGGGACGAAGTCGCTACCGAGCGATCGGGCGATGTCCCAGGTGTGCACGACCGTGTCGATGAGCTGTGCGGCGAGCACACGCCGAGCGGGCAGCGGCACCGGCGCAAGCTCGACCTCCACAACGGGTCGGTCCAGATCGGCCACGGCGAACGCGGCGACGAGCTCGTCGACCGATGCGCGCCAGTCGTCGGGCTGGAACCGAACCGGCGCGTACGCCTCGGCCGGTGCCTCGCCCCCGCGCACCGCCATCGCGAAGCCACGATGTTGCCCGATCATGTGGGCGAGCAGATCGGCGAGCGACCAGCCGTCGCACGGCGTGGGCCGGGTGAGGTCCGACGGCCCGATCTCCTCGACGTGATTCCCGGCGATGGCGAGGGCCTGGGCATGGAGCGCGCGCGGGTCATCAGTCATAATCCAACGATAATCACTATCTGATGATGGTTGCAATCTAGTTATCAAGTAGGGTGAGCCGGTGGCGACAACGCGCATCGACCTGCTCGCTGCGTTGGCGCCGCTCGCCCGGGCGCTGCGCCGCCTCGAGGAATCCGCGGCCGCACGCGCGGACCTGACGATGTGGCAGTACGCGGTCCTGGCCGTGGTTGCGGAGTCGCCGACGTTGAACCAGGGCGAGGTCGCGAACCGGCTGGGCTATAGCCCCAATCGCATCATCGCCGATCTGGACCTCCTCGAGCGGCGCGAACTGCTCACCCGCCGGCCCGGCGCGGACCGGCGCTCGAATGAGTTGACCACCACCGCAGCCGGGCGACGCGTCGTGCGCCGGGTGCGGACGGACATCCACCGCGGCGAGGACGCGCTGCTGGCGGCGCTGCCGACCGATCAGCGACGCGCCCTGTCGTCGGCAACGAGCACGATCGCCGCAGCGCTCGGGAAGCCGGTCAAGTCGTGACCTCGTCGCGCCAGGAGTGCTGCGGGTAGTAGCCGAGCACCCGACGCGCTTTGTCGATCGACAGCAGGGTCTCGTGCGGGCCGACCGGCCGACGCAGTGGCGTGTCCGGAAACACCTCGGCGAGCAGCTCCTCGTTCGGCCGCGACATCACCGTGTCGGCGTTCGCGATGATGAACACGTCGGCGCCGGGCGCTTCGTGGTGCAGTGCCAGCCGCACGGCCTGGGCGCCGTCGCGAGCGTCGATATAGCCCCACAGGTTCCAGCACCGCAGCCGCGCGTCGGCATCGAACGCGGGGAACTGCGCATAGTCGTCCGGATACATAACGTTGCTGAAGCGCAGCCCGGTCATCGACAGGTCCGCATTCCAGCGGCACAACTGGCGGGCCAGTTCCTCCTCGAGCGTCTTGACCAGCGAGTACGTGGTGTTCGGGCGCGGCGGGTATTCCTCGTCGACCGGAACGTAGGGAGGCGGTTCGTCGAACGGCAGCCCCAGCACGGTCTCGCTGGACGCCCAGACGATCGTTCGCACGCCGGCCCGGATCGCCGCGCTGTAGACGTTGTAGGACGCGACGATGTTGTTCGCGAAGGTCGCCGCGTTAGGCAGCAATCCGGGCGCCGGGATCGCCGCGAGATGCACGAGCGCATCGACGCCTTCGTGCCGGTCGTCGATGCCGCTCAACGCCTCGACCGCCTGACCGAAATCCGTCAGGTCGACGACCGATGAAGACACGCCGTCGCGCGGCGAACGAACCCGGTCCAGCGCGACGACGTCCCAGTCGTGCTCGACGAGGTCGTCGACCACCGCCCGCCCCAGTTTGCCGCTGCTGCCGGTGACCGCCACTCGAGTCATCGCAACCCCTTCCGCGCGCCGTAAGAACTATCCGGCCACCACCCGCACCTGTCTATCAAGGGCTGCTCGCCGGGAGTGGCCCGCGCACCCCTCGGAGGATCGAATGATTCGACAAACACTACTGATCGCGGCCGGCGCGATGGTGGTCGCAGGCATCGCGGGTATCGCGGGGCCGGCGCCGGCAGCCTCGGCCGCCGGCGAGACGGCGCTGCAGCGCTGCCAGTCCGGCGCCGCGCCGGACGTCACGCAGAGCGTGTACGAGGCCGGCACCCAGGTGCAGGCGACCTACCCCAACGACAACGTCAACCCCGACAACGCGCTGTACCCGGGCGACGTCGTGAAGGTCACGGTGACCGGCACCGTCCGCTACGACGCGACCCACTCGACCACCGCGACCGGGGTCGGCACACCCGACGCGCACGGCCTGCGTCCGTACAGCTCCACGGCGACCTTCAACAACAACCCGGGCGGCTGGGTCGGCGCCGAGCGTGAGACCAGGTCGTTGGCGACCTGCACGAGCGCACCGAACACCGGTACCCGGATCATCTATCGGCTGCATGATCCGAAACTCACCGACAATGCGGGCGGGTTCACCATCACCACCCGCGTCTGGCGCGCGCCCGGACGGGTCGTCCTCGACGGCACCGAGGCGACGCAGGGCATCCAGACCGCGACCGGACAGGTGGCGCTGATCGGCGGCAAGCCGACCTATCTGCGGGTCTACCTGCACTATCTCAACGACGGCGCACCGATGGCCGGGGTCACGGGCACCGTGACGCTCAACGGCGTGACGGTGCGCTCGGCGTCGGCGGCCACCCTGGACACCTCGCCGACCGATCGCCGCAGTCTTGCCGGCAGCCTGCTGTTCCGGCTGCCGCAGGCCGGCATCGCGGCGGGCACCCGGGCCGCGTTGCTCACCGTGACGCCGCCGCGCGGATCCGCGATCACGAAGCACATCTGGCTCACCTTCGGCACGTCGACGTCGTTGCGGGTGATCGGTCTGCGGTACAGCTACACCAACGTGCCCGCTGCGCTCACCCATCAGCTGCAGGCTTCGCAGCCCGGTCTGAC
Source organism: uncultured Actinomycetota bacterium (assembly GCA_963718805.1). Classification (GTDB taxonomy): domain Bacteria; phylum Actinomycetota; class Actinomycetes; order Mycobacteriales; family Jatrophihabitantaceae; genus Jatrophihabitans. The sequence goes on along the minus strand of CAVQZY010000004.1, from coordinate 359,276 downwards.
CGTCTCCGCCGGCAACTGGCAGGCGCGTCCGACCTCGGCATGGGAGCCGCTGCGGCGCCTCGCCGAGAACGCGCTGCCGCTGACGTCGCTGACGATCGCCGACGACTCCACCAGCGCTTGGGGCAGCAAGACGTTCGACTGCAACGCCGCCCACGACCCGAACACCGACCAGTGGAGCTGCGACGGCTACCGGGACGCCAAGACCTGGGAAACCGCCTACGCCGACGTGCTGTGCCCGCACGGCGGCTGCTACGTGATGCTGCTGCAGCCGGAGATCGATTCCGGCGAGGACGGCACGTCGTGGACCTCCACTGCCGGCAACCACGTGATGAACATGCAGGGCGAGGCGGATCCGCACAACCAGGGCAACACGCTGGCGCACGAACTCGGCCACGCGCTCGGGCTGGGGCACGCCGACCCGCAGCTCTCCGACGCCGACCCGAACTACCCGCGCAGTGACGGCGGCCTGGGGCCGTTCGTCGCCGTGCGGTCGGTCCCGTCCCTGGAGCTCGTACCGGGCACGAACGGGCACGGCACGACGATCGCGTACGACCTGATGTCCTACAAGCGACCGGCGTGGTTCTCGCCGTACAACTACTGCAAGGCGCTCGCCGGGTTGCCCGGCAGCCATCCGGTGTGCTCGCCGGGATTGGTCGGCTAGCCGCCACAACTGGTTGCGCGACGTGAATGTTGCCGCCGTGGTGCAACCATTGGTTGCACCATGGCTGCAGCCGCGGGGGCATGACGCGCCGGGCGACAGCCTCGATCGGCCGGCTCGGCGGGCGCTCGCGCAAGGGTTGCACCGGTCGTGTGAGACATCACGTTTCCTCACACGATTGCAGGCCTATGTTGACGTCATGGGCGATGACCAATGGGCCGACCTCGCCGACCAGTTCGCCGACGAGGCCTACGCCTCCGTGAAGGGCTACGTGCGTACGTATGTGATGCACCATCAGCTGCTGGAGCACCTCCCGCCGCCGCCGGCGTCGGTGCTCGACGTCGGTGGCGGCGCGGGCCATCAATCGTTCCCGTTGGCCCAGGCCGGCTGGGACGTGACGCTGCTCGACTCGTCGCCGGCGATGCTCGACAAGGCCGAGCAGCGGCTGCAGCGGCTTCCCGCGCAGGCGCGGGAGCGGGTGACGCTGCTCGCGGGTGATGGCGAGGACGCCGACGCGGCGGTGCAGGGCCGACGCTTCGATGCCGTGCTGTGCCACGGCGTGCTCGGCTATCTCGACGATCCGCAGCCGGTCGTGGGCCAGCTGTGCCGTTGCGCGGCCGTCGGGGGCATCGTCTCGATCATGACCGGCAACGCCCACGCGATGGCGGTGCGCCCCGCCCTGGAACGGCGCTGGGACGACGCCCTCGCGTCATTCGACGCCCGGACCGAGATCGGCGTGTTGGGCGTGCCGGGCCGCGCCGACACGGTGGAGGAACTGAGCGTGCTGCTGCGCGAGCAGGGCGTCGATCAGCTGCGGTGGTACGGCGTGTGGCTGTTCGTCGACTGGCTCGAATTCGGGGGTGCCGAACTCGACCCCGGCGACCGGGCGCAGGTGGCGGCGACCGCCGTCGTGGAACTCGAGGCCGCGCGGCGCGACCCCTATCGTCAGCTCAGCCGCGTCTTCCACCTCGTGGGTCGCAGGCGCTGACGAGCGCCGGTCAGGGCCGGACCTGCATGCTCGGCGGCTCCTCCTCGATCGGGCCGATCGGCAGGGCATGCTCGGCGAGGACCTGCCTGGTCTTGTTGTGCAGGCAGGTGAAGTAGTAGGTGCCGCCGACGATCAGGACGACCACCAGTCGAAGTCCTCGAACCGGAATCCTGCGGGCAAGCAACTGGGCGGCATCTCCTATTCTCTGTTTCAGGCGCTCTCTTGTCTCGTGGCGAGTCCGCCTCACTCGCCGGGAGGACTAAGTGCCGATAAGGGCGGCGGCTGGCTGGGCGGCGGCTTCACCGCCCAGATGGGAGAGTTGATGCTTCGCGGTCCACTCGCCGGTCGCTATGCCGCAGTTGCGGCGATGGTCATGTTGGCGCTGATCCCGTACCTAGCGTTGTCTGCCGCGCTTGAGCCGTTGGCACCGATCATCGCCGACCAGTTGCACATGAGCGCCCAGACGATGAGTCTCGGTTCGGGTCTGAGCAATGCGGCGTACGCGGCAGGTACCGTGCTCGCGGTGCAGTTCGCCCAGCATCTGCCGCAGCGGCGGATGCTGGTCGGCTACGCGCTGGTTCTGGTGACCGGGTCGGTATTGACCGCGGCGGCACCGAATGGGGGCACGTACATCGCGGGTCACGTGCTGCAGGGTCTAGCGACGAGCATGTTGCTGATCGCGGCGGTCCCGCCGCTGGCGATCGGCTACCCGCGGGACAAGCTGCGCCTGACGGCTGTGATCATGAACATGTGCATCTTCGGGGCGGTTGCGCTTGGTCCCTTCATCGGCGGGGTGCAGGCCGAGGCCGACGGATGGCGACCGCTGTTCTGGGTCGTGGCCGGAGTTTCAGCCCTGGCGTTGTTGTTGGCATTGTTGACGTTCGAGGACGCCCCGCCGGCCAACCTCGACGCGCCGCGTGACCTGCGCGCGATCGGGTTGGCCACGGCCGGGTGTGTGGCTGCTTTCCTGGGTGCTTCGCAACTCACGACCCATGGGTTCCTCGATGTCGAGGTGATCGTGCCGCTGCTCGGGGGTCTGGCGCTGATTGTTGTTCTGATTGTCTACCAGTTTCGGGCCGCGCACCCGCTCCTGACGGTTCGTTCGATGTTGACCAGTTCGATTCCGGTGGCGGGAGTGGTTGTTGCTCTTTTCGCTGCTGCTGCGTCGGTGTCGGCGACGGTGCTCACCGCGAACGTGCTCGCCGAGCGCTACAGTCCGGTCCACGTGGGCCTGCTCTACCTGCCAGAGCTTGGTGGTGCGGTGATCTCAGCGTTCGCGCTCGGTGCGGTCATCTCCAGGCGCGCGATGCACTACCTCCCGCTGGCTGGAATGATCTTCCTCGCGGCCGGAATCGCGGTCTTCCGCATCCAGGTTCCACCGAGTCAGGCGTTGACTCTCGTAGGTGCCGGGTTGACCGGGATTGGGCTCGGCGCCACCGTCGCTCCGGCACTGTTTGTCGCCGGATTTTCCCTACCGTCGGCCAGCCTCCAACGCGTGTTTGCCATCGTCGAGCTGCTGCGTGCGGTGGCCGCATTCATGACCGCGCCGATCTTCGTCCATATCGCCGTAACGGCCACCGGCGATCTCAACACCGGCACCAGCATCGCGTTATGGATCGGCCTTGGCCTTGCGCTCCTCGGCGCGGCCCTCGGCGTAGCGATCTACGTACTCAGCAGGGCGCGCCCGCAGACACCCGACCTGGACCGTTTCCTTGAAGGTGTCGCCCCTGCGTGGTACTCGCCCCCACTCTTGTCGAGGCTTCGCCCGAGCCTGACCGCAGCTGTCCCGGCCACGGAGGGTGTCGACTGAGATGACATCGACCCAGCCGCACGGTACGGCGTCCGTCGCGGGCCCGGTGCTGCTCGCCTATGACGGATCCGAGCTCGCGGGATACGCAATCGACGAGGCCGCCCGGCAGATCACGCTCCAGCGGGAAGCGCTAGTCCTGTGCGTCTGGCAACCTGCCGACGTCGGATTCGTGCCTACCTCCAAACGGCACTTCGACGCCGACCAAGCTACTGAGGTCAAACAGGCAGCCGAGGAAACCGCCGCACACGGAGCGACTCTGGCCGCCGCAGCAGGATTCCAAGCTCAGAGCATCACAATCGAAGCGGCACCGACCTGGAAGGGCATCATCGACGTCGCCGTAGCCCGCCAAGCAAGCCTCGTCGTCGTCGGCTCCTACCGCCGAAAGGGCATCATCGGACACCTACTGGGCAGCGTAGCCGCCGACGTCATCGCTCACGCCCCGGGCTGCGTACTCGTCGTCCACCAGCACCTCTAACAAGAAGGCACCAGGGGCTAGCGCGCCCGATCCACCGATCACTCAGACAGTCCAGGAGCCAGACAACCGATCCTGCGATGAACGCGCATCGGTTGCGACGGCCGTGACCGTCCGAGTCGCTTGACGGGCGGAAAGTCCTGGCGCCGTCCCTCGGCTCGTCACTAGCCACGGCGTCGGACGCCGGACCGCCCGAGGTGGTGCGATGGGCTGTAGCTTGGACTCAGGCCAGGCTCGTGGTCGCGATCCTGCGGTCGTGACAGTGAGGATGCCGCCCAGTGGGCGGATTCAGCTCTACCGGTTGCGCCGAGCGACCAGCGAGGTGGCTTGCCGAGGCGAACCTTCTTCGGAGACCTACCTATTGAGACGCCGTAATCGAAGTGCCACACTGGTTTCTGGCTGGGAAGTAGCCAAACTCGGCGAACGGTACGGTGCACGCCCCGTCCGCCGGTACCAAGACCGAACAGGGCACGACAACTGCCACAGGTGCCTGCGCGGCTGTGGCGGGAGCGGTACATGTCTCACGCCGTCTCGACCCGGACCCGCAGCCCCGGCGACTTGACCGCCTGGACGTTCAATCCACACAACCGCACTGCCGAGGCCTGCCCCGATTGGTGCGCCTTCGGGTCTGAGCCCACCGACGCACTGCGGCACGTCGCGCATCGTGGAGCGATCTGGGAGTTGCCGGATCGCGTTGAGCTCTGTGTCATGCAGCTGGTTCCTGAGGACCCGGCGGATGTCGCCGCCGGCCATCGGCCGACGTTGTATTTCTGGTCCGCAGATGACGCCGTGCTCAGTGAGGCTGAATGCGACGAGATGGCCTGCGCCATCCGTCGGGCCAAGCAACTGCTGAACCAGATTGACAGCCGCATCAAGGTGGGGCAGCCATAGCCGCGATGCGCCGTGACTTCTCCAGCTGTGCCTCCGTGCCGGGCTGACGAGCCGTCGCATTCGCGCCGTTGTCAGGCTTCGTTCGGATCCGACGAGTCGTCCGAGACCGGGCCGTTCGACCCCCCACGTCGCACGGTCCAGGGACTCGTGCACCGTCGACGCGGGTTGCGGAGATTGATTGTTCTCGAGCACCCGAGAAGCGCAGCCGATTGGCGACGTGCGTACGCGCCTGCCTGAGAATCAGGTGCTTGACCCGGCCGGGCTGGATCCTTCGGGGCTGGATCCTGCCGGGCTCGCCTGCGCGAGGAGTGGTGACGGCTTGTACCCCTTGACGGTCAGGTAGACCGCGAGCGAGGCCTCCCACGCGATCTCGATGGCGGTGAAGGCAAACAAGGCACCGCTGGGGTTGTCGATCGTCCCGAAGAGAACGAAGACTCCGCCGATGAATGCCAGCGGTCCGCCAATGAGTCCGAGCATCGCCATCGGCCGTGGCACGAGTTCGGATTTGTACATCAGGTAGCCGAGGAGCACTCCGTTCCCGAAACCGGCGCAGAACTGCGGACCGAGAAGGAACGTCCAGTGGTGCATGGCGACCAGCGTGTGTCCGGCGACGTTGAGTGAGGCTGAGTTGGCCACAGTTGTCGTGAAGTCGTCGCGCAGGGTGACGACGGTCATGAGGCTCATCAGGCCGGTGATGATGATCGCAGACTCGATGGTGCGCGAGGCGACATAGCCCAGTGCGACAGCCTGGTTGACTCGTTTGAGGACTGGATAGAAGACGACGGCGGTAGCGATGTTGGAGATTGCCAGAAAAATCTCGAGCAACGCGCCCAGCGATACCCGAGCGTCGAGACCCGCGCCGAAGATGTAATTGGCGTGATTGAGCACGGGGTCGTACAGAAGCACCGCCGGGATGGAGAAGACGAAGGTGGCGATGAACCACAGCCCCGCGATACGTCCGGGCTTGCGTAGAGCCTGCATTGTCGCCCTCTCGTGGCGCTCGGGATGGAACGCAGCACCGAAGCGGGCTCGGTGACGCGGAATCGGAGGATCGGCGGCCTCGACACGGCCGATACCGAGCCGGGCCAGTGTCGGCACACTCGGAACACACCCCGAAAGGTTGGGCGAGGACGACGACTTGCGTGCCGCCGTTGGCGACCGCGCCCAGGTAGTGGCGCGATCATGACCGGAGCCTTTGTGACCGGCACGATGCGCGACCCATTGCGGGGCGCCTGCGCACCGAGGACAGTTGGCGCCACGCCTCGATGAGGCTGGCTCGGCGCGTACATGCAGGTGCGCAACCGGGCGTGGCAAGCCGTCACGCAAACCCGAGGAGCCGGCCGTGGTCGACAAGTCGCCCCGCCAGTCGAGCAGCAAGAAGTCCAGCAAGACACTCAAGGAGAAACGCGCCGACAAGCGATCCGCCGCTAACGCCCGAGAGCACCCGACGGTCATACCAACGCGCCGCGCGGGCAAGTAGAGTCAGCGGCCGACCGAGCGGTTGCCCGGCCCGCGACCTGAACGCTGACTGCGGGTCCGAGGCCACCTAGTCCTGCGGTTTGTCGGCCACGACGGCCTCGGTTGTCAGGAACAGCGCGGCGATCGACGCGGCGTTCTGCAGCGCCGAGCGGGTCACCTTGGCCGGCTCGACGATGCCGTCCTTGAACATGTCGACGTACTCGCCGGTCTGGGCGTTGAGGCCGTGACCAGGCTTGAGGCCGAGCACCTTCTCCGAGACCACGCCGCCCTCGAGGCCGGCGTTGATCGCGATCTGCTTGAGCGGTGCGAGCAGCGCGACCTTGACGATGTTCGCGCCGGTGGCCTCGTCACCTTCGAGGTCGAGCTTGTCGAAGGCCGTGACGGTGGCATTGGCCAGCGCCACCCCGCCGCCCGGCAGCAGGCCCTCCTCGACGGCCGCCTTCGCGTTGCGCACGGCGTCCTCGATGCGGTGCTTGCGCTCCTTGAGCTCAACCTCGGTGGCCGCGCCGACCTTGATCACCGCGACACCGCCGGCGAGCTTGGCCAGCCGCTCCTGCAGCTTCTCGCGGTCATAGTCGGAGTCGCTGTTCTCGATCTCCGCGCGGATCTGGTTGACCCGGCCCTGGATCTGGTCGCCGTCACCGGCACCCTCGACGATGGTGGTCTCGTCCTTGGTGGTGGTGAACTTACGCGCCTTGCCCAGGTCGTCGAGCGAGGCGTTCTCCAGCTTGAGCCCGACGGTCTCACTGATCACCGTGCCACCGGTCAAGATCGCGATGTCCTGCAGCATGGCCTTGCGGCGGTCACCGAAACCCGGGGCCTTGACGGCCACGGACTTGAAGGTGCCGCGGATCTTGTTGACGACCAGGGTGGCCAGCGCCTCGCCCTCGACGTCCTCGGCGATGATCGCCAGCGACTTGCCGGTCTGCATGACCTTCTCAAGCAGCGGCAGCATGTCCTTGACGTTGGAGATCTTGCCCTCGTGGATCAGGACGTAAGGGTCCTCCAGATCGGTCTCCATCCGCTCGGAATCGGTGACGAAGTAGGCCGACAGGTGGCCCTTGTCGAAACGCATGCCCTCGGTGAGCTCGAGCTCAAGGCCGAAGGTGTTGCTCTCCTCGACGGTGATGACACCTTCCTTACCGACCTTGTCCATCGCCTCGGCGATGATCTCACCGACCGTCGAGTCCGCAGCCGAGATCGACGCGGTCGCGGCGATCTGCTCCTTGGTCTCGACGTCACGCGACTCCTTGCGGAGATCTTCGCAGACCGCCTCGACCGCGATATCGATACCGCGGCGCAACGTCATCGGATCCGCACCGGCCGCGACATTGCGCAGGCCCTCGCGCACCAGCGCCTGGGCGAGCACGGTGGCGGTGGTGGTGCCGTCACCCGCGACGTCGTCGGTCTTCTTCGCGACCTCCTTCACCAACGCCGCGCCGATGTTCTCGAACGGATCCTCGAGCTCGATCTCCTTGGCGATCGAGACACCGTCATTGGTGATCGTGGGGGCACCCCACTTCTTCTCCAGCACGACATTGCGGCCCTTGGGGCCGAGGGTCACCTTCACGGCGTCCGCGAGCCGGTTCATGCCACGCTCCAAAGCGCGGCGAGCCTCCTCGTCGAACAGAATCGATTTGGCCATGATGTCGTTCCCGCTTTCCGGTGCTGTCTCCGCATGCGGTGGACCGACCGGCGACGCCCGCGACGGACAGCGCCGCTGCTCGCGACGCATCATCGGGATCGGTTAGCACTCTCATACCGAGAGTGCTAAACCCAACGTATAGCCGGCAGCTGGAAATGGCAATCGAGGCGTCGCGCAACGGCGAGCAGGTAGCGGGCGGCCGGCCGCCCGCGAGCCGGGATTCGACCCGGCGCAGGACTGCGGCGCTTCGATTAGGCGCAGTGTCGCGTAGGCTGACCGGCGAGGCGCCGCCCACGGCGTTGGCTCGCTCAGACACATCACCGGTCCTCAGTGCGAGCGATGGCCACGGACAATCGAGCCTTACGGCATCCGATTGCCGCCTCGATGACCGTTGGGCGTTCACGCTGCCCGCGGCCGGGCATCCTCGCGTGCGGCCTTGCCCTGCTCGGTGAGGCCATCTGGAAGGCGCCGCTTCATGGCAACACACTTCGGTTTCATCAGTACCTACCCGCCGACCCAGTGCGGGCTGGCAACTTTCACGGCGGCACTCCTGCAGGCGTTGACCGCCTCGGGCGCGGACGCCGGTCGGGTCGCGCGCCTGCTCGACGCTCCCCGGCGACCGTCTGGTGGCGACGTGGTGGCCGACATCGCCTCGGGTGACGTGCCACGCTCGGATGGCACGGCCGGGTCGGCGCAGCTGCTCAACGAATGTGATGTGGTGATCGTCCAGCACGAATTCGGCGTGTACGGCGGACCGGATGGCGACGACGTCCTGCAGATTGCTGGCCGAGCTCACCGTACCGACGATCGTCGTGCTGCATACGGTGCTCACCGACCCGAGCACGCACCAGCGCCAGGTGCTGGAGTCGGTGATCGGGGCCGCGAGCGCCGTGGTGACGATGACCGCCACCGCACGCGACCGGCTCGTCGCCGGGTACCGAGTGGACCCGGGCAAGGTCAGCATCATCGCGCACGGCGCACCCGACCGGCCGAATTCCGTCGGCAAGCGCTGAGCGTGGCATTTCGGGGGCAACAACCGACCGTGTTGACGTGGGGCCTGCTCGGCCCGGGCAAGGGCATCGAGTGGGGCATCGAGGCACTGGCGCTGCTGCACGACCTCCGGCCGGCGCCGCGGTACCTGGTCGCCGGCCAGACCCACCCGAAGGTGCTCGAGCGCGAGGGCGAGGCGTACCGCGACAGCCTGAGGCGACTCATTCAACAGCGCGGACTGACCGGCGCGGTGACCTTCGACCCCCGCTACCGCGACGCCGCGTCGCTCGCCGCGCTGGTGGCCTCGGCCGACGTGGTGCTGCTGCCCTACGACTCGACCGATCAGGTCACCTCCGGCGTGTTGATCGAAGCGGTGGCCGCCGGCAAACCCGTCGTCGCGACACGCTTCCCACACGCCGTCGAGCTGCTATCTGGCGGAGCCGGCCTGGTCGTGCCACATCGCGACCCGGCCGCGACGGCTGCTGCCCTGCGGACGGTGCTCACCCGCCCGGATGTCGCGGCAGCGCATGTCGGCGGCCGCCGTGGCAACGGCGCCCGGGCTGCGCTGGTCGACAGTGGCCGACCAGTACCGCCAACTTGCGACCCGGCTGATAGCCGCCGCCGCCATTGCCGCGTGAACCCTCGCGTCGTGAGCCCTGACGACGTTGACTCGATGAGCAAGCGGCCGAGGCCGGTGTTCGACCACCTCGACGCGCTCACCGACCAGCGGGGGCTGTTCGAGCACGCGCTGCTCGCGACACCACGGCCGGAGCACGGTTACTGCCTCGACGACGCCGCTCGCGCGCTGGTGGTCACCTGTCGTGAACGCCGTCCCGGCCCGGTCGTTCCTCGGCTCCACGACCGGTATCTCGAGTTCGTGCTGGCCGCTGTGGACGCCGACGGAACCTGTCACAACCGGATGGGGATCGACGGTGGATGGCGCGACGACGCCGGGCTCGGTGATTGGTGGGGTCGCGCGGTGTGGGGGCTGGGCGTTGCCACGGCCCACTCGCCGACCGCGGGTCAGCGGGCCCGCGCCCTGGCCGGTTTCGCGGTCACGGTCCAGCGACGCTCGTCGTCCGGCCGGGCGATGGCCTTCGCCGCACTCGGTGCCGGCGAGGTGCTGCGGGCGCGTCCAGCGATGAGTCTGGCGCCCGCATCCTTCTGCGCGATGTCATCGGCGTCCTCGACACGCCGAGCGCGAGCACGGGCTGGCCGTGGCCAGAGCCTCGGCTGCGCTATGCCAACGCCTCCGTCGCCGAGGCGGTGATGGTCGCCGGCGACGCGTTGGCGGACAAGGCTCTCGTGGGCCGTGGCCTGGAGCTGCTGGCGTTCCTGCTGCGCGTCGAGATCCGCGAGAACCACCTGTCGGTGACCCCCGTCGCCGGACGCGGTATCGATGACATGGGTCCCGGCTTCGATCAGCAGCCCATCGAGGTCGCCGCGCATCGCCGACGCCTGCGCGACCGCGTACCGAATCACCGCAGACCCGCGCTGGCTGATCGGCATCAACCTGGCCTGGCGCTGGTTCCTCGGCGACAACGACAGCGCGACGCCGATGTTCGACCAGGCCACCGGGGGTGGTTACGACGGCCTGCAACCAGACGGCCGGAACATCAATCAGGGCGCCGAGTCCACTTTGGCGATGCTGTCCACCGCCCAGACATGCCCGCGCCCAGTGCGAGAACTCCGGTGAGGTCACCACTGGCGCATCGCTGCCTCGGTCGAACTGCACGCCGACCCTTCGCGGGTCGTGGCCCGGACTGTTCCTGCCCGGAGAACAACCCCACCAGACCCATTCACGGGCGGCACCCGGCCAGTCTCGAGCCGGGTCCTCGCCCTTGACGAAGTCGAGGTCGGACGAGCGGGCCGCACAACTCGTCGATGGATTCGAGGGCCGGCACCGCGACTACCCACAGCTGCTCGCCCGGCATGCCTCGATCGTCGCGACACACGTCGACGACCAGGCCCGGCTGAGTCCGGCGCGGACGCTCGTCCTGGGTGCCTCTTCACCGCCGAGTACGCCACCGAGGCCGCCGCGCTGTGCAACCCGAGCGCGGTCGCGCACCCGGACCAGAGCGGACTGGGGCCGGGACAGCTCCGCGTGGCGGTGAGCCTGCGCGCGATCGGCGAGGGCCACGTATCCTCGATCGCCTTCTGCGTCGCCGTGATCGGCCCCGGCCCGAACTGGTCGTTCACCAGCCGCGAGCTCCCAGTCGTCGCCGGCGAGGTGGCGCCCGCCATCTGGAGCAACGAGCAGTTCCGGGCGGTGCTCACCGACCAAGCCGCTGATGCCGGTCAGGCCCAAGCGGCGGCGTCGACGAACTCAGCAACGCCGTGCTACACTCACTGCCGGACCACTTCGACGCGACCGATCTGGAGCGCGCGTTGCCGGGACACGTCCGTCGAATCTGCTCGACCGGCCCGGACGCGCCCGGCGAAGCATCGACCTGCTGCGCCGGGTCGTCTCCTCGGCCTATCACGTGGATCTTCCCGAAGACACGACGCTCGCCCAGCGGATCCTGCGACCGTCGGCGCCGAGGAGAGCGGCGGCATGGAAGACGCCCGGTTCACCCGCTTCATCGGCCGAGACGGAGTCGTGGAATACCGCGCCACCTACACCGCCTACGACGGCCGCCAGATCGCGCCGCGACTGTTGCTCAGTCCCGATCTGCGCCGCTTCCGCGTCCATCGCCTGGCTGGGCCTGCGGCGCGCAACAAGGGAATGGCGCTGTTCCCCCGGCTGGTCGGCGGCCGACACCTGGCGCTGTGCCGCACCGACGGCGAAAGCACCAGTCTCGCCGACTCGACCGACGGCTTCGCCTGGGCCGAACCGCGCCTGATCCACGAACCCAGCACACGCGTGGGAGATGCTCCAGGTCGGCAACTGCGGACCGCCGATCGAGACCGATCGCGGCTGGCTGGTCCTCACCCACGGCGTCGGACCGATGCGCAGTCTACGCGATCGGGGCGCTGCTGCTCGACCTCGATGACCCGGGCCGGGTCATCGGCCGGCTGGTCCGGCCGTTGCTGGAACCCGATCGCCGACGAACAGGACGGCTACGTCCCCAACGTCGTCTACTCCTGCGGAGGGCTGGTGCACGACGAGCGACTGTGGCTTCCCTATGGCATCGAGCGACTCCCGCATCGGCGTCGCGTGGGCGCCGATCTTGACGACTTGCTCGACGAACTCGCGGCGACTGCCGTGATCCCGCTTCGCGGTCGGAGTCACGCGGGCGAGCAGTTGTTCATAAACCTGCAGGTAGTCATCGACCCATCCGCTCGGCGGAGAAGCGTTCGCGCGCCCGGGCGGCGACCCGGCCCCGGTCCAGCCGCGACGCCGCGTCAACCGCGCAGACGGCAGGCTCGACACCGTCGGCGAGATAGCCGGTCACCCCCTCGTCGATGACCTCCGGCATCGAGCCCCGCCGGAAAGCGACCACCGGCGTGCCGCACACCATCGCCTCCACCACCGACAGCCCGAACGGCTCGTCGAACGCGATCGGATGCAGCAGCGCCGCCGCGGCGCCGAGCACCTCCGCACGCCGCGTCCGGCCCGACCGAACCCAGGAACACGACGCGGTCACCGTCGATGTGCGGCTGCACCTGCTCGGTGAAATAGCGCTCGTCCTGGACGATCCCGCAGATCACCAACCGCCGGCCCGCCGCCGCGGCTATCGATATCGCAGTCGCGGTGCCCTTGTCCGGGTGCACCCGCCCGAAGACCACCAGATCCTCGCCCGCATGCGGCCGGAAGGCAGCGCGGCCACGTCGACGCCGTGATAGATCGTCGCCGCATAGTCCAGTTCCGGGGACCGATCCGACTCCGAGATCGCCACGAACGCCGAGCGCGAGCGGGCGTAGGCCGGCAGGATTCCGGAACCGGAGAACCCGTGGATCGTCGTCACCATCGGCGCCATCACCTGCCGGTCGAAGGCCAGCGGCAGCCAATCCATCTGGTTGTGCACCAGATCGAACTCACCCGAGCGGCGCCAACGCATGCGAGACGTGCAACGCCTCCCATACGCGCCCGTCCAGGGCCGGATCCTCCGCGTACCCGTGCGGACACACCCCGTCCAGCACGTGCCGACGTCACCGAGTCCAGGGTCGCGAACAATGTCACCTCGATCCCGCGGCGCCACCAGACCTTCAGTGAGCAGGCTCGTGACCTGCTCCCACGGTCCGTAGTGGCGTGGCGGCGTGCGCCACGCGATCGGCGCCAGCATCGCGATCTTCATGTGAACGCCGACGCTACCCGCGACCTACGAGAGTAGAGTGCACAGCACTGAGGCTATCTCGCACGCCAGCCGCCATTGCTGGCCTCGCCCTCGGCGAATCACTAAGCCAGCCCCGCACCGGGCTGCTTCGAGGCGCGCAATGACCACCGCCCAGCTCCTTCCGCCAACTGCTCAGCCCACCGAGGAAATCTCGCCGTCGCCGCAGCCAGCGACCCGGATCAGCTTCCGGCAACCAGTCAGCGCCACGGGATTCATCGATGCTGCGTGGTGGCCTCGCACCCTCGACCTCACTGCCGAACTGCCGCCGTTGATGGACGTGCTGTGGACCGCGGGCCGCGAGATCAATCGCGTCACCTACAACGTCGCGGCCTGGGACCCCGCCCCCCGTCAGATGCGGATCGAGAACCGCAAGATCCGCCTCGGCGGCTTTGCCACCAGCGACCTGCTCACCGTCAGACTGTCGGACGCGTGGGGCCGCGAGCGCATCGACATCCTCGTCATCGCACCGGGCACCGGCAGCGCCATCGCGGAGCGGGCGCTGAGAATCGCCTCCAGGGCCGGCGATCCCCTTCGAGCCGCGGAAATCCTCGCGCAGGCGAACGGCACCGACGAGTTCGAAGCGGATGGACGGGTCATGAGCACAACCCAGCAGTTGGCGCCCGAAAGCACAGACGTCCGCGCAGAGCAGCATTGCGCGGTTTGCGACCACAACCTCTCGGGCCACGACGCGATCAGTCAACGGTTCTGCCGAGCCACCCAAACCAATGCCCTCACTCGAGACTGCATTTGCCGGGGATCCGCCTGACCGGGGTGCTGCCGCGGCATCTGCGTCGCCGGATGGGCGGCGGTGCCGGGATTGTCGCCGACGTTGGCGGGCCGGGCGTCCGGCGATGTAGACCGTCATCGCGACGAACGGCAAGGTCGCCGCTGCGCATGCGAAGACCTGGAACACTTCGTGGTAGCCGAGGGCGGCGGGGACCGGGTCGGGCGTTCGCCGGTGGGAGCAGATCGCGGGAATCACCAGAACACCGGTCCAGCAGCCATGGATGACGAACGCGCTCCCGATCAGCCATTCGGGCGAGCAGGCGGCTTAATTCGGCGGTTGATCAGTTCTCGGGGTGTGGCCGACCCGCAGGTGGCAGCCCGGCACAAGCGGATCGCGGCACCACCGACCTCGCGTAGGGATGCATGCGGCCGGCACTCAGCTGAGCTTGGTGACCACCGGTGCCGGCTCGCGGGCGGTGTACCGCAGCCCGTTGAGGGTCTCCCCCGCAGCCCAGGCGTTGAACGCCTTCAGATACAGCACCACATGCTCACGGGTGTCGCGGCGGCGCTGCACCACCCCAGCCTGCTTGCGCGCCATCGCGAACATCGCCTTGCGAAACACCAGCCGCGGATCGGACCTGTCCAGCCCAGCGCCCTCGGTCACGCCCTCGTGCCACTCGGCCATCCTGGCCTTCCTCCGCGGGTTGGCCGCATCGACCAGGAACGACGCCGCCCCCGCCGCGGACTTGATCATCCCCGTCTCCGCCGCGACACGGTCAGCGACCGCGATGTAATCCCGCAGTGCCGGGTTGGCCTCCAGGGTCTGCACGATCTGATGATTGGTCACCCCGGCCGCGCCACCGGACCACGACTGATCCGAACGGTTCTGGTACTGCCATACCGTGCGCACCATCGCCGCCAACAACGTCGTCGACTTCTCGCCCTCGATGGCGAGCACGTCCGCGGCGTTGCGCTTCTTGCCGGTGTCCAGCACGTCGAACGTACCGGGCTCGACCTCGGTGAACACCGTCATCTCGACCGGCAGGTCAGCCTCGATGACGGCCGCCAACCGATGCTGACCATCCACCAGCACTCCCGCGGTGTCGAACGCGATCCCCTGATGGGTCACCAGCCACTCACCCCGGAGCATCGCCTCGGCGAACGACCGCACCACCGACCGCGACAACGGCCTGTTGCTGGTGTTCGCCTCCAACATCTGCACGGCACGAGCCGGGCTGATCTTCTGTATCTTCGACCGCACGCGAACAACCACTCCACAAAACGAGGCGAACGGCGCCCAGCCGGGCGCGCCGTACCAGTATTCCAGCCCGTGACACCGTCACCGACACCCGGCCGAGCACGGATGGCCGCCGATATGGTCGGCGCTGTCGGCGCGGGCGAAACGGCTCAACCGCGCAATCAGTCCAAAACCTGATTCTGTGACTCACCCGCCGAGCGGGCGATGTCTGCCCGTCGCGCAGCGGTGCACGGCGACCGTATACGTTCGCCACAGCGCCGCACGTTGACCCGTAGGGCCTCACAGCCCCCAGAACGGTCTGGATACAAGCGAGCGGGCGACGGGAATCGAACCCGCATAATCAGTTTGGAAGACTGAGACTCTGCCATTGAGCTACGCCCGCGAACGGCGCCGATGCTACTGCACCGGCCAGCGCCAGTCGCGGACCTCGGGCATGTCCTCGAGGTGCTCGCGCACGTAGTCGTAGTGCCGGTCCAGCTGTGCCCGGCAGAACGCGGCGAGCTCGTGGCCGCGCTCGGGCGCGCGACGGGCCCGCCGCAGCGCTTCGAGCACCAGGTGGTAGCGGCTCATCCGGTTCAGCACGACCATGTCGAACGGCGTGGTGGTGGTGCCCTGCTCGTTGAAGCCGCGCACGTGGAACCGCCCGGGTTCGCGCCGGCCGTGGACCAGCTCGTGGATCGCGCGCGGGTAGCCGTGGAAAGCGAAGATCACGTCGGTGTCGGCGGTGAACAGGCTCTCGAACTTCTCGTCGGTGAATCCGTGGGGGTGGTCGTTGGCCGGCAGCAGCGCCATCAGGTCGATGACGTTAACCACGCGCACCCGCAGGTACGGGACGAGTTCGCGCAGCAGCGCCGCCGCGGCGAGTGTCTCCAACGTCGGCACGTCACCGGCGGCGGCGAGCACGATGTCCGGCGGGTCGACGTCATCGGAGCCCTCGGTGCCGGCCCAGTCCCACACGCCGGCGCCGGCCGCGCAATGCGCCTCGGCGTCGGCCACCGAGAGGTACTGCAGGTGCTGCTGCTTGTCGACGACGATCAGGTTGACGTGGTTGCGGCTCTGCAGGCAGTGCCGGCCGATCGACAGCGCGGTGTTCGCGTCCGGCGGCAGCCACACCCGCACCACGTCGGGCGCGAGCGGGATCGCGGTGTCGATCAACCCCGGGCCCTGGTGGGAGAAGCCGTTGTGGTCGTTGCGCCAGCACGTCGACGTCAGCAGTACATTGAGCGACGCGACGTCGGCGCGCCACGGCAGCGCCTGTGCGTGCTGCAGCCACTTGGTGTGCTGGATCAGCATCGACGCCGACACCATCGCGAACGCCTCGTAGGTGGCGAACAGCCCGTGCCGGCCGCTGAGCAGGTAGCCCTCCAGCCAGCCTTGGCACAGATGCTCGGACAGGACCTCCATCACCCGCCCGTCGGCGGACAGGTGGTCGTCGGTGGGCAGCAACGGCGCCTGCAGGCAGCGGTCGGTCACCTCGAACACCGCCTGCAGCCGGTTGCTCGCCGTCTCGTCCGGGCAGAACAGCCGAAAGGTCCCGCCGCCGTCTTCGGTGGTGGTGTCGCGGTAGATGTCGCGCAGCAGCCGGCCGAACGGTTCGGTGTTCTCGTGCGTTTCCTGTGCCGGCGCGCCGACCTCGCACGCGTAGCGCTCGATGGGCGGCACCATCAACGGCCGCAGCAGCCGGCCGCCGTTCGCATGCGGCGTCGCCGACATCCGCTTGTCGCCGGCGGGCGCCAGCGCCGCGAGGTCGGCGACCGGGGCGCCGCCTGCGTCGAAGAGGTCCTCAGGGCGGTACGAGCGCATCCACTGGTCCAGCAGCGCCAAGTGCTCGAGGTTCTCCCGAACCCCGGACAACGGCACCTGATGCGCCCGGAAGGTCCCCTGCACCTGCACCCCGTCGACCTTGTCCGGACCGGTCCAGCCCTTCGGGGTGCGCAGCACGATCGCCGGCCAGCGCACCGAACCAGGCTCCGGCGCGGGACCGGGGCGCGCCGCCTGCTGGATCTCGCCGATCCGCGAGTGTGCCGCGAAGATCTCGCGTCGCAGGTCGGTGATCACAGCTGCCGGATCGTCGCCCTCGACGAACACCGGCGCCCAGCCCTGCGCCGACAGGTAGGCCGCGACGTCCTCGTCCCGCGAGCGGCCGAGCACGGTCGGGCCGGCGATCTTGTACCCGTTGAGCTGCAGGATCGGCAGCACCGCGCCATCGCGCCGGGCGTTCAGGAACGCCGGGATCTTCCAGGATCCGGACAGCGGCCCGGTCTCCGCCTCGCCGTCGCCGACCACGCAGACGACCAGCAGGTCCGGATTGTCGAAGGCCGCGCCGGCGGCGTGCACCAACGCGTACCCGAGCTCGCCTCCCTCGTGGATGCTGCCCGGGGTCTGCACGCTGACGTGGCTCGGGATTCCGCCGGGGGTGGAGAACTGCCGGACCAGGTTGGTCAGTCCGGCCATGTCGGCGGACACCTGCGGGTAGACCTCGCTGTACGTGCCCTCGAGATAGCCGCACGCCACCAGTGCGGGGCCGCCGTGACCGGGCCCGGTGATGTAGACGCAGTCCTGCCCGGTGTCGCGGATGAGCCGGTTCAACACCGCATAGATCATCGACAGCGCGGGACTGGTGCCCCAGTGCCCGAGCAGCCGCGGCTTGATGTGCGCGACCTGCAGCGGCTCGCGCAGCAGCGGATTGGCCTGCAGGTAGATCTGCGCGACGGTGAGGAAGTTCGCGGCGGCCCACCAGCGCAGGTCGAGGTCACGGTCATCGGCGGTGTATGTCGGCTCGGCCGGCATGGCGGTCCTCCAGTTCGAGTTCGGACATACCCACCCAACACCCGTCGGTTTACGAGCCGGTGAACCGACGGCCGGCCGCTGGCAGGATGAACACGTGAACCCGTCCCGCCTCACCGGCCCACCGATGCGCCTGCGCCTCGGCCGCACGATCCTGCCGATGGTCGGCCAGGTCCGGATGTACGTCTGCGGCATCACCCCCTACGACGTCACCCACCTCGGCCACGCCACCACCTACATCTGGGCCGACGCGGTCGAGCGCGTGCTGCGCTGGCACGGGCACACGGTCACGGTGGCCCGCAACGTCACCGACGTCGACGATGTGCTCTTCGCCGAGGCCCGGCGCCGCGGCGAGTCACACACCATGCTCGCCACCCTGCAGCGAGCGACGTTCGAAGCCACGATGACCACCCTGCAGGTGCGCCAGCCGGACCTCGCGCCGAGCGCGGCCCAGCACATCGGCCACGTGGTGCAGCTGGCTCAGGCGTTGCTCGACCGCGACGCGGCGTACGAGCGCAACGGGACGGTCTACGCACGCACGTCGCATGCGGCGGCCCAGGTCGGCGTGGATCGCGACACCGCCCTTGCCCGGGTGGCGGAGTTCCACGACCGCCCGGACGACCCGGACAAGGACGACCCGCTGGACACCATCGTGTGGCAGGCCAGCGGGCCCGACGACGACGTCAGCTGGCCCAGCCCGTGGGGCGAGGGCCGGCCCGGCTGGCACGCGGAGTGCGCCGCGATGGTGCTAGCGCTGTTCGGGCCGAGCGTGGACATCCACTGCGGCGGCGGCGATCTCGCCTTCCCGCACCACGCCTGCGAGGCCGCACTCGCCGAGGCCGCGACTGGTGTCATGCCGTTTGCCCGGGCCTGGATGCGTGCCGGGATCGTGTCGGTCGGCGGCGCCAAGATGGCCAAGTCGACCGGGAACCTCGTCCTCGCCGAGGATCTGCTCGAGAACCACTCCCCCGGCGCCATCCGGCTCTTGTGCCTCAACCGGCACTGGTCCGATTCCTGGTCCTACGAAGCGCCGGCGCTCGACGCGGCCGAGGCCACGCTCGAACGGCTCTACGCCGCGGCCGCCCGGCCCGGGATGGCACCGGGCGTGGCCGCGGTGCCGGCGGCGTTGCTGGACGACCTCGACGTGCCGCGAGCCCTGGACATCGCGCTCGAGGACGGCGGCCAGGCGGCCCGCACCCTGATCGAGATGCTCGCGCTGAGCTGAGCTGCTCGGGCAGGATGGGCGGTATGGACGCGGACGGCACACCCGGGCGCGACACCGGCCCGCGCCGACGACGGCGCCGCCGGGCGACGTCGGCCCAGGGCGCCCCGCCACCGGCCCCGACTCGCGTCGAATACGACCTTGGGGCCGCGCCCGGCCCGGCCGTGCCGAAGCCCGGCCCGAGCGAGTCGGCGGCCGAGCGGGCGCCGGCGCGCAGCAAGTCGCCGCGCCGGCGGCGCACGCCACGCGAGTCCAACGAGCGGGGGCTGCGCGATCTCGTGGGCTCCGGGCCCTCGCAGCTCGGGGTCAGCGGCGCGTTGCGTGGTCGCGACGTCAACCGCCCGACGCAGCAAGACATCGCCGAGGCCGAGCGCGATCTGCAGATCGTGCGCCGCAACTGGCAGCCCAGCGATCACCGCTAGGCCAGCCACCCCCTCCCCGAGCCACCCCTCCCCGCTGAGTGGCGACAAATCACGATGAGTGGCGGGTCAGAAGTCGCCACTCAATGGCACAGGTCGCCACTCACGAGGGGACTCGCCACTCAACTCGTCTCGTGGCCGGCGATCGCGCCGCTCGCCTCGTATTCGGCCAGCATCGCGATCCGCCGCTGGTGCCGCGGGTCCTGCGAGAACGGCGTGCTCACGAAGATGTCGACGAAGCGCAGCGCGTCCGCGACCGGGTGGTTGCGCGCGCCGATGCTGATGACGTTCGCATCGTTGTGCTCGCGGGCCAACCGCGCGGTGTCGTCGCTCCACACGAGCGCGGCGCGCACCCCGGTGACCTTGTTCGCCGCGATCTGCTCACCGTTGCCGGACCCGCCGATCACCACGCACAGGCTGCCCGGGATCGGCCACGGCGCGGGCGGCGGCGGTGATGCACGGCGGTGGGTAGTCGTCCTGGGGGTCGTAGGTGTGGGCGCCGCAGTCGAACGCCTCGTGGCCGAGCCCGGTCAGGAATTGGACGAGTTCGGCCTTGAGCTCGAACCCGGCGTGATCGCTTCCGAGGTAGACGCGCATGCACGCATCATGGCAGCCACGGCCGCGTGCGTTTGCGACCATGGAGACGTGACCGCAGCGCTCGAGGCACCAGGGGTGGCGAGCCTGCTGACCCAGTGGACCGCTGCAGCCGGTCGCGATCGTCGTCGCCGCTCGCGCTGGCGGCGCTCACGTGGCAATCTGCGCCGTCAGACCAAGCCGTGGTCGCGCTGGCGGATCGCCGTGTTCACCGTCGGTCTGGTACTGCTGGTGTGGGCCAGCTGCGGCTTTCTCGCCGTCTACGCGACCTCGCTGTATTGGGTGTGGACGACCCAGACGCTGACGCTGTGGCTGGTGGTGCCGATCCTGGTGCTGTCCGGGCATCCCGTCCAGTTCGCACGCGCCGCCGGCCGCGGGCGGGCAGGTCGACGGGTTTCTGGCCTCGCGGTTCAGCCGGGTGATCGCGAATCCGCTGATCGGGCCGGGGCTGGTGCCGGTGCTGTCCTTCGCGCTGTTCTTCGGCCCGGTGGCCGGCTGGGCGATCCGCTGGACCGCGGCCGGCTGGGGTTTGCAGCTCGTGCTGCTGGTGGTCGGCGCGCTGATGGTGCTGCCGCTGGCCGGGCTCGCCGAGGACGCCACTTCGCTGGCCGTCGGCCTGGGCCTGCTCATCGGCTCGTTCGAGCTCGTCCTCGACGCGCTGCCCGGCGTGATCCTGCGGCTCAAGCAGACCCTCGGCCACGACCTGGTTCGACTACCGCGACGTGTTACTCCTGGTCGCCCGAGCCACTGCACGACCAGCGCGTCGCCGGGGCGGTGCTCTGGTGCATCGCCGAGCTGATCGACCTGCCGTTCCTGCTGCTGGTCTACCGCCGCTGGTTGCGCGCCGACGCCCGCGACGCGGCCGCGGTCGACGCGGTGCTCGAGGCCGAGCGCGCGGCGCGGCACAGCCTGGCGCCCGACGATCCGCCGCCCGCTGGTCGAGCGTGACGTGCCGTGGTGGCTCAGCGACCCGGCGATGCGCGACCGGGTGCGGCATCAGGGCGACTGAACACCCAGCTGCCGCTGCCGTCGCGCCACAGCGCATGGCTCGCGACGGCGGCGCTCGCCGGGATCGGTCCGTAGACGTGCGGGTAGGCCGCACCGCTGCCGTAGCTGTCCTCCACCGCGAGGCGAGCCTCGCACCCGCCGTGGGTCGACCTCGACCGCGACCAGCTCGGCGGCCGCGGCATAGTGCCGGTTCGCCGAGCCCTCGACCTGATCGGCGAAGGAGAAGTGCACGAAGCCCTCGGTGTCGAGCGAGCCCGGCCGGTACTCCCCGACCGCCGGCCACGGCGTCCGGGGCGAGTAAGTGGAAGATCGCGACGTCGCTCATCCGGTCAGCCCCAGGTAGCGCGCCGTCACCCGCAGCTGATGGTCGAAGTACGCGGCCGGGTCGGTGATCGCATCGCCGAACCGGCCGAACACCTCGAAGCTGATCTCGCCGAACAGGTGGGCCCACACACTCGTGGCGCGCGCGACCAGCGTCGGCGGCACACCCTGGAAGTCCGGGTCGGCGGCGATCGCCTCGACGTCCGTGCGCACCGCGCGCGGCAGCCGGTCGGCAGGCACCGCCAACGCGCCGCTCTCGAGGCCGTCGGCAAGGATGCGCATGGCGACCCGCACCGGCCGTTGCGCGTGTTCGACGGTGTCGCGCGGGGCCTGGTAGCCGGGCACCGGACTGCCGTAGAGCAGTGCGTACTCGTGCGGCCTGGCGACCGACCACTCGCGGATCGTACGGCCCACCGCGAGCCAGCGGTTGAGCAGCTGCCGCCGGGGCACTGCTGCTTCGGCGGACTCGACGGCGTCGGCCATCGAGGCGTAACCGTCCAGGATCAAGGCGGTGAGCAGCTCGTCGCGGCTCGCGAAGTAACGGTAGACGGCCGAGGAAACCACACCGAGGTCGCGGGCCACCGCGCGCAGCGACAGGTCCGGGCCGTCGGCGGCCAGGTGCGCCCGCGCGATGCGCTTGATCTGTTCAGTGGTCTCGATCCGGGCCTGGGCGCGCGTACGGGTCTCGGTCACTCGATCAGTGTCCCAAGAACCGAGAGCACTGCTCTTGACAACTTCAGATCCGAAAGCAATGCTCTTCAATATCGAGAGCACCGCTCTCCAAATCAGAGGAGATTCATCATGGCACTCCACCTCATCGTCGGCCATACCTCGGCGGCAACTCGCTGTTGAGTACGGTCATCGCGCCCGCGCTGCGCAAGGGGCGCCGGGCCTACGCACCGGCGGCGCTCGACGTGCCGCGCACCTGGACCGACGTGCGCGATGTGGCCCGGCTGCTGCGCATCGGCGCCCGCGACCACCGCGCCTGGGGCCGGGCCTGGCACGTGCCCAGTGACGACCCGGCCAGCGTGCGACAGCTGACCAGGATCGCCGCCGAGCAACTCGGCGTGCCCGCAAGGGTGTCGTCGATGCCCTACGCGGCACTGTGGGCGTACGGCCCGTTCAACCCGTTCGGCAAGGAACTGCGCGAGACCCAGCACCAGTTCCGCAAGCCGTTCGTGCTCGACTCCGAGCCGCGCGCAGCAGACCTTCGGGTTCGAGCCGCACCCGCTGGCCGACTCGGTGGCCAACGACATCTCGGCCACCGCTAAGGCGTGAGTCAGCCGAAGGTCGGGTCCTCGGTGCGGGTGCGCTTGAGCTCGAAGAAGTACGGGTACCCGGCGAGCAAGCGGGCGCCGTCCCAGATCCGGACCGCTTCCTCGCCGCGCGGGATGCGGGTGAGCACCGGGCCGAAGAACGCGACGCCGTCGATGTGGATGGTCGGCGTGCCGACCTCGTACCCCACCGGGTCCATGCCGGCGTGGTGGGACTTGCGCAGCGCGTCGTCGAACTCGGTCGAGTCGGCGGCGTCGGCGAGCGACTCCGGCAGGCCCGCCTCGGCCAGCGCCTCGACGATCAGCTCGCGGTCGAAGTCGCGGCGCTGGTTGTGCTTGCGGGTGCCGAGCGCGGTGTACAGGTCGCGCAGCACCTCGTTGCCCTGAGCCTGCTCGGCGGCGATGCACACGCGCACCGGGCCCCAGCCGCGCTCGCATCATCTCGCGGTACCGGTCGTCGATAGTCCTCCCGGTCCTCGTTGAGCACCGACAGCGACATCACGTGGAAGGTCAGGTCGATGGGGCGTTGCTTCTCGACCTCGAGGATCCAGCGCGAGGTGACCCAGGCGAACGGGCACAGCGGATCGAAGTAGAAGTCGACCACCGGACGGTCGGCCGTACCGGAAGTAGTCATGTCAACGACATTAGTCGCGAACGCGGCAGGCCGCCGCGTCCGATCAGCGAGCCGCCAGCGCGGCCAGCGCCTCGTCGGCGTGCGTCTCCATGTTCAGCTCGCTGTGGATCGCCGCTGACCACTGTGCGGTCGGGGCCGATCGCGAAGGTCGAGCGCTTGACCGGCGAGAGCCGCGCCGGCCAGCTTGCCGCGCTGCGACGCCGAACTGCTCGGCCACCGTGCCGTCGGCGTCGGACGAGCAGCGGGTAGTCGAAGCCGTGCTTGTCGGCGAACTCCTTCTGCTTGGCGACCGCGTCGCGGCTGATGCCGACCCGCTGCACCCCGGCGGCGCGGAACTCGGCCGCCAGGTCGCGGAAGTGGCATGCCTCCTTCGTGCAGCCGGCGGTCATCGCCGCCGGGTAGAAGAACAGCACCACCGGGCCGTCGGCGAGCAGTCGCCGACAGCGCCGCACCGTGCCGTCCTGGTCGGGCAGTTCGAAGTCCGGTGACGACGATCTCCTGCGCGCATGCGGACCACGGTACGATCCGGACCGTGAAGACTGCGGACGGCCGGGCTTGTGAAACGACTTCTTGTCAAAATCCGAGCCGCCGAGGAAAGTGACTGTTCGTGGCTGTCCCGAACCTCACCCGCGACGATGCCCGCGTCCGCGCCGAACTGCTGCGCGTCGAGTCCTACGACGTCGTCCTCGACCTGACCGACGGCGGCGGCAAGCCGTCCGACCGCACGTTCCGGTCGACGACCACGTCGGTTCACGCGCCCGCGACGGCGCCGTCGACCTTCGTCGACATCATCGCCGACGCATCCACGCGTCACCCTCAACGGCGCCGAGGTCGACATCGCCGGCTACGACCCGAGGACGGCATCGTGCTGCCCGACCTCGCCGCCGACAACATCGCTCGTCGTCGACGCCGACCTGCTCTACACGAACACCGGCGAGGGCCTGCACCGCTTCGTCGACCCGGTCGACGGCGAGGTCTACCTCTACTCGCAGTTCGAGACCGCCGACGCCAAGCGCGTCTACGCCTGCTTCGACCAGCCCGACCTCAAGGCCACCTTCACCTTCCACGTCACCGCGCCCGAGCACTGGCAGGTGGTCTCGAACGGCGCGAGCGTCGCGTCGACCGAGGCCGCCGGGCCGGCAAGACTGTGCACGTTCGCCACCACGCCGCGGATCAGCCCGTACATCACCGCGTCGTCGCCGGCCCGTACCACGTGGTCCGCGACCACCACGACGGCATCGACCTCGGGCTGTGCTGCCGCAAGTCGCTCGCCGAGCACCTCGACGCCGACGAGCTCTTCGACGGTCACCAAGCAGGGCTTCGACTGGTTCCACGCCAACTTCGGCGTCCGCTACCCGTTCGACAAGTACGACCAGCTGTTCGTGCCCGAGTTCAACGCCGGCGCGATGGAGAACGCCGGCTGCGTGACGTTCCTCGAGGACTACGTCTTCCGCAGCAAGGTCACCGACGCGCGCTACGAGCGCCGCGCGCGAGACGATCCTGCACGAGATGGCGCACATGTGGTTCGGCGACCTCGTCACCATGCGCTGGTGGGACGACCTGTGGCTCAACGAGTCGTTCGCGACCTACGCCGTCGATCCTGTGCCAGGCCGAGGCGACCCGCTGGACGCGACGCCTGGACCACCTTCGCCAACGTCGAGAAGACCTGGGCCTACCGGCAGGACCAGCTGCCCTCGACCCACCCGATCGCCGCCGACGCGCCCGACGTGCAGACCGTCGAGGTCAACTTCGACGGCATCACCTACGCCAAGGGCGCGAGCGTGCTCAAGCAGCTCGTCGCCTGGGTCGGCGTCGAGGAGTTCCTCGCCGGGCTGCGCGACTACTTCGTCGAGCACGCCTACGGCAACACCACGCTGGCCGACCTGCTCGCGGCGCTCGAGGAGACCTCCGGGCCGCGACCTGCGGCGACTGGTCGAAGCTGTGGCTGGAGACCGCCGGCATCAACACGCTCGCGGCCCGAGTTCAGCGCTCGACGCCGACGGGCGACTACGCCTCGCTTCGAGCTCGTGCAGGCG
The DNA here is from genome assembly GCA_963718805.1 of uncultured Actinomycetota bacterium. Lineage (GTDB taxonomy): Bacteria > Actinomycetota > Actinomycetes > Mycobacteriales > Jatrophihabitantaceae > Jatrophihabitans. The sequence continues at coordinate 333,787 of CAVQZY010000004.1, read as the reverse complement.
GCGCCGACCGAGGTCGGCGGCGTCGAACGTGCTGCGCCCGCACCGGCTCGCGATCGGCCTGTACGACGACGACGCGCGACGGCGACGCTGGTCCGCACCGGCCGGGTCGAGCTCGACGTCGACCGGCGAGCGCACCGCCGGTCGCCGGAGCTGGTCGGGATCGCCGCAGCCGGACGCTGCTGCTGGTCAACGACGACGACCTCACCTACTGCAAGCTGCGCCTGGACGAGCGCAGCCTGCACACGCTGCGCACCGGCGGCATCGCGCGAGCTGCGCCGACTCGCTGCCCCGCGCGCTGTGCTGGTCGGCCGCCTGGGACATGACCCGCGACGGCGAGCTCGCCGACCCGCGACTACGTCGCCCTGGTCGTCGCCGGCGCGCGCGCCGAGACCGACATCGGCGTGCTGCAGTCGCTCACCCGCCAGGCCCTGCGTGCGCTGGAGATCTACGCCGACCCGGACTGGGCGCCGCAGGGCTACGCGGCTGCTCGCCGAGGCAGCGCTCACGCGCGCTGCGGGCGGCCGACGCCCGGCTCAGACCACCAGCTCGCCTGGGCGCACGCGTTCCTCGGCGTCGGCCCGCAGTCCGAGGCAGCACGATCGCGTTCATGCGCGGTCTGCTCGACGGCAGCACGCACGCCCGAGGGCCTGGCGATCGACGACGAGCTGCGCTGGGCGATCGTGCAGGCGCTGTCCGCGCGCGGCGCGATCGGTCCGACCGAGATCGACGCCGAGCTCGAGCGCGACCCGTCCGCGGCCGGGCAGCGGCACGCCGTCGACCGCCCGGGCGCTGCAGCCCGACCGCCGAGGCCAAGGCGAGGCGTGGCGCGCTGGCGGTCGAGGACGACGACGCTGCCGAACGCGATGCAGGAGGCCGTCATCGTCGGCTTCGCGCACCCGGCTGCAGGGCCGAGCTGCTCGCGCCCTACGTTGCAGCGCTACTTCGCCGAGGTCGCGGACGTCTGGGACCGGCGCACCAGCGAGCTGGCGCAGAACGTGGTCGTCGGCCTGTTCCCGACCTGGGCGTCGACGATCGACCGGTCGACGCGTCGACGCGGCCGATGCGCTTCCTCGAGCGCACCGGCCTGCCGACGGCGCTGCGCCGACTGGTCAGCGAGGGCCGCGCCGACGTCGCTGCGGGCGCTGACCGCCCGCGCGGCCGACGCTGACGCCGCCGGCTGCGCGGAGCCGTCTGCGGGGGCTAGATCGCGGTCCGGCCGAGTCGGCCAGCATGCGCAGTCCGGTGACGATGCCGCCGGCGAGGTCGCCGCCGGAGAACGAGGCCCGCATGCCAGCGCGGCGAGGGCGCACGCGCGGTTCGGCAGCCGCTCCGCCGACTCCGTGCCGGTGACGATGTGCAGCACGCGCTGGCCGGGCGACACCGCGACCAGCACCGCGTCGTCGTCGCAGGCCAGCTCTCGAACAGCGCCTCGGCGTGGGCGCGGGTCGGCGCGTTCGAGCTCGCCGACGTAGACCGAGAAGGTCAGCCCGGTCTCGCGGCTGGACAGGGTCAGCGCCTCGTCGATGCGGGCCAGCTGCCGGGCGTTGAACGGGCTGTCGCGCCGCGTGTCGCCGCTGCGGGCCGAAGGCGAGCTCCGGGCCGCCGACCGCGATCTCACCACTCACCGCTGGCTCCCCCCACCGCAGTCGTCGAGACGGCCGGCTTCGAGCGCGCCGCGTGACCCGTCGGGCGCCGCTCGGACACGACCGCGTCCGGATGCGGCAGATACCACGACGGTGGGTAGGTCCACGGCTTGCCCGGCCGATAGCGGTTGGGCTGGTGCACCAGGGATCGGCCGTAGACGCGCAACGCGATCACCGCGATGATCGCGAGCGGGATGCCGACGAAGACCAGCACGGTCTCCGATGCTCACGGTCACGGGTTTCGAACGCTAGCGGAGTCCACGGGCTGCAGGTCGACGTGCAGGCTGCGTCGCGCTCAGCGCGGTCCAAATCGGCGGATGCCGGTCGCGCCACGGCTGGGCCGCCTCCAGCTGCGCGGCCAGCGCCAGCAGCGGCGCCTCGCCGCCGGGCCGGCCGACCAGCATGATCGCCGATCGGCAGGCCCTCGCGGCTCCAGCACAGCGGCAGCGAGATCGCCGGCTGACCGGTCGTGTTGTAGATCGCGGTGAACGGGCGTGAACCGCTTCTGCCGCTCGAAGTCCTCTGCCGGATCGCCGTCGGGCTCCTGGAACCAGCCGACCGGGCGGGGCAGCAGCGCCAGCGTCGGGGTGAGCACGGCGTCGAGGTGCGCGGTGGCCGCGATGCCCTGCCGGGCGTAGCTGTTCAGCAGCGGCGAGCGCGGCGGCGAAGTGCCGGGCCGCTCACCGCCGCGCCGCGCTCGCGCAGGTACCGGGTCAGCGGGCGCAGCAGCTGCTCGCGGCCCGGCGGGATCGAGAGCCGTCGCGGCCGACACCGCCCACACCGTCTCGAAGTGCGGCACGGCCTCGGGCGGGATCGGCGCGGCGACGTCCTCCACGGCGTGGCCCGAGCCCGGCCAGCAACGCGCTAGCCCGCTCCCACGCGTCGCGTACCTGCGGATCGACCTCGGACTCGATCGGCGAGTCGAGGTAGCGGCCGATGCGCAGCTCACCGAGGTCGCGGTCGCACCAGGCCAGGAAGGTCTCGCCCGGCGCGGCAGCGGGTCGCGGGCGTCCGGATCGCCGGGCTGCGGGACCGGCGGTCGCGTCGAGGAACGCCGCGGCGTCGCGCACGGTGCGGGCCAGCGGGCCGAGCACGGACAGCCGCGTCGCGTCGAGGTCCACCGGCCCGCGCGAGATCCGCCCGCGCGAGGTCTTGAGCCCGACCAGCCCGCAGACGCTGGCCGGGATGCGGATCGAGCCGCCACCGTCGCTGCCCTGGGCGATCGGGACGAACCCGCCGGCCACCGCGGCGCCCGCGCCCCCGCTCGACCCGCCGGCCAGCCGGCGCGGTGTCCCACGGCGTGCGTGCCGGCGGCCCGATGTCGGTCTCGGTGTAGCACGGCAGCCCGATCTCCGGCGTCGACGTCTTGCCGACGCTGATCGTCCCGGCACGCGCGCAGCAACGTCACCACGGTGTCGTCGTAGTCGGGCACGAAGTCGGCGAATGCCGCCGACCCGAGCTTGGCCGGCACGCCCGCGACCATGTTCAGGTCCTTGATCGCGGTCGGCACGCCGAGCAGCGGCGGCGGATCGGCCGACTCGCGAACCTGGCGCTCGGCGGCGGCCGCCTCGGCCCGCGCGCGGTCGGCGGTGACGGTGACGAACGCCCCGAGCCGGCCGTCCAGCCGCTCGATCCGGTCCAGCGCGTGATCGACGAGTTCGACCGGGCTCACCTCGCCGCGGCGCACCGCAGCGGCGGCCTCCAACGCGGTGAGGTCGTGCAGTTGTGTCATCTCAAACCGCGGACGCGACGGCGGCCTCGAGCATCAGGTACGGCTCCCAGGACGGATCGCGGGTGGCCCACCCCATCACCACCGCGACCGTCGCGGGCGGCGCGGCCGGCGGCGCGGGCAGGTGCCAGCCGATTTCGGCGAGCAGCCGGTCCCCCTTGCGGTGGTTGCACCGGGCGCACGCGGCCACGACGTTCGTCCAGATGTGCGCGCCGCCACGCGAGCGCGGCCGCACGTGGTCGATGGTGTCGGCGCGGCCGGCGCAGTAGGCACAGGTGTGGGCGTCGCGGTCGAGCACCGCGCGCCGGGTCAGCGGCACCTCACGCCGGTACGGCACACGCACGAAGCGGGCCAAACGCACCACGGTGGGCACCGGAACGGACAGCCGCTCGGAGTGCATGACCGCATCGCTGGACTCGACGACGACAGCCTTCTCAGCCAGCACGAGGACGACAGCGCGGCGCAGCGGCACGACGCACAACGGCTCGTACGTCGCGTTGAGCACCAGGGCTGCGCCCATCACGCCTCCGTTCTGGACACAGTCAACCTGAAGCGGCCCGGCCGCGCCATGCCGTTGCGGTGCGTGTCGCACCCGTCCCGGCCCGTCCATCACGCCACAGGACGCTGTGGCTGACTTGCAACCGGGCGTCCCCGGCATGGCATCGTGAGCCCGATGCAACACCCCGTAGCACTTCGCATTTCGGCATTGCCGGAGTTCGTCGAGGAACACCGCAAGGTACTCATCCAGACGCCCATCCGCATCGCGCTCATCATCATCGCGGCCATCGTCATCAGGTGGATCCTGCGCCGGACGATCGACCGCGCGCTCCGGCCCGCCGCCAACGGCGAGATGCCCCGGTTGCTGCGTCCCTTCAAGGAGCGCATCGAGTCGACCGACGTCCTCGAGGCGAAGGGCATCCTGTCCGAGCGGCGGCGCCAGCGCGCTGCCACGCTCGGCTCGGTGCTCAAATCGGCGACCACGATCACCGTGTGGGTCATCGCGGTGCTGATGATCCTCGGCGAGCTGAACTTCGACCTCGCCCCGTTCATCGCGGGCACCTCGATCATCGGCGTCGCGCTCGCCTTCGGCGCGCAGAACATCGTCAAGGACTTCCTGTCCGGGCTGTTCATGCTCTTCGAGGACCAGTACGGCGTCGGCGACGTCATCGACTTCGAGAAGGCGAGCGGCATCGTGGAGGCCGTGAACCTGCGCGTCACCCGGCTGCGGGATGTCAACGGCACGGTCTGGTACGTGCGCAACGGCGAAGTGGTGCGCGTCGGCAACAAGAGCCAGGGATTCGCGCAGGTCGTGCTCGACGTCCCGATCGACGCGTGGGCCGACGTGGGCGCCGCATCGCAGGCGATGCTCGACGTCGGTACCGCGATGGCGAAGGAGGACGCGTGGTCGCCGGTCTTCCTCAGCCCGCCCGACGTGCAGGGCGTCGAGCAGATGACGCGCGAGGAGACCGTGATCCGGCTGGTGGCCAAGGTGCGCCCGCTCGAGCAGTGGCGCACCGCCCGCGAGCTGCGCCGCCGGATCCGCGGGCGCCTGGACACCCTGGACATCGGCACCCGGGTACCGCCGGACGGCGCGCCGCCGCAGCCGGCCAGCAACGGCTCCGACTGAGCCCTCAGCTCAGCGCGCCGAGCGCCTCCAGCACGCCTCGGTGCAGCGTCGGGAACGCGTAGTGCATGGTCAGCATGGTGGCCACCGGCACCTGCGCGTGCACGGCCAGGGTCAGCATGCCGAGCAGCTCGCCGCCGTAGGGGCCGACGACCGTCGCACCCACCAGCACCCCGCGGTCGACGTCCTCGACCACCTTGATGAACCCGTCGTTGCCCGGGCCGTGGATCCAGCCGCGGGAGTTGGCCGAGATCTGCTGCGTCCCGACGCGCACGGTCAGCCCGGCGTCGCGAGCCTGCTGCTCGGTCATTCCCACCCGGCCCACTTCGGGGTCGGTGAAGGTGGCCCAGGCCAGCCCGTGGTAGCCGCCGTACGGCTCGTCGCGGCCCTCCAGGTGTGCGCTGAGCACCCGAGCCTGCCACACGCTGACGTGCGTGAACGCGCCCCGGCCGGTGATGTCGCCCACCGCGTAGAGACCGTCGACCGGCGCGTCGTCGTGCTGCACCCGCATGTGTTCGTCGACGGGCAGGATGCGCGCGGCGGCGTCGAGGCCGAGCGTCTCCAGCCCGATGTCGGACAGGTTCGGCCGCCGTCCGGCCGCCACGAGAACGTGCTGCCCGGTGGCGGTGGCGCCGTCGGCGAACTCGACGATCACGCCGTCCCCGCCACGAGTGACACCGGTAATGCCGGCGCCCTCGTGCACGGTGATGCGTTCACGCCCGAACACCTCGGCGACCACGCGGCCCGCCTCGGGCTCCTCGGGCATCAACAGGTGCGGCGCCGCCTCGATCAGCGTTACCCGGGTGCCGTACCTGGCGATGCCCTGCGCGAGCTCGCAGCCGATCGCGCCGCCGCCGATCACCACCAGCGACTCGGGCGCGGTGCGGATCCGCAGCACCTCGCGGTTGGTCCACACGAGCTCGTCCACACCGCGCGGCAGGTCGGCCAGGCCCTCGATCGGCGGGATCGCCGGCGCCGTGCCGGTGGCCACGACGACGTGCGCGCCGGTGTGCGTACGGCCGCCGGCTTCGACGCGAATGCGGCCGGCGTCGTCGCGGCCGGCGAGGCGGCCGGTGACCCGGGCGAAGGTGCCACCCTGCCGCTCGAAGCGGTCCACCGCCGCCGTGTCGTTCCAGTCGTCGGTGGCCTCGTCACGGATGCGCGTGGCCACGGGCGCGAAGTCGGGGTGCAGGTCGGCGTGCCCGGCGAGCCGGTCCACCCGGCCGCCCTCACCGAGCACGTCGGCGCCGCGCAGCACGATTTTCGACGGGATGCAGCCGAAGTACGGGCACTCGCCGCCGAGCAGCCGCTCGTCGATGCCGAGCACCGACCGGCCCGCCCCGGCCAGCCGGCCGGCCACTTCTTCCCCGCCCGGCCCCATCCCGATGACGATCAGGTCGTAGTCCATGCGTCTGAACGTATCGGCGGGTCGGCCACAATGGAGAGGTGACTGGCCTACCGGACGGAGACGGTCGCGCCGACACCTTCTTCGAGGCGGTCGGCGGCGAGCAGACCTTCCGCCGCCTCGTCGACCGGTTCTACGCCGGCGTGGCCGAGGATCCCGTACTGCGCCCGCTCTACCCCGAGGACGACCTCGGCCCGGCCTCGGACCGGCTGCGGATGTTCCTCATCCAGTACTGGGGCGGGCCGACGACCTACTCCCAGCAGCGCGGGCACCCGCGGCTGCGGATGCGGCACGTGCCCTTCACGATCGACGCCGCGGCGCGCGACGCGTGGCTGTCGCGGATGCGCGCCGCCCTCGACACCCTCGAGCTGGCGCCGGCCTACGAGCAGACGCTGTGGAACTACCTGAGCGCCGCGGCCGAGTCCTTGCGGAACACCCCGGGTTGAATCATGCGCGTCGGCCTGCACAATGGAGGCCGTGTCCAAAAGCGCTTACAACTCCCGCCCGTGGTGGGCCTCGGCCGTCATGTACCAGATCTACCCGCGCAGCTTCGCGGACGGCAACGGCGACGGCACCGGTGACCTGATCGGCATCCGCGAACGGCTCGACCATCTCGTCGAGCTCGGTGTCGACGGGGTGTGGATCTCGCCGTTCTACCGCTCGCCGATGGCCGACGGCGGCTACGACGTCGCCGACCCGTGTGACGTCGATCCGATCTTCGGCACCCTCGCCGACTTCGACGCGATGCTGGGCGCGGCGCACGAGCGCGGGCTCAAGGTGACGATCGACATCGTCCCGAACCACTTCTCCAGCGAGCACCGGTGGTTCCAGGCGGTGCTGCACGGCGGCCCGGATGCGCCCGAGCGCGAGCTGTTCATCATCCGACCCGGCCGCGGCAACGGGCGGCGACGAGCCGCCGAACAACTGGCCGTCGGTCTTCGGCGGCCCGGCCTGGACGCGTGCTGCCCGACGGCGAGTGGTACCTGCACCTGTTCGCGCCCGAGCAGCCCGACCTCAACTGGGCCAACCCCGCCGTCCCGGCGGAGTTCGAGCGGATCGAGCGGTTCTGGCTCGACCGCGGCGTCGACGGCTTCCGGGTCGATGTCGGTCACTCGCATGGCCAAGGAACCCGGGCTGCCGGACATGGACCTGTCGATCCTCGAACACGTCGACGGCATGGTCCCGATGCGCTCGATCCACGACCCGCGCTGGGACCGGGACAAGGTGCACGACTACCACCGTGGCATGCGGCGCGTGCTCGACTCCTACCCCGGCGACCGGATGGCGGTCGGCGAGGTATGGGTGGCCGACAGCGAGCGACTGGCGCGCTACGTGCGCCCGGACGAGCTCAACCTCACCTTCAACTTCGAACTGGCCGAGGCCACCTGGGCCGCGGCGGACTTCCGCAAGGCGATCGAGGACTCCCTGGACGCCATGGCCGGCGTGGCCGCGCCGTGCACCTGGGTGCTGTCCAACCACGACATCCATCGGGTGGCGACCCGCTACGGCGGCGGAGCCCGCGGGGTGCGCCGGGCCCGGGCGGCGGCGCTGGTGCAGCTGTCGCTGCCGGGAGCGGCTTACCTGTACAACGGCGAGGAGTTGGGGCTGGAGAACGTCGACCTGCCCGACGAGGTCCTGCAGGACCCGACCTGGGAACAGACCGGGCACACCGACCGCGGCCGCGACGGTGAGCGGGTGCCGCTGCCGTGGAGCGAGGACGCGCCACCGTTCGGCTTCAGCACCTCGCCGGAGACCTGGCTGCCGATGCCCTCCTACTGGGCACCGCTGACCGTGGCGGCCCAGGCCACCGACCCGGAGTCGACGCTGGCGCTGTACCGGGCCACGCTGCGGCTGCGGCGCACCCTGCCCGAGCTGCAGACCGACGAGATCGAGCTGCTCGATGGGCCCCTCGGGTGCGTGGGCTACCGGCGCGCAACGCTGACGGTGTGGCTCAACGCCGGCGACGCCGCGGTGCCGATGCCAGCCGGCGACCTCGTGCACGCATCCGGGCCGGTCGGCGCCGAGCTGCCGCCGGAGACCGCCGTGTGGGTACGCAGCTGACGATCACCGGAATGCGATCCACGCGATGCGATGCAGCGACGTCAGGTCGCTGACCGCCAGCCGCTGGGGGACATCGTCCAGATGGACGAGCCGATCACGAGCGTGCGCTCGATGCCGGCGGTGTCGGCGGCACCGCCCGGGTTGCGGATGGTGCCGACCATCTGCAACCCGCCGGGGGCGACGTGCAGCACGAGCGCGGCGCCTGATTCGTCGGCATCCCACGAGTCGATCGGGATGACCGCGGTGCCGGTGCGTGGCCAGTACAGGAACGCGTGTGGGTCGATCGGCGTCTCGGACGGCGTGTGCGCGCGGGTGATCCGATCGATCCGGCGTGGCGGTTGTCGTTGCTGATATCGAAAAGCGAAACCTGTGCGCAGGCCGTGCGGCAGCGCGCCGCAGTCCTCGTAGGCGCGCAGCAGCATCGCCGGCGGACGCCCGGTGCCCGATCGGTCCGTCATGGTGCCCGGGCCGCCCGAACCGCGCGATCCATCGCGGCCGAGCGGCCGTGCTGGTCCGGCGCAGCCGGCGGTGAGGGCGACTGTCAGCACCGCCGTCACCGCGGCCCGGCCGCGACGGAGCGTCGCCCGCGGCCGGCAGCGCCGGATAGGTCCGGACGGGTGGGCGCCACGTTCGTCGAGATCGGACATGGGAGGCACTCCTCGTCACGGCTGCTGCCCGAACCGACGCGGTGGCCGGCGTCGCAGGTTCCCTCCCCACGCAGGTTGTCCGCGCTGCCCGGCGATCTCGGTCGCCGGGCAGCGACAACTCGGGCGGGAGGGCGTTGAGGGGTGGTCAGCGCAGGGTGAGTTGCTGGCCGGCGCGCTCGAGGTACACCGTGCCGTAGCCGGCGACCACCCGGATCCAGCGGCCCGCGACATCGACGTGCACCCGTCCCCCGCGTGGCACGAAACCCATGCGCAGCAAGGCACTGAGCGCCCGCAAGGTGACCTCGGCGTGCGTTCCGTCCTCGTCCGACACGATCAGCACGGTGGCGTCCAACAGCGCGTCGGTGACCGCCGCCCGCGGTTGCGCGCCGGGCACCCCCTCGCGCGCCGCCGCGTCCGCGACCGCCGTCGCCCCCTGGCGCACCAGCCCGCGCACCACATCGTCGGGCACCGACTCGACGCGCCGCCAGCCCGTCTGCGGCGGATGCCCGGACCGCCACTCGACATCGCGTGCCACCGGTGCCGCGACCTCGGGGGCGTCGAACCAGGCGAGCAGCTCGGCCGCCCGCAGCGTCGTGTCCGTGGTCACGACCGCCCGCGGTGACCGCCGCGACTCCCTGCACACGGTCCGCGACACGAGCACACCGAAGGGCAGTCGGACCAGCACCGTCGCGGTCTGCGGACCGAGGCGCAGGCGCGCCAGCGCCCGCTCATCGAGGCGCACCGCTCGCCGCAGCGCCGGCACCAGTTCGGCAAGCGCGGCGCGGTCGTCAGCCGTGAGCACTGTCGTCCGCGAACCCGATCAGGATCTCCCGCTCCTCGGCGGTCAGTCGGCGCGGCCGATTCGTCGCGAAATCGAACGTGACGCAGCGCGTAGCCGCCCGGGCGACCATCTGATCGCCGTCGAAAACCTCGTAGCCCACGGTGAACTGCGCGCCGCGTACCTGCTCGATCCACAACTCCAGCCGCAGCGGCTGCGGGTGGTACACGACCGGCAGCAGGTAGTCGATCTCGTGTCGCGAGATCACCGTGCCGGTCGAGAACTTGCCGTCGTCGCGGTGGAAGAACATCGCCACCCGGGCCTGCTCCAGGTACTGCGAGGTAGGCCGAGTTGTTGATGTGCCGGTAGGCGTCCATGTCCGACCAGCGCATGTGCACCTCGTGCACGAACCGGGTCACCGCGCTGCCTCGTCAGTCGCGGGTGAGCTTGCGGTGGGTGACGGCGTGCGGGCGGGCCGCGTCGGCGCCGAGGCGCTCGATCTTGTTCTTCTCGTAGGAGTCGAAGTTGCCCTCGAACCAGAACCAGTTCGCCGGGTTCTCGTCGGTGCCCTCCCACGCCAGGATGTGCGTGGCGATCCGGTCCAGGAACCACCGGTCGTGGCTGGTGATCACGGCGCATCCGGGGAACTCGAGCAGGGCGTTCTCCAGCGAACCGAGGGTCTCGACGTCGAGGTCGTTGGTCGGCTCGTCGAGCAGCAGGACGTTGCCGCCCTCCTTCAGCGTCAGCGCCAGGTTGAGCCGGTTGCGCTCGCCGCCGGACAGCACGCCGGCCGGCTTCTGCTGGTCGGGGCCCTTGAACCCGAACGCGGAGACGTAGGCGCGCGAAGGCATCTCGACCTGGCCGACGTTGATGTAGTCCAGGCCGTCGGAGACGACCTGCCAGACGTTCTTGGTCGGGTCGATGCCGCCGCGGCTCTGGTCGACGTAGCTGAGCTTGACGGTCTCGCCGACCTTGAGCTCGCCGGAGTCCGGCTTCTCCTGCCCGACGATCATCTTGAACAGGGTGGTCTTGCCGACGCCGTTCGGACCGATGACGCCGACGATGCCGCCGCGCGGCAGCGAGAACGACAGGTCCTTGATGAGCAGCTCGCCGTCGAAGCCCTTGTCGAGGTGGCTTCGCCTCGACCACGACGCTGCCCAGCCGCGGACCGGGCGGGATCTGGATCTCCTCGAAGTCGAGCTTGCGGGTCTTCTCCGCCTCGGCGGCCATCTCCTCGTAGCGCTGCAGGCGGGCCTTGCTCTTGGCCTGCCGGCCCTTGGCGTTCTGCCGCACCCAGTCCAGCTCGTCGCGCAGCCGCTTCTGCAGCTTCTGGTCCTTCTTGCCCTGCGACCTCGAGCCGCTCGGCCTTCTTCTCCAGGTAGGTCGAGTAGTTGCCCTCGTAGGGATAGGCGCGGCCGCGGTCGAGCTCGAGGATCCACTCGGCGACGTTGTCGAGGAAGTACCGGTCGTGGGTGACGGCCAGGATCGTGCCCGGGTACTTCGCCAGGTGCTGCTCGAGCCACTGCACGCTCTCGGCGTCGAGGTGGTTGGTCGGCTCGTCGAGCAGCAGCAGGTCGGGCTGCTCGAGCAGCAGCTTGCACAGCGCCACGCGGCGCCGCTCGCCACCGGACAGGTGGGTGACCGGCCTCGTCGCCCGGCGGGCAGCGCAGCGCGTCCATCGCCTGCTCGATGCGGCTGTCGAGCTCCCAGCCGTTCGGCGTGCTCGATCTTCTCCATCAGCTCGCCCTGCTCGGCGAGCAGCGAGTCGAAGTCGGCGTCCGGCTCGCCCATCGCGGCCGAGACCTCTTCGAACCGGGCGAGCGTAGCCGCGCAGGTCCGCGACCGCCTCCTCGACGTTCTCGCGGACGGTCTTGGTCTCGTCCAGCGGCGGCTCCTGCTGCAGCAGGCCGACCGTGGCGCCGCGGCGAGAGCCGCGCGTCGCCGTTGGAGGCCTGGTCGAGCCCGGCCATGATCTTGAGCACGCTCGACTTGCCGGCGCCGTTCGGCCCGACGACGCCGATCTTCGCCCCGGGCAGGAACGACGAGCGTGACGTCGTCGAGGATCACCTTGTCGCCGTGCGCCTTGCGCACCTTGTGCATGGTGTAGATGAACTGAGCCACTATCCGTCCTTGCTGGTCGCCGTGTTGTCGAAGCCGGTGTCGCAGCGGCCGGGCGCGTGCCGGCCGAGCGCTTCCAGTGTCCCAGTTGGCCGCACTGTCGCTTCGGGTTCCCCGCGCGAATGGCGCGCCGGTGGCGAGATCCCGTGAGCTTTCTCACCAAATTTCACCGATGTCACACACGAATCGACGTACCTGGGCCGCGCGGCAGGTAGGCGCTCGGGCCCCCGGGATATCGGCGCCACAGCCCGATGGCCCGGCGCCGGTCGGGCTGCCGAGCGCACCCGCCGTCGCGAGCCGCGGCGCCGTGAGGAATTTGTTGCAGACGAAATCATGTGGCAGCGTCCTGCAGGTCGCGGTCGCCGGGGAGGCGATTGTTGCGCCGGCCAGAGACGGCGCACCACCGCAGCCCATCGCCAGACGCGATGGCCGGTTGGCGGTCCCGGGTTCCCCGTGCAGGCATAACCGCTGCAGACCAGTTCGGACGAACGGCACGCCGTGCGTGACGAGAGACGTCGCGGGGACGCCACCCGGAGCAATGCATCGGCGCTGCGGCGTCGTCACGAGAGGTTCTCCATGTCCAATCGCTCCCACGCGCCACGCCATGCCTGGCGGCCCGAACCGGGCACCGGCGACTGCCGGTCATCGCGGCGCCCGCCGGGTGACCGCCGTCATCGGCACCCTCGGTGCCGCCGCGGTCGTCAGCACCACGCTTGCCGCGGCCGCCGACGCCGCACCCAGCTACTGCTGTCTGGGACCGCGTCGCCAAGTGCGAAAGCGGCAACCACTGGCACATCAACACCGGCAACGGTTTCTACGGCGGGTTGCAGTTTTCTGCCGGAACGTGGGCCGCCAAGGGCGGGCACAAGTACGCGCGGCAGGCAAACCTCGCCTCGCGCGTCGAGCAGATCGAGGTCGCGCGGCGGGTGCTCGCGTCCCAGGGCGCCGGCGCGTGGCCGGTGTGTGGCGCCCGCGCCGGGCTGACCCGCGCGAGCGGTCACGCAACTCGTGCCGCGCTGCCGCGAGTGGCCGGCACCACGAGTCACACGGTCGCGCACACTACGCACAAGAAGCACCACGCCAAAAAGCACCACACCAAGAAGCACCACAAGTCGCGCACCCATCACGGCGCGACCTACAGGGTGCGTTCCGGTGACACGCTCGCCAAGATCGCGCACAAGCTGCACGTGCACGGTGGCTGGCACGCCCTGTACCGGGCGAACCGGTCGCACATGTCGAACCCGAACGTGCTGCGGGTCGGCCAGGTTCTGCGCCTGCCCTGATTCGCCTCGCTCGACCCCACACCGGCCCGGACCGCGCACTGCGGTCCGGGCCGGCGTCGTTCGCATCGCCCGCTCAGGACGCCGCGGCCAACTCGTCGTCGGCGCTCGCGGGGGTCACTCCCGGCACCGCCCACTCCGGCTCCGCGTCGTCGGGCTGCGCCGGCGCGCTCTCCTCGAGATCGAGCCAGTGATCGCTCTCGTCCGCGGGAATGCCGTCAACGTCGCGGGTGATCGTGACCGTCGGCGCGGGCCGGTAGACCCGGTCGAAGCGGCTGACCCCGCGGGACAGGTCGTGCCCGACCGCCGTGGCCTCGAGCTCGTAGCTGGTCCGCACGATCTCGTTGACGGTGTACTCGCGGGTGTAGTAGCGGCCGGTGACGATGACCGGCTGCCCCTTCTGGACCGACTCCTCCACGTTCTCACCCATTGCTCGCCAGCACGTCACGTTCACGAACAAGGTCGAGTTGTCCACCCACCGCCCCTGTTCGCGATCGAAGCGGCGCGAGGTGGAGGCGACGCGGAAGTTGGTGACGGTGTTGCCGTTCTTCGTGCGCCGCATCCGCGGTCGGTCGACGACGTTGCCGACGAGGGTCATGGTCGTGTCGTTCATTGCTTACTCCCTGCCTCGATGATCCGGACTGTCCGGTGACGCCGATCCGGCGCACGTCAACCAAACCGCGAACCGGCTTGCCGAAGCGGAAGCGGCGAGAGGCTGTGGACGACGTCGACGCCTGTGGACGATGTTCGACGAACCCGTCAGACCGTCGTGCTACGAGCGCGAGCCCGCGACGTCGGACCGGTACCCTGCGACGACGAGCCCCCGTAGCTCAGCGGATAGAGCGCCCGCCTTCTAAGCGGTTGGTCGCAGGTTCGATCCCTGCCGGGGGCACGGCCCACACCAATACCTTCCGGAAAGGACCACTGTGCCTGCACGGTTTCGGGTGCGACGTTCGCGTGTTCACGGCCGCGGTGTCTTCGCGGTCGCGGATCTGCCCACCGAGGAAGAGTTGATCGAATACCGCGGCGAGATCATCGCCTGGGACACGGCGCACGAACGCTATGCCGACTCCGACGCCGAGGACGGTCACACCTACTTTTTCGACCGGGGCGACGGGACTGTCATCGACGGTGGCCGCGGCGGCAACGCCTCGCGCTTCATCAACCACGGCTGCGATCCGAACTGCGAGGCGATCGACGACGAAGGTCGCATCTTCATCCGCACGATCCGACCGATCGCGACCGGCGAGGAGCTGTTCATCGACTATCAACTGTGCATCGACGAACCGATGACCGATGAACTGCGCGAGACCTACGCGTGCCGATGCGGCGCCGCGTCGTGCCGCGGCACCATGCTCGGCGGGTAACCGGGCGAGTCAGCGACGGCCCGGTCCACCGAAGCTGCCGGCACCAGGGCCGGCGCCGCCGGTCAATCCGCTCAGTGAGCTGCTGGTCCCGCGTCGGGTGAAGGTGTTCGTCGACGACGGGATCGAGGCGCCGATGTCGGCGATGATCACCTTGTCGCCTGCCGACAGTCCGGACTTCACCTGCACGCTGTCGTCACCGACCACGCCGATGGTGACCAGCTTCCTCGTCGCCTTCCCGCCGCTATAGACGTCGACGGTGTGTCGCGTGCTGGTTGTGTGGACGGCAGACAGCGGCACGGTCAGGACGCTGCTCGCCGTACCGACGTCGATCGCGACGCTGGCACCCATGCCGTCGTACAGGGATGAATAGATCTTGTCGAGCTGTACGGTGACTGCGTAGGTCGACGACGTCCCGGTGCTGCTGCCCGAGTTGAGCACGCCGACGTAGGAAACCTTTGCCGGCACGGGAGTTGACCGACCGTCGACGGTTACCTGCGCGTCCTGTCCGACCTTCACCAGATCGATGTCCGACAGGCTGATCGACAGGCTGACCGACAGTGCGCCGGTGCCGACGACGGTAACAGTGCCCGACGATGACGACGCGCTGACGCTCTTGCCCTTGGTCAGCCCGACGGTGCCGACCGTGCCGGCGATCGGGCTGCGCAGCGTGGCGTTCGAGAGGTTCTGCTCGGCGACCTGCACCTCGACCTCGGCCGCGTCGATGGCCTTGGTGTCCGCGGCGATCTGCTCGGCGGTGACGGTCTGCCCTCCGGAGGTGCCCGAGGAGCCGGTCGTCGATCCGCCGGAGGACTGGCTGGTCGATCCGGTGCCCCCTGAGGTGGACCCGGTGCCGGTACCCGAACTGCTACCCCGCGAGGTCGACCCGCTACCTGAACCGGTGCCGCCCGAACCGGTGCCGCCGGCCGAGCCCGACGAGCCGGTTCGCCCGCTGCTACCCGTGCCCACGGTGGAACCCGTGCTCCCGGTGGAACCCGTGCTCCCGGTCGAACCCGTGCTCCCGGTCGAACCCGTGCTCCCGGTGGAGCCGGTGTTCCCCGTCGAGCCGCTGCCGCCACCAGCGGTGTTCATGGCCGCGATCGCCGCGGTCAGGGTCTTGATCGCAGCGTCGAGCGCGTCGTGGGTGGAGTCGACATCCTTCTGCCCGGCCTGCACGTCCTGCACGGCGTCGGTGCAGTCAGCGGTGTTGACGACGGCTGACATCGTGATCTGCACCTTGTACGTGTCACCGGCGGTGAGCCCGCTGAAGGAGTACGCGCCGCCGTTCGAGAGCCGCACGGTCTGCACCGCATTGCCGCCGGCATCGAGCAGCGCGACGATCACCGGGTTGTTCCCCGCGGTGCCCGACACGTCGCCGTCGGCTCCGACGGTGACCTTCGTCGACGTCGGCGAACCGGCGTCGCTCGCGGCGCAGGCCGAGATCAGCTTCTTGACGGAGGAGTCCTGCGCGCTGATCGCAACGTCGAGCTTCTGCTGCGCGGTGACCACGGCGGTCTGTGCCTTGGCCAGCGAGGAACCGGACGAGCTCGTCGTGGTCCGCACCGCGGCGAGCAGCACCGCGTCGGTGCTGCTCGCCGTCGCGCTGGCGGTGGTTGCGTTGGTGGTCGTCGCGGTGCCTGACCAGTTCGACGTCCCCGAGGTCGACGAGGTGGATATCGCTGACGATGTCGTGGTGGTGCCGTTGGCCTGCGCCTCCTCGTCGTCGGCCAGCTTCTGCTTCGCCTGCGCGAGTGTGGTTTTCGCCGAAGTGATCGCTTCTTGCAGCGTGGTGCCGTCGATCGTGGCGAGCACCTGGCCGGCGCTCACCTTGTCGCTGACGGCGACGCGCACCGAGTTGACGGTGCCTGCCGAGGCGAACGAGACGGTGGCGGTCTTGCGCGCGGCGAGCGTGCCGTCGGAGTCGACGGTCTGGCGCACGTCGCCACGCGCGACGGTGGCCACCCGATACTGCGGACCGTCCGGTCTGTGCATCGCCCAGGCGGTTCCGGCGCCGGCCACCAGGAGCACGGCGACCAGCCCGCTGACGATCAGCTTGCGCCGCCGTTTGCGGCGCCGCCGCAAACGCGCGTCGATAACGACATCGTCAGCCATTGCGGCTACCGAAACTGGCACCCGCCGCCGGCGCACCGTTCGGCGCCGCGCCGCCGCCCGGCGTGTTCATCCCACCGCCGTTGCCGCTCCCGCCGCCGAAGGTGTTGCATGAGCCGTTCACCTTGCTGCTCAACGCGATCGAGCTGGCCGTCACGGCGCCGCGCGAATCGGTCTTGCCCTGCACAGTGGCGCACTGCCCGACCTTGGCCGAGGAACCCGTCGTGGCGACGGTCTGGGTATAGGTGGTCTTCGACGTCACGGTGATGGTGCCGGTGGCCGCGGTCGTCGCGGTCGTCGCGGTGGAGCTGCCGGTGCGCCGCTCGGTCGTGACCTTGATGGCAGAACCGGACACCGAGGTCACCTT
Source organism: uncultured Actinomycetota bacterium (assembly GCA_963718805.1). Taxonomy (GTDB): domain Bacteria; phylum Actinomycetota; class Actinomycetes; order Mycobacteriales; family Jatrophihabitantaceae; genus Jatrophihabitans. The sequence continues at coordinate 316,662 of CAVQZY010000004.1, read as the reverse complement.
GCCGGAGACGCCGCCGAAGCCGCCGGGGAAGTTGCCGCGCGCCCCCGACCGCGCGCCGGACGGCATGTTGGTGGGCATCCCGGACCGAATGTTGGACGGCAAGCCGGACGGGCGTGCGCCGCCGGCGCCGGCTCCGAGGCCACCGCCGACACAGCGGCCGTTTGTCGCCGAGGAGATGCGCACGCTGGTTGCGGTGATCGCGGTGGCCGGGCCCGACGAACCGGAGCTCGACGACGAGGTACCGAACACGCAGCTGCCGACCTTGACGTCGGACAGGGCTGCCGCCTTGGTGATGTCGAACCGCGTGGAAGCGGAGTAGGTGACAGCCGTCTGCGCGCTGGTGCTCTGCACCTGCAGGGTCTTGCCGGATATCTGCTCGATCTCGCCCCGCGCGGCGGCCCGCGGGCCGAACCCGCCGCCGGTCCCGTTGGTCCCGCCGCCGGCGCGGCCGGACGGCTGCGCGCCGGACGACGGCGCGCCGGACGGCTGGCCGCCCGTCTGGGCGCCCGATGAGCTCGAACAGGCGGCGAGCGCGGCCACGGCGGCAAGGCCGAGCGCGGCCAGGCCGAGCATCCGACCGGGGTGGGCGGCGAAACCGTGGATCATGACATTCCTTTTCTTCATGGAGGGATTTCTCATTCGCTGCGCAGTGCGTCGATCGGGGCGAGTCGCGCGGCCCGGCTGGCCGGGTACACGCCGAACACCAGGCCGATCGCGACCGCGACGGCGATCGCGCCGGCCACCGCGGTGCCGGAGACGGTGATCGGGTTCGAGATGAAATGCGGAATGATCCTGGCGCCGCCGATGCCGAGCGCAGCTCCGGCTATCCCGCCGACCAGGCCCAGCACCGAGGCCTCCACCAGGAACTGGCGGCGGATCAGCACCGGCGTGGCACCGAGCGCCTTGCGCAGGCCGATCTCCCGCGTTCGTTCTGAAACCGAAACAAGCATGATGTTCATGACGCCGATGCCGCCGACGAGCAGCGACAGCGCCGCGATGCCGCCGAGCAGGATCGTCAGCGTGCTGCTCACCGAGGTGGCGGTGGAAAGCAGCGAGTCCTGCGTCGTGATGGTGAAGTCGGCATCGCTCGAGGAGGTGATGCCATGACGGGAGAGCAGGATGGCGTCGATCTCCTGGTAGGCCGCGGAGATCGTGCTGTTCGAGGTAGCGGCGACGTACACCGACGACAGCGAGCTGCGCGACGAATGGTCGACAGCCGCTGCACCTCCGTCGACAGCGGCACGATCGCGGTGTCGTCGAGGTTGCTCGAGGAGTCCGAGCCGGCCGAGGCCAGCACGCCTTTCACCGTAAACGAGATGTCGTTGATCGTGACCGTCTGCCCCACCGGATTCAGCGAGCCGAACAGCTCCTGCGCGGTACTCGGACCCAGTACGACCACGGTGCGGGCGTTGTCCTCGTCGGCGGCGGTGACGAACGTGCCCGAGGACAGCTTGCGAGCGCGCACGTCCAGCCATTGCGGCGTGCTGCCCACCACCGACGTGGTCCAGTTGGTGCTGCCGTTGTCGATCTCGAGCGACGTACTCTGCGTCGGCGCGACCGCGGCGATGTCCGGTGCCGCGGTCTTGGACTTCAACGCGTTGGCGTCGTTGATCGTCAGGGTGGATGCCGAGCCGAAGCCGCCGCGCACGCCGCTGGAGCTCGTCGAGCTGCCCGGCGACACGATGAGCAGGTTGCTGCCGAGTGCGCTGATCTGATCGCTGACCGAGGTCTTGGTGCCCTCGCCGAGCCCGACCGACAGCACCACCGTCGCGATGCCGATCAGAATGCCGAGCACGGTCAGCCCGGAGCGCAAGCGGTGCGCGCGAACAGCCTGCAGCCCGGTGCGCACAGTCTCCGACCAGTTCACGCGACACCCTCGAACTCGGGCTGGATGCGCCCGTCGAGCACCCGGACGGTGCGGCTGGCCCGCGCCGCGACATCGGCCTCGTGCGTGATCAGCACGATGGTGCGACCGGCCGCGCGCAGGTCGTCGAGCAGGTCGAGCACGTCAGCGGTCGAGTGCGAGTCGAGGTTGCCGGTCGGCTCGTCGGCCAGGATCATCGCCGGCTCCGTGACGATCGCCCGGGCGATCGCGACGCGTTGCTGCTGGCCGCCGGACAGCTCGCCCGGCCGGTGGTCGAGGCGGTCACTGAGTCCTACCCGGGTGAGCGCCTCTACCGCCCGTGCTCGGCGATCCTCGCGGTGCACCCCGGCGTACACCAGCGGTAGCTCGACGTTGCGCAGCGCGGTCAGCGCGGTCAGCAGGTTGAACTGCTGGAACACGAAGCCGATGCGCTGGTTACGGATCTCGGCGAGTTCGTCCTCGTCCAGGTCGCCGACGTCCTCGCCAGCCAGCTCGTACGACCCGCTGCTCGCCACGTCGAGGCAGCCGAGGATGTGCATGAGCGTCGACTTCCCGGACCCGGACGGACCGATGATCGCGACGTACTCCCCCACCCCCACGTCCAGCGAGACGCCGCTGAGCGCCTCCACCTCGAGCGATCCGCTGCGGTACACCTTGCGGATGTCACGCATCGCGATGATCGGTTCGGTCATCTGTTGCCGCCACCCGGGAAGTTGCCGCCGCCGGCTGGGAAGTTGCCGCCGCCCGGGAAGTTGCCGCTGCCGCCGCCGGGGAAGTACCCGCCGTTGCGGGTGTTTCCGTTTTCGGTGTTGCTCGACCCTGTGCCGGTCCTGCTGCGGGTGATCGTCTCGACGTAGACCTGCTGCCCCGACTTCAGCCCAGACGTGATCTGGGTCGTCCCGCCGGAGGAGAGGCCGGTTTTCACGGTCGTCTTGGTCTTCTTGCCGTTGCTCGACACGTAGACGTAGCTGCTTGTCCCGTCGCGATGGACCGCGAGCGTCGGCACGGTGAGCACATTGGTGGCCTGCTTGTAGACGATCGCCACTGTTGCCGACGCGCCGTCGTGCAGCCCGCTCGGGGAGCCGGTGACGGTGATGGTCACCGGATAGCTCGCCGAACCCGACGAGCTCGAAGACAGCACCGACACCGACGTCACGATCCCGAAGATCGTGCTCGTCACGTTGTCGGTGGTGATCTGCGCCTGGTCGTTCTTCGCGATCAGCCCGATCTCGGTGTCGTCGACGGTCGCCGAGACGCTCCACTTCTTCATACCGACGATCACGAAGTCGCCGGACGACGAGTTGGATGACGTCGTCGTGCCGGTCGAGCCGGTGTTCGATCCACCCGAGCCGGTGTTCGACCCGCCACCGGAGCCGGTGCTCGAACCGGCCCGAGCCCGAACCGGTCGAACTGCCGCTGCCGGAGCTGCTGCTCGACGAACCGGAACCGGAGGCGGTGTCGCCCTTCGCCACGTTCACCTCGGCGACCGTGCCGCCTATCGGGGCGCGCAGGGTGGCGTCGTCGAGCGCGGTCTCGGCGGCGCTGACCGCGGACTTCGCGGTCGAGACCGAGCCGTTGTCCGCGGCCAGCTGCGCGCTGGTGGTGCTGTCATCGTCCTCGGCGCTGGCGAGCGTGGCCTTGGCGTTGGCAAGTGTGGCCTTCGCCTGTGCCAGCGCGGACTTCAACGCCAGGGTGTCGATGGTGCCCAGCACCTGGCCCTTCGTGACCTTGTCGCCTTGCGCGACGCGGACCGAGGTGATCTCGGCCGACGAGGAGAAGCTGACGTCCTCCTGGTCCGCGGGAGTCAGGGTGCCGGTGGTCGACACCGATTCCTGCACCGTGCCGGCTGTGACCGACACGAGCCGCGTCGTCGTCGTGTTCGACGCCTGGGCGCTGTCCTCGGACCCGCCGACCAGCGTGTAAGCGACCACGCCGCCGCCGACCAGAACCACCGCGATCGCGGCGCTGAGCCATGGGCGCGCGACCACGCCCCGGCCAGCCTTCGCCAGCCACACCTTCATCGGACCTCTGTCTCTCGGCCGACGGCGCGGCGCGTTCGCACTGGACAGAGGGCAGCATCCGACCGATCAGGTCAGGCCGGGGTCACCGGAACGTCAAGAGATCCTCAAATGGAGCTGAGTGTGGGCGAAGTCAGCCGAGCAGGCCCCGCCGGTTGGCGATCGCGGCCGCCTCGGTGCGGCCGGCGGCATTGAGCTTGGCAAGGATGTTCGACACGTGCACGCTCACCGTCTTGTCGCTGATGAACAGCGTGCGGGCGATCTCGCGGTTGCTGCGGCCCTCGCTGACCAACCGCAGCACCTGCTGCTCGCGCGCGGTGAGCGTGACCTCCGCAGCCGGGCCCGCGCGCCGGGCCGCGCCGCCGCCGCCGAGGCGCCGCAGCTCGGCCAACAGCGGTTGCGCACCGAGCCGGTGTGCCACCTCGCGTGCCTCGTCGGCGGCTCGCTGGGCGCCGGGTTGGTCGCTGGCGGCCTGCAACGCCATCGCGAGCCGGGCGCGGCTGCGGGCCTGCTCGAACACGTGCCCGGCGCCGTCGGCCTGCCCGTACCCGAACCCGTCGACCGCGGCCTGCCACGCGGCGACCAACTCGTCGGGCTTGACTTCTTCGCCGGAACGCCAACGCAACCGTAGCCATTCGGCGTCGGCGCGCGCCAACCAGGCCGTGCCCTCCGGCCCCATCCCGCCGTTGTTCTTCTCGCCGCGCTTCACCACGCGGGCGATGTCGGCGTGCAGCTTCGCACCGCGATCGAGGAAGCCGGCCCGGTCGGCGGCCGACGCATGTTCCGCGGCGTCGGCGAGTACCCCGAGGGCCAGCGCGTGCAGCCGCATCCGCGCCATGAACCACTCATTGCGCCAGATCTGCCCGACGGCGACGACGACATCGTCGAGGCAGCGTAGCGCCTGGTCGACGCGCCCGAGCGTGCCAAAGGCGTCGATCGCGGCCGCGCCGCTGAGCACCCCGATCATGCCGTCGGCGCGCCACCACGGCCGCAGCTCGTCGAGCTCGGTCGTCACCTTCGGGTCGCCGCGACCCGCGCCGACGGCCATGGCCTCCGCGCGCAGGCACGCCTCGGCGAACGCCGGCGGGAACTGCCCTTCCGCTGCGCAAATCTCCAGCACCCGGTCCCAGTTGCCGCTGACGTACTCGGCCTGTGCGGTGATGAGTCGGGCGTCGGCCGGGTAGACCGCCCACGGCTGGCCGGCGTCGGTGCCGAGTTGCACGGCCTGCCACCCGGCGTGGCGGGCGGCGACGAGTTCGCCGCGGTCGTAACGCAGGATCGCGAGGCTGTGCAGACTGCGCAGCTGCGCCGCGAGGTCACCGGAGGCCACCGCCTCGGCGACTGAGTCCTCGAGCAGATGCACGGCACGCACCGGGTCGGCGCCGCGCTGCTCGATCTTGGCCAGGGTCGTGGACGCGTCGGCGGCGACGTCGACGAGACGCAGCCCGAGCGCGACCGCCCGGGCCTCGGTGGCCAGCCGGATCGCCTCGTCGTTGTGCGCGAGCCGGTGCAACACCCGAGCTCGCGTCGCCAGGGCGCGGGCGTGCAACTCGTTGGGCGGGTCGGCGATCGCGAGCTCGAGCGCCTGCTCGCTGATCGCCGGCAGGTCGAGGGTGACCTCGGTGTCCAGCGGGACGGCGTGCTTCGCCAGCCCGAGCAGCAGCTCGGCCTGCTGGGCGGCCGGCAGGTCGTCCGGACGGTTCTGGACGGCGTCGCTGAGCAGGTTCACCGCGCGGTAGTAGTGGCCGGCGGCGCTTGCCGCGTCGGCGGCGTCCACGGTCAGCGACACCCGTTCGCACTCGTCGGCATCCACCCGGCCGGCGAGCTCGAGCGCGGACTCGAAGTGCCGCATCGCCTCGGCCGGGGCGCCGACGCGCATCGCCTCCGCGCCCGCACGCCGTCCGGCCCGGTACGCAGTCGGCAGATCGACGGCCCCGCGCGCGTGTCGCGCGAGGTCGGCGTCGGTGCCGACGATGCGCCGCTCGGACAACGCGGATACGAACGCGCCGTGCAGCCGGGTGCGTTCGCCGGGCAGCAGGTCGTCGTAGACCGCCTCGGCCAGCAGCGCGTGTCGGAAGGCGAACAGGTCGCCGTCGGAGCGGGTCAGCACGTAGGCGTCGACCGCGGCACGCAGCGCGGTATCGAGCTGGTCGGCGGGCAGTCCGGTGATCTCACGCAGCATCTCGTGGCTGACCCGGCGCCCGCCGACCGACGCGACCTTCACGACCGCGGCGGCGTCGGGCGAGAGCCGTTCCAGCCGCACCAGCAGCAGGTCGGCGAGGTCGGCCGGCAGCTGGTCGCTGTCGTCGTACTCGGCCAGCAGCTGCTCGGCGAAGAACGGATTGCCGCCGGCGCGCTCGAGGATGCGCTGGACCGCTTCGTCGCTGAGCGGCTGGCCGTGCCGCTGGCGCACGAGCGTGCGCATCGACTCGTCGGTCAGCGGCGCGACGGTCAGCCGGGTCACGCCGGGCCACCGCGCCCATTCGAGCACGACCGGCCGCAGCGGATGGCGGCGGTGCAGGTCGTCAGAGCGGTAGGTGACGACGGCACGCACGTTCTCGCCGATGGTGCGCGAGAGCAGGAATCCCATCAGGTCACGCGTCGAGCTGTCCGCCCAGTGCACGTCCTCGAGCACCAGCAGCACCGTGGATCGCTCACCGAGGGTGAGCAGCGCGCCGAGCACGGCCTCGAACAACTCCGCGGACTCGGTGCGTTCGGAGCTCTCCGGCAACGACCCGATCAGCCGCTGCCGGGGCAGCAGTCGATCGAGTGCCGGGTAGTCGCGTCGCAGGCCGTCGACCAGTTCCGGGTCGGTACGGGCCAACCGGCCGAACGCCTCACTGATCGGCAGGTAGGGCAGCGAGTCCCCACCGAAGTGCACACAGTGGCCGATCAGCAGCTGGACGTCCTGATCACCGACCGTGTCGATCAGCTCGGTGATCAGCCGGGTCTTGCCGACACCGGCGTCACCGGCGACCAGCGCCGCACCGCCGGTGTCGACGATGCGGCGCAGGGCGGCAAGCTCCAGCTCGCGCCCGATGATTGCCTCGTCGGGCGCCGAGTTCAGCAGTTCGTCGGCGGCCATGAACTCCATCATGGCGAACGCCGGCACAGCAATAGCCATCACGCACGCGTGTCGCTGCTCCATGGGCTCGCGGCGGCCGGTGCGTGGCGGTGTCGGCGCCGGGGCTGCCGGCGCACGCTGCGCCGCATCCGATCCTGCCGGTAAGCCATCTCGGACTGCATCTCGTACAGGCTGCTGACCTGCATGTCGGTCTCCCTCGGTACGTATCCATCTCGACATCGACCACGATGCGCGGCTGAGGCCCCCTGCCACATCGGTACTTCGCCCTACTTCCGGCCGCGGGGCAGGCTTAGGTACAGCAGTTTTGTTCGAGGTATGGACGAAGTGCCTGAGGCATGGCAACCTGTCGGCGACCGTTCCCACCGCTCTCGTCGAGGTGACGCGATGTCGATGTCGTTTGTCCGGTTCCGGCGCGTGCTCCTCACGCTCGTCGCGGCGGCTCTCGGGCTGGGCGTCGCGGCCACGCCCGCACACGCGCAAGCATCAGCCACCGGCACCGTGCTCGGCCAGAACGTCTACGTGTTCACCCCGGACATGCCGCAATCGCGGATCCAGTCGACGGTCGACGCGATCGCCGCGAGGCAGGTGCCCGACCAGTTCGGCACCGGCCGCTACGCGCTGTTGTTCGCGCCCGGCACCTACGGGTCGACGGCGAACCCGCTGATCTTCCAGGTGGGCTACTACACCGAGGTCGCCGGGCTCGGCGCATCACCGTCCGATGTGCAGATCAACGGCTCGATCGACGTCTACAACCAGTGCGACTCGAGCGGTTGCACCGCCCTGGTCAACTTCTGGCGCTCGCTGTCCAACCTGAGCATCCACGTCGCCGGCCAGGACGGTTGCCGGGCCAACACCGAGTTCTGGGCGGTGTCGCAGGCCGCGCCGATGCGCCGCGTGCAGGTCTCCGGCGGTTCGACCCTGATGGACTACTGCACCGCCGGCCCCCAGTACGCCAGCGGCGGGTACATCGCCGACTCCGCCTTCTCCGGGAACGTCGTCAACGGCACGCAGCAGCAGTTCTTCGTCCGCAACAGCAGCCTGAACGGCTGGAGCAACGGTGTGTGGAACCAGGTGTTCGCCGGCGTCGACGGCGCGCCCGCGCAGTCGTTCGGACAAGCCGGTCAGCAGCCGTACACCACGTTGCCGACCGTCCCGCTGACCCAGGAGAAGCCGTTCCTGATCTCCCAGCCGCGCGGACGGTTCGCGGTGTTCGAGCCGGCCGTGCAACCCGATTCGGCCGGTCCCACCTGGACGAGCGGCAGCGCCGCGGGCCGCACGATCCCACTCGGCAAGTTCTTCATCGCCAACCCGGCGACGCCGGTGGCGCAGATCAACCAGGCGCTCGCGAACGGCAAGAACCTGCTCCTCACGCCCGGGGTCTACTCCCTCGACCGCACGATCGTGGTGCAGCGCGCGCACACCATCGTGCTCGGCCTCGGCTTCCCGACCCTCGTGCCCCAGGGCGGCATCGAGGCGGTGCGGGTGGGCAACGTCGCCGGCGTGAAGCTGAGCGGCATCATCGTCGACGCCGGGGCGCGGAACTCCAAGGACCTGGTGCAGATCGGCTGCGCGAACTGCCCGCCGAACAGCAACCGGAACGACCCGACGCTCGTGCAGGACCTGTTCTTCCGGATCGGCGGCGCTTCGGCGGGCCGAACCGACACCGCGCTCGTCGTCAACTCCTCCGACGTGGTGCTCGACGACATCTGGGCGTGGCGCGCCGACCACGGGGCCGGCGTGGGCTGGGAACAGAACGTCGCGAACACCGGGCTGATCGTCAACGGCGACCGGGTGTCGGCATACGGCCTGTTCGTCGAGCACTTCGAAAAGCAAAACGTGATCTGGAACGGGCAGGACGGCACGGACATCTTCTTCCAGAACGAGCTGCCCTACGACGTGCCGAGCCAGCAGGAATGGATGGAGAGCGGGTCGATCAACGGCTACCCGGCCTTCCAGATCAACCGCGGCGCGGCGAACTTCACCGGCTACGGCATGGGCAGCTACTGCTTCTTCAACCAGGGCGTGGACATCCATGCGACGCAGGCGTTCCAGACCTCGACGCCGCCCGGGTTGCAGCTGCATGACCTGCTGACGATCTTCCTGACCGGCTCGGGCGGCATCGACTCGGTGGTCGACGGCGCGGGCGGGCCGGTGTCGGCGGCCAACGCCAGCAGCGCGTCGACGGTGTTGAGCTACCCGTGACGCGGCGTCAGCGCAGTCGCGCGACGAAGGTGTAGCGATCGCCGCGATACCAGCTGCGCACGTACTCGATCGGGGTACCGTCGGCGTCGAAGCTGTGCCGGCCGAGCACCAGGATCGGCGCGCCGGTGTCGACGTCGAGCAACTCGCCCTCGCGCGGCGACGCGGCGGCGGTCTCGATGGTCTCCTCGGCCGCCAGCGGCCGCACGCCGTACTTGTCCGACAGCACGCGATACAGCGACGATGTCTTGCGCACCTCGCCGATCAGGCCGGGGAACCGGGCCGCCGACAGGTGCGAACGCTCCACCGCCATCGGGGTGTCGTCGACCAGGCGCAACCGCTCGATGTAGTACACCGATGCCCCGGGAGGCACCTCCAGACGGGCCGCGACGTCCTGATCCGCGCGGGTGCGGGTCGCCTCCAACAGCCGGGTGGTGGCGGTGTACCCGAATGCCTGCGCCTGCTCGGTGAAGCTGGTCATCTGCAGCGGCCACGGGATCTTCGGTTCGGCGACGTAGGTGCCGGAGCCCTGGCGGCGCACCAGGCGACCCTCGCCGACGAGCTCGGACAGCGCCCGCCGCACCGTGGTGCGCGAGGTCGCGAGCTCGACGGTCAACACGCGCTCGGTGGGGACCAGGCTGCCCGGCTCGAGTGATTCGATGAGATCGAGCAGGTGCCGCTTGACGAGGTAGTACTTCGGCTCGCGCGCAGCGCGCTCGGCTACGACCACCACGAACCTCCTCCTCGTCGATGTGCACCGCCCCACGAGTGGTTACACGATTGACAAGCGTTCAGCGAACACGACATGCTGAGAATTGTCTAGTCCAATTTGCTCACCTGCGGGGAACCGTTGACCGAATCGCACGACCTGCACCGATTGACGAGGTCGAGCCTGCTTCTCGGCTTCACCGGGCCGGCGCCGCCGCGCTGGCTGCTCGACGCGCTGGCCGACGGACTCGGCGGTGTCGTGCTGTTCGGCTGGCCGAGAGCACGCGATTCGATGATCCGGACCTGCTGTTCGTCGCGCTCGGCACCGACATCGCCCGCCGCTACGCCCGGCGCTGCGGCGTCGTGCGCGACACCACCGACATCGCGGCGCGGCGCCGACCCGCACGCCGCCGTGGTGTGGGACGACGCGGTCGAGGCGCTCGCGCTCGCGCTGCCACCGAGACGCTCAGCGTCGACCCCGGCTCGATCATGATTGGGGGTGGGCCGGCGCGGGCCGGCCCGGCGTTGCCGCAACCGTTGCACCAGGCGCTGAGCGCGCTGCTGGCGTGGCGCCGGCCGCCCCCGCCTCCGACCGCCGTCCTCGGCGCCGCCGCCGGCCCGATCGGCGCCGCCCGCCTCGCCCGCCACCGCGCCCACGAAAGGTCCACTCGATGACGATCCTCGCCGGCGCGCGCGTCGTCACCCCGGGCCAGGTCCTGCGTCCGGGGTGGGTGGAGCTCCAGCGCGGCCGCATCACCTACACCGGCGAGGGCCCACCCCCGTCGAGCGCCTCGCACGTCGTCGATCTGGGCGACGGCTGGCTGCTGCCCGGCTTCATCGACCTGCACATGCACGGCGGCGGCGGGGCCGACGTCACCAAGGGCTCGTCGGACATGGCCGCGGCCGTCGCCTTCCACCGCGGGCGCGGCACCACCTGCACGCTGGTGTCGTTGATGGCGCAACCCGTCGAGCAGATGTGCGAGCAGTTGAGCTGGGCCGCCGATCTGACCCGCGCCGGGCAGATCGCCGGGGTGCACCTCGAGGGCCCGTTCCTGTCCGCGGCGCGCTGCGGCGCACAGCGGCCCGAGAGTCTGCTCGTTCCGGACCCGCTCGTGCTGCGCAAACTGCTCGAGGCCGGCCAGGGCTGCGTGCGCACCGTGACCTTCGCACCGGAACTACCCGGTGCGGTGGAACTGATCGGTGAGCTGGTGAGCAACGGCGTGGTGGCCGCGATCGGGCACACCGACGCCACCTACGCCGAGGCCGCCGCCGGGTTCGGTGCCGGTGCGAGCCTGGCCACGCACCTGTTCAACGCGATGGGTGCGGTCAACCAGCGAGAGCCCGGGGCGGCGATCGCGGCGCTCGACGCCGGCGTGTACGTCGAGATGATCAACGACGGGGTGCACGTGCACGACTCGCTCACCCGGCTCGTCGCCCGGCACTCGCCGAACGTGCTGGCGCTCATCACCGACGCGATCAGCGCCACCGGCGTGGGCGACGGCGAATACACGCTGGGTGAGCAGCAGGTGTGCGTCGAGCACGGCGCCGCCCGGCTGGCCGGCACGTCGAAGCTCGCCGGCAGCACGCTCACCCTCGACGTCGCGCTGCGCCGGAGCGTCGACCGGCTGGGCATCAGCATCGAGACGGCGTCGGCCGCGCTGTCCGCCAACCCCGCCCGGGTGCTCGGGATCAACGACCGCACCGGCGCGATCGCGGCCGGTCTCGACGCCGATCTCGTCGTGCTCGACGACGAACTGGCGGTGCGCCGGGTGATGTCGCACGGCGACTGGCTCTGAGTTCAGGCGCGCGCGTCGCCGGCCGGCAGGATGACGCCGTACCGCTCGTGCTTGCGCTGGCGGCGCGTGAGCCGGCGGACCGTCCCGCGCACGCGCTCCTGGCGGTAGCTCATCTCGGCGTCGATCGAGTACAGGTTGCTGGCGTACATCTCGGCTCCTCCGACTCTTTCCTGTGATGGGAACGACGTTGCGCTACTGAGGTGCCCGCACACATCGGGACTTCGCCTTATCCGCGCCGCCGTGAGGTACCTCAGTCTTGGACGGGAAGGCTGAGGTGATCGGGGCGACACCGACCTACTACTGACGCGTTGACCGGCTGCGCGACGGGGACCCGAGTTCGATGACTTCGTGGCCAGTCACGGCCGCATGACCGCATGGCCGCATGACCGCATGGCCGCATGGCCGCTCCCCGGTGGCGGCCAGCGCGACGCACGGCCCGGTCCGCACCGCCCGCGCGGTGCGCGGGCTCGCGCTGGACGGACTGCAGGAGCCGAATTCGGCCGCGAACTGGCCCGCGGGCTGGCGCTGTGTGCCGCGCGTACCCGTACCTGCCCGGCGATCCGGCCGGTACCGGCACGCCGCCCGCACGCCCCGACCGCGTACTGTCACGCGGTCACAGCGCCGAGTGGCGGCGGCGCGACCTGAACGCCGCTCGTGTCGATCGTGACGGTCACCGGATCACCGCGTGGGCAGACGGTGCCGGCGACCACCCGGACTGGTCCCCGGGCCACTGACGCGAGCGGGTTCGCGTTCGGGCCTTGACCCCGGCACGCATGTCATTCCCTCGACAAGCGACGGCGCACGTTTCCGGCGCACCCATCAGGAAACGTCCTGCCGACGCACCCACACTTCACGCGTCAGGTACAGACCGGCCGCCGCGATCGGCAGGCTGAGCAGCGCTCCGACGATGCCGTCGAGGGTGCCGCCGACGAGCACCGCGATGATCGTGACGTACTCCGGCACGTCGACCGAGGAACGCATCACCCGCGGGTAGATCACGTAGCCCTCGACCAGCTCGTAACAGATGTAGAAGATCGCGGCCGCGATGCCGACCTGGATCGAGGTCGCGAAGCACACCAGCGTCACGAGCGTCGCGCCGGCCAGCGAGCCGACGAGCGGCACGAGATCGAGCAAGGCGACCAGCAGCGCGAGCGGCAGCGCAAAGCGTCCGTTCCCGACGATCAGCAGGAACACCAGCGTCACGGTCCCGGCGATGCTCGCGACGGCGAATGCGCCGATCACGTAGCGGCCGGTGCGGCGCAGGATCTCCTCGCCCAGTTCGGACACCCGCTCGCGGCGCGACGCGGGCGCCAGCGAGCACAGCGCGCGCTTGATCTGCGGCAGCGCGGCGAGGAAGTAGAGCATCAGGACGAACACCAGGATCGTGTCGGCGAGCGCGCGAACCGTGCCCAGCCCGATCCCGAAGGTGTTCGACAGCAAGGTCGCGGCCAGATCCGGGCTGCGCAGCTTCTGTTCGAGTGATGACAGCAGGTGGTACTTGGCATCGAGCCGGTGGATCGTCTTGTTCTCCAGCAGTTGACGCAGCAGCTGGGGACCCTCGGCGACGAGCGTGGCGATCTGGGTGCGGAGCACGCTGATCAGCACGAAGATGATCAGCGACACCAGGCCGACGACGCTGAGGCCGACGATGGCCACGGCCGACCGTCGGCGGACCCCACGCTCGGTCAGCAGGTTGACGAACGGGTTGAACCCGACCGCGAGGAACCCAGCCACCAGGACCAGTTCCACGACATCGGCGACCTCGCGGACGACCAGCGCAACTCCGACCGCGATCAGCACCCCGAAGGTGGTGAACAGCCCGCGCTGGAACGCCGAACCGCGATCGCCCGACGGCGCAGGTGCGGTGATCGGTGCGGCCGCCTCGCCGGTCGAGGCCGGGTCGTCACTGGACCACGCCACGACTGCCCTCTCGTCCGCGCCGACGTCCGGTCAGTACCGGTATGCCCCGGCACGGGCCCGATTCTCACCGACCGGCCGCGCCGGTTCGCAGAGGCGCGCGGAACCCATTTCCCCGATGATCATGCACGGACCGCCGCTGTAGCGCGGGTCCGTGCATGATCATCGACTAGGACACGAGGTCGTAGACGGTCTGGCCACCGATCGTCCTCGCGGTGTAGTGCGCGGCCACCCAGGCGGCGATCTGGGCTGCGGCGCCGCTGCCCTGCCCGCCACCGGTCTGCCCGGTCCCGCCGATGAAGTAGCGCACCTTGCCGGCTTTCACGTACGCCTTGAACTGGGCGAGCGTCGGCGAGTTGTCCGTGCCGCTCCAGCCGCCGATCGCGATGACCGCCTTGCCGGTGGCGAGTTCGAGTTCGGCGGCCGACTGGTCGCCCACCACGGCAGCGGCCCAGGTGCTCGTCGTGGCTTTGAGTGCCTTGGCGAGCGCGGCACCGGTCGTCGCACCGCCGACCCGCCGCCGGTGGTGCGGCTCGAGCGGCTCGTCCCCGACGGGGCGGTGCCGGAGGTCGCGCCTTGCGCCGGCCGGCTCCCGGTGCGCGCGCTGTCACCCAGGCCGGCGCCGCCCGCACCGCCGCCCATGGTCCCGCCGCCCGTACCGCCGCCCATGGTCGCCGCCGCCCAGGCCGCCGCCGCCCATCCCGTTCGACTGCACAGCGGCCGGCCCGACGCTCGGGATCGCTGCCGGTGTGCGGCGTCGCGGCGGTCGCGGCCGCGAACGACCCGGTGCCGATCAGCGCCGTGGCCACGCCGGCCACCACGACGCGCGACGCGCGGCGAACCGGCCCCGCCGGGCCGGCACCAGCACTGGACGGCAGCCCAGCACGGTCGCCGCGAGCAGGAGCGTAGCGCAGCTCCGGGTGCCAGCGACGGCGTGCGGGCCAGCAGCACGTAGCCCCAGCCGCCGGCGGATCACCGCCAAGGCGGCCAGGCCGAGCCGCGCCGCCATCGCGGCGCGCGCCCGCCACAGCACGGTGCGCGCCGATGGCGACGAGCGCGGCGATCGCCGGGGCGAGCACGACCGTGTAGTACGGGTGGATCGATGCCGCTCATGTAGCTGAACACCAGACCGGTGACGAGCAGCCAGCCGCCCCACAGCAGCAGCGCGGCGCGGGTGCGGTCGGTGCGCGGGGCGCCGCGGCGCGAGCGACAGCCCGGCCGACGAGCGCGACCAGCGCGGCCGGGAGCAGCCAGGAGATCTCGGTGCCCATTGCTGGTGCCGAACAGCCGGCCGATGCCGGTCGCGCCGCCGAAGCCGGCGTTCCCGCCGCCGCCACCGCCGCCGCCGCTGCCCCCGCCGCCGCCGCGCCGAAGATGCGGCCGAGCCCGTTGTAGCCGAAGACCAGTTCGAGCACGCTGTTGTTCGGTCGAGCCGCCGATGTACGGCCGCGACGACGCCGGCCACAGCGCGACGAGAGCACCCACCAGCCGGCCGACACGACCACGCGCCGAGCCCGGCGACAGCACGTGCCCGATCCGCCGGCGCAGCGTGCGTCGGCGCGGCGACCAGGTACACCAGCCCGAACGCCGGCAGCACCAGGAACGCCTGCATCATCTTGGTCAGGAACCCGAAGCCGACCGCCGCACCCGGCGAGCGCCAGCCACCGTCGAGCTGGCGTGCTCGAGTCGCGCGGCCAGCGCGTACGCGCCGGCGACCAGCAGCAGCGTGAGCAGCGCGTCCGGGTTGTCGAAGCGGAACATCAGCACCGCGACCGGCGTGAGCGCCAGCGCGGCACCGGCGAGCAGCCCGGCCGACCGGACCGAACCACCGGCGCACGGCCGCGTACAGCAACGCCGACCGCCGCGACGCCCTCCAGCGCCTGCGGCACCAGCAGGCTCCAGCTGTTGAAGCCGAAGATCCGCGCCGACAGCGCCCATGACCCACAGCGACGCGGGCGGCTTGTCGACGGTGATCGAGTTGCCGGCGTCCAGCGAGCCGAAGAACAGCGCCTTCCAGCTCTTCGTCCCGGCCTGCGACGGCGGCCGCGTAGAAGCTGTTCGCGTATCCGGACGCGGACAGGTCCCCACAGGTAGAGCACGGCGGTCGCGCGAGCAGCGCGAGCAGCGCCGGGCGCGCCCACGCGGGATCGTCCGCGCGCCCGCGCATCATCCGGCGCATTCGGCCCGGCGCCGGCGCGGCCGGCTCGGGGCGGACAGACGGGTCCGGGCGGGTCAGCGTGGCGGTCATGGCGCCGAGCATGTGCGACGCCCGCTCATCGCTGCGTCACCACCGCATCAAGGGCACCTCAGCGCTACCTGGATGGCCGCTGTGCGTCACTCCATCAGGAGGTCAGGTGCGCCGAAACGACCAGGTTGTCGAGGTAGCTCTCCTTGGCCGCATCGAAGTCGCCGGTGCACGTCACCAGCCGCAGCTGCGGATCCGGAGTCGGCCCGTAGACCACCGACGTCGGGAATCGCGACTTACGATAGACGTTCACGTGGTCGACCAGGAACGTCAGGGACCGGCCGCCGCGGTCGGTGATCACGACCCGGTCCCCGGACCGCAGGTCGCGAAGCCGGTAGAACACCGCCGGACCGGCCGTCGAATCCACGTGCCCGGCGATCACGGCCGGACCCACCTGACCGGGCACGACGCCCTTCGCGTACCAACCTGCCTCGCCCCACTTCGTCGGCGGTTGCAGCGAACCGTCCTTGAGCAGGCCGAGCGGCTGCAGTCCGGAGCGCACCCCGATCGAGGCGATCGTCAGCCGGGTGGGGACGCTCGCCGGCGCGACCGCGAAGCGACGCGGCGGCCCGGCGACGCCGATCGTCGACATCGGCCCCAGCCCTGCGGCGGCTGCGGCGCCGGTCGCGCTCGGCGCGGGCGCAGCGGCCGCGACGGCCGACGCCGAGACGTTCGTGCGCGGCGGCGCCGACTTCGGCGCAAAGTGATGACCGGCCAGGCTCCTGCCGAGCACCGCGGCCCCGGCGACCAGCACGCCGGCGAGCACGACGCCGGGATAGACCGCCCGACCGCGCCGCGCCGGCCGACGATGCTGGCCGCTCACGCTCACGTCGCTACTGGGGCCCTACCGGCCGCAGCGCGGCGCCGCAGCAGCAGCCAACCGCCGGCGGTGGCCAGCAGCAGGCCGAACGCCGCCGACAGCTCGAACGGCGACAGCGCGGCTCGGCGGTCGACAACGTGCTGGGCGGTACCACCGCCGCCGGCGGGGACTGCGCCGTGCGGAGCGCTCGAGGCGCCTGCGGCGTCGAGCAGCGGGTGCACCTCCACGCCGCCGGTCTTGGTGTCGAGCAGGATCAGCGAAGTGATGCTCTGGCTCGCGATCGTGACCGGCGCCTCGCCGGTGAGGCCGGGGTCGGTGAGCGATTTCGCCGAGACCGTCAACGGTCCCCCCGGCACTGTCTGGTACGCGGTCGTGCAGCCGAACGCGCAGTGGCCGGTGATGGTCTTGCCGCCCGCCACCACCTGCACCGTCCCGGCGCGGCTGGATGCCTGTACCACCCGGACCAGGCCGGTGCCGGCGTCTGGCTTGGTCAGCGTGTCGTTGAAGATCGTGCCGTGCAGCTGGGCGTTCATCCCGATCGCGGCCGCCGTGTAGGCGTGGCCGGCATCCAGGTTGATCGTCCAGGTCAGCGCCGGCTTCGTCGACGCCGCCGCGCCGTGCGGGCGCATCGACACCGCGTACGTGCCCGACTTGATCTGGCGGTAGGGGCTGACGTCGCCGTAGCCGACGTCGGAGAGCCACAGCGCCTGGGTGCCGCCGCGGAAGGCGGTGAGGTAGACGTCGACGCCGGGCGTGTCCGGCGACAGGTGCGCGCCGCGCACATAGGCGACGTTGCTGGGCGCATGACTGGTCGGCGCGGCGGACGCGACCGCGGGAGCGGCCAACGTCAGCGCGATCGCCGAAGCGCACAATCCGAGTGCGCGGGCATTGATGATCCTCATGCTCGACTCCCCTCCCTGGAGTAACAACGACCGTGTCCGTGGCCCCGATTCAGTTGGGTACCGCCGGATCCGCATCGATCGGCCAGATCAGCCGTTCGAGACCGTTGGACTGCTGTTGGTCGCCGGCCAGGCGGTAGGCCGCGGGCAGGGCAGCGAGCACACCGTGCGCCTCCTCCGGGGCCGACGAACGGATCAACAGCTGTCGGGCAGGCACGCCGGCCGCGCTTTCGGCCGGGTCGACGACCACCTGCACCTGCACCGGCGCGGCGTCGGCCAACAGTGCCAGCACCGAGGCCGCACGCAGGTCCAGGCCGCCCGAGCGCAGCACGCCCGCGCCTTCGGGGTTGAAGTGCAATCGCTTGTTCTCCAGCAGCTGCCGTTCCTGGGCGGCGCGTTGCCGCACCCCGGCCGCGTGGTGCGCGGTGCGGGTGGCCTGCGGGGTCGAGGTGGTCTGCCGTACCACGACCTGGTCGCTGCCGCTTCCGAAAGCCGCGATCGGCGCGGAGTACGCGAGCAGCTGCGCGAGCACCGCGTTCGTGTCGGCGGCGCTACGCAGCTCGGCGTTCGCGACGACGTATTGCACCTGGGCCGGGGTCACGCCCTCAGTGGCGAGGACCTTGCCGAAGCCGGCGCGCACCAACTGGCCGCGCATCACGCCGGTGGCCAGCACGCCGGCGGTATGCGGCAGCTCGCGGTCCATCCAGGCCGCCGGCCCGGTGAGCGCCAGCGCCGGTGTGGAGGACGGCAACGTCGCGGCGGCCCGGGTGTGCGGGGTGGTCGCGCTGTCGTTGCGC
This sequence comes from uncultured Actinomycetota bacterium, assembly GCA_963718805.1. Taxonomy (GTDB): domain Bacteria; phylum Actinomycetota; class Actinomycetes; order Mycobacteriales; family Jatrophihabitantaceae; genus Jatrophihabitans. The sequence goes on along the minus strand of CAVQZY010000004.1, from coordinate 298,314 downwards.
ACCAGCGCGAGCGCCGCGATCGCGATCACCGCGTCGGCGACGAGGAAGAGCACGAAGAAGGTCGCCCAGCGCCGCACCCGCCCCGAGTCGAGCCCGAGGCCGAGGATCCGTCGCATACCCGCAGGCGCGGGCGCAGCGACGACCTGCTCGCTCGGCGGGTGAATGGTCTTGTTCAGCAGCGTGGCCATCGCGAACCCGCCGACGCACGGATGTAGGGGGCGCGCACGACGCAACTGACCCGCATAGCCCCCCCGTACCCTGACCGCCGGCTGCCCCGAGCCGGTCAGCCCATCTAGACCTGTGACGGTAATCCTTAACGCACACGAACCGCCATCGGTTCTCCTACCCGCCGGAATGGAGTAGTAACCAGAGGTGCGAAAACTGGTGCGGTGCGACCCGGCCACGAGCAGAATTGACCTCCGCGAAACCTCCGTCGCGCACGCTACGAGAACTGAAGAACGGGAGACACCCAGATGACTGTTGTACGCGCAGCCATCACTCAGGTCGCCTGGACCGGCGACAAGGAGTCGATGATCGACCGGCACGAGGAGCTGGCCCGCGAGGCGGCCGCCGCAGGGCGCGCAGGTCATCTGCTTCCAGGAGCTGTTCTACGGCCCGTACTTCGGCATCGTCCAGGACCAGAAGTACTACGAGTACGTCGAGTCGATCCCCGGCCCGACGGTCGAGCGGTTCCAGGCGCTGGCCAAGGAGCTGGGCCTGGTGATGGTGCTGCCGATCTACGAGGTCGCCAACGAGGGCGAGTACTACAACACCGCGGCGGTGATCGACGCCGACGGCACGCTGCTCGGCAAGTACCGCAAGCACCACATCCCGCACCTGCCGCAGTTCTGGGAGAAGTTCTACTTCCGGCCCGGCAACCTCGGCTACCCGGTCTTCGACACCGCGGTCGGCCGGGTCGGCGTCTACATCTGCTACGACCGGCACTTCCCCGAGGGCTGGCGCGAGCTCGGCCTGAACAACGCGCAGATCGTCTTCAACCCGTCGGCCACCAAGCCCGGCCTGTCCAACCGGCTGTGGGAGATCGAGCAGCCGGCCGCGGCCGCCGCCAACCAGTACTTCATCGCGCGCCAACAACCGGATCGGCCATGGAGATCGACGAGTTCGGCGACGACGCCGTGCAGTTCTACGGGTCCAGCTACTTCGTCGACCCGCGCGGCAACTACGTCGGCGACGTCGCCTCGCAGGACAAGGAGGAGATCGTCATCCGCGACCTCGACCTCGACCGAGATCACCAAGGCCCGCAACGACTGGCAGTTCTACCGCGACCGCCGGCCGGAGTCCTACGACCAGATCACCGCGCCGTAGGGAGAGCGACATGACCATCCTGATCACGCGGCGGCACGGTCGTCAGCTCCGACCGGCTCCGGCCTGCAGGACGTCCTGATCGACGGCGAGACCGATCGCGGCGGTGCTCGCGCCCGGGTCGCACGCCGCTCGGCGCCGATCTGGCCTCGACCGCCGACCGGTCATCGACGCCACCGGCAAGTACGTCATCCCCGGCGGCATCGACGGGCACACCCACATGGAGATGCCGTTCGGCGGCACGTTCGCCTCCGACACCTTCGAGACCGGCACCCGGGCCGCGGCGTGGGGCGGCACCACCACGATCATCGACTTCGTCGTGCAGACCCACGGGCAGCGGGTGCAGGACCAGGTCGCGGCCTGGCACGACAAGGCCGGCGGCAACTGCGCGATCGACTACGGCTTCCACCAGATCATCGGCGACGTCGACGACGAGTCGCTCAAGGCGATGGACGAGCTGATCGGCGAGGGCATCACCAGCTTCAAGCTGTTCATGGCCTACCCCGGCGTGTTCCTGTCCAGCGACGGGCAGATCCTGCGGGCCATGCAGACCGCGGCCGGCAACGGCAGCCTGATCATGATGCACGCCGAGAACGGCTCGGCCATCGACGTGCTGGTCCAGCAGGCGCTGGCGCGCGGCGACACCGCGCCCTACTACCACGGCGTCACCCGGCCCTGGCAGACCGAGCAGGAGGCCACCCACCGCGCGATCATGCTGGCCGACCTCACCGGCGCGCCGCTCTACGTCGTGCACGTGTCGGCCAAGCAGGCGCTGGCCCGCATCGCCGAGGCCCGCGACGCCGGGCAGAACGTCTTCGGCGAGACCTGCCCGCAGTACCTCTACCTGTCGCTCGAGGAGAACCTCGGCGCGCCCGGGCTTCGAAGGCGCCAAGTGGGTCTGCTCGACTCCGCTGCGGTCCCGGGCCGAGGGCCACCAGGACGAGCTGTGGCGCTACCTCCGCACCGGCGACGTCACCAGCGTGTCGCACCGACCACTGCCCGTTCTGCATGAAGGACCAGAAGGAGCTGGGCATCGGCAACTTCGCCAAGATCCCCAACGGCATCGGCTCGGTCGAGCACCGGATGGACCTGCTCTACCAGGGCGTGGTCGACGGCCGGATCTGCCTGGAGCGCTGGGTCGAGGTCTGCTGCACGACGCCGGCCCGGATGTTCGGCCTGTACCGCCGAAGGGCGTCATCGCGCCGGGCGCCGACGCCGACATCGTCATCTACGACCCGACCGGCCACACGTCGATCGGCGTCGGCAAGACCCACCACATGAACATGGACTACTCGGCCTGGGAGGGCTTCGAGATCGACGGCCACGTCGACACCGTGCTCTCCCGCGGCACGGTGATCGTCGACGACGGCCGGCTACCTCGGCAGCAAGGGCGCACGGCCAGTTCCTCAAGCGCGGCCTGTCGCAGAACCTGATCTGAGCGATGGATTTCGGCGTCGTCCTGCAGACCGACCCGCCGGCCGCGCGGGTCGTCGACCTGGCCAGGCAGGCCGAGCTGCTACGGCTTCAGCCACGTCTGGACCTTCGACTCGCACCTGCTGTGGCAGGAGCCGTACGTCATCTACAGCCAGATCCTCGCCGACCACCCGCAAGGTCATCGTCGGGCCGATGGTGACCAACCCGGCCACCCGCGACTGGACCGTCACCGCGTCGCTGTTCGCCACGCTGAACGAGATGTTCGGCAACCGCACGATCTGCGGCATCGGCCGCGGCGACTCGGCGGTGCGGGTCATCAACGGCAAGCCGGTCACGCTGGCCACCCTGCGCGAGGCGATCGAGGTGATCCGCGGCGCTGGCCAACGGCGGGCCGGCCGAGTACAAGGGCAACCAGCTGCGCTTCCCGTGGGGCGAGCGGCTCGCAGCTGCCGATCTGGGTGGCCGCCTACGGACCGAAGGCGCTCGCAGCTGACCGGCGAGGTCGGCGACGGCTTCATCCTGCAGCTCGCCGACCCGGACATCACCGCGTGGACGATCGCCGCGGTGCGCAAGGCCGCCGCCGACGCCGGCCGCGACCCGGCAGTCGGTCACGATCTGCGTCGCCGCACCGGCCTACGTCACCGACGGCAGCGCCGACGGGCTCGCAGCACGGCCGCGACCAGTGCCGCTGGTTCGGCGGCATGGTCGGCAACCACGTCGCCGACATCGTCGCGCGCTACGGCGCCGACGGGGCGGCGGTCCCGAAGGCGCTGACCGACTACATCGCCGGCCGCGCAGGGCTACGACTACAACGAGCACGGCAAGGCCGGCAACACGCACACCGACTTCGTGCCGGACGAGATCATCGACCGGTTCTGCCTCATCGGCCCGGTCGAGCGACCAGGTCGCGCGGCTCGAGGAGCTGCGAGGCGCTCGGCGTCGACCAGTTCGCGCTCTACCTGCAGCACGACGCCAAAGACGCGACCCTCGCGGCCTACGGCGAGCAGGTCATGCCCGCGGTCAACGTGCGCATGGCGGCCAAGACGTGACCCGAACGCGCGCATGAGGTCTCGGGTCGCTCGGTGGTCGCGCCGCGCGCTCGCCGTCGTGCTCGGCATCGCGGTGCTCGTGCGCGATCTGGGAGGCCTACAAGTCGTGGGGCCCGGCCGACGGGGTGAGCGTCGTTCGGCACCCGGGTCCTGCCGCGCACCACCGACGCCGCGATGCCGCACCTGTCGAGCATCTGGAACGCGCTTCGGTCAGCAGAGGTCGGTAGCGCGATCAGCTTCGGGCCGACGCAGACCGTGCTCGAGTCGGTGATCAAGGCGTGCCTGAACTCGCTGCAGCTGGGCCGGGGTCGGCGTTCGTGATCGGCGTGGTCGTCGGCATGCTGCTGGCGCTGCTCATGGACCGCGCGGCGATCGCTCGAGCGCGCGCTGCTGCCCTATGTCGTGCTCAGCCAGACCGTGCCGCTGATCGCGCTCGCGCCGCTGGTCACCGGCTGGGGCAACGGATCGAGCATCGGCCCGCTGCACTGGCAGCAGTGGATGTCGGTGGCCGTGATCGCCGCCTACCTCGCGTTCTTCCCGGTCGCGGTCGGGCATGCTGCGCGGGCTGCAGTCGCCCACTGCCGTACACACCGAGTACTTCCGTTGCTCGGCGGCCGGCTGGTGGAAGACCCTGCTGCCGGCTCAAGCTGCCGGCGTCGGTGCCGTTCCTGATCCCGGCGCTGCGACTGGCCGCGGCCGGCGCGGTGGTCGGCACGGTCGTGGCCGAGATCTCGACCGGACTCGAGGGCGGCATCGGCCGGCTGATCATCGACGTACTCGCAACAGGCCACCGGCGACCCGTCCCGCGTCTACGCCGCCGTGCTCGGCGCGGCCGCTGCTCGGCCTGATCGCCGCCGGCCGCGGTCGAGCCTGGCTCGACCTCGCGCTGTGGCGCTACCACCGGGGCGGCACAGATGAACAGCGCAGCCTGAGCGACCCCGCCGTCGAGCTGCACGGGGTCGGCAAGATTTTCAGCGTGCGCACAGGGTGTCGGTGACGGCGCTCTGGAGCGGCATCGACCTGACGCGTCGAGCGCGGCGAGTTCGTGTCGCTGATCGGGCCGTCGGGCTGCGGCAAGTCGACGCTGCTGCGGGTGATCGCCGACCTGCTCGCGCCGAGCGCCGGCACCGTGACCGGTCAACGGCAAGACGGCCCGTCAGGCCCGCCTCGACCAGGACTACGGCTTCGCCTTCCAGCAGGCCGGCCTGCTGGACTGGCGCACCGTGCGCGGCCAACGTCGAGCTGCCGCTCGAACTGCACGGCGTCGACCGCGGCAAGCGCCGGGCGCGCGCGCTGGAGCTGCTCGACCTGGTCGGGCTCGGCCGACTTCGCCGAGCACCGCCCGCCGCAGCTGTCCGGCGGCATGCAGCAACGCGTGGCGATCGCCCGGGCGCTCGCCGAGAGCCCGGCATTGTTGCTGATGGACGAGCCGTTCGGCGCGCTCGACGAGATGACCCGCGAGCGCATGCAGAGCGAGCTCGTGCGCATCGCCGGCGAGACCTCGGCCGCCGTCGTGTTCGTCACCCACTCGATCCCCGAGGCGGTGTTCCTGTCCGACCGCGTCGTGGTGATGTCGCCGCGGCCCGGCCGCATCGCCGAGATCATCGAGATCGACCTCGGCGAACGCAACGACGACACCCGCGAGGCCCCGGAGTTCTACGCGGCCATCACCCAGGTCCGCGAGGCGCTGCGCGGGCGGCCGGTGCGCGAGCCGCGACGCAGCGTCGACCTGCCCACCAGGCCGGGGCGCGTCGACACCGCCACGGGCGCCCTGTGAACCACGACAGCCTGCTGCGCACGGATCGCGTCGGCGCGTGCTGCCGCCGATCGCGTTCGGGGTCGTTGTTCCTCGGCGCGTGGCAGTTGTTCGTCGACGGCGCTCGACATCCCCAGCCTACGTGCTGCCGGCGCCGAGCGACATCTGGTCGGCGTTCGTCGACGAGCATGCGGCGATCTTCGACGCGGCGATGACCACCGGTGCTCAACGCGTTCGTCGGCCTGGTCGTCGGCACCGTGCTCGGCGCGCTGCTCGCCGCGCTCGCCACCCGGCTGCCGCCGCTCGGGATGGGGATCACCCCGCTGGTCGCGGCGCTCGCGGCGATGCCGATCGTCGCGCTGGCGCCGCTGCTGAACAACATGTACTCGGCGACCTCGTCGACTCCCGCGCCGCGAGGTCGTCGCGATCAGCGCGTTCGTCCCGGTCTTCATCAACGTCCTGCGCGGGCTGTCGCAGTCTCGCGCCGGTGCACGCCGAGCTGATGCAGAGCTACGCGGCCTCCGGCGACGCGGTGCTGCGCACGATCCGCATTCCCGGCGCGCTGCCGTACTTCTTCACCGGCCTGCGCATCGCGTCGTCGCTGGCGGTCATCGCGGCGATCGTCGCCGAGTACTTCGGCGGGCTGAAGAACGGGCTGGGTTCGCGGATCACCGGCGCCGTCGGCGAGACCGACTACGCATCGGCCTGGGCATCGGTGCTCGGCGCGATGCTGCTCGGGCTGATGTTCTTCTTCGGTGCGTTGATCCTCGAGAGGCTGGTGCTCGGCCGGCGCGCGGCGCCGGTGACATGACCGACAGGAGGAACGGATGAACAGGTTCAACCGCAAGGTCGCCGTCGTGGCGGCGACGTCCATCGTGACACTCGGTCTCGGCGCGTGCAGCAGCAGCGGGAGCGGCGGCGGGTCGCCGACGGCCGGTGGCGCGACGAGCGCCGCCGGGTCGGCGCCGGCAAACGTGCAGACCGCGAACGTCAAGCTGCAGCTGCAGTGGGTGACCCAGGCGCAGTTCGCGGGCTACATCGCCGCGCTCGCCAAGGGCTTCTACAAGGACGCAGGGCTCAACGTCACGATCATCCAGGGCGGCACCGACATCGTCCCGCAGACCGACCGTCGCCAACGGGCCAGGCCGACTACGCGATCGCCTGGGTGCCCAAGGCGCTGCAGTCGCGCGAGCAGGGCGCGAACATCACCGACGTCGGCGCAGGTGTTCCAGCGCTCGGGCACGCTGCAGATCTCGTTCAAGGACAAGAACATCACCGACGCCGCGCGACCTCAAGGGCAAGAAGGTCGGCAACTGGGGCTTCGGCAACGAGTTCGAGCTGTTCGCCGGCATGACCAAGGCCGGGCTCGACCCGGGCAAGGACGTCACGCTCGTCCAGCAGCAGTTCGACATGAACGCGTTGCTCAGCGGTGACATCGACGCCGCCCAGGCGATGATCTACAACGAGTACGCGCAGGTGCTCGAGGCGAAGAACCCGAAGACCGGCAAGCTGTACCAGCCGTCGGATCTCAACGTCATCAACTGGAACGACGAGCGGCACCGCGATGCTGCAGGACGCCATCTGGGCCAACACCGACAAGCTGTCGGACCCGACGTACCAGGACACCACGGTCAAGTTCCTCACCGCCAGCTACCAGGGCTGGATCTACTGCGCCACGCACGCCGCCGAGTGCCGCGACATCGTGGTCAAGGCCGGCTCCAAGCTCGGCGCCAGTCACCAGCTGTGGCAGATGAACGAGGTCAACAAGCTGATCTGGCCGTCGCCGCAGGGCATCGGCATGGTCGACAAGACGGCGTGGGACCGCACGGTGACGATCGCCTCGCAGACCGAAGAACGCCGACGGCAAGACGGTGCTCAAGGGCACGCCCGACCGGCCTGGCTTACACCAACGAGTACACCGAGAAGGCGCTGGCCAACCTCAAGAAGATGGGCCTGGACACCACGGGCGCCAACTTCAAGCCGATCACCGTCACGCTGCAGCCCGGCGGCAGCTGAGCCCCTCCCGCGATGATCATGCACCCACCCGCGTCCGGGCGGCGCTGGGTGCATGATCATCGCTCATCGGCGGGGGCCGGTCCCGTAATCTCGGCGCATGACCGGGTCCGTATCGCCTCCGCCCAACGTCGCCGACACCCGCGGCATCGCCGACCAGGTCGCCAAGCTACGGGCGACCTACCGCAGCGGCCGGACCCGCCCGATCGCTTGGCGGCTGTCGCAGCTCGCCGCGATCATCAGGTTGGTGGCCGAGCGCGAGGACGAGCTCGCCGAGGCGCTGGCCACCGATCTGGGCCGCCCGGCCGGCGACGCCTGGTTCGCCGACCTCGCGATCATCAGCGCCGAGGCGAAGTACGCCGCGCGGCACCTGCGGTCGTGGCTCAAACCGACCCGCGTGAAGACCCCGCTCGGCGTCAAGCCGGCGCGGGCCTGGTACGAGCCCGAGCCGCTCGGCGTCGTCCTGGTCATCGGCCCGTGGAACTACCCGATCCAGCTAATGCTCGCCCCGCTGGTCGGCGCGTTCGCGGCCGGCAACTGCGCCGTGCTCAAACCGTCCGAGGTGGCCCCGGCGTGCTCGGCGACGCTGGCCCGGCTGGTGCCGGAGTACCTCGATCCGCACGCCGTCCGCGTGGTCGAGGGCGACGCCGACACCACGCAGCGGCTGCTGGATCAGGGCTTCGACCACTGCCTGTTCACCGGCAGCCCGCAAGTCGGGAAGGCCGTCATGGCCGCGGCCGCCAAGCACCTCACGCCCGTCACGTTGGAGCTGGGCGGCAAGAGCCCGGCGATCGTCGCGGCCGATGCCGACCTGGCGGTGGCCGCCCGGCGCATCGTGTGGGGAAAGGTGCTCAACTCCGGCCAGACCTGTGTGGCACCCGACTACGTGCTGGTCGATCGCGCGGTCCGCAGCGAGTTCGTCGACCAGCTCAGCCGGCAAGCGCTGTCACTCGGCCGCGGTGCCCGGCTGCCGATCGTCAACGCCCGGCATACGGACCGCATCGCCGAGCTCGTCGACCAGGCCGGCGGCGAGATCGTCTCCGGCGCAGCGATCGACGTGCGTGGCGAGCAGGCGGAGTTGACGATCGTCGTCGACCCCGACGCCGAATCGGCGCTCATGCGCGAAGAGATCTTCGGCCCGGTACTGCCGGTGGTCACCGTCGACTCGCTCGACGACGCGATCGCGCACGTGCAACAGGGGCCGAAACCGTTGGCGGTGTACCTGTTCAGCGCCAGCCGTGCCAACGAGCGTCGCATCCTCGACGAGGTCAGCAACGGCGCCACGGTGATCAACCATCTGATCTATCACCTGGCCGTCCCGCAGCTTCCGTTCGGCGGGGTAGGGCACAGCGGCACCGGTTCCTACCACGGCAGATGGGGCTTCGACACGTTCAGCCATCGCAAGGCCGTGCTGCGCAAGCCCACCTGGTTCGACCCGCCGGTCGCGTACCCGCCCTATACGAAGCTCAAGCAGCTGGTCCTGCGAAGGCTGTTCTAGTCGGCGAGCGGCAACGACGCTGCCACCTCGTCGACGATCTCGGCGAGAGTCAGGTCGAGGTCGGTCACCCCGCCCTTGCTGTGTGTCGCGAGCTCGACGTCGACCCAGCGCCAGCGCAGCGCGAGATCCGGGTGATGGTCGAGCTCCTCGCAGCGCGGCGCGATCTTGTTGACGAACGACACCGCGGTCAGGAAATCGGCGAACTCGATGGAGCGCTGCAGCTTCTGCGTGGTGCCGCTCCAGTCGGGGTGCCGCTGGGACAATTTCTCGTCGATGGTCTGCTGGTCGAGCAGTTCGACGGCCATGGCGTCCTCCACCGGTTGCGGGAATGATCTCCTACCGGACACGGTAATGCCGAGGTATAGCGTGCGGGCATGACTGAGCGCCCGGATCGCCTGGTGTGGATCGACTGCGAAATGACCGGGCTGGACCTGCGCCGCGACGCGCTCATCGAGGTCGCCGTCATCGTCACCGACGCCGACCTCTCCCCCCTCGACGACGGGCTCGACGTGATCATCCACACGACCGACGACGTCCTCGACGCGATGGTGCCGTTCGTACGCGACATGCACGCGTCGTCCGGGCTCACCGAGGCGGTGCGCGAGTCGGCGATCGGCCTCGGCGAGGCCGAGACGCTGGTGCTCGACTACGTGAAGGGTCACGTGCCCGAGCCCAACACCGCGCCGCTGTGCGGAAACTCGATCGCCACCGACCGCGGCTTCCTGGCCCGCGACATGCCCGCCCTCGACGACCACCTGCACTACCGGATGGTCGACGTCTCCTCCCTCAAGGAACTGGCCAAGCGCTGGTACCCGCGGGTCTATCACGCCCAACCGCAGAAAGGCCTGGCCCACCGCGCGCTCGCCGACATCCGCGAGAGCATCCACGAACTCGCCTACTACCGGCGCACGCTGTTCGTGCCCCAGCCCGGCCCGAGCGTCGACGAGGCGAAGGACGCGGCGAACGCAGTTCTGGGCATGGAGGTCGGCCCGCTAGACTGAGCCGCGCCGACCCGGCCCGCCCGGGCGGCCGTGGTGGGTGTAGCTCAGCTGGTAGAGCACCTGGTTGTGGTCCAGGATGTCGCGGGTTCGAGCCCCGTCACTCACCCCAAGCCAGTTGTCCCGGCTTTGCGTCGCTGCGCAGACGCACAGCCGGGACAACGTCGGTCCCGACAGCCGTGCTAGTGTCCTTCTCGGTCCGCTCCGGTGGGCCGACGCGCTCAGCGCCGCTAGCTCAATTGGCAGAGCAGCTGACTCTTAATCAGCGGGTTGGGGGTTCGATTCCCTCGCGGCGCACCATGTCCTGAGCCTTCAGTTCAGATGCGGGCCGAGCAGGATCCGGTCCGGTTCCCCCAGTCGATCGCTCGCGGTGGCCGCCTGGTGCCAATGCGGATAGGTCAGCGGCGCGCGGCTCACCCGCTCCAGCTCGTCGATCTCCTCCTCGCCCAACATCAGGTCGACAGCGGCCAGGTTGTCGGCGAGCTGTTCCTCGGTGCGGGCGCCGACGATCAGCGAGGTGATCACCGGCCGGCTCAGCAGCCAGGCCAGCGCCACCCGGGCCTCGGAAACACCGTGCCCGTCGGCGATCTTGGCGAGCACGTCGAGCGTCGCGAACAGCCGGTCGGGGTAGTCGATGGGCGGCTCGCTCCAGTCAGAGGTCTGGCGCGCCCCGGCCGGCCCGGCGAGGTTGCCGTCGGCGCCGCGGCTGAACTTGCCCGACAGCAGGCCGCCGGCCAACGGGCTCCACACCAATACGCCCAGGCCCTGGTCCAGCGAGGCGGGCAGCAGGTCGCTTTCGGCGTCGCGGCACTGCAACGAGTAATACAGCTGCAGGCTGGCGAAGCGCGGCAGGTGCTCGCGCTCGCTGATCCCGAGCGCCTTCAGCAACTGCCAGCCGGTGTAGTTGCTGACGCCGACGTAGCGCACCTTGCCCTGCCGGACCAGCGCGTCCAGCGCCCCCAGCGTCTCCTCCAGCCGGGTCTGCCCGTCCCACTCGTGCAGCTGGAACAGGTCGATGTGGTCGGTGCCGAGACGCCGCAGGCTGGCCTCCGCCGCACGCAGCACGTGATGGCGCGACAGCCCCGCGTCGTTGGGGCCCGCACCCATCGGGAACCGCACCTTGGTCGCGATCAGCCAGTCGTCGCGGTGCCCGGCGAGCGCGGCCCCGATCACCTCCTCGGACGCGCCGTCGGAGTACTTGTCCGCGGTGTCGATCAGGTTGACACCCTGGTCGCGGCACAGATCGAACTGCCGCCGGGCGGTGACGACGTCGGTGCTGCCGACCGCGGTGAAGATCCCGGAGCCGCCGAAGGTCATCGTGCCCATCGTGAGGGCCGAGATCCGCAGGCCGGAGTTGCCGAGCTGGCGGTACTCCACGTGGTGCTCCTCTGGCTCGGGGCTCAGCGCGATTGCGGCTGTGCCTGCGATCGTGCCGTACCGACCCACCGGCCCGACACCCCCGCCACCGCCAAGGTCAGCAACGCCCCGAGCAGCAGTGCCGCACCCTCGCCCGGGTGCAGCACGTGCAGCTGGGTGCCGAGCGTGGTCGCCGCGACCGGCACCCCGAGCTGCGCCGCGGCGAGCGAGGCGACCGGCAGCGGTTGGCGAAGCGCCACGGCTGCCGCGTGTGCGACCAGCGCGCCGGCGGCGAGCACGACGCCCAGCGCGATCATCCACGCGTGCTGGCGCAGATCACGCAGATCCAGCGTGGCGCCGAGCCACACGAAGAAGATCGGCCCGAACAGGCCCTCGCTGAGCCCGAACAGCTGGCGCGCCAACCGCCGCGGCTCACCGACCGAGGCGACCGCGAGACCGAGCGAGAAGCCGGCGAGCATGATCGACACGTGGACCTGCTGGGCCAGTGCTGCGAGTACCAGCAGAACGAGCAGGCTGACCCGCAGCTCCAACGCGAATCGCCGGCGCTCGGACTTGCGGTGCGCGGTACGCCGCCAACCACGCGACTCGGCCAGCCGCAGCGCGACGTAGCAGACCGCCGCTGCGGCAATGACGATCGCCGCGCCCAGCGCCGCCCGGGCGGCGTGGGCGGGGTCGATCACCAACGGTAGCGCCACGATGCAGGCCGCATCGGCGACCGACACCTGCGGCAGCAGCTCGGTGACGTCCGGGCCGGCCAGACGCAACGAGTTGACGATCGGCAGGATCACCGCGGCCGACGACGACGCGAACAGCACCGCGTACAGGGCACCATGGCCGGTGTCGAACAGCGCCGCCACCAGCGGGCCGAGCAGCGCGGCGACCGCCGTCACCACCAGCAGTCGCACCATGGCAATGCGTGATCCGCTCCGCAGCCGGCGATCGCGGATCGGCACCTGGGTGCCCACCACGAACATGATCATCGCGAAGCCGATGTCGGCGAGCAGCCTGAATGCCGGTTCGGTGGGGTCGAGCACCCGGAACCCGGTCCGACCCATCACCACGCCGGCCGCCAGTTCGCCGACCAGGACGGGTATGCGCAGGCGGTCCGACCACGACAGCATCGGCCCGGCGAGCCCGAGCGCGACGACCAGCGCGAGCGTTTCGATGGTCACGGTCGAAGTACATCAGGAGCGTACCGGCGGCCACATCAGGCAACGCTGACTATGGAAACAGAAACGTTAGAGCAGTCCGGTGCCGCCGAACGTGTCGGGCACGAGGTAACCCTCCGGGAACGGGTCCGAGGCGTCGATGAGGTATTGGTGGAACCCGGTGATCCAGGCGCTGCCCTCGATCGTCGGCACGATCGCCGGCCGACCCGCCACCGTGGTGTCGGCCTTGACGGTGCCGACGAACTCGGTGCCGGTGATCGAGCCGTGGATCAAGCGGTCGCCGACTCGCATCTGGCCCCGGGCCCGCAGCACCGCCATCCGCGCCGACGTGCCGGTGCCGGTGGGGCTGCGGTCCGAGCGCCCGGCGGCGAGCACGCAGGTGTTCGGTGTCACCGAGTCCGAACCCTGGTACGGCTGTGCGAATTGCACCATCGTGACGTCGCGAATGTCCGGGTTCTCCGGGTGCACGATGTCCAACTGCGCCTGCGCGGCGCGGCGGATCCGGTCGGCGAGATCGACGAACGCGCGGGCGTTGGTCGGCGTCACGTCCAGCCCGACGCGCTCGGTGTCGACGATGGCGTAGTACATCCCGCCGTAGGCGACGTCGACGCGCAGCGGGCCGAAGCCCTCGACCTCGAGGGGCGCGTCGAGTTCGTGCGCGAACGCCGGCACATTCTCCAGCAGCACCGAGCGGCACTTGCCGTTCTCGCAGCGCGCGGTCGCGATCACCAGCCCGCCGGGCATGTCCAGGCGGACCGTCGTCACCGGCTCGACCATCGCGATCATGCCGGTCTCGAGCAGTACGGTGACCGTCGCCATCGTGTTCGAGCCGGACATCGGCGGGTACTCGGTCGGCTCCATGATGATGACGCCGGCCTCGCAGTCGGCGCGGGTGGGCGGCAGGACCAGGTTCACGTGCCGGGCAATGCTGCCGCGCGGCTCGCGCAGCAACGTCCGGCGGATGTCGTCGTGCTCGCGCTCCATCGTGAGTCTCTTCTCGAACATCGTCGCGCCGGCCGGCGGCAGCACGCCGCCGACGATGACGTCACCGACCTCGCCGGCCGCGTGTGCCCCGACGACCGAGATCATCCGCCGGAAGGTCACTGCTTGTTCGCCTGGCGCGGCAGCGACCACATCTGCCGAGCGCGTTCGACCTCCACCGCACGGTCCCAGTCGGCCATGTCGAAGACGGTGCGGCGCAGGCTGGCGGCCAGCGCCCGGGCCAGTGCCGGGTCGGCGGCCAGGTGCGCGGTCATCTCGGTGATCGTGCTGCGCATGTCCTCGGGCGCGACCGCCGCCCAGGCCAGCCCGGTGGCCACCGCACGCTGCGCGTCCACCGACTGCGCGAACACGCCCATCGCCGCGGCCAGCGCCGGACCGCCGGCGCGGGCCAGCAGGTGCAGGTGCCCGCCACCAGGATGCAACCCGATGCCGGCGAACCCGGACGCCAGCACCGCGGAGTTGGCCATGACCCGGATGTCCGCCGCGAGGGCGAGGTTCATGCCCGCGCCGACCGCGGCGCCGTTCACCGCGGCCACGGTGGGCGTGGCCAGCTCACCGAAACGGCAGAACGCGGCGTAGACCGCCTCGAGGCCCTCGTAGACCTCGTCCGGGGCCGCGCTGCGCAACCGGGTCAGGTGCGCCCGGTCGGCGCCGGAGGAGAATGCCGGGTCGGTGCCGGTGAGCACCGTGACCCCCACGCTCTCGTCGGCGTCGATCTGCTCGCAGACTGCGATGAGCTTGGCCGCGGAGTCGGGATTGAGCGCGTTGCGCTGCTTCGGGCCGTCGAGGGTGATCCAGGCCCGGCCGTCGGCGATCTCGAGGTCGATCCGGGTGCTGGTCACGTGGTCTCCTCTGCGAGCCTGGTGGCGAGCGCGCGCAGCGCTTGCCCGCGGTGGCTGATCGCGTCCTTCTCCGCGACCGCGAGTTCACCGCTCGTCTGGGTGTGCCCGTCTGCGACGAAGATCGGGTCGTAGCCGAAGCCGTTCGTGCCGCGCGGTTCGCGCACCAGGTGGCCCGGCATCTGCCCATGCGTGACGATCTCGCCCGCGTCGCCGTACATAGGCCACCGCACACACGAACGCGGCGGACAGCCGCTCGTCGGGCACGTCGGCGACCTGCGCCAGCACCAGCCGCAGATTCGCCTCGTCGTCATGACCGTCCGGCCCAGCGCGCGGACAGCACGCCCGGGCATGCCGTTGAGCGCATCGACCGCCAGCCCGGAGTCGTCGGCGACCGTGGGCAACCCGGTGCGCCGGTGACCCTCGCGGGCCTTGATCAGCGCGTTGTCCGCGAACGTCGCGCCGGACTCAGGCACCTCGGCGATACGGCCGGGACGTCATCGAGGCCGACCACCTCGACGTCGGGCAGCGCCGGGGCGAGGATGCGCCGCAGCTCCGCCAGCTTCTTGGCGTTGCGGCTGGCCAGCAGGATCGCGGTTCACCCGGCCAGCGCCGCCTGTCTGGATCCGGCCGAGTTCCGCGCAGCCGGCCACCGCGAGGTCGAGCAGCGCGTCGAGTTCGTCTCGCCGGAACGGCGCACCCTCGGCGGTGCCCTGCACCTCGACGAAGTCGCCGGCGCCGGTGATGACCACGTTCATGTCGGTCTCGGCGCGGACGTCCTCGTCGTACATCAGGTCGAGTCGGGCTTCGCCGTCGATCACGCCGACCGAGACCGCCGCGACCGAGGCGCTCAGCGGGTCCGGTGCGGGCCGAGCGCGCCGCGCCCTGCCAGCCACGCGACCGCGTCGGCCAGCGCGACGTAGGCGCCGGTGATCGCCGCGGTGCGGGTGCCGCCGTCGGCCTGCAGCACGTCGCAGTCGATCGAGATCGAGTTCTCGCCCAGCGCCGACAGGTCGATCGCGGCCCGCAGCGAGCGGCCGATCAGCCGGGAGATCTCGTGCGTGCGGCCGCCGATCTTGCCCTTGCACCGACTCGCGGTCGTTGCGGGTGAGGGTGGCGCGCGGCAGCATCGCGTACTCGGCCGTGACCCAGCCCAGCCCGCTGCCCTTGCGCCAGCGCGGCACGCCCTGCTGCACCGAGGCCGCGCACAGCACCTTGGTGTCGCCGAACTCGACGAGCGCGGAGCCCTCGGCATAGGCCTGCCAGTTGCGGGTGATGGTGACCGGGCGCAGCTGGTCGTTGGCGCGACCGTCGGGGCGGGGCATGGCTCGACCCTATCGACGCCGCCGGACACGCCTTGCGCCGCTGGCAGGTGCTCTGACATCGGCTGGCACCGGCTGTGACTGTGGTGTGCGTGCGGTGCCAGCCGGCCCCGGCACAGTGACGGTCATGACATACGCAATCGAAGCCGAAGGGCTCACCAAACGCTTCGGCGACACCCAGGCGCTGGCCGGGATCGACCTCGCGCCCGCGAGGGCTCGGTGCTCGGCGTCCTCGGGCCGAACGGCGCCGGCAAGACCACCGCCGTGCGCATCCTCGCCACCCTGCTGCGCGCCGACGCCGGCTCGGCCCGGGTCGCCGGGTTCGACGTCGCCACGCCAGTCCCGCGAGGTGCGCCAGACAGATCGGGCTCACCGGCCAGTTCGCCTCGGTCGACGAGGACCTGACCGGCATGCAGAACCTGCTGATGATCGGGCAGCTGCTCGACCTGTCGACCCGCGACGCGCGCGCGCCGCGGGCAGGAACTGCTCGACTGGTTCGACCTCGGCGAGGCCGCCAACCGCGTCGCCAAGACCTACTCCGGCGGCATGCGCCGCCGCCTCGACCTCGCCGCGTCGCTGGTCGGCCGCCCGGCCGTCGTCTTCCTCGACGAGCCGACGACGGGCCTGGACCCGGCGAAGCGCGAGGACGATGTGGGACGTCGTGCAGCGGCTGGTCACCGAAGGCTCCACCGTGCTGCTGACCACGCAGTACCTGGACGAGGCCGACGCGCTGGCCGACGAGATCACCGTGATCGACCACGGCCGGGTCATCGCCCACGACACCCCGGTCGCGCTCAAGCGCCGGGTCGGCGGGCAGACGGCTCACGGTCCGCCCGGCCGACCCGGACCACCTCCCGCTGGTGCGCGAGGCCCTCGCCGCGGTCAGCAACGAGCCGGCCACCGACACCGGCCGCGGCGCCCTCACCGTCGCGGTCGACAGCGACGCGGCGCTCGCGGCCACCGTGACCCACCTGCACGCCGCCGGCGTCGCCGTCACCGAACTCTCCCTGCACCTGCCCAGCCTGGACGAGGTGTTCTTCACGCTCACCGGCCAGCACGCGGACGACGACAACGAGGAGGCAGCATGAGCGCGCCAACCCTGACCAAGGCCGAGGCCGTCCCGCCCGCTCCCGCGATAGCCGCGGCGCGCCAGACACTCTTCCGGCGCAGCATCCGGCACTCGATCGTGCTGGCCCGGCGCAACCTGATCAAGACCTGGCGCACCCCCGAGCAATTGATCGACGTGACCCTGCAGCCGGTGATCTTCCTGCTCCTGTTCACCTACGTCTTCGGCGGCGCGATCGGCGACGGTTCCCGCCATGAATACCTGCAGTTCCTGCTGCCCGGTCTGCTGGGCCAGGGCATCGCGATGGGCAGCGTGGCCCTCGGCCAGAACATGAACGCCGACATCGAGAAGGGCGTGTTCGACCGCTTCCGGTCGCTGCCGATCGCCCGGTCGGTACCGCTGGTCGGCGCGGTGTTCGCCGACTTCGCCCGCTACCTGATCCTGTGCGTGGTGTATCTCGGCTTCGGCTACGTCATCGGCTTCCGGATCGAGACGAACGCGGCGGGCCTCATCGGCGCGGTGGCACTGGCGATCGGGTTCGCGCTGTGCTTCTGCTGGGTCTCGATGTGGGTCGGCCTCAAGGCCCGCACCGCCGGCGCAGTCCAGGGGATCATGTTCCTGATCATCCTGCCGCTGTCGTTCGGGAGCAGCGCGTTCGTGCCGCCGTCCACCATGCCGGGCTGGCTGCAGGGCTGGAACCACTTCAACCCGATCACCCAGGCTCGTCGACTCGATGCGCGGCCTGATGCTCGGCGGCCCGGTGATGACGAACCTGCTGGCCACGCTCGCCTGGATGGCCGGCCTGCTGATCGTGTTCGTCCCGCTTGCGATGCGCGCCTACAAACGCCGCGCCTGACCCTCCCCCGCAAGTCATGATCATGCACGCACCCACGCCATGGCGTGGGTGCGTGCATGATCATCGCGGTTCGTCCGGTGGTGAGAGTGCCGCGATCGCCGCCGTGCGGTCGAGCGCGGCGCCGGCGGCGTAGACGGTCTCGAATCGGTGATCGCCCAGCGCGTCGCGCAATGCGGCGGCGAGCTTGCGGATGTCCGGCGAGGTCGGGTCGTCGGCTCCACGCAACCGGGCGGCCGCGCCGAGCACCGTCGCAGCGCGCTCGTGGTCGCCGCGCGCGGCGGCCACCTCGGCCAGCGACACCCCGACGCTCGCCAGGACCGGCAGGTCCTTCGTGCCGACACCCGTCTCGTACGCGTCGGCCGCGGTCGCCCCCGCTCCCGCGACGTCACCGTCGAGCAGCGCCATCCGGGCGCCGGCCGCCAGGACCATCGCGCGGATGTGCCCATGGGCCGGGTTCTCCGTAGGCATGGTCCCCAACCGCCGGGTCGCTTCGCGATGAAACTCGACGGCGAGCTCGGGGTTGCCCTCGGCGACGGCGACCGCGGCCTGGATCGTGGCGGCGAAGACGGCTTCCACCGGTGAGCCCGATTCGTCGGCGCGCCGCCGCGCACGCAGCGCGTATTCGTGGGCTCGGTCCAGGTTGGCGCGCCGGATCTCGAGGTCGGCGAGTCTGCCCAGCAGGAAGCCCTCGTCGTCGTGCGACTTGAGCTCGGTGCTCAACGCGAGCGCACGCTGATATGCGTCCGCGGCGCCGTCGAGATCGCCGTCGAAGATGCGGATCTGGCCGAGCACGCGCAGCCCGTTGGCGAGTCCCCAGCGCTCGCCGAGCTGCTCGAAGGAGATGACGCAGGTCTCGGCCGCGCGGCGCATCGTCTCGACGTCGCCGTCGTTCTCGGCCAGCACCGCGCGCATCATGTGCCCGGCGGCCCGTGCCCACTGATGCGGATCGTCGACCGCATCGGTCAGGTATTGGTCGACGAGCTCGTACTCCTCGGCGAAGAAGGCGACCGCTGGCCGCAGCAAGCCGAGCAAGGGCGTGTCCGGCAAGCGCACCTGGGCGATCTCGCGGGCGAGGCGGGTCAACAGCTCGCGATTGCCGTGCTCGGGGGCGGCCTGACCGCTTGCAGCCGCGTTCAGCGCGAGCAACGCCTCGGCGACCACCCGCAGCCCGTCATCCGTACCTCCGGGTACGGCGAGTGCGTCCGCGACCCAGCCGACGATCTCGGCGTTGTAGCCGAGCATCATCGCGTAGGAGCCGAGCGAGGTGGCGATGCGCAGCGCGACGTCAGCGTCACCGACATCGCAGCGGTAGCGCAGCGCGGCGACGATGTTCTCCCGATCCTGCTCGAGGATCTCGAACCACGGCAGCTGGTCGGCCTGCATCAGATGCGGCTCGGCCTCGGCGAGCACGGCAGCGAAATGCGTTGCGTGCCGGGCGCGCACCGCCGCGAGCTCGCCGCTCTCGGCCAGCCGCTCGGTGCCGTATTCACGGATCGTCTCCAACATCCGCAGCCGGCGGCCGCCGTCGATCGGTTGCAGCAGGGATTTGTCGATCAGCGAGGCGAGCAGGTCCTCGGTATCGGCCCGGTCCGTGTCGCACACCGCGCTCGCGCTGGACGACCGTGACACCGGACGGGAACACCGACAGCTGTTCGGCGACGTGCCGCTCGGTGGGTCCGAGCAGATCCCAGCTCCACTCGACCACAGCGCGCAGGGTGCGATGACGCGGCAGCGCGGTGCGGCTGCCGCCGGTGAGCAGCCGGAACCGGTCCGAGAGCCGGGTCGCGATATCGGCCAGCGGCATCGTGCGCAGTCGGGCGGCGGCGAGTTCGATGGCCAGCGGCAGGCCGTCGAGCCGGCGCACGATCTCGATCACCGTGCCCACGGAGTCGCCGTCGATGACGAAATCCGGAAGCACCGCCGCGGCGCGGTCGGCGAACAGACGCACCGCCGGGTACTCGAGTGCTTCGGCGGCGCTCGCGGTCGGCCGCGGGCTGACCGAGCGGTGGCACCGCGAGCAGCACCTCGCCGAGGATGCCGAGCGGTTCGCGGCTGGTGGCGAGGATCCGCAGTCCGGGGCACTCGGCGAGCAACTGGTCGGCGAGCCGGGCGCAGACGTCGACGAGGTGCTCGCAGTTGTCGAGCACGATCACTGCCCGGCGATCGGCGAGCCCGTCGAGCAACCGGGTGAGGGCATCGCCGGACGACAGGGTGGTCTTGCGGTCGAGCAGGTGCATCTCGCGCATGCCGAGCGCGCCGAGCACGGCCGACGGCACGTCCGTGTCGGCGGCGACCGGCGCCAGTTCGACCAGCCAGATGCCGTCCGGCGCGGTGTCGAGCACGCGCGCGGCCGCCTCGCTCGCGAGCCGCGTCTTGCCCGCCCCGCCCGGACCGACGAGCGTGACGAGCCGGTTCTGCTCCAGCGTCTTGATGATCCTGGTTACCTCGTCCTCGCGGCCGACGAAGCTGGTCAGCTGAGCCTTGAGGTTCGTCCGTCGTTCGACCGGTCGCGGAGCTGCGAGCTCGCCGCGCAGGACGGCCAGGTGCAGGTCCTGCAGTTCCGGCGCCGGATCGACACCGAGTTCGTCGGCGAGCCGTTCGCGGATCCGCTCGTACACGCCGAGCGCGTCGGCCTGCCGCCCGGCTGTCGTGAGCGCGCGCATCAGGTGCGCAGCAATGCCTTCGTGCAGCGGGCGCAGCGCGAGCAGCGACTCCAGCTCGGGCACCAGCGTGGCCGGCGGCACGTCGCGATGAAGATCGGCCTCGACCCGCTGCAGGGTCGCGGTCACCCGCAGTTCGCTCAACCGGTCGGCCGCCACCGCCAGCGCGTCACACGCCGCGGCCCCGTCGACGAGCGCGGGCCCGCGCCACAGCGCCAGCGCCGCACCCAGCTCCCGGGCCGCGTCGTCCCAATCACCGGCCCGCAGCGCCAGCGCGCCGTCGGCCGCGAGCTGCTCGAAACGGTGCGCATCCACGGCCGCCGGGTCGAGCGAGAGTCGATAGCCGGCCGGCGACTGCCCTATCGCCGCCGGGTCGCCGAGCACCCGGCGCAGCCGCGAGACCAGCGTCTGCAGCGCGTTGTTCTCCTCCGCCGGCGGACGATCGCCCCAGACGCAGTCGACGAGCGCGCTGACCGAAACCGCCCGGCCCGCATCGAGCGCCAGCCGGGTGAGCAGCGTGCGCAATCGCGCACCCGCCACCTCGACCCGGTCGCCTGCCGCGTCCCGGACCTCGAGCGGGCCGAGGAGCGCGATCTGCACCCACCAACTGTGCCACGTGGGCGGCTACGAGAATCGCCGCGCCGCGACCACCACGCGCCCGACGGGCAGGATGAGGGTATGCGCAGCGAGACACGCACGGTCCGCACCGGCGCCCGCGCCACCGTCCACGACCTGACCTCCGACTGTGCGGAATTCCTCGGCGGCACGGGCGACGGGCTGCTCAGCGTCTTCGTCCCGCACGCCACCGCCGGGGTGGCCATCCTCGAGACCGGCGCGGGCAGCGACGACGACCTGCTGCAGGCGATCGACGACCTGCTGCCGCGCGAGGATCGCTGGACCCACCGGCACGGCAGCGCGGGCCACGGTCGCGACCACGTGCTGCCGGCCTTCGTCGCACCGTCGATCACCGTTCCGGTTCTCGACGGACGGATGCAGCTCGGCACCTGGCAGTCGGTGTGCCTGGTCGACACCAATGTCGACAACGCGAGCCGTACGGTCCGGTTTAGCTTCCTCGCCGGCTGACGTCAACCAGAGTTGACACGCTCGGCCTAGTCAACCTAGATTGACAACATGAGCGAAGGCACCCGATTGGCCGAACAGGCCGGCAGCCGCGACCCGGAGATCGGGCTGCGCGCGGTGGCCGCACTGCGCGAGCTCGCCAGCCGCCTGGAGGCATTGCAGGTCGAGGCCGCGCGAGCGGCCGGCTGGTCGTGGCAGGACATCGCCGACCGGCTCGGCGTGAGCAGGCAGGCGGTGCACAAGAAGCACGGCAGCGCATCGCGACGGATACTGCGGAGGTCCTAGATGTTCGAGCGATTCACCACCGATGCCCGCGCCGCGGTCATGACCGCGCAACAGGAGGCGCGCGCGCTGCGTCATCCCGTCATCGGCACCGAGCACCTGGTGCTCGGGATGCTGGGCACCGAATGCCTCGGCGGTCGGCTGCTGCGCACTCGCGGCATGAGTGCGACCGTCGCCCGGCGACGATTGCAGGGCAGTGCGGACGGGCTCGATCCCGGTGCCCTGGCCGCGATCGGGGTCGATCTCGACGCGGTGCGCCGAGTGGTCGAGGAACGGTTCGGTACCGGCGCGTTGGGCGCCGCACCGACCACCATGCCGCGCGGACACCTGCGTCTCACCAAACGCGCGAAGAAGGTGCTGGAACTGGCGCTGCGCGAGGCCGTGGCCACCGACGCGGGCGAGATCAACAGCGGCCATCTGCTGCTCGGCGTGATCGCCGAGCCGCAGTGCCTCGGGGCGCGGTTGATCGGCGACGCCGGTGTCGACGTCGACGCCCTGCGCGGCGAGGCACGCATCCGCGCCGCCCACCGCGCGGCCTGACACTTGCGTGTTCGGCGCGCCGGGCGCACCGTTCCGGTATGGGCGCGCCCGACGTACGTCGAGACCCGGAGCAGGACGAGGAACTCTCCTGCGCAACGGGGATTCGGCCCCGGCTGCGGATGGCCGCGCTCGTGCTGGTCG
Organism: uncultured Actinomycetota bacterium; assembly: GCA_963718805.1. Lineage (GTDB taxonomy): Bacteria > Actinomycetota > Actinomycetes > Mycobacteriales > Jatrophihabitantaceae > Jatrophihabitans. Next base: position 275,909 of record CAVQZY010000004.1, on the reverse strand, counting down.
CGGCCGCACTGGTGGTCGCCGGTGTACTGCGGCTGACCATGCACCATCGGGCGCTGTCGTCGGCCGAGCGGGCCGCGCCCACGCCTGCCGCCGCCGCGACGCACCAGGCCCCGGCGTTGTCCGCCGACCAGCTCGGCGAACTCGTCGCGCTGCACAACAATCCCGCGACCTGCCCGCCGACGATCGACTGCACCGAGTCGACGGTGCTGCCCGCGGCGTTCGTCGCTGCGGTCGCCGGTCGGCTGCCGACCGTCGTGGTGCGCGTGATGGTGACCGTCACCCAAACGAACCCGCCGCGGGTCTACTACCGCCAACTCGACGGCAGCGCCGACGGCGTCGTCGTCACGGTGCGAGTGACCCGCTCGGACATCCTCGACGGTCTCGCCTCCACCTCGCGGTCACGCACCACGGGCCCGACCACCGAACGCTTCGTGCGCCTCGTGACGCCGTCGAACTACGAGGTCGTCGTCGAGGTGTCGGGGCTGACAGCGCACACGCCCCCGCTCGCCCTTCTGCGCAGCCTGTCGGCCGATCCTCGGTTGGTCGCGGCGTCCTGACACGGGGCGAGCGACTTATCGGGGTTCGTCCTGTAGTACGAACTTTGCGCCGACATCGATCGTCGAGACGGGCCGGCCATGAACCTGCGCCGCTGCATCGGATCCCCATCCGCGGCGCGGATTCCGCAGCTGATGTCAAATTTCGAAATTGGCGTCGGCGCGGGCGATCTCGATGGTGCCCTCGAAGGCGGCGGCTGCCAGCTCGGCCTCCACCTCGGGTGAGTTCCACGGCGGCACATGCGTGACGATCAGTCGGCCGACACCGGCGCGAGCGGCGTGCTCGCCGGCCTGGCGTCCGGTGAGATGCAGGTCCGGGATGTCCGGGTCGTCCGGGCCCATCGTGGCCTCGCACAGCAGCGCGTCTGCGCGGGTGGCGAGCGACACCAGTTCGGCAGACTCGCCGGTGTCGCCGGAGTAGACGAGCGACCGGCCGTCGTGCTCGACGCGGATCGCGCTCGTCGGCACCGGGTGGTTCATCGGTGCGTAGCTCACCCGGAACGGGCCGAGCTCACCCTCGGCGTGGGTGCTGAACGCGAACAGCTCGTGCAGCCCGAGCTTTCGCACCAGTGGGTCATAGGCGACGGCGAGCCGGTCCCGGGTGCCGGCGGGACCGATCACCGGCAGGCGCCGGCCATCGGCGCCGGCGTAGCCGGCCGGGCCGTAGCGCAGCGAGACGACATACGCAGTGAGATCGATGAAGTGGTCCGGGTGCAGGTGCGAGATCACCACGGCGTCGACGTCGCCAGGGCGTAGGTGGCGCTGCAGCGCGCCGAACGCCCCCTGGCCGAGGTCGAGCACCACGCGGTAGCCGTCGGCTTCCAGCAGGTAGCCCGAGGCCGGCGACGACGGCCCGGGCATGCTGCCCGAGCAACCGAGCACCGTCAGTTTCATGCCGTTCCCCCCAACGTCGGGTAGTGGGACGCAGTCACCGACAGCCCGGGTCCGCTGAAACCCAGGAATCGCTCGCTGAGCCGATCGAACGGCTCGGCCGGGCCGGTGGCGCGGAACTCCTGCTGTGGCGGCGCGGCGTCGTCGCTGCGCAGCAGATCGTGGCGGAGCAGCGTGCGGTAGACGTCTTTCGCCGTCTCTTCTGCGCTGGACACGAGGGTCACGGAGTCCCCCATGACGACCGACAGCAGGCCGGTGAGCATCGGATAGTGGGTGCAGCCGAGCACGAGGGTGTCCACGCCTGCGGCGTTGAGCGGGGAGAGGTACGCCTCGGCCAGGCCGAGCAGTTGGCGGCCGCTGGTGACCCCGCGTTCGACGAACTCGGCGAAACGCGGACATGCCGCGGCCGTGACGGTGATACCGGGCGCGGCCGCGAACGCGTCCTGGTATGCGCCGCTGGTGATGGTGGCGATGGTGCCGATCACACCCACCTGGCCGTTGCGGGTGGCCGCCACAGCGCGCTTGACGGCAGGCAGCACCACCTCGACCACCGGCACGTCGTAGCGTTCGCGGGCGTCGCGCAGGCAGGCCGAGCTGGCGCTGTTGCACGCGATGACCAGCGCCTTGACCCCGGAGGCGACCAGGTCGTCCATGACCTCGAGTGCGTATGCGCGGACCTGCGCGATCGGTTTCGGCCCGTACGGGCTGTGCGCGGTGTCGCCGACGTAGCGCAGCGACTCGTGCGGCAGCTGGTCGAGTACCGCACGGGCCACGGTCAGCCCGCCGACACCGGAATCCATCATGCCGATCGGTGCGTCGACGGCGGCGCGGCCGGTCCTGCTCACCCGCGTCACGATACGGCCGAGCGCCCGGACAGGCGCATCTCGCCGCCGCGCGGGTGAAGCAGTCCACCCGCGACGACCCCAGCGACGAACCCGCACACATGCGCCTGCCACGAGACGTCGGAGTTCAGGGTCGGGAACAGGCCGAACAGCAAGGTGCCGAAGAAGAACAGCACCGCGACGGCGACCAGGATCCACTTCAGCCGGCGCGAGAAGAACGCCCGCGCCAGCAGATAGCCGAGCCAGCCGAAGACCAAGCCGCTGGCGCCGATGATCAGGGTGTTGCTCGGCCCGACCAGCCAGGTCAGCAGCCCGCCCAGCACGATGATGATGCCGGTGACGATCGCCCAGGTGCGCAGCCCGGACAGCATCACCACCCAACCGACGAGGATCACCGGCAGGGTGTTCGAGGCCATGTGCGCGTAGTCGGCGTGCAGGAAGGGTGCGGTGACCACACCCCAGAGCCCGGCCACCTCGCGCGGGCGGATGCCGAACCGGTTGAGCTGGTAGTCGCCGAGCGCGTCGATGATCTCGATGATCCACAGCAGCGCGGCGAAAGCGCACATCGCGATCAGGGCGCCGCTCCACGAACGCGGGTCGAAGCGCGGCACGTCGGGCAGCCGCCAGGTCGTGCCGCCCGGCCGCGGTGTGGGGTTGCCCGAGCTCACATCAGGAGCCTATTCGGCGTCAATGCGCGGCATGGACCGTGACGGTGTGCCAACCGGTGGCGCCGGCCGGGAACGGATCGTTCGCGGCCGCGGGTTGGCGGTTGCCCTTGGCGTCGGTGGCCCGGACCCGCAGTAGGTGGTTGCCGGGCGTCGTAGGCGTCCAGGGCAGCAGCCACTGGCGCCAGGTGTCGGTCGACGGCACGGTGGCCAGGCGTGCGGTCTGCCACCGCCCTTCGTCGATCTGCACCTGCACCGCCGACACGCCGACGTGCTGGTCCCAGGCCACCCCGGCGACCACGGTGGGCCGGCCGACCCGCAGGGTCGCGCCGCCGCTCGGGCGGTCGATGCGCGATTCGAGCCGGATCGGCGGGTGCGCGGCCCAGCCCTCGTGCACCCAGTAGGCGCTGTCGCGGGCGAACGTGGTTGCCTCGATGTCGACGACCCACTTGCAGGCCGACACATAGCCGTACAGGCCCGGCACGACCGTGCGGGCCGGGAAGCCGTGCTCGATCGGCAGTGGCCGGCCGTTCATGCCGACGGCCAGCAGCGCGTCGCGACCGTCCATCACCACGGCGGTCGGCGCGCCGATCGTCATGCCGTCGACGGAGGTCAGCAGCAGCTGGTCGCACCCGTCGTGCAGGCCGGCTTCGCGCAGCAGGTCGGCGAGCCGCGCGCCGCGGAAGCGGGCGTTGCCGATCAGCTTGCCGCCGACGGTGTTGGAGACGCAGCACAGGGTGATCCAGCGCTCGATCAGCGGCCGGGCGAACACGTCGGCGTAGGTGAGGGTCAGCTCGCGGTCGACCATGCCGTGGATGCGCAGCTGCCAGTCGTCGGGCTCGAGCTGCGGCACCGTCAGCGCGGTGTCGATGCGGTAGAACGCGTCGTTGGTCGTGGCCCACGCAACGCCGCTGACGCCGAGGTCGGAGCCCGGCGGGAGGGCCGCCACGCCGCCGTGCGGCGGCGGCAGCAGGACCTTCGCGCGGGCGGCAGAGGCATCGAAGCGGGCGTGCTGGCTGGCTCGGCCGCCGAAGCCGGCGATCGCGGCCAGAGCGGCACTCGCGACGCCGGCCTGCAGCAGCGCCCGCCGATCGGGCGCCGGTGGATCGAGCGCTTGCGCGTGCCCGCCGACGGCTCGGACCAACCCGTAGAGCACACCGCCGGCGGCCAGCGTCGCGACGACGGTCGGGATCACGTCGGAGGCACGCGCAGCGGGGGCGGTGAGCGCGCAGTAGGTGCCGAACACCCCGAACGTCGCCACGCCCGCGAGCCCGTACCCGACGCGATGCAGGGCCGCGACACCGATGCATGCGCCGCACACCGCGAGCAGCAGGTAGATGCCGATGAGCAGGTAGAGCTTGTCGTTGGTGCCGGCCGCGCGGATGCCGGTCTGCTTGGCCGATTCCGGGGTGAGCGTGATCAGCCGGTTCCCGACTGCGATCACCGGGGTGGCGGCCGGTCGCACGAACGCCGCCACGAGCTCGCCGACACCCACCGCGACCGCCACGGTGAGCACGCCGATCAGCGCACCGACCGCCTGCCCGCCCTTAACTGCTGTCATCGCGTTCCAGCCTCGTCCGCCGGCGCCGCGGTTGCTATCACCTTCTAGCGAATGTCGCTAGGCGGTAATGACTCTTCGCGGGCCACTGACGATCAGCTCAAGCCCAGAGCTGGCCTTCGAGCCGCTCCGCGGCCTGCTGCAGGGTGCCGGTGTAGGCGCCGGTGGACAGGTACTTCCAGCCGCCGTCGCACACGACGAACGCGATGTCGGCGCGTTCGCCTTTGGCCGCGGCGCGGTCGGCGATCGCCAGCGCGGCGTGCAGGATCGCGCCGGTGGAGATGCCGGCGAAGATGCCCTCGTGCTCGACGAGGTCGCGGGTGCGGCGCAGCGCGTCGTAGGAGGTCACCGAGAAGCGCGTGGTGAGGATCGAGTCGTCGTAGAGCTCGGGCACGAAGCCCTCGTCGATGTTGCGCAGCCCGTAGACCAGCTCGCCGTAGCGCGGCTCGGCGGCCACGATCTGCACGTCCGGCGCCTTCTCCCGCAGGTAGCGCCCGGTGCCCATGAGCGTGCCCGTGGTGCCCAGCCCGGCGACGAAGTGCGTGATCGTCGGCAGGTCGCGCAGCAGCTCCGGCCCGGTGCCCTCGTAGTGCGCCTGCGCGTTCGCCGGGTTGCCGTACTGGTAGAGCATCACCCAGTCCGGATACTGCTCGGCCAGCTGCTTCGCGGTGGCCACGGCCTGGTTCGACCCGCCCGCCGCCGGCGAGGAGATGATCCGCGCCCCGAACATCTCCAGCAGCTGGCGCCGCTCGATCGAGGTGTTCTCCGGCATCACGCACACCAGCCCGTAGCCGCGCAGCTTGGCCACCATGGCCAGCGAGATGCCGGTGTTGCCCGAGGTCGGCTCCAGGATCGTGCAGCCGGGCGTCAGCCGGCCGTCGGCCTCGGCGGCGCGCACCATCGCGAGCGCGGCACGGTCCTTGATCGAGCCGGTCGGGTTGCGGTCCTCGAGCTTCGCCCACAGCCGCACCGGCTCGCCGTGCGCCGACCCCGTCCAGCGTGGGGACAGGTGCGGCAGCCCGACGAGCGGGGTGTCACCGAGCGCGTCGAGCAGCGAGTCGTAACGGGCCACGAGTCAGCCCCCGGCGACTGCCGGCAGGATCGTCACGTTGTCGCCGTCCTTGAGCCCGGTCTCCAGCGAGCCGGTGAACCGGACGTCCTCGTCGTTGACGTAGACGTTCACGAACCGGTGCAGCTCGCCGTCGTCGGTGATCAGGCGGCCCTTGAGCCCGGCGTGATTGGCGTCGAGGTCGTCGATCAGCGCGGCGAGCGTGTCGCCCTTCGCCTCCACGGACTTCGCGCCGCCGGTGTAGGTGCGCAGGATAGTAGGGATCTTGACCTCGATGGCCATGGGATGCGTGCTCCTGTGGTCAGGGGAATCGTTCTTCGGGCTGAACGCCGGAATCGCTGTTTATCGTCCCATCATGTCGAGATCGAGGTGTCCACGACCTCCACCGGCTCCTCGGTGACGACCCCGTCGACGATCCGGAACGACCGGAACTCGGTGTCCGAGTCGTCGCGGGTGGACACCAGCGACGTAGTGCGCATTGGGCTCGGAGGCGTAGGAGATGTCGGTGCGCGACGGGTAGGCCTCGGTGGCCGTGTGGGTGTGGTAGACGACCACCGGCTCCTCGTCGCGGCCGGCCATGTCCTTGTAGAGCGCCAGCAGGTCGGCGGAGTCGAACTCGTAGAACGTCGGGGAGCGCGCGGCATTGAGCATCGGGACGAACCGGTCGGCGCGTCGCTGCCCCAGCGCCGGCGACCACGCCGCACGCCTCGTCCGGGTGGTCGCGGCGGGCGTGGGCGACGATCTGCGTCGTGGATCTCGCGGTCGATGCGCAGCACGGGGCCCAGGATACCGACGCGGTCTCAACGCATCAGGGCGCGCACCACGCTGTCCTGGACCGCGGTGAGCCAGTAGTAGGCCACCCGCGGCTGCTCGGCCGGGTCGGACGGGTCGAAGTCGGGCTGGTCGTCCTCGGTGATGCCGAGCCGGGTGCCCAGCGGCCAGGCGCAGGTCGTTGAGCACCTTGAGCCACCGCTGGCCCGACTCCGGTCGGCGAGATCGATGGCGCCGCCCTCGGCGAGCTCGGCCCGGCACGCCTCGCATGCGGTTCGCGCGGTCGGTGCGCAACGTGTCATCGGTGAGGGTGCGGTACTCGGCCTGCGCGTCGGCGTCGTCGGGGTAGGCCGCCGGGATTCAGCCGCTGCCGCGGACCGGATCCGACTCGTCGTCGAGCACCCCGTCGAGGTCGTCGAGCAGTTGGCGCAGCAGCGCTCACCTCGACCCCGTCCAGCTGCAGCCGCAGCCGGCCGCGGCGCGCCGGAGACCTTCACGTCTGCTGTTCGAGCGTGGCCCACAGCCCGTACCCGTGCAGGGTCGAGACGTCGAGCTCCATCCGCTCGCGGGTGCCCGAGGACACGACCGCCCGCCCGCGTCGGTGCACGTCGAGCATCAGCTTTTCCGCCTTCGGCTTCGGGTAGCCGAAGACGGTCATGAACACGTGCGTGACGTAGCTCATCAGGTTGATCGGGTCGTTCCAGACGATGGTGATCCACGGCTTATCGGGATCGCTCGACGACGTCGGCGACCTGCTCCTCGGCCGCCTCGCGCTGCGGCGCCAGGGTGCCCGCCATGCCTCTATGGTGGCACGCGCTCAGGTTGATCTTGCTGGCTTGCCCGCCTGCGGAGCCGGCGGTTCGCTAACGTTCGCCCCATGACAGCGGCCATCCACGGCAGCACCGCGCTGCTCACCGACCGCTACGAGCTGACCATGCTCGGCGCCGGCGCTGCGCGACGGCACGGCGCAGCGGCGCTGCGTGTTCGAGGTCTTCGCCCGACGGCTGCCGAACGGGCGCCGCTACGGGGTGGTGGCCGGCACCGGGCGGCTGCTGGACGCGGTCGAACGGTTCCGGTTCGACAGCGCAGCGCTCGAGTCGCTGCAGCGCGACGGCGTGATCGACGACCTGGCGGCCGAGCACCTGGCCGGCTACCGGTTCCCCGGCGACATCGACGGCTACCCCGAGGGCGAGCTGTACTTCCCGTACTCGCCCATGCTCACCGTCACCGGCACCTTCGCCGACGCGGTCGTGCTGGAGACGCTCGCCCTGTCGGTGCTCAACCACGACTGCGCGGTCGCCTCGGCGGCGGCCCGGATGGTCACCGCGGCCGCGGGCCGGCCGATCATCGAGATGGGGTCGCGCCGCACCCACGAGCGCGCGGCGGTCGCCGCGGCGCGGGCGGCCTACCTCGCCGGGTTCGCCTCGACGTCGAACCTGCAGGCCGCGCGCCGCTGGGGCGTGCCGACCGCCGGCACCGCCGCGCACGCGTTCACGCTGCTGCACGACGACGAGCGCGCGGCCTTCGCGGCCCAGGTGCAGTCGCTCGGGGCCGGGCACGACGCTGCTCGTCGACACCTACGACATCACCCGCGGCATCGAGATCGCGGTCGAGGTCGCCGGGCGCGGAACTCGGCGCGATCCGCATCGACTCGGGCGATCTCGGCGTGCTCGCCGACCAGGCCCGCGCCCAGCTCGACGCGCTCGGCGCCACCCGCACGCAGATCGTCGTCAGCGGCGACCTCGACGAGTTCGCGATCGCCGCGCTGGCGGCCCGTCCGGTCGACCGCTACGGCGCGGGCACCGCCGTGGTCACCGGCTCCGGCGCCCCGACCGCCGGCATGGTCTACAAGCTCGTCGAGGTCGACGGGCGGCCGGTGGCCAAGCGCTCGGAGCACAAGGAGAGCCACGGCGGACGTAAGACCGCCCTGCGGGCGCACAAGCCCACCGGCACCGCCACCGAGGAGATCGTGTCGGCACGTCCGGACGCGGCGCCCGGGCCCGACGAGCGGCTGCTGCAGATCCCGCTCGTGCGCGGCGGGACGCCGTGTCGACGACCTGCCGAGCCTCGCCGACTCGCGCGAGCACCTGCGGGCCGCGACAGTGACATTGCCCTGGGACGGGCTGAAGCTCTCCCGCGGCGAGCCGGCCATCCGCACCCGCCTTGTCCCCCGCTGACCCCGGGACCTGGGCAATTAGGGTGAGCTCATGGGGAAAGCGATCATCGTCGTGGACGTCCAGAACGACTTCTGCGAGGGCGGCTCGCTCGGCGTGACCGGCGGGACGGAGGTCGCCCGGTCGATCACACGGCGCCTGGCCGAGCACGATTACGACCACGCAGTGGCCACCCGCGACCACCACATCGACCCGGGCGCGCATTTCTCCGCGACGCCGGACTTCGTGGACACGTGGCCGCCGCACTGCGAGGTGGGCACGGCCGGCATGGCGCTGCACCCCGACCTGGACACCACCCACATCGAGGCGGTGTTCGACAAGGGCGAGTACGCCGCGGCCTACTCCGGCTTCGAGGCGGCCTGCGACGGGACCACGCTCACCGATTGGCTGCACGAGCGCGGCGTGGACGCCGTCGAGATCGTCGGCATCGCGACCGACCACTGCGTACGCGCCACCGCGCTCGACGCCGCCGCGTTGGGCTTCGCGACTACCGTGCGCCTCGATCTCACCGCCGGGGTGGCGGCGCCGACCGTCGCCCAGGCGCTGGCCGCAATGGACGCGGCCGGCGTCACACGCATCGGTGAGCCGATCGTGCGGGCCTGATCTCGGGATTACCCGGACCTCGCGCCGTCGATTAGGGTCGCGCCTATGACGCAGTGGAATACGCCGGGCGACGACGACCCACAGCGCCGCGGCGAGTACGGGCAGCAGCCCGACTACGAGGCGACCCGGGCCTACGGGCAGGCGCCCGCATACGGCCAGCAGCCCTACGCCCAGCAGCCCTACGCCCAGCAGCCGTACGCCCAGCAGCCGTACGCCCAGCCGAGCGCGTTCGAGCGCAGCCGCAGCTACGGCATCGTCGGCACCGTGCTCACCCTGCTCGGCGGGGTCGCCGTGCTGGTGTCGTTCACCGCGCTCGACTGGTACCGCGGTCTGACGTTCAGCGACATCCACACCAACCTGAACAGCGACTCCGACGCCAACGGCTTCGCGAAGGTGTATTTCGGATGGCTGGGGTGGGTCGCTCTGATCATCGTCGTGGTGGCCGGGGTGCTGGCCAGCTTCCCGACAGCGGCGCTGCGCATCTGCCGCATCGTCGGCATCGTCGTCGGGGTCGCGATGTCCGGGCTGACGTTCCTGGCGATCGATTTCTCCGGCAACGGCACCGGCTACTCGGACTACCTGAAGGACGCGCAGGTCGGTTTCTACTTCGCGGTGGCCGGATTCCTGATCGCCGGCATCGGGGCCGGCGTCGGTCCGCGACGCGGCTGAGGGTCAGTCCGGTTCCGCCGCTGCCTCGCGGACGTCCTCATCCGAGAGCCCGAGCACGAACAGGATCGTGTCCAGGTAGGGCAGGTTGACCGAGGTGTCCGCCGCTGCGCGCAGCGCTGACTTGCCGTTGAACGCGACGCCGAGCCCCGCCGCCTCCAGCATGTCGATGTCGTTGGCGCCGTCGCCGACGGCGACGGTCTGGGACAGCGGCACACCGAACCGCTCGGCGAAGCGGGCCAGCGCGCCAGCCTTGCCGGCGCGGTCGAGGATCGGCCCGACCAGCCGCCCGGTCAGCACGCCGTCGACCACCTCGAGCTGGTTGGCCGCGGCGAAGTCCAGCGACAGCTCCGCCACGAAGCGCTCGGTGACGAACGTGAACCCGCCGCTGACCACGCCGACCTGATAGCCCAGCCGGCGCAGGGTCCGCACGAAGGTCCGCGCGCCGGGCGTGAGCTGCAGCGCGTCGCGCACCGCGGCCAGATCGCGCTCGGTCAACCCGGCCAGCAACGCCACCCGGGCCCGCAGCGACTCCGCGAAGTCGAGCTCCCCGGCCATCGCCCGCGCCGTGATCGCGGCCACCTCGGCGCCGACGCCGGCTCGCTGGGCCAGGACGTCGATGGCCTCGTCCCGGATGAGGGTCGAGTCGACGTCGAGCACCACCAGACGTTTCGCGCGTCGGCGCAACCCGGCGAGTTCGACGGCGATGTCGACTCCGGAGTCCTCGGCGGCCTCCACGAGCGCCGCCCGCAGCAGCAGCGGGTCGGGCGCGCGCACGATCATTTCCACGCTCGATGCCGGCTCCGACGCCAGCTGGGTGATCGACTCGATGTTGGCGTCGACGTCGGCGATGCGCTGCGCCACGTAGCTGAGCGCGCCCGGCCGCAGCGGGTGCCCGATGACGATGACATGCGCCCGGCTGGCCCGCTCGGTCCGAGTCGGCGGCTCCGGCTCGTCGAGGCCGGCGATGTCGCAATCCATGCCGAGCGCTGCGGCGGCCTGGCGGACCGAGTGCCGCAGCGCCGCCGCGTCGCCGCGCAGGTCGAGCAGCACCGCGAGCACCAGCCGCTCGCGGATCACCACCTGCTCGACATCGCGCACGTCGACGTCGTAGGCGGCGAGCGCGCTGAACAGCGCAGCCGTCACCCCCGGGCGGTCACGCCCGGAGACGGTGACGAGGACCGAGGTCGGTTGCATCGAACGGGAGCGGCCGGCGGTTGCCGACCGAGCTCAGCTCGGGTCCGGGTCGTTCTGGCCCTGACGCGACCCTGCGGATGACATCGCGTCGGACACCGAGGCGGCATGCGGTTGCTTGTGCCGCCCGCCCGCGTGCGCCTCGGCCTCGAGGCGTTGCAGCAGGTGCGGGTAGTGGGCCTCGAAGGCCGGCCGCTCGGACCGGATCCGCGGGATCGACGTGAAGTTGTGCCGCGGCGGCGGGCTTGAGGTGGCCCACTCGAGGGAGTTGCCGAAGCCCCACGGGTCGTCGGCGGTGCAGATCTCACCGAAGCGGTAGGAGTGGTAGAGGTTCCAGGCGAACGGGATCATCGAGGCACCGAGCACGAACGACCCGATCGTCGACAACGTGTTCATGCCGGTGAAGCCGTCGGTGGGCAGGTAGTCGACGTAGCGGCGCGGCATGCCCTCGGCGCCGAGCCAGTGCTGGACCAGGAATGTCATGTGGAAGCCGATGAAGGTCAGCCAGAAGTGCAGCTTGCCCAGCCGCTCGTCGAGGTAGCGGCCGGTGAACTTCGGGAACCAGAAGTAGACGCCGGAGAACACGGCGAACACGATCGTGCCGAACAACACGTAGTGGAAGTGCGCGACCACGAAGTAGGAGTCGGCGACGTGGAAGTCGATCGGCGGGCTGGCGAGCATGACGCCGGTGAGACCACCGAACAGGAACGTGATGAGGAAGCCGAGCGCGCAGATCATCGGCGTCTCGAAGGTGACCGCACCTCGCCACATCGTGCCGATCCAGTTGAAGAACTTGATCCCGGTCGGCACCGCGATCAGGAACGTCATGATGCTGAAGAACGGCAGCAGGACCGCGCCGGTGGTGAACATGTGGTGCGCCCAGACGGTCAGCGACAGCGCCGCGATCGACAGCGTCGCGAGCACCATGCCCTTGTAGCCGAACAGCGGCTTGCGGCTGAACACCGGGATGACCTCGGTGATGATGCCGAAGAACGGCAGCGCCACGATGTAGACCTCGGGGTGGCCGAAGAACCAGAACAGGTGCTGCCACAGGATCGGGCCGCCGTTGTCGGCTGAGAAGACCTGCGCTCCGAGATGTCGATCGACGTAGAGCACGAGCAGCGCCGCGGTCAGGATCGGGAACGCGAGCAGCACGAGCAGGCTCGTCACCAGGATGTTCCAGGTGAAGATCGGCATCCGGAACATCGTCATGCCGGGCGCGCGCATGGTGACGATCGTGGTGACGAAGTTGACGCCGCCGAGAATCGTGCCGAGCCCGGACAGCGCGAGGCCGATGATCCACAGGTCGGCACCGGCACCCGGCGAGTTCACCGAACTGGTGAGCGGCGAGTAGGCGTACCAGCCGAAGTCGGCCGCGCCGCTCGGGGTCAGGAAGCCGGAGGTCGCGGTGATGGCGCCGAACAGGTACAGCCAGTAGGAGAAGGCGTTCAGCCGTGGGAACGCGACGTCGGGCGACCCGATCTGCAGCGGCACGACGAGGTTGGAGAACGCGAACACGATCGGCGTCGCGAAGAACAGCAACATGATCGTGCCGTGCATCGTGAACAGCTGGTTGTACTGCTCCTGCGAGAGGAACTGGCGTCCGGGCCGGGCGAGTTCGAGACGCATGAGCAGCGCCATGACCCCGCCGAGGGCGAAGAACACCATCGAGGTCATGAAGTACATCCGGCCGATCATCTTGGGATCGGTGGTGCGCAGCACCTGGCTGAACATCGACCCCTTGGCGGTGCTGCGGGCCGGATACGGGCGGGCGACGATCGGCTGTGGGCCGTCGAGATCCGCAGCGCCGCCGGGCGTCGGCTCGGCAGTAGTTGTCACGTCGACCCCTCTGGCGATTCAGACATCCTGACTCGGGTGCGGTGATGCTCCGGCATGCCGAAGCATCCCTGGCTGGCAGCGTAGTCGCTGGCAGTTCCGGCACGAGTACCGGTCGCGCAGTTTCGTGCGCGACCCGTTACTGGCGGGCGCTTGTGAGGCGGAGGTGAAATTCCGCAAATCTCGTATACCCTCGGATCGGGCGCTCGGGTGGGGGCTACGCGCGCTCGCGTTCGGCCCGCCGTCCGCGAGGCTGGTCCGTACCCGGGTCCGGCTGGCAACTTCTGACAGTCTCCGCGCGACGCGGGAGGTCCGGTGAAGGCTCGGCGGTGGAGTGACACCGCGACTTTCCGCGCCGATCCGGCGGCCGCGCAGGTGTCCCGCCCGTCCCGCCGCCAGACCGTCGCGCTGCTGGTCGTACTCACCCTGATCGCCGGCGCAGTGGTTGCCGCCTCCTACCTCGTCCGGCCCGAGAAGGCCCGCGCGTTCGACCTCGTGCACGGCTCGGTATTCCTCGAGGACACCTACGCGCCCGTCGGCATCGACCTCGCCACCGGCAAACCGACGCTGCGCCTCGTCGACGCGGCCAAGCAGGTCGGCGCCACCCGCAACAACCAGTTGTCGGTCGTCCCGCTGCAGGACGCGACCCTGCTGCTCAACAACGGCACGGACAACGCCAACAGCGGCGAGTTCAACGAGGTCGACGACACCGGCTTCGTTACCAAGCCCGACGGCAGCGGCGTCCCGTTGAGCAAGCGCAGCGACCACCCGGAGTCCATCGGTTTCGCCGACACCGGCTCGAAGCAGGCCGCCGGCTCGGCGTACATCGAGCGAAGCGGCCCGTCCGGGACCGACGTGTTCCTCGTGACGCAGTCGACGGTGCAGTCGGCGGCCGGCACCGGCTCGAATCCCAAACCGCGGGCCAGCGTGTCTTTCGACGACGTCGGCCTGACCCGTACCGGCGCGGGCGCGAGTGCCAACGGCGATCTCTGGCTGCTCGCGGGCAGCGGCAACCGGCCGGTGCTGGAGCAGCTGTCGGTTCCCGCCAACAGCAACCCCGGCGTCCGGCTGACGATCAAGACCCACGGGACGGTCGACGCCACGGCCGGGATCGGGGTGGCCAGCGCGGTCGACTCGGACACCGCCGACGTCGTGGGCGTCGCGCAGCCGGGCAGCATCACCCTGTACCTGCCGGGCGGGAAGACGAAGAAGGTGCAGACCGCTTCGGCCGACGGGGTGCGGACCATCCTGCCGGCCACCAACCAGGACGACCGGCTCGCCTACCTCGAACGCGACGCCCGCGGCTGGCGGGCCGTGTCCGTGCGCTCGGACGGCAGCGACCAGCGCACCGCCGAGCTCACGGGCATCCCGGCCGAGGACGACCTCGCCCAGCCGGCGCACAGCGGTGACGCCCTGTACACCGTCGACAAGACGAACGGCCAGGTGTATGCGATCGCGCTCGAGAACGACTCCGCGCGCCGCACCGTCGTCGCGCCCTACCCGAAGCAGACCGGCGAGGCCGCCAGCCTGGGCGACGCGTACCTCGTGGGCCGCGGGCCGCGGGTGATCGTCAACTCCCCCGGCCACACCGAGGCGCTGGTCGTGTTCACCGACGACAGCCGCGCGCCGTTGGTCGTACGCAAGAGCCAGGCAGTCACCATCAATGCCGGGGCCACCGCGACCACCTACACCCAGGACAAGGTCGACCAGACCAACCAGCGCCCGACGAAGAGCGGCGGTACCGCCGCGCCGCGCTCGCAGCCCATCAGCACCCGCGTCGACTGCGCGACGGTCAACCAGAAGCCGCACATTCCGACCATCACGTCCGCGACGCCGAGTGCGCGGTCGGTGGCCCTGGCCTGGACGTATCCGTTGCTCGACCAGCAAGACTGCGCGCCGAGCACATACGTCGTGAACGTGAAGCTGCTCAGCAACGACGCGCCGAAACCCGAGGGCTCGGTCCGGATCCAGGGCCAGCAGAGCGTCAACCTCGCCGGCCTGTATCCGTCGACGCGCTACCAGATCACGGTGGCCGCCTACCTGAACAAGCTCAGCACGACCTCGACGCCGGTCACGTTCACCACCGGTCCCGAGGGTCCTGCCGCACCGACCGGGGTCCGGGTCAGCGCCGATTCGTCGGGCAACTGGACCGTCAGCTGGCAGGGTTGCGGCGCCGTTGCGCAGGGCTGCGTCCCGGCGGCCTCATGGCGGGTCATCCCCAGCCTCTGTGACGGCGTGGGCCTGTCCGGCACACCCGCGGTGCTCAACGCCCCGGCCGACCCGACCACCAAGGCGCAGGCGCCGGCGGTCTACAAGGGCGGGGACAACCTGCTCGGCCGCGGGCTGTCCTTCCAGATCCAGGGCACCGGCGAGCAGGGTCAGGCGGGATCGCTGTCGGCCAAGAGCGCCTGCGTGTACAGCTGGACCACCCCGAACGCGGGCGCGACGACGCTGCACGCCTCCAGTCCGGCCAACACCAACCTCGGCGGCACCTCCTCGACGAACGTGACCCTCAACCTCGGTGCCAATCCGACTCGCAACGTCGGCGGCTACGGCGCCAAGATCGCGCTGACGCTCAGCGGCGACGGCACCACCCAGACGAAGAGCTTCACGTTCAACGGTAACCAGAGCGTGATCGGGGCGACGTTCGGCGGCGTGCACTCCGGCGCGCTGTACACCGCCAGCGCCACCATCACCCCCGCCCACGGCGGCGGGATGGGCACCGTCTCGCCGGTGACGGTGCAGACCCGCGCGAACTGGCCGGCCACCTCGCTCAGTGCCAACTGCGATTCGAGCGGGCTGCTCACCTGCACGCTCTCGGTGGACATCCACGGCATCTCCAGCGCCGACGCCCGCGGGGAGAAGTTCACCTTCGAGGGCGACCTGACGTGTGGAAGCGCCGGCAAGCACTTCACTGAGAGCGGCATCGACCCGGCCGCCAGAATCGTCGTCGGAGACGTGAGCCAGGCCGACGGCTTCTACGGCAACAGCTGCAAGGTCACCGGCACGTTGCGGGAGACCTCGAACGCCTCACCGCTGGTGTTCGGCGGCACGACGACGCCGGTCCAGGGCACCGGGGTCAGCCTGCCCGGCCCGACCACGCTCAACGCGTCGGCCGGCGACTTCACCGCGGGCTGGGACGGCAACAACGTGGTCGTCAAGTACACCGGCAGCGGCAACCTGGACGCGCTCACCACGGGCTGGTCCGAGACCGTCGTCGCCCCGGGTGGCGCCTCGTGCGGCAGCGCGAGCAGCCAACCGACCGCTAGCGTGGCGGTGGATCCCGCCTGCGTCCAGGCCCACGGCGGCGACAAGCCGTGGCAGCTCACGATCTCCTACGCCAACAAGATCGGCGGCGGGTCCAACGGACCGTTCACGCTGACGCTCGCGACCGGACCGCCGAACTACGTGCCCCCGGTGTGCACGCCGAACCTGTCCGCCGCCTGGGGACCCACCCAGGCCGACGGGGTCATGGTCAGCAACACCGGCAAGATCGACAACTGTACGAACTGGAGCTACAGCCTGGTCGACAGCTCCGGCAACACCGTCTGTTCCGACGCCACGGCGACCGGCGCACCGCCGGTCACCATCCACTACACCAGCTGCGGCACGCCGCCCGACGGCTCCTGGCAGGTCAAGGTCACGTACCAGGACGTCAACAGCCAGACCCAGACCGCCGCGTTGAACATCCCAGGCAACCCACCCGGGTCCTGACCGCCGCACGGCCCGGCTGGCCCTACCCTGTTCACCCAGACATCCGACAGCGACATCGATAGGGGGCCACCATGGGCAATCCCACCGACAGCATCCAGCGGGTGGCCTATGACGTCGAGCGGCTGTGCCGCAACATGGGCATCGCGATCCAGGGCAAACCGGACGTCATCCGCAACTGCGTCATCTGCCTGATGGCTCAGGGCCACCTGCTGCTCGAGGACGTCCCGGGGACCGGGAAGACCTCGATCGCCCGGGCGCTGGCCAGCTCGATCTCGCTGTCCTGGCACCGCATCCAATTCACCCCGGACCTACTGCCCTCCGACGTCACCGGCGTCTCGATCTACAACCAGGCCAACGGCCAGTTCGAATTCAAGAAGGGCCCGGTCTTCGCCAACGTCGTCCTGGCCGACGAGATCAACCGTGCCTCGCCCAAGACCCAGTCCGCGCTCCTCGAAGTGATGGAAGAAGGCACGCTGTCCGCCGACGGTGAGGTGTACCACCTCGACCAGCCGTTCATGGTGGTCGCGACGCAGAACCCGATCGACATGGAGGGCACGTACATCCTCCCGGAGGCCCAGCTCGACCGATTCCTGATGAAGCTGACTGTGGGATATCCGACACCGGGCGCGGAGACCGAGATCCTGCGCACCCAGAAGATGGGCTCGCCGATCGCGACGCTCGCGCCGGTGGTCACCGCGCAGCACGTCCGGGCCATGGTCGAGATCGTCAAAACGGTCGAGGTCGCGCCGGCGCTCGAGCAGTACATCGTGGCGATCTCGTCCGCCACCCGTTCGATGTCCGAGCTGCGCCTCGGGGTCTCGCCGCGCGGCAGCCTGTCGCTGCTGCGTGCGGCGCGCGCCTGCGCGGCCGCGCAGGCGCGCCATTTCGTCACGCCCGAGGACGTGAAGGAGATGGCGCCGGTCGTGCTGGCGCACCGGGTGATCCTGCAGCCGGACGCCGAGTTGCAGGGCCGCACCGGCATCGAGCTGATCACCCGCGCCGTCCACTCCGTGCCGGTGCCACGCTCGGTGCCGGCGTAACGGACCGGCCGTGACCCTGTTCGGCCTAGCCGCCCTGATCGCGGGCGCGGTGTCGCTGACACTCGGGCTGGTGTTCGACTGGCTCGCGCTCGACCTCGTCGGCCTGGGGTTGCTGGCGATCGTCGTGTTCGGTTTCATCAGCGTGGCGCGGCCGTCGCGGCTGGTCATCGATCGCGAGATCCAGCCGCCGCGGGTGCCGAAGGGCTCGCCGGCCATCGCGTTCCTCACCTTCATGAACCGCGGCCGGCGCAGCGTGCCCGTCACTGTCGCCACGCAGCACTTCAGCAACCTGCAGGTGCGCACCGTCATCCCGCGGCTGCGCGGCGGCGAGCGCGGCACCCGGGCCTACCGGCTGCCGACGACCCGGCGCGGCATCTTCGACGTCGAGCCGGTCGAGATCACCCGACGGGACCCGTACGAGCTGTTCCGGCTGTCTCGCAGGCAGGCGGAGACCGAACGCATCTGGGTCTATCCGCGGATCGTGCCGCTGCACACCCTGCCGGCCGGGCAGCGCCGCGATCTCGAGGGGCCGTCGTCGGACACCTCGCCGCAGGGCAACATCACCTTCCACCGGTTGCGCGACTACGTGGCCGGCGACGACCTTCGGCTGGTGCATTGGCGCTCGTCGGCGCGGGCGGGCCGGCTGCTGGTGAAGCACAACGTGGACACCTCCCAGCCGTACACCGTCGTGCTGTTCGACCAGCGGCCGAGCCTCTACACCGAGGCCTCCTTCGAGGAGGCCGTCGACGTCGTCGCGTCGGCGCTGGTCAGTGCCGCAGCGAACAAAGCGCCGGTCGAGTTGCGACTCACCGACGGCACCCGGCTCGGCGGACCCCGGGTGCGAACGGTCACGCCGTTGATCGACCACCTCACCGGCGTGCAGCCCTCGACGCAGGGCAGCTTGCACGAGCGGCTGCTGGAGTTGCGGCGCGCCCGCGGCGGCACCTCGCTGGTCGTCGTCACCGGTGCCCTCGATCTCGACGATCTGCCCTACGTCGCCAGCCTGCGCCGCCGCTTCGACCGGCTGGTGATGATCTCGGTCGACAGCGAGCACCGCCACGTCGACTTCCCCGGCGTCACGGTGATCGTCGCTCCCGATGCCAACGCGGTGAGCGCGGCCTGGAACCTGCAGGCGCTGTCCGTGAGCGCCGCCCGGTCGTGATGTCGTGACGACGCTCATCCGACGGCTGGTCCCGTACACCCTGATCCCGCTCGCTGTGATCGCCTGCGCGCTCGCGAACTCGCCGTGGCTGCGGGCGTTTCCGACTTCCGTGCTCGCGGTGCCGCTGTTCGGTGCCGCGGTGCTGAGCGTGCTGGTGCCATTGATCGTCATCGGCATCGGCGTGCGCAGCGTGTGGTTCACCGCCCTCACCGGCCTCGTCATCTTCGTGCTCTACGAGTTGCTGGTCGTGCTGCGGGAGCCTGTCGGTTTCGACGGCCTGTACCGCGGGCTGGTGCACGGGCCGTCGCAGGTCCTCACCTTTGCGCTGCCGCTCATCAGCCCGCGCACGTTGCTGGTCGCGCCGGTCGCGCTGTGCTGGCTGACCGGCGCCATCCTCGGCGAGTGCATCGCCCGCGGCTGGCAGACGTTCGTGCCGTATGCCGCGATGCTCGTGGCGTTCGCGCTCGCCTATGCCGCCACGGTGCGCGCGGTGACCAGTTCGGCCGACGGGCATCGCTACGACACGATCCTCGCCGCCGGGCTGCTGCTGACGATGCTGTTACTGCGCTCCGCGCAGGCGTGGGTGGCGCAGGACAACTCCGCGCAGAGCACCCAGCCCGACGGTGTGCTGCCGTTACGCAGCCTGACGATCGGCGTGCTGCTGTCGGTGCTGGTCGCCTCCGGCGCAGTCGGCGTGGCTGCCGCCGTTTCGAGCCCCGACAACCCGCGCAGCGCTGCGCGCGTACCGCCGTTGGACCGCACCAAGCCGTTCACGCCGGTGTCCTTCATCTCCGCCATGCGCCCGAGCGACCCGAACAGCAGGGGCGAACCGGTGTTCACACTGATGACCAACCACACGGCGTCGCCCTACGTGTCGATCGCGAACGTCGACTTCTACGACGGCGACGGGTGGTCCTTCGACCGCACCTTCCGCCCGTCCGGAGGGATCGTGCCGGCCGACACCAACCCCGCACTGCAAACCGGCGGACCCACCGTCTCCCAGACCTACACGATCAAAGACGGGCCGATTGCCGGGTCGTCGTGGATGCCCTACATGTACCGGCCGCGCACGGTGGACGGAATAAGCGTCGACATCGACGCGACCAGCGGCATGATCGTGCCCAGCTCGCCGTTGCGCGCCGGCGACACCTACACGGTGGGCTCGAAGGTCACCACGAAGCTGTTCGACGACCTTCCGACGACGGCGCTGGCGATCGGCGGGTCTTCCGCAGATGGCATCGTCACAGGTGGCGATGTCGTCACCGATGCCCTCAACACCTTGGCCGGATCGCTGGCCGTGCAGACCGGGGTGTCCGTCTCGAACAAGATCGGGTTCCTGCAGGCGGTCGCCCGCGACCTACGCGAGAACTTCGCGCTCGCCGACGGCTCGACTCAGCCCGCCAACTCGTCCTCGTCGCCGCCCAGCACGTCGCCGAAGCCGACGCCGTCGACATCGGCGTCACGACCCGGAAACTCCGCTCCGCAACGAGCCGGCAGCACGACCTTCGCCGAGGTCCTGGCCTCGATCCGGGAATACCGTTCGGCGACGCCCGAGCAGTACGCGACGTTGATGTGCCTGCTCGCTCGATCGATCAGCGTGCCTGCTCGGGTGGCCACCGGATTTCGAATCCCGACAACTGCCGATGCCACCACGCTGCCGGCCGGCGACTACGCCGTGACCACGAAGGACGCGTACACCTGGGTCGAGGTGCCGATCAGCGGTGTCGGCTGGGTGGTGCTCGATCCCTCGCCGTCACGCCTCTCGGACAACGAGAAGCCGTCCACCGCGTCCGCGCAGCCCACGCCGTCACCGACGACCACACCGACCGGGCAGGCCGCGATCACCCACGCACCGAGCCAGGGCCGCGCAGTCGGGCCGCCGGGCGATGTCGACACCAGCACGGGTGCGCCGATCCTCGCCATCGTCTTGCTCGTGTTGATCGCGGTCGCGGCGCTCGTGGTGCTGCTCGCGTTGTTCCAGCTCGGTCGACGCGCGCTGCGGGTGCGCCGCCGCAGGCGTTACGGCGACCCGCGGCGCCGGCTGCTGGGAGCGTGGCTGGAGAGTCTCGACATGCTCGAGGAGTCCGGCATGCCCGATCTGACGAACCTGACCAGCCGCGAGATCTCCGAACAGACCGGCGCCCGGTTCGGCGGCGAGACGGGCGCGCAGGTGCGCTTCCTCGGCGACGCCGCGAACGCCGCGATCTTCAGTCCGACGTCGTGGATCGGGCCGGCCGAGGCCGACACGGCGTGGCGGACCGAGGCGGTGCTGACCCGCTCGGTGCGCGACCGCCTGAGCTGGCAGGAACGTCTCGGCGCCCGGTTGCGCTATCACAAGCCGGGCGGCCGGCGCCGGCGCGCGTCCTACGCCTTCTACGCCAGCAAGGTGCGGCGGCGGGCACGGCACCGGACGAACGGTTGACCCCCGCGGCTCAATGCCGGGTCAGCGCCCGCAACCGGTAGGCGTCGAGCAAGGCGTGGATGTAGCGCAACTCGCCCACGCTGCGGCGGGTGGCCGGCAGCTCGACCGGGCCGTTGCTCGTCAGCGCGACCAGGCTGCCCGCCTGCGCCATGCCCGGCTCGCCGTCGAAGCGCGGCTCGAACGCGTGCACGTCCGGCCACCGGATCTCGGTGCGGCGCAGCCACGAGCGCAGCACCAGCTTCGACTCGTCGACGGTCATGCTCGCCGCCGCGCTCCGGATCGTCACCCGGCGCCGCAGCGACGCCGGGTCGAGGGTGAGATCGCCGACCGACACCGGGCGGGCCGAGCCCGGCGGCTGCTCGACCGGCGCCCGGAACGCCCAGGTGGGCACCGGGCCGGTGGTGGAGCCGGCGTCGTAGCCGTCGTCGTCGTGCATCGGTGGGATCGGGTACTGCATCGGGGCGCCGGGCGGTGTGGGCGCCTCAGGGGCCGGCGGCGGTGGGACCAGCGGTGCCTCCTGGACCGGCTGCTGGAACACCGGGTTGGGTTGGAACTGCGGCGGTGGCGGCGGCGGAGCCCAGGACACCTCGGGTTCCGGCTCGGGCTCGGGTTCCGGTTCCGGTTCGAGCGCCACCGGCAGGTCCGGCACCAACGCGTCGGGAATCCGCTGCGTCGGGTCGGGTGGGGGCGGCATCGTCTCGTCGACATGGTGGGAGGTGACCAGCGACGGGGTCGACCAGTCGCCCTGCGGCTGCGGTGGCGCAGCCGGCCGCTGAGGTGGCGGCGGGTAGCTCTGCGGCACCGACGCCGCCCCCGGCGGCGCGGGCCGCGGACCACGCTGTGGCACCCGCGGTGGGCCGGGAGTGGCGATCAGCGCGCCGCCGCTGGGGTCGCGCACCAGGAACGGCGTGCGGGGCCAGCCCCGACCCGCCTCGACCGCCCCGAGCCCGTCGGCGAACTCCGCCGCAGTGCGCGGGCGATTGTCCTTGTCCTTGGACATCGCGTGCAGCAGCAGGTCCGACAGTTGGCTCGGCACCTGTGCGTTGGCGAGCGGCTGTACCGGGTCGCGCAGGATGCGCAGGATCACCGACGCCGGCGATTCACCGTCGTAGGCGCGGAAGGCCGACCGGCCGGCGACCAGTTGGTAGAGCGTGGAGGCGAGTTCGTAGACGTCGGTCGCCGCCGACGTCTCACCGCCTTCGAGCAGCTCAGGAGCCGCGTGCAGCGTGGTGAAGTCGAACAGCCCGGCGGTGGTCTGGGTCGACGACTGCAGCATCGCGACCCCGAAGTCGGCGAGCGCCGGTTCGCCGAAGTCGGTGACCAGGATGTTCTGCGGTTTCACGTCGCGGTGCAGGATCTGCGCCCGGTGGGCCGTCTCCAGGGCACCGGCGATCTTCACCCCGAGCGCGACGACCTCGGCCACCGGCAGGCCCTGCCCATCGTGCGTGCGCTCGGCGATCGACCCCCGGCACAGCTCCAGCACCAGCACCGGCCGTCCGTCGGCCGCCCCGAACGATCGGTACAGGGTCACGATGTTCGGATGCGAGCTGACCGCACCCAACGCGATCGACTCCCGCTCGAAGGACTCCAACGCCCGCGCTGACGCGTCGCGGACATTGAGCAGCTTGAGCGCCACGTGGCGGTTGGTGGCGATCTCGCGCGCCCGGAAGACGGTCGCGAGGCTGCCGACGCCGATCTCCACGACGTCGGTGAAGCCGGGAAAGAAGTCGCTCTGGGCGCCCTTCGACCGCCGCACCAACGCCACCGCAGCCGACCTCCTACTGACCCTCAGGCGAGGGTAGCAACGCCGGGCGATACCGGCTCGGCGTCGAGTTGACGAAGCGGGCCGGCGTGGGAAAGTGGACCGCATGCGCGTCCCGCCGCCCACCGCACTCGGCCTCGCCGGGCTGCTCGCCGGCGCCGGTGTGACGCACTTCGCAGTGCCGGCGGTCTACGACGCGATGATCCCCGAGCCGCTGCCCGGCCCGCCGCGCGCGTGGACCTGCGGCGCCGGCGTCGCAGAGCTCGGGGTTGCCGCTGCAATCCTGTCGCCGCGCACCCGGCGCACCGGCGGTCTCGCGGCCGCCGCCCTGTTCGCCGCCGTGCTGCCCGGCAACGTCAAGGTGGCCATCGACGCGCGCAGGTCGGACTCGCGGGCCTATCGCGCCGGCACCTTGCTGCGCCTGCCCATACAGCTGCCGCTGATCGCCTGGGGCGTGTACGTGAGCCGCAACGCGCGCAGCTAGGAGGCCGCAGTCTCGAGGGTCGGCTCGTTGCTGATCAGCTCGGCCGCGCGCGCAGCGCTGCGTTGTGCCGAGCGCCCGGTCGTCACCGCGCCGAGGACGAGCACCGCGAGGCCGCAGCCCGCGATGATCAACCACGCGGGCCGGCTGGCGGACACGAAGTCCTCGGACAGCGACGAGCCCACCCCGGCGGCGAGCACCGTGCCGACCACGGCCACCCCGAGCGTCGCGCCCACCTGTCGGCTCGTCGAGGCGACGGCGGCGGCGACGCCCGCCTGCGCCACCGGCATGCCCGACACCGCGCTGTAGGTGATCGGCGCATTCACCAAACCGAATCCCGCGGCGAACACCAGGAAACCGGCGACCAGCCGGACGTAGGACTCGTGGTCGGACGCCGGTACCAGCAGCAACCCGCCGATCGTCAACCCGACGCCGGCCGCGAGCAGCGGCAGCCGCGGGCCTCGGGTGCCCACCAGGCGGCCGGACAGCGGCGCGCAGACCAGCGTCATCGCCGACACCGGCAACAGGTACGCGCCGGTGGCCAGCGGACTCAAACCGCGCACCGACTGCAGGTAGAGCGAGATCAGGAACAAGAAGCCGCCGAACGCCGAGAACGCGCTGATCGCGATCACCGCCGCTCCGGAGAACGGGACGCTGGTGAAGAAGCGCAGATCCAGCAGCGGCTCCTCTCGGCGGCGCTCGTAGTGCAGCAGCGTCACCAGCGCCGCAGCCGAGATCGCTAACGTGATGATCGTCTGCGCCGACAGCCAGCCGGCCCGCGACGATTCGATGATCCCGAAGGTGAGCGCGGCGAGCACGACAATCACCAGCACCTGACCGACCGGATCCGGCCGGCGTGCGTGCGCGGCGCGCGACTCGGGCACGAACCACGCGGTCAGCACGAGCGCGACGAGTCCGATGGGCACGTTGATCCAGAAGATCGCCCGCCAGCCGATCGAGTCGATGAGCAGGCCACCGACGACCGGGCCGACGCCCAGGCTGATGCCCATCACCGCGCCCCACACCCCGATGGCGCGGGCCCGCTCGCGCGGCTCGGTGAACACGTTGGTGATGATGGACATCGCGACCGGGTTGAGCATCGAGGCGCCGACCGCCTGCACCACCCGGAAGGCGATCAGCCAGCCGAGGCCGGGCGCCAAGCTGCACAGCAGCGACCCGGCCGTGAACGTTGCCAGGCCGGCCTGGAACACCTTGCGCCGGCCGAGCCGGTCACCGGTCGAGCCGGCGAGCATGAGCAGGCTCGCGAGCACCACCGTGTAGGCGTCGATGGTCCACTGCAGGTCTGGCAGCGAGGCGTGCAGGTCGGCGCGGATCGCCGGCAGCGCGACGTTCACGATCGTCGTGTCCATGCCGACGATCAACAGGCTGGAGCAGCAGATCGCCAGCACCAACTGGCGACGGCGATGACTGAGCTCCGGCACGACCTCCAGGGTAGTTAGCCTGGCTAAGCGTTAAAGACCGTTCGTCGCGGTCGCACCATGGCGGCCGCGCAGCCCGCGGCGAGCAGCGAACCTGCGGCCAACGCCACCAGCGTCACCCCGAGCGCGTGCGCCGAGGCGGCGGCGCCCGGCGCCTGCACCAACGACAGGTACATCGAACCGAGCGCAGCCACGCCGACCAGCTGGCCGAGCTGCAGCACGGTCACGAGCACCCCGCTCGCGTCAGCGGCGTCCGGCAGCGGCACGTGGGCCAGCGCCAGCGTGATCATCGGGCTGAACGCCAGGCCGAGGGCGAGACCGACGACGAACAGATCGGCGGCCAGCGGCAAACCGCCTGAGGTCCCACCGCGCAGGATCGGCGCGAGCAGAAGGTAGCCGAACGCCGCCACGAACAGCCCGGCCGGCACCATCGGCCCGTGCACCCGGGGCGGCAGCCGGCGCCACAGCAGCCCGGTGATCGCGAACCCGATCGCGGCCGGCGCGAACACCAGTCCGGCGCGGGCCGCGCTCTCGCCCAATCCGCCCTGCAGGTGCAGCGCCATCGTGAACAGGTAGCCGCCGTAGCTGACCATCGCGACGAACAGCGCCGCCGCACCCACTGCGAGGCCAGGCGCGCGCACCACCCGACCGGACACCAACGACGCACCGCCGCGCCGCCCGACCCGCCGCTCGACGGCCACGAAGACCGCGAAGGCGATCGGGCTCAGCGCCAAGCAGATCCAGCACCAGACCGGCCAGGCCTCCTCGTGGCCCATGACGAGCGGCAGCACCAGCAACAGCACTGCGCCGGTGAAGGTCACGACTCCGACCAGGTCGAGCCCCCGGCGCCGTTCGCCGCGGTCGGACGGCAGCCGGTTTGCCGCGAGGCCGAGCAGGACGATGCCGATCGGCACGTTCACCAGAAAGACGGGTCGCCAGCCGGTGCCGAATATGTCAGCGCTCACGATCACTCCGCCGGCGACCTGACCGACGACGACGCCACACGCGATCACCGCCGCGTACAGCGAAAGCGCACGCGCACGCAGCGGGCCCTCGAATCGGCGCTGGATAAGGCTCATCACCTGCGGCACCATCAGCGCCGCACCCGCGCCCTGCACCACCCTGAAGGCGATCAGGGAAGCGATCCCAGGCGCGATCCCGCACAGCAACGAGGCCGCGGTGAACACGCCGAGCCCGAGCCGGAACGCGCGTCCGTGCCCGAGCCGATCGCCGAGCCGCGCGCCGGTGATCAACAGGGCCGCGTAGCTGATCGTGTAGCCGGCGACTGCCAGCTGCAGTTGCGCCCCCGAGGCGTGCAGATCGGCGCGTAACGTGGGCGCGGCGACATTGACTATCGCGACGTCGAGGATCGCCATGAACTGGCCGAGCAGCAGCACGGCAAGGAGTGGTCCGGAGCCGGTCGCGGGTCGGCCGGTGGTGCGTGCGTCAAGAACTTCGGTCATGTCGACCACGGTGCGAGCCGGGCACGCCGCGAGGTGAGAGCCCGCTCATCCTGGTACCGGAACCACCTGGAAAGACCTTGTCGGTGGACGATGTACTGGTGGGCGTGGTTCCCGCATCGTTCGCCAAGGCCCGACGGGCCGAGCTCGCGTCCTTCCTGCGCAGTCGCCGTGAGCGGGTCGCGCCCGCCGACGTAGGTCTCGCGCCCGGCGCACGACGTCGCACGCCCGGCCTACGCCGCGAAGAGGTCGCGCAACTCGCCGGGGTGGGCGTCACCTGGTACACCTGGCTCGAGCAGGGCCGGCCGATCAACGCGAGCACCCAGGTACTCGACGCCATCGCCACCGTGCTGCGGATGGGGCCGGCCGAGCGCTGGCACCTGTACCGGCTGGCCGAGGTTCCGGGGGTGCCCACGGTGGCCGAATCGGTGTCGGTCCCGCCCGAGGTGCTCGGGGTGCTGGACGCCCTCGACCCGGCCCCGGCCGCCGTCTACAACGGCAAGTACGACCTGCTCGCCTGCAACGAGTCCTACGGCGCGCTGTTCCCCTATCTGGTCGAGGCCACGGGAATCGAGCGCAACGCGCTGTGGCAGATGTACGCGCGGCCGGGAGGTACCTCGCCGATCACCGACCCGGACGTGTGCGGATACATGATCGCCGTGCTGCGGGTGAACTACGCAAGCCACGTCGGTGACCCGGCCTGGACCGAGTTGATCGACACGCTGTGCGCTGCCAGTCCCGAGTTCCGCCGGTCGTGGGAGGCGCACACGATCGTCGATCCCGGGCCGCCGACCGCCAAGGCGTTCGAGTGCTTCGGGCTGGGCAGGGTACGCGTGCGCGCCACCGGATTCCCGTTGCAGCGCATGCTCGATGCCCGGATGGTGGTCTACCTACCGGACACCGGCGCCGACGCCGCCCTGATCGCGGAGTTGCGATCACGGGTCAAGCGTCGGCTGCGTCCGGCCTGACGCAGGTCAGCTCTCGCTACCGATGGCGGCGCCGACCCGCAGTTCCTCCTCGCGTTCGACGACGTCGAGGTCGTCGAGTTCGGGCTGGACGATCTCGCCTCGGTCGGCGGCCGCCAGCGCACGGTGCACGGTGCTGAGCACCACCGCGGCCAGCAGTACGGTGCCGGCGCCGAGCAGGAACGGCACGGAGGGGTTGTAGCGCTCGACCAGCTTGCCGGCCACGAACGGCGCGAGGCCACCGCCGATGAATCGCACGAAGCCGTAAGTGGCCGAGGCGACCGGTCGCTCGACCGGCGCGATGCTCATGACCGCCGTGGTGATGAGGGTGTTGTTGATGCCGATGAACGCGCCGGCCACGATCAGCGCGACGATCACCGTCGGCTTCGACTCCCACCAGATGCCGATGACGGCGAGGTCGAGGGCCATCAGCACGAAGTTGCCGTACAGCGTCGACGCCGTCCCCAGGCGTGCCTTCAGCGACGGTGCGACCCACACGGCGAACAGCGCCACCAGCACGCCCCAGGCGCAGAAGATGACGCCGAGACGTTGCGGGCTCATCGGCTGCAGCAGGAACGGCGAGTAGCCGAGCAGGGTGAAGAAGCCCCAGTTGTACAGCAGCCCGACGAAACTCGTGGTCGCGAGGCTGCGGTGTCGCAGCGCCTTGAGCGGCTCGGTGATGCTCTCCTTGCGTTTCGGCGTCGGGGTGTTGGGCAGCAGCACCAAGGTTGCCACCAACGCGATCGTCATCAGCACCGAGACACCGAAGAACGGGCCGCGCCAGCTGATCGAGCCGAGCAGCCCGCCGACCAGCGGGCCGAGTGCGATGCCCACGCCCAATGCCGTCTCGTACAGGATGATCGCGCCGGCGAACCCGCCGCTCGCCGAGCCGACGATGACGGCCAGCGACGTCGCGATGAACAGCGCGTTGCCGAGCCCCCAGCCGGCGCGAAAGCCCACGATCTGGGCGATGGTGTCCGACGAGCCGGCGAGCGCGGCGAACACCACGATGAGCGCGAGGCCGACGATCAGTGTGCGCTTGGCGCCGATTCGGCTCGACACCCAGCCGGTCACGAGCATCGCGAAAGCGGTGACCACGAGGTAGCTGGTGAACACCAGTTCCACCTGGCTCGGAGTAGCGCCGAGCTTGGTCTGCAGCGAGGACAGGATCGGGTCGACGAGCCCGATTCCCATAAAAGAGACGACGCAGGCGAAGGCCACCGCCCAGACGGCCTTCGGCTGCTGGAACGGCTTGGCCGGCGCGACGTGGGTCTGTGTACTCATCGAGCTGTCTTCTCTGCAGAGGTTTCCGATGTCGCAAGCAACCGGGCGAGAGCCGGGAGGGCTGCCATGAGAAGGTCGCGGTCGGCGTCGTCGAGCTGCACGAGCCGGTCGCGCAGCAGCCGTGCCCGCGCGTCGCGCCGTTCGGCCAGCGCGGCCCGGCCCGCGTCGGTGATCCGGACGAGCACGGCGCGGCGGTCGGTCGGGTCGGGCACTCGCTCGGCGAGTTCCGCGCTGGCCAGCCGGTTGACCAGGACGGTCATGCCCGGCTGCGACAGCGCCTCGCGCTCGGTGAGGTCCGACACCCGCAGCGGGCCTTCGGTCTCCAGCCGGGCGAGCGCGGACAGCGTGGACAGGCTCGCGGACCGCGGCGTCTGCCGGGTCAGCCAGCGCGCCACCTCGTCGAGGCCGGTGGCCAGGATGCTGACGTCGGACAGCCGCAAACTCATATGGACACTATATAACTGACTTATATAGTCTCTCAATACAGCGTGGTTGACTGCCCGGTCACACCACGCGCATCGCCCTTTCGGCATCATCGAGCAGGTGAGCGCACCCTCGGCGCACGACGATCTGGACCAGCGGGTCCGCGCAGCGCTGCGTGACCTGCCCGATGCCCAGCCGGACCGCAACCTGGCGCTGCGCGCCGCCTTCGACGCGATGGCGGGCAGCCGACTGCTCGACATCCACGCCCGGAGGCTGCGCGAGCGCGGTATCGGTTACTACACGATCGGCTCCGCCGGTCACGAGTCGAACGCGCTCGTCGCGGCGGCGATCCGGCCGACCGACCCGGCGCTGCTGCACTACCGCTCCGGCGCGTTCTTTCTGGCGCGTGCCATCCAGGCCGGGCGGTCGCTCGAGGACGGCCTGCGCGCGGTACTGCTGGGGATGTTCGCGAGCATCGACGATCCGGCCTCGGGCGGCCGGCACAAGGTGTTCGGCGACGCATCGCTGGCGGTGATCCCGCAGACGTCGACGATCGCCTCGCAGCTACCACGCGCGTTGGGCGTGGCGCTGGCCATCGGCCGGGCCCGCCGCATCGGGGTGGAAACCCGCTGGCCGCGTGACGCGCTCACCATCTGCAGCTTCGGCGACGCCGGCATCAACCACTCGACCGCGGTCGGGGCGTTGAACGCGGCCGGTTACGCCGCCGCGCAGGGACTGCCCCTGCCGCTGCTGTTCATCTGCGAGGACAACGGCATCGGCATCTCGGTTCGCTCCCCCGCCGGCTGGGTGGCCGCGGCAGCCCGGCGTCCCGGTATCGAGTACCGCTTCGCTGCCGGCGACGAGCCCGACGAGGTGGCCGCAGCGGCACGCGCCGCCGCCGACACCGCGCGTCGCCTGCGCCGCCCGGCCCTGCTGCATCTGCGCACGGTGCGGTTCATGAGTCATGCCGGCAGCGACGTGGAGACCGCGTACCGCTCCTCCGGCGAGATCAGCACCGATGCCGACCTCGACCCGCTGCTCGCACTCGCGCGCCGGATCGGCGATCCCGCGCTCGCGGAGCGTTACGACGAGATCGCCACGGCAGTGGCTCGCATCGCCGCCGAACTCGCCGATACGCCCACCCTCGCCGACGCCGAAGCCGTCATCGCGCCCCTCGCCCCGCGGGCATCCTCGGACAACAGAACGCCGGTGCTCGACGGCCGATCGCCCAGATCCGATGTGACGCTCGCGCAGTCGATCAACGCCGCGCTCGCCGACGCGCTGGCGGCGCGGCCCGAGATGCTCGTGTTCGGTGAGGACGTCGGACGCAAGGGCGGCGTGTACGGCGTCACCCGCGGCCTCGCCCAACGCTTCGGGGCGCCGCGGGTGTTCGACACGTTGCTCGACGAGCAGTCGATTCTGGGCTTCGGGCTCGGCCTCGGTGTCAGCGGCCTGCTGGCGGTGCCGGAGATCCAGTACCTCGCCTACCTGCATAACGCCGAGGACCAGCTGCGCGGCGAAGCCGCCAGCCTGCGGTTCTTCTCCAACGGCACATACACCAATCCGATGGTCGTGCGCGTGGCCGGATTGGCGTATCAGAAAGGCTTCGGCGGTCACTTCCACAACGACAACGCGCTCGGGGTGCTGCGCGACATCCCCGGTCTCGTCGTCGCCGTTCCCGCCCATCCGGACGACGCCGCACCCATGCTGCGGGCCTGCCTCGACGCCGCGACCGAGCGAGGCCAGGTCAGTGTCTACCTCGAGCCGATCGCGCTCTACCACGAACGCGACCTGCACCAGTCCGGCGACCGCGGCTGGCTCGGCACCTACTCCCCCGACTCGCTCGTAGCGATCGGCTCGCCGCGACTGCACGGCACCGGCGACGATCTGACGATCGTCACGTTCGGCAACGGTGTGCGGATGAGCCTGCGCGTCGCCGCCCGCCTCGCCGCCGAAGGCGCCGGCGTGCAGGTGCTCGACCTGCGGTGGGTCGCGCCGCTCTCGGCGCGGGCGATCCTCGACGCGACCGGCGATCCGCCACGCATCCTCGTCGCCGACGAGACCCGCCAGGCGGGCGGTGTCGGGGAGGGCGTCGTCAGCGCGTTGGTCGAGGCCGGCTACCCCGGCCGACTCGCACGGGTGGCCAGCCGGGACAGTTACATCCCGCTCGGCGCGGCCGCGAATCTCGTCCTGCTCAGCGAGGACGACATCGAGTCGGCAGCCCGCAAGCTCTTCTGATTCCGAACGCCGTGACAGGCCTTCGTTCTTCGCCGTGACCAACGCATCGGGCTGCGGCTCAAGCGGCGCTTTCTCGGCTTCGGGGCCCACTACCTCGGCGTGGTCGCTCTCACGAACTCGGTCACCTCGTCGTCAGCGTGATCGGTACCCACTGGACCCTCCTGAACTCCGGCAACCACGACTACATCGCCTCGGTAGTGCACGGCTACCACTGGCCGACTGGTTCGTCACCCTCTGTTCCGTACGTCGGAGCCCAAGGCAGCGTGAAAGCGGCGCGCGTAGCCCACTATCGCGCGGGCTACCCTGTCATCCTGCGACTCCATCACAGCAACCATGGTGCGGTACTGGGCCTCACGAGTGCAGTCTCGGCCCAGCTTCGATATCAGAAGGGTGGGTCGTCCCAGACCGCCACGGCGATTGCCTGCTGTGGGTTGATGGTGGTGTCGACGGGTAACGGGTCTGGTGGGGGTTGTCGGTAGTGGTGTCCGGTGGGTGCGGTCCAGTGGGTCGACCCGTCTGGGGATCTTCGGACTTGCCAGGTGGTCTGGTGTTTCAGGTGGTGGTGTCGCCGGCATAGGGCGTGCAGGTTGGCTTCGGTGGTGGGGCCGCCGTCGGCGAAGGCGATGAGGTGGTCCAGTTCGGTGTGGCGGCTGTCGCGGCGACATCCTGGGAAGCGGCAGGTGCGGTCGCGGTAGCGGATGTGGCGGTCCAGCGCGGCGCCGGGGCGGTAGGTGGTGGGGGTGGCGTCGAGGAACTGGCCGTGCGCGTCGGTGACCAGGCGGCGCCAGGTGCCGGTGGGGTCGAAGGCGAGCGCGCGGGCCAGCGCGGCCGGGATCGGTCCGACACCGGCCAGGTCGCCGGGTTGCTGGTCGAGCCCGAGCAGGGTGGACAGCGCGAGCGTGACGTTGACGTTGGGCCGCAACCCGCCACCACCGGCGCTGCCGCCACCACCGGCGGTGCCGGTGCCGGTGCCGCTGCCGGGGTCGGTGCCGGGGTCGGTGCCGGGGTCGGTGCCGGGGTCGGTGCCGGGGTCGGGGTCGGTGCCGGTGCCGGTGCCTGCGGTGTCGGGGTCGTCGAGTGGTGCGAGGACCAGGTCGATGAGGGTGTCGGCGCGCCGTTGGTCCGGGGTGCGCTGGTCCAGCCCGCGGGACTGGGCGGCGATCTGGTGCACCAGGTCGCGCATCGCCGCGGCGGCATCGCACGGCAGGCAGGCCCACAGCTCGGTGGTGCCGTTGTCCTGCGGGCTGAAACACACCCGCCGCCTGGCGAGGGCGTCCTGGTGCTGTTCGCGCTTGTCCCGGCGGTCGAACTTGCCCACCGCGTAGGCGATGATCTGTCGGAACTGCGGCACGGTGGTGTCCTCGGC
This sequence comes from uncultured Actinomycetota bacterium, assembly GCA_963718805.1. GTDB lineage: Bacteria > Actinomycetota > Actinomycetes > Mycobacteriales > Jatrophihabitantaceae > Jatrophihabitans. The sequence continues at coordinate 243,330 of CAVQZY010000004.1, read as the reverse complement.
GCGGGCCAGCGCCCACGCCTCGATCTGGGCGACGGTGTCGGCGGGCATGGCCGCGTCGATCGCTTCACACAGCCGCATGGCGTGCCCGAAGGAGAGCAGCCCGGCTTCCAGTGCCGCGAGCGTGGCCGGCAGCCGGCACACCAGTTGGGAGGCGGTCAGCAACCGCAGCCCCGCGGTGCACGGCGCGATCCGCAACGCCGAGGCCAGTTCCTCGCGGATCCACTGCTTGTCGCTGGAGCCGGGCACGGTGACCGGCGCCGCGGTGGTGCCCAGTTCGTGCAACAGCCACTGTTCGCGGGCGGCCAGGGCGCCTTTCTGGCGTTGCAGGTCGAGCAGCGCGTCGATGCGTGCTGCGTGTTCGACCCACCCCGCCTGCATGTGTTCGATTCTATCCGAACACTGGTCTACTTGCAACTGGAAACCGTTGTGAAATAAGGGGATCCATGAAACGGACCGCGACCCGGCGGCGTAACCGAACCCGCCGAGAACTGCCTCCGTCGCCGCGCCTTTCACCACCAACGAGACGCAACCCGGCAACGCAAATCGGCCCGAGAACCAACCTCCACCGTCGCCGCGATTGTCAACACGAACGCGAGGCGTCCCCGGCAAACCACCCCAACCGAGAACTCCCCCGGCTCGCCAAACATTTCGTTCTTCAAAAACTTGAAAAGGCCTCAGCAGCCGCCGCTCCGAACCCGTACGGCTCCCCCCACGGCAGCGAACGTCGCAGCGATCTCCCGCATCTCGTCCACCCACCGCCACCCCTTGGCTCGGCAGCAGCCCGAGCATCGGCCAGTCGCCCGGCCGGCGCGGGTTGCGACATCGCCCATTCGGCCGTCAGGTCGTCCGCGACACCCAGTTCGCGAGCGGCCGAGAAGCCCGCGAGCAGCAGCGCAGCAATGAACTTCGTCCACGACGCGTAGGCCACCTTCTGCGCCGATGCGCGACCAGCCCGCCGAACGGCACCGGGCGGTTCCAACGCGACCTCCGGTGGCACGACGGACACGACCTCGTGCCCGACTGCGCCCAACGCCGCCGCGACCCCAGCGCCCATCGACCCGGATGCAGGACCGCGACCTTCGCCATCGCTGATCGTCCTCTCCGACGCGCTGCCCTCTGTTGCGCGTACCCGGTCCGGCCGAGAGACTGTGCAGCGTCGCAGAGGGGGATGCCGTGGCCGAGCCGACGACCACTTCGGTCACCATGCCACCCGAGGTCCGGGACTTCGCCAAACAGGAGGTCCGACTCGCCGCGGTGCTCAACGGCGGCGTGAGCCTGGCCGTCTGGATGAGCGGTGTGACGCTGGAGTTCCACCACCTCGCCATGGCATCGGCCGGGCTCGGGTCGTGGCCCACCTACGCCGAGGTGCTCGATGTGCTGGGTGCGACCGCCCGCGTCGACGTCATCGCCGGCACCTCGGCGGGCGGACTGAACGGCGCGTTCCTCGCGCTCGGCCTGACCCGCAAGCTCGACTTCACCGGCCTGCGCGACGTATGGGCCGAGGCCGGGGCGCTGGAGAGCTTGCTGCGTAAGCCGTTGAGCAAGAATCCGCCTTCGGCGCTGTCCGGCGACGGCTACTTCCTCGCCAAGCTCAGGACCGCGTTCACCGACATGACGACGAAGTGGCGCAAGCTCGATCCTGAGGACAAGCGCGAGATCGCACCCGTCGACCTGATCCTGACCGGCACGTTGTGGGACGGGCGCAAGACCCGCTTCGCCGACGACATGGGCGTGGCCATCACCGAACGCGACTACAACGCGACGTTCCGGTTCACCAGCCGCCCTCCGGACAACGCCGACGCGCCCCGACCGGCCGGCCTGCTCACTGCCGTCGACGGCCCGGATCGGGTTCTCGATCAGCTCGCCAGCGCGGCGCGCTGCACGTCGTCGTTCCCTGCGGCGTTCGAACCCCACTACGTGCGAGTCGCCCCGCACGACGACGAGCAGGTCAACCCGCAGCCCCCCGGACGCTGGCCGAGTTCGGCCGGCCAGTCCAACTTCGATACCTCGCAGTACGTTCTGGACGGCGGGATCCTGCTCAACAAGCCGCTGCGGCCCGCCCTCGACGCGATCTACAGCCAGACCGCGCAGAAGCAGGTGCGCCGCGTCCTCGGCTACGTCGTGCCGGACCCCGGCGAGCCGCCCACCGAGCCGGCCACGGATACGGTGCAGACCAAGACGCAACCACCGATTCCGGTCGCACCGGACGTGCTGCTCGGGGTGCTCACCCGGCTGACGTCCACCGATTCGGTCTCCCGCGAACTCGCCCAGATCCGCGACACCAACACCGCGGTGCGTTCTCATCGCCGCGCCCGCGGCCGGCTCAGTCTGGTGATGGCGCAGGCGGCTCCGACGATGGTGTCGCAGCTGTGGGACGGCTACCGCGAGGAGCGCATCAACGACGCCGCCGCGACGATCTCCGACCTGATCGCCCAAGGCGAGTCGGCGCGGGTCCACGACACGAGTGCCATGACCGAGCGCTGGAGCGTGCAGGAACTCAATGCCGGGCTCAAACGGATCGGCAAGGGCAACCCGGGGTTCGGTTTCGTGCCCTCGCAGACCGACCCGCAACAGGCCGTGGCCTTGGCGGGCGGCGCCTGGACCTGGGGCCAGACGACGCTGGTGCGTCTGTCGGACATGACGATCGATCTGATGAAGCGCGCGGTCATGCTCGCGCCGGTCAACAGCTCCCAGCAGGAGGCGATCGTCGAGCAGCGCGGCAGGGTGCGCGAGACGCTGCACGACATCGCGCGGTACAACCGCGACCTCGCGCACTTCTGGGGCGTCGACGGGCCGGTGGCGCTGCCCCCGCCGCCGCGCCGGCTGTTCGCCGGTGCCGGTTCGGGCAGCGCCGCCAACGTGGCCGAACTCGACGCCTGGCTCGAACACCTGGTCAAGAGGTGGGACGGCGACTTCGGCGACGACGACGGTGCGAGCCGCCGCAATGAGCAGTACGAAGGGGCGTGCAAGCTCGCCGCCGCGCTGGTCGCCGTGCGTCCGACGATCGACGCGGTCCTCGACCCGACCGGCGCCGGCGCCGCACCGACCGGGCAGGACGCGCAGGTGCTGTCGGCGCTCTCGGACTGGCTGGTGCCCAAGTCGATCATGCAGGCACCCGAGGACGAGCGCGCCGGCCTCGTGCTGGCCCAGATGCTGCGTCTGGACATCGTGCTGGTGGCCACCTCCGGTGCGTTGAGCAACCCGGAGCAGGAGGTCGAGCTCGTCCAGATCTCCTGCGACGATCGCGATCGCGTCACCGGCATGCAGTTACATCACTTCGGCGCGTTCTACCGCCAGTCGTGGCGCGTCAACGACTGGATCGAAGGCCGGCTGGACGGCACCCGCCAGCTCGTGCGGCTGCTGCTCGACCCGGCCCGCTTCCGGCAGCGCGGTTACCGCGACGACGCGCTGCTCACCGCCCTGCACGGCATCGCGGTGCCGCCCGGTCGCGACCAGGCGTGGCTCGAGCGGCGCTGGCAGGACAACCTCGACGCCTACCGCCGCGAAATCGCGGACGCACTGCAGCCCGACGCCCCGGCGACGTCGTTCGACCTGATCTCCGATGCGGTCGCCAGGCCGCTGCAACTCGCCGCGCTGCGCGAGGACCTGCCGTCGATGGCCAAGGCCATCCGCGCCGAGGCGTCCGACGCGATGTCGACCAGCACGACCTGGCTCGCCGGTTACGATGCCGCGCTGCAGCTCTCCGTCACCCGCGACGACCGCAGCGCTACCACCCTGTCCGCCGAACAGCTGTGGCAACTGCGTGTGGACCTCGCCCAGATCGGGACGCAGAAGATCACCGACGACGTGGGCAGCGACACCTTCGCCCGCACCACATCGCACGCCGCCGTCGTCACCACCGGCGCGTTTAGTTCGAAAACCGCAATCAATCAGTTCAAACCGCTGCGCGGCGTGATCTCCGCGCTGCGCGGCTACGTGCTGATGGTCTACGCGATGGTGGCCTACCTGAGCCGGGGCAGCCGGATCGGCCAGAACATTGTCGGGGTGGCCGCGGCGGTCGGCGCAGCCCTGCTCGCGGTGACGATCTTCGTGCCCGCGGTGCCGGTCGGCCTGACCATCGCCGGTGTCGTCCTGCTCTTCGCGGCCGCCTCCGCGGCCGCGTTGCGCACCCGCGACCTCAAGGGCGCCGCCTTGCGATTGGCGATCGTGGCGCTACTGTTCGCCGCGGTGCTGGGCTGGCTGATCTATCGCGACATCAACCAGCACGGCTTCCACGGCGAGGTCGTGTCGACCGTCATCAAGATCGGTATCGGGCTCGGCGTGGTCGTGGTCGGCTTCTTCGTCGCCAACGGCGGATGGCGACGGCGCGCCCGCAAGTGACGCGCCGCCGATCAATCACGCCTTGGCCGAAGCCCCCGACCGCGCCGGGTTGGCCTGCTCGGCCGCCTTCGGGTCCTGCTCGTCGCCCTTGGCGCGCGCCCCCTCTGCTACCCGGTCGCCGAGGTCCTTGTCGACGTTGCGCCAGTACTCGAACGCGCGCTGGAGCACCGGTTCGCTGACGCCGTTGAGCAGGTGGCCGACGATGTTGTCGACGAGGCGCTGCCGGGCATCGTCGTCGAGAACCTCGCGCACCATGGTGCCGGCCTGGCCCCAGTCGTCGTCGTCCTCGCGCAGTGTGTACGCGGTGCGCACCATCTCGCCGTCGGCGAACCAGCGGCCACCGTCGTCGGTGAGCGCCGGATCCGCGGCAGGCCCGCCGTAGGAATTCGGCGCGTAGATCGGATCGCCGGAGTTCTTGATCCGCATCGCGCCGTCCTTGGCGTAGGAATGGGTCTCCACGTGCGGCGCGTTCACCGGGATCTGCTTGTAGTTCACGCCGAGCCGCGCGCGATGGGCGTCGGCGTAACTGAACCCGCGGGCGAGCAGCATCTTGTCCGGCGACAACCCGGTGCCGGCCACCAGGTTGTTCGGCTCGAACGCCGCCTGCTCCATCTCGGCGTGGTAGTCGCTGACGTTGCGGTTCAACGTGAGCGTGCCGACCTCGTGCAGCGGGTAGTCCCGGTGCGGCCACACCTTGGTGAGGTCGAACGGGTTGAACCGGTACGTCTTCGCGTCGTCGAACGGCATGATCTGCATCTTGAGCGTCCAGCTCGGGAATTCGCCCGACGCGATGTGCTCGTACAGATCACGCTGGTGGTAGTCGGTGTCGATCGCCGCCATCTGGTCGGCCTCGTCCTGGGTGAAGCACTCGATGCCCTGGTCGGTCTTGAAGTGGTACTTCACCCAGAACCGCTCGCCCTCGGCATTGATCCACATATACGTGTGACTGGAGTAGCCGTTCATGTGCCGCCAGGTGCGCGGGATGCCGCGGTCGCCCATCAGCCAGGTGACCTGGTGCGCGGACTCGGGCGAGAGCGTCCAGAAATCCCACTGCATGTCGTGATCGCGCAGGTTGTTGTCGACGCGCCGCTTCTGCGAGCGGATGAAGTGCTGGAACTTCATCGGGTCGCGCACGAAGAACACCGGCGTGTTGTTGCCGACGATGTCGAGGTTGCCCTCGCTCGTGTAGAGCTTCACCGAGAATCCACGCGGGTCGCGCCAGGTGTCCGGGCTGCCGCGCTCGCCGGCGACGGTGGAGAACCGAATCAGCACCTCCGTCTCCGCGCCTGGCGCGAACACCGCCGCGCGGGTGTAGGCGCTGACGTCCTGGGTCACCTGGAAGGTGCCGAACGCGCCACCGCCCTTGGCGTGCGGCTGACGTTCCGGGATGCGCTCCCGGTTGAAGTTGGCCATCTGCTCGATCAGGTAGTGATCCTGGAGCAGGAGTGGCCCGTTCGGGCCGACGGTGAGGGAATGTTCGTCGCTGGCGACGGGGATGCCGGCGTCAGTGGTGGTCGGTGGGGTCTCGCGGCGTGTCATGCCGATGGCCTACCCGCTTGCGCGACCCGGCACTCACCCCAACGCGGACAACACCCGGTCGAGCGCCTCGACCGCCTGGTCGAGCTCGGGCACCGAGATCGTCAGCGCGGGACGCAGCCGCAGGCTAGCCTCGCCGCAACCGAGCATCAGCACGTTCTCGTCCTCGCGCAGCCGCCGGATCACGTCGTCGCGCAGCTGCGCCGACGGCAGCGTGAAGGCGCACATCAGGCCGCGGCCGCGGACGTCAGTGACGATCTCGTGCCGGCCGGCGAGCGCGGTCAGCTCGTGCAGCAGGTGGATGCCCAACGATGCGGCGCGCTCGACGAGGCCCTCGGACTCGATCACCTCGAAGACGCGCCGGGCACGCACCATGTCGGTGAGGTTGCCACCCCAGGTGGAGTTGATCCGCGACGACACTGCGAACACGTTGTCGGGCACCTCGTCGACCCGGCCGCCGCCCATGATCCCGCACACCTGCGACTTCTTGCCGAACGCCACGACGTCCGGCGCCACGCCGAGCTGCTGGTAGGCCCATGCGGTGCCGGTGAGCCCGACCCCGGTCTGCACCTCGTCCAGCACGAACAGTGCGTCGAACTCGCGGCACAGCGCCTGCATCGCCTGCAGGAACTGGGGCCGGAAGTGGTTGTCGCCGCCCTCGCCCTGGATCGGCTCGGCGATGAAGCAGGCGATGTCGTGCGGGTTCGCGCTGAAGGCTCGGTACGCCGCGTCGAGTGATGCGCGTTCGGCGCCCTCGACGTCGTCGGTGCCGTTGATCGCCGGCGCCGGGATGCGCGGCCAATCGAACTTCGGGAAGCGGGCGACCTTGTTCGCGTCGGTGTTCGTCAGCGACATCGTGTAGCCGCTGCGGCCGTGGAACGCGCCCTCCAGGTGCATCACCCGGGTCCCCAGGCGCGGGTCGCGCCCGTGCGCCTCGTTCCAGCGGCTCTTCCAGTCGAAGGCCACCTTGAGCGCGTTCTCGACCGCGAGCGCGCCGCCGTCGATGAAGAACAGGTGCGGTAGTGCCGGGTCGCCGAGCACCCGGGAGAACGTCTCGACGAAGCGTGCCATCGGCACGGTGTAGATGTCGGAGTTGCTGGGCTTGTTCGCCGCGGCGGTGGCGAGTTCGGCGCGCGCCCGCGCGTCGGTGAGCGCCGGGTGGTTCATGCCCAGCGCGGAGGACGCGAAGAACGTGAACAGGTCCAGATAGGTGCGCCCGTCGCGGGCGTCGACCAGGTGCGAACCGTGCGAAGCCTCGAGGTCGAGGATCAGGTCGTAGCCGTCGGCGAGGACGTGGCGGGCGATCGTGTCCGGTACCTGAGCGGCGGTGATCTGCTCGGCCCCCACGGGCGACATCGTCGTCATGGGTCGATCATATCGGCGTTTTTACGGCTTGTCGTGCCGCTGACTGGACAATTTCCCGTCGCCTCGGCCAGCCTTTGTCAACCGATCGGGGGGGCCGCTCGTCGTTCGAAAAAGGTCTGCAGCACGACCGTGGTTCGGGTCGACACGTTCGCCCGCCGGCGGATCTCGCGGATCAGGTTCTCCAGCGCGCCGGGCGAGGCGACCCGGACGAACAACACATAGGCGTCGTCGCCGGCCACCGAGTGGCAGGCCTCGATCTCGGTGAGGCCGGCCAGGCGGTCGGGTGCGTCGTCGGCCTGACCCGGGTCCAGCGGGGTGATAGCGATCAGTGCCGCGAGCGGGAGCCCGATCGCCTCGGCGTCGAGCAACGCGGTGTAGCCCTTGATGATCCCGCCCGATTCCATCCGCCGCACCCGCGCCTGCACCGCCGAGACCGACAGCCCGGCGACCTGGGCGAGCGACTTGAGCGTGCTGCGCCCGTCGGCGAGCAATGCCGCGGCGATCTGCCGGTCGATCGGATCACTGAGGGTGCGCCGCCCGCCGTCGCGTGGCTCCTCGGGCAACTCGGTCACGAGCGACAGGCTAGTGCTCTGGCCGGGTTCTTGCGGCGGTCAGCCGCGCGGATCGAACTTGATCTCCATCTCGTCGGCGAGGGCGAGCACGGTGCCGGGCACGATGGACGCCGCGCCGTGCTGGGCGCATTTGGACGGGCTCGTCTGCACCGGGCGCGCGAATAGTCGTGCCGTTGGTGGAACCGAGATCGGTGACCAGCACCTGCCACCCCTCGCGACTCACCCGGGCGTGGTTGTGTGAGATGTCGTTGTCCGGGCTGGGTACCCGCACGAGGTGCACGGCCTCGATCGGGCCCAGGTGGCCGTTGGGGTATGACACCGCCAGCACGGTGGGCGCGATGCCGGCGTGGGTCGGCAGCCGACCGTCGACGTCACCGGCGCGCTTCGGCGTCACCGCCACTCGAACCCCGGTGGCGGGTCAGGCATCGACGTCGATCACCGCGACCGAGACGTTGTCCCGCCCGCCGGCCTCCAGCGCCCGGTCGACGAGGTCGTCGACCGCGGCGGCGGGCGATTCGTGCGCGGCGAGGACACCGGCGATGGTGGCGTCGTCGACCTCGTTGGTGAGCCCGTCGGTGCAGATGAGGAAGCGGGCCCCGACGGCCGGGGTGAAGACCCAGACGTCGGGCACCGGGTCGGTGTCGCTGCCCAGCCAGCGCGTCACGATGTTGCGCCGCGGGTAGCGCATTGCCTCCTCGGCATCGAGCAGGCCGGCGTTCTGCAGTTCCTGCACCTCTGAGTGATCGACACTGATCTGGGTCAGCTGCGCGTCGCCGAATCCGTAGACGCGCGAATCGCCGACGTTGAACGCGGCACACTGCTGTGCACCGTCGAGGTGCACGAGCGCGACGCCGCACAGCGTCGTGCCGAGGCCGGCGCGCTCGGGGTCGCGCTTTCCGGCGGCGTAGATCGCCCGGTTCGCGGCGCGGATCGCGCCGAGGAGGTGGTCCGGGGTGAGATCCGTGCGGCTGCCCAGCGGTTCGAGCTGCTCGACCGCCAGCCGGCTGGCCAACTCGCCGGCCGCGTGCCCGCCCAGCCCGTCGGCGACCGCGACCACCCAGTCGGTGTGCAGCACGCTGTCCTCGTTGTGATCGCGTACCCGCCCGCGATCGGTCCGCACGGAGGCGGAAAAGCTGACCATGCCGACTCCTGTCTGGGCTGGACTCGACCCTAATGGCCCGCGCCGCAACGACGTCCGGGCGGGCACAATCCGGGTGTGGACGGGACCCTGTTCGAACTCGGGACCGACGGGCCGAGCCGCATCCTCGTCGGCATCGACGGCTCGCCGTCGTCGATGCGCGCCGGCGCCTACGCGGGCGGTCTTGCCCGTAGGCAGGGTTCGCAACTGATCGCGCTGTACGTGATGCCCACCGACGGCATGGCGGCCCAGGTCGTGGCCACCGCCGGAGCGCTGCTGGAGACCCAGGGTGAGATCGCCGAGCAGCTGCGCACCACGGTGCACGAGGGCGCCGCACACGTGGGGGTCGACGCGCAGTTCGTGGTGCGCCGTGGGAACCCTTACCGCGAGCTGCTCGCCGTCGCCGACGAACTGCGCGTGGACGCCATCGTCGTCGGCGCCTCGACCCAGTCCGGGCGCCGGTTCGTCGGTTCGCTCGCCGGGCGGTTGGTGCGTCACGCAGCGTGGCCCGTGACTGTTGTGCCATGAGACATCTGAGAATTTTGACGCGCCCATACATGCCTTTTGCCGTGAAGCAGAAGTGAAGTACGCTTGGCTGGGTGCATACGCCGACAACGTGACCTTGCCGGAAGATCACCGCGCGTAAACGCAACGGGTGCTCAGATCCCTGGAGGCCAGCATGTCGCTCGCGTCAAGCGACTGGGCGAAGACCTCCTTCCTCGGTGATCGGTTCAGCGACGTCCGGCTGATCCGTACCGGTTCCCGGTTCACGATCTACGAGGCGCGCGAGCCCGCGGCGCACCGGCCGGTGGTCATCAAGGTGCCGGACGAGACCAGCGCCAGCTGGCTGCACGATTCGCTCGACAACGAGGCCGAGATCCTGGCTACGCTCGGCACCCACCCGCACATCATCACGCTCTACCAGCGGGTCGTCCTCGACGACGGCCGTCCGGCGCTGGTGCTCGAGCGCTGCACCGGTTCGCTGGACGACTCGCTGCACGGCGACCAGCGTGTCGCCCTGCAGCAGGCGGCCGCCATCGGGATCAAGATCGCCGGTGCACTGGAGACCGCGCACCACCACGGGGTGTTGCACTGCGACGTGCGCCCGGCGAACGTCCTGGTCACCGAGTGGGGCGAGCCCGCGCTCGCCGGCTTCGACGAGTCGGTGCGCATCGATGCCGGCAAGGCCTACGCGCCGCGACACGTCACCACTGCGCACACCGCGCCGGAGCTGCTCGAGGGCGAGGGACCCAGCCCGGCCACCGACGTCTACGGCCTGGCCTCCACCCTCTACGAACTCGTCGCCGGCCGCGCAGCGTTTCGCGCTTACGCCGGTGAATCCCCGGCGACGGTGATCGTGCGGGTGCTGAGCAACCCGGTGCCCCCGATCGTCGGGGTGCCACTGGAGCTGTCCGATCTGCTCACCTGGGCGATGACCGCCGACCCGGCCAGGCGCCCGCCCAACCCGGCGTGGATCGCCGAGGAACTCGGCCGCATCGAGCAGCGCGAGGGCTGGCCGCGCACGAAGATGATCCTCGCTTAACCTCCTCCCCGTCGGTAGCCGTCGTCGCGTTCCGGCCTCACTGACGTGCCCGTCGCCTCCCGCTTGAGTCTTTTCCTATCTAATCAGTAGACAATTCGCGCGAGCTCCTGCAGACTGATCGGGTGATCCGGACCGAGCGTGCTGCTGTCGACCACGGTGTCGGCGGGCTGCTCGAGATTGTCTGGTCCTCGCGGCGCGAGACCGCGTTCGACGAGGCGTGTCGCAGGCGCTGAGCGCCCGCCCACCCCGTCGACCGACCTGGAGTCCGCTGTGTCCCACTCCCGCCTGCCCGATTCCCTCGACCTGATCCAGCTCATCGAGTTCACCCGCTTCTACGCCGCCGAGGTCGCCGACGGCCGGTACCCGTACATCGACTACGACCGCGAGCACCGCTGGCACCAACGCATCTACCGCGATCCGCGCCTGGACGTCTGGTTGATCAGCTGGCTGCCCGAGCAGGGCACCGAACTGCACGACCACGGCGGGTCCTCCGGCTCGTTCACGGTGCTGTCCGGCACCCTCACCGAGGCCGTCGTGACCCGTGGGTCGTTGCACGACACCGCCCGGCGCAGCGGCGAAAGCGTCGGCTTCGGCGCGCACTACGTGCACGATGTGCGCAACGTCAGCGATGCGCCGGCCGTCAGCGTGCACGCCTACTCGCCGCCCCTGACCACGATGACCTATTACGACCTCGACGACGGCAAGCTGTCCCTGATCGCCTCGCTGGCCACCGACGACCCCGAGCCGACGTTCGCGCTGCGCGTGGCGTCGTGACCACCTTCGCCACCGTCGACGAACTGCTCGCCGACGCCCGGTCGCGCCTGGACCGGCTCTCGCCGGCGCGGGCCGCCCAGGCCGTGACGGATGGCGCCATCCTGGTCGACATCCGCCCGCACTGGCAGCGGGTGCGCGACGGCGAGATCCCCGGGGCCGTGGTGATCGAACGCAACCATCTCGAGTGGCGGGTGCATCCCGACTCCGACGCCCGGATCCCGCTCGCGCGCGCCGGTCAACGCTGGGTCGTCATCTGCCAGGAGGGGTACACGTCGTCGCTGGCCGCCGACTCCCTGCGATCGCTGGGGTTGCCGGCCACCGACGTGGACGGCGGCTTCGACGCGTGGCGCGCCGCGGATCTCCCGATCGTCGCGGGCGGCACGGCACCGGACTCGGTGGTGCCGGGGTAACACGCCGGAAACGACCAGCGGCCACGATGCCGCGGTGGGCGGGACGGCGTCGCAATGGAGCGCGCACGTAATCGTGTGCGGGTTGCAGGACGTCGGCCTGCGTATCGTCGAGCAGTTGCGCGTCGCGGGCGAGCACGTCGTGGTCGTCGACGACGCGCCGGACCCACGACTGTTGCGCATCAGCACCGAGCTCGGCGCGGCGCACGTGTCCGGCTCCGGGCAGCGGCGCGCGTCCCTGCAGGCAGCAGGGATCGCCGGGGCCACCGCGCTCATCTGTACCTCCATCTCCGACCTGGTCAACCTGGAGATCGCCCTGCTGGCGCGGCGGCTGCGGCCCGAGCTGCGGGTGGTCGTGCAGCTCGGCAACGAGGCGGTTGGCCGCGCGGTGGCGCGCGTGACCGGTCCGGCGAGCGTGCTCGACGTCGCGTCGATCGCCGCTCCGTCGTTCGCCGAGGCCTGCCTGGATCTGCACAGCCGCGCCATCGAGATCGGCGGGCACCCCTTCGTACTGCGCGAGGTGGCGGCCCCGGCGGACGCCACCCTGCGGCACCTGTTCGGCGATCTCGCCCCGATCGCCGTAGTGCCCGCCGACGGGAGCGAGATGCACGTGTGCCCCGGCCGCGACCTCGCCGTGCGGGCCGGCGACCGCGTGGTGGTGATCAGTACCGCAGCCGATCTGCAGGACCGCCAGCTGCTCGTGGACGACAAGCTCGCCGGCGTGCGACATCGCGATCGACGCGAGGCGCGGCTGCGCCGCTACGTGCGCGGGTTCGTGGCGTCGTCGGAACGGCAGCTGCGGACGACGCTGCGGCTGCTGCTCGCGGTCGCGGTCCTGTCCGTCGCGCTGCTCTGGATCGGGTACCGTACCGCCGACGGCGCGCGGATGAGCATCCTCGACGCGGCCTACTTCACCACCGAGACGCTGACGACCGTGGGCTTCGGTGATTTCTTCTTCGGAAATCAGCCGACGTGGTTGCGGGTGTGGGCCATCGCGCTGATGATCATCGGCGCGACGCTTGTCACCGTCCTGTACGCCATGCTCACGAACCTGCTGGTCAGCCGCCGCATCGCGCAATCGCTCGGCCGCCAGCTCGCCACCCGGATGAGTGATCACGTGATCCTCGTCGGCCTCGGCGGGGTGGGCTTGCGCGTTCTCGAGCACCTGCACGCCGCCGGACAACCGGTGGTCGTGCTCGAACGCGACGAGGACAACCGGTTCCTCGCCCGGGCCCGCGCCCTCGACGTGCCGGTGGTGTTCGGCGACTCGACGATCGCCGCGAGCCTGGACGCAGTGAACCTGGCCAAGGCCCGGGCGGTCGCGGTACTCACCAGCAGCGACCTCGCGAACATCGAGACCGGCCTGGCCGCTCACGAGTTGCTGGGCGAGCGGGCTCGCGAGGTGCCGGTGGTGTTACGGGTCTTCGACCGGAATCTGGCGCACACCATCGAGTCCAGCTTCGAGTTCCGCTGGGTCCGCTCCACCGCGGCGCTGGCCGCACCGTGGTTCGTCGGCGCGGCGCTCGGGCTCGACATCCACTCCACGTTCTACGTCGACCACCAGCCGATGCTCATCGGCCGGCTTACCGTGGCCCAGTCCGGCGGGCTGGCCGACAAGACGATGTCCGAGCTTTCCGCGCGCATCCGGGTCATCGCGATCCGGCGTCGCGGGCCGAACCAGGCCCTGGAGTTCCCGCCGCGCCGCGACACCCGCTTCGCCGGGGGCGATCAGGCCTACCTCGTCGGGCCCTACGAAGACCTGCTGCAGGTGCTGCGCGCCGATGCCGAGGGTGTGAGCGCGTAGCGGACCGGCGCATCGGGAAGGCTTGCGGCATGACCCAGACGGTGCTGGTGACCGGTGCGACCGGCTTCGTCGGCTCGCACCTGTGCCGGGCGCTCGGGGACGCCGGGCACGAGGTGCGGGCGATGACCCGCCACCCCGACGACTACGCCGGGGCCGGCACCCCGGTTCGCCGGCGACGTCGACGACGCCGCCAGCCTGGTCGAGGCGCTGAGCGGCGTCGACGCCGCCTACTACCTCGTGCACTCGCTCGGCTCGGCCGACTTCGAGCGCAAGGACGCCGGCGCCGCACGCAACTTCGCCGCCGCGGCTGCGCGGGCCGACATCAAGCGGATCATCTACCTCGGCGGCCTCGGCGACGAGGACGACGACCTGTCCCCGCACCTGCGCTCGCGCCGCGAGGTGGAACACCTGCTGGGCGGCACCGACGTGCCGGTGACCGTGCTGCGGGCCGCAGTGATCATCGGCCACGGCAGCATCTCGTGGGAGATCACCCGCCAACTCGTCGACCACCTGCCGGTGATGGTCACGCCGAAGTGGGTGAACACCCGCACCCAGCCGATCGCGCAGGACGACGTGATCCGCTATCTCGTCGGCGTGCTCGAGGCGCCCGACGCCGTCGGTCGGGTGTACGAGATCGGCGGCCCCGAGGTGCTGCGCTACATCGACATGCTCGACCGAGCCGCCGCCGTGCAGGGCAAGCACATCCGCACCGTCGACGTGCCGCTGCTGACCCCGCAGCTGTCCTCGATGTGGCTGGCGCTGGTCACCGACGTCGACATCGGCACCGCGCGCAACCTGGTCGACTCGATGACCAACGAGGTCGTCGTGCACGACGACTCGATCAGGCAGGTCGTGCCGGGCGAGCCGATCGGCTACGACGAGGCGGTGCGGCGCGCGCTGGCCGACCGCGCCGAGGCCGCCGCCGGCGCATGAGGCAACGGTTGGAGCGCCTGCTTGGCGCCGGCGCTGCATCGAGCGCGTCCCGCGCGATCACCAGCAGCCGGACTCGGCGTTTCGGCGCCGGCGCATCGTCGCGGCGATCACGCTCGCCATCGGGATGACGCCTGCTCGGCTTCGCCTCGCCACCGACCCGGGCAGCCCGTGGTTCTACCCGCTCACCGTCGCGGTGGCGGTCACGTGGGTCGTCGGCGGATTGCTGTCCGGACCGCTGCACCTGGGCTACATCCCGTTCCGCGGTGCGCTGCGCCGCCCGATCGTCACGCCGATCGTGCTCGGCCTCGCCGCGGCCGCGGTGTTCGTCCTCGGGGCGCTGGTCGTGCGCCAGATCGACCCGCTGCGCGACTTCGTGCGGCACGTGCTCGCGCACGCGCAGCAGGGCAACCTCGCGCTCGTCGCGGTCGTCACGCTGCTGAACGGCGCCGCCGAGGAGGTCTTCTTCCGCGGCGCGCTGTTCGCCGCGATCGGCCGGCGGCAATCCGGTGCTGATCTCCACGATCATCTACGCGATCGTCACGGTGGCCACCGGCAATCCGATGCTGGTCTTCGCCGCCGTGGTGATGGGATTCCTGTTCGGGCTGCAGCGGCGCGCGTCCGGCGGCATCCTCGCCTCGATGCTCACCCATGTGACCTGGTCGACCGTCATGCTGCTCGCCCTGCCGCCGATCATCGGCAGGTGAACCGAAATCCTTCGGTGATTCCGCGTCGGTTGATACGCGGCACCTCATCGGAGGGCACACTCTCCTATTGACGGCAGACCCACTGCGCGCAAATCAACCCTCAGGATGGTTCATGACCTTCTCGTCCGCTGACCCGGTGGCGTCCGGTCGCCCGTATCCGGTGCTCGACGTCAGTGGCGCGGCGCCGCTCGATCTCGCCCAGTTCGTGGGCGAGGCCGCGTTCACCATCGAGCGCGACGGCGTGCCGGCGATCGTGTGCGGGCAGGGCTGTGCGGGTGAGCCAGGCGTCGTGTTCCGGGAGAAGGACGTCGCACACGACGGCAAGGACGTGCGCACCTGGCAGATCAGCCAGTCGGGCTCGGCATTCACCGCGGCGACGCTCCCGCGGTTCTGAGCTGCCTCCGGTCCTGCGGCACCGTGGTGCGACATGTAGACCGTGGTCGATCGGGCGCGCGCGGCGGGCTGCAACTGGTACAGGACGTGCTGGGCCATCACCTGGTGGCCCTGCACCGCGAGGTCCAGCAACACCGCGGCGATCGCGAGCACGGCTGCCCGGCCGTGCCACCCGTGGCCGTGATCGGCGATCCACCCGCCGATCGGCGCCGCGGCGCCGACGAGGGCGAACAGCCCGATCTGGGCCTGGGAGAAGCCGTGCCTGGAGATCAGCTCGAACGCGACCGCCGTCCAGAACACGCTGAACGCCCCGAACGCGCCGGCCTGGCACAGCGCCAGGCGGCGCAGCACCGGCTCGTGACGGGCCAGGCGCACGACCGAGGTCAGCAGTTCGCCGTAGGAGTGGTCGACCGGCGGGCGATGGATCGGCAGCACCCGCCAAATGACCACGGCCAGTGCGAGCATCAGCCCGGCGGACACGAAGAAGATCGTGCGCCAGCCGGCGGCCTGGGCCAGCACGCTCGACGCCGTCCGGGCCAGCAGGATGCCGAGCAGCAATCCGCTCATCACCCGCCCGACGAACCGGCCCTCCTGGCCGGCCGGCGCGAGGTGCGCGGCCAGCGGCACCAGGATCTGCGCGACCACCGAGGACAGCCCGACCAGGACCGACGCAGCCAGGAACACCCCGAAGTCCGGCGCCGCGCCGGTCAGCACCAGCGCCGCGGCGGTGCCGACCAGGGTGCGGACCACCAGCACCCGGTTCTCGAGCAGGTCGCCGAGCGCCAGCACGAACAGCAACCCGAGGACGTACCCGACCTGGGTCATCGTCACGACCAGCGCGGCCCTGCCGCGGCTCACGCCGAAGTCGTCGGCGATCAGGTCGAGCAACGGCTGCGCGTAGTAGAGGTTCGCGACGGTGAGCCCGCACGCGGCGGCGAGCACGAGTGTGATGAGCCGCAGCTGCCGCGGGGGCCACTCACGTCGCTCACCGACCCGAGAGTAGTGACGGGCCTACGCTGCGCACATGCCAGTCGACTACCCGCTGCCGCCCGTCACGCGCGACCATGTCGAGCCGGTGCCGCGCCGGGTGCGCGCGGTGCTCGCCGGGCGCACGTTGCTCGACACGTCCCGCGCGAGCTACGTGTGGGAGTGGCCGGCCTACCCGCAGTTCTACATCCCGCTCGACGACGTCGCGGCCGGCGTACTCGTCGACGACGGTGCGTCGCACGGCACCACCCGCGGCAGGGCTGCGCTGCACACCGTACGAGTCGGAGACGTCGAACGGCCGGGCGCGGCGCGGGTGTTCGGCGCCGACGCGATCGAAGGTGTCGCGAACACGGTCCGCTTCGACTGGGCCGCGCTGGACGCGTGGTACGAGGAGGACGAGCAGGTGTTCGTCCATCCCCGCAACCCATATGTCCGCGTGGATGCGCTGCGCTCCACCCGCCACGTCCGGGTCAGCCTCGACGGCGTGCTGCTCGCCGAGTCGAACGCGCCGGTGCTCGTCTTCGAGACCGGCCTGCCCACCCGCTACTACCTCGATCGCACCAGCGTCGACTTCAGCCATCTCTTCCACTCGGATACCGAAACGGCCTGCCCGTACAAGGGGCGGACCACGGACTACTGGTCGGTGCGCATCGGCGACACCACGTACCCCGACCTTGCGTGGGCCTACGATTTCCCCTTGGCCGCGCTGTTGCCGATCACCGGCCTGGTGTGTTTCTACAATGAAAGGGTCGACATCAGCCTCGACGGCGTCGAGGTGCCGCGGCCGCACACCCATTTCTCCTCAGCGGAGTCCGAGCGCCTCGGACAGTTCAGCGTAGCTGCGCAACGCGTCGTCGGTGCTGGCGGCCAGCACCTGAATGGCCACATGGTCGGCGCCCGCGTCGAGATGCTCACGCACCCGGGTGGCCGCCGTGGCCGCGTCGCCGTGACCGACCAGCTTCTGCTCCGGCGCGAGCAGCACGCCGGCGCCCAGGATCTCGCGCGCCTCACGAGTGTGCTCGGGCGTGGTGAGGTAGGGATGCGCGCCGAGGGTCCGGCCGGCAGCCAGACGCAACGCCCTCGGGCCGAGCGCGGCCAGCGCCCGCTGGTCCTTCGGCACCCGCTCGGCGTCGAGCGCGTCCAGGTAGTCGACGGGCGAACCGCCGATCCAGATCGCCCCGTAACCCTGCGCCTCGAGCTCCTGCGCCCGCCCGGCGCCGAGCCGCGAGCTGTGCGCCCAGATGCCGACCCGGCCCAATGCGCTCACCTGCATGCCGCTGCAACCGTGGCATCGCGCCGGCTCTTTCCGGAATGCCGGAACCACCGGGCACGGTTGTGGCCACAGATCCCCTCGGAAGGACCCGCATGCCGCTCCCGCTCTCGATCCTCGACCTCGCCCCGGTACGTCGAAACCAGACCGCGGGGGAGAGTTTCGCGGCGAGCGTCGAGCTGGCCCGAGTCGCCGAGGCCGCGGGCTACCGGCGCGTCTGGTACGCCGAGCACCACAACATGCCGAGCATCGCGTCGTCGGCCACCAGCGTGCTCATCGCGCATGTGGCCGCGCACACCGAGCGCATCCGGCTCGGGTCGGGCGGGGTGATGCTGCCCAACCACGCGCCGCTGGTGATCGCCGAGCAGTTCGGAACGCTGGCGGCGCTGCATCCCGGCCGGATCGATCTCGGGCTGGGACGCGCGCCGGGCACCGACCGCACGACACTGCGGGCCCTGCGCCGCGACGTCACCGCCGCCGACGACTTCCCCAATGACGTGCTGGAGCTGCAGGGCTACCTGAGCGCCGAGTCGCTGGTCGAGGGCGTCCACGCCTACCCGGGTCGCGGTACCGACGTGCCGCTCTACCTCCTCGGCTCGTCGTTGTTCGGCGCCCAGCTCGCGGCGCGCCTCGGACTTCCGTATGCCTTCGCGTCGCATTTCGCGCCGGCCGACCTGCAGACCGCGGTTGCCGCCTACCGCCGCGGCTTCCGGCCGTCGGAGCAACTGGCGCAGCCCTACGTCATCGCAGCGGTGAACGCGATCGCCGCCGATTCGCAGCCGGCCGCGGCCGAGCAATTCCAGCAGGCCATGCGGCAACGGCTGCGTGCGCTCGCCCGGCCCGGGCTGCGGTTGACCGACGAGCAGGTCGACGCCGTACTGGCCGGCCCGGAGGGGCAACGGGTGCGGCAGATGGCCGTCTACTCGGCGGTCGGGCGACCCGAGGACGTGCGCGACTACCTCGAGACCTTCGCCAAGCATGCCGACGCCGACGAGCTGATCATCGCCTTCCAGGCGCCGACCGCCGAGGACCGGCTGCGCTCGGCCGAACTCGTCGCCGAGGTGCTGTTGAACCGGCCGTGACACCGTGCGGCAACATGGGGGTATGGAATTTCGCCACCTCGGTTCGTCCGGCATGCAGATCTCCGAGATCACCTACGGCAACTGGCTCACCCACGGCTCGCAGGTCGAGAACGACGTCGCGACCCAGTGCGTGCACGCGGCGCTCGACGCCGGCATCACCACGTTCGACACCGCCGACGTCTACGCCAACGGCCGCGGCCGAGGCGGTGCTCGGCGCGGCGCTGAAGGGCGAGCGCCGCGAATCGCTCGAGATCTTCACCAAGGTCTACTGGCCGATCGGGCCGACCCAAGGGCAAGAACGACACCGGGCTGTCGCGCAAGCACATCATGGAGTGCATCGACGGCTCGCTGCGCCGGCTGCAGACCGACTACGTCGACCTCTACCAGGCGCACCGCTACGACGCGTTCACCCCGCTCGAAGAGACGATGCAGGCCTTCGCCGACGTCGTGCGCGCGGGCAAGGCGCTCTACATCGGCGTCAGCGAGTGGACCGCCGACCAGATCCGCGCGGCGCACGAGCTGGCGCAGGACCTCGGAGTCCAGCTGGTCTCCAGCCAGCCGCAGTACTCGATGCTGTGGCGGGTCATCGAGGACGAGGTCGTGCCGACCTGCCGCGAGCTCGGCATCGGCCAGATCGTCTGGTCGCCCGATCGCGCAGGGCGTGCTCACCGGCAAGTACCTGCCGGGCGAGCAGCCGCCGGCCGGCTCACGCGCCACCGACGACAAGGGCGGCGCGCAGATGATCAGCCGGTGGATGACCGACGACGTGCTCACCCGGGTGCAGGAGCTCGAGCCGATCGCCGCCGACCTCGGGCTGACCATGGCGCAGCTGGCGGTGGCGTGGGTGCTGCAGAACGACAACGTGAGCGCCGCGCTCGTCGGCGCCTCGCGGCCCGAGCAGGTGAGCGAGAACGTGAAGGCCGCCGGCGTTCGGCTCCCTGAGCGAAGCGATGCAGCGCATCGACGAGGCGCTCGGCGATGTCGTCACCCGCGACCCGGCGATCGTCGCCAAGACGATGCCCAGGAAGCGCCCGGTCTGAGTCAGTCCGGCGTCGGGGTCAGTCCGGCGTTTGGGTCGACTCCCGTTTGGTCTGCGCGGGCTCGGCGGTGCGCCGGTCGGAGTCCTCGAGGATGATCTCCGCCTGCTCGATCGGGTCGTCGCTGCCGGCGTGCTGTTCCTCCGGCAGCAAGTCGGCCCGCTCGATCACGCGTTCCTCGTCCGGCTGTTCGGTCATGCCGATGGTCTACCCACCCAAGCTGGTACCGCTCACCGTGGTCGGCCCGGCATGGCAATGTGGGCAGTCGTGCTGGAGTACTTCCCCGAATCGACGCCGGAGTGTCCGACGTTCCTCGACGACACGGAATGGCACCCGCTGCTCGACGGGGAGGCGTACTTCGCCAGGCTCGACGAGATGGTCGCCGACCTGGGTCCGGACGACGCGGTCCTGATCAGCTCGCTCGCCGTCGACTCCACCCTCGACTTCGGCGGCCGCCGGCCGGGCGACGTCGGCTACTACGCGCTCGGCGAGCGGCTCGCCGGCGCCGCCGCGGCGGGCGCGACGGTGCGGGTGCTCGTGGGCGGGCGCGTGCTCGCCTCGTCAAGCCCCTGGGCGCTGCTCGGCGACTTCCGGGCCAACGCCCTGCACGCGCGCCGGCTGCGCACCTGGCGGCTGCCGGGATCGGCAGCCAGACCACTCGACGGCGCCGTGCTGATGGACTTCACCGGCGCCATGCTGGGCGCCAACCACCAGAAGATCGTCGTCGTGTCGCGCGGCGGGGAGCTGACGGCGTTCGTCGGCGGGATCGACCTGGAGGACAAGCGCTTCGACGCCGAACCGCACGAGCGGCTGCGCCACCGCAATCGCCGCTGGGGCTGGCACGACGCGGTGGTGCAACTGCGCGGGCCCGGCGCCGAGCGGGTGTGGAACATCGTCGCGCAGCGTTGGGCCGAGGCCGCGACGCTGCCGCGCAAGCACTACGTGCGGCAGCTGCCGCGGTGGGAGCAGCTGAACCCCGGCGTCATCGCACCGGCGCCGCCCGCGCCGCCGCGCCAGGCCCCGCGCGAGTGCCCCGGAACGGCGGTACGGGTGCTGCGCTCGGTGCCGCCGCGCAAGTTCGACTCCCTGCTGCCGTGGCAGCGCCTCGACTGGGACACACTGCCCGGCGCCGGCGTGCACGAGGTCTACGAGACGCTGCGGGCCGCCATCGAGGCGGCGCACCGCTACGTCTACATCGAGGACCAGTACCTCGGCGAGTCCCTGGGCGGCGACCACCGTTACGAGCTGTACGGGCCGCTGCGCGACGCAGCGCGGCGCGGGGCCAAGGTGATCCTCGTCGGCTCCGGGATCCGCGACCCGGATGACCCCGGATTCCATGTGTTGCCGATCAACCGCAGGCTCAACCGCGACCTGCGCCGCAAGATCGCCGACCCGCTCGACCCGCAGCACCGGGCCAACCTCGCCGTCTACCGGGTGGAGCACCTGACCGTGCACGCCAAGCTGGTGCTCATCGACGACGTGTTCGCCTGCATCGGATCGGCCAACATGTTCAGCCGCTCGATGGGCGCGGTGGACAGCGAGGTGAGCGCCGCGGTGACGACCAGGACCCCCCTGGTCCGCGACCTGCGAACGCGGGTCTGGTCCGAGCACCTGCGCACCCCGGTGCACGAGTCGTTCGGCGATCTCGACCTCGCCCTCGGCATGTGGGACGAGCGGTGGCTGCCCGCGGGTTCGCCAGCGACCTCATGGCGCGAACCCAGCCAACCACCGAACTTCGCGCCGGCCGAGTCGGTGTTGCGCCGGGTGGACGGCTGATCACCAGCGATCGTGGACCAGCGGCCGGATGTGCGCGTCGTAGATCCGCCGGATCGCCGCATCGGTGTCGTCGGACACCGGTGGAAAGCCGGCCGCGGCGGCGTTGGCGCGGGCCTGCTCGACGTTGCGTGCCCCAGGGATCACCGACGTGACGCCGGATTGGTCGATGATCCACCGCAGCGCCAGCCCGGCCGGGTTGTCCGGCGCGACCTGCGCGAACTCCTGCGCGGCCGCCACACCGGTGTCGTAGTCGACGCCGGCGAAAGTCTCTCCGACGTCGAAGGCCTCACCGTGCCGGTTGTAGTTGCGGTGGTCGTCGGGGGCGAACTCGGTGTCCGCGCGGTAGCGGCCGGACAGCAGGCCGGACGCCAGCGGGACCCGCGCCAGGATGCCGACCCCGGCCTCGTTCGCCGCGGGCAGCACTTGCTCCAAAGGCTTGTGGCGAAAAGCGTTCAGGATGATCTGCACGCTGGCGACACCCGGCCGGGCGATGGCGATGAGCGCCTGCTCCACGGTCTCGACGCTCACGCCGTAATTGGCGATCACGCCCTCGCCGACGAGCAGATCCAGGGCGTCGAACACCGCGTCGTCGCGGTAGACCTGGGTCGGCGGGCAGTGCAGTTGCACGAGATCGATGCGCTCGACCTCGAGGTTGCGGCGCGACCGGTCAAGCCATTGACGGAAATTGCCCAGCACGTAGTTGTGCGGGACCTGCTCGACCCGCCGGCCCATCTTGGTGGCGACGAACACGTCGGCGGCGGGATTCGCTTTCCGAAACTTGGTGATGAGCCGCTCGCTGCGTCCGTCGCCGTAGACGTCGGCGGTGTCGAAGAGCGTCACACCCGCCGCCGCCGAGGCAGCGAGCACCTCCAACGCGTCGGACTCCGACACCGCGCCCCAGTCGGCGCCGAGTTGCCACGTGCCCAGCCCCACCACCGACACCACACGGCCGGTCCGGCCCAGAATTCGCTCTTCCACGCCTCTCACGCTACCGATCGGTCATGAATAGTCGCGTTCACCCCTTTCGGCTTACGCCGCACGAAGGCAGCGTGCGCGTTGTGACGGCGACGCAGTTGAAGCGGATCAGCCGCCTCGAGACCCGGGTCGACTACTACGTCGTGCGCGGCGGCCACTACGCGATCGCCGAGATCTTCAATCCCTCTTCACCGGATTTGTGCCGAAGTCGCTGGACCGGGCCGACATCTCGTGGTGCATCGGGCTGCCGGTGTCTGGCATCCTCTACTGGGTGCTGTCGCGCTCGATCGACCTCGAAGGCGAAACGCGCACCGCGAAGGCGGCGGCCGAGCAACTCGAGCGCGCCGCGCACGAGCACCGAACGGCATGAGAGACAGCGTCGCCGCGGCGGCCGCGATCCGCACCGGCGCCGCCTCGGCCGAAGACACCGTCGAGGCCGCGCTGGCGCGCATCGACGAGGTCGCCGGACTCAACGCGTTCACCTTCGTCAACGCCGACAACGCCCGCGCCCAGGCAGCCGAGGTCGACGCCGGCACCCGCACCGGGCCGCTGGCCGGCGTGCCCATCACGGTGAAGGATCACGTGTGGGTGCGCGGCCTGCCCGCAACGAACGGATCGCTCGCGCTGCGCGACTTCGTCGCACCGGACAGCTGCGGATGCGTCGACCGCCTCGTCGAAGCCGGCGCGATCATCGTCGCGAAGACGAACAACCCGGAGTTCTGCTATCGCGGCGTAACCGACAACGAATTGTTCGGTGCGACCCGTAATCCGCACGACCCGACCCGCACGTGCGGCGGGTCCAGCGGCGGGGCGGCGGTCTCGGTCGCCGTCGGGGTGGTGCCGCTCGCGGTCGGCACCGACGGTGGCGGTTCGATCCGCATCCCGTCTGCGTTCTGCGGCACCTACGGCATCAAGCCGACCTTCGGGCTGGTGGCGAAGATGCCGGGCTTTCGGGGCTGGCCGACGCTGTCGGTGACCGGGCCGATCGCCGCGTCGGTCCGCGACCTGCGTCTTGGGCTCGCGGTGATGGCCGGCCCGGCGGGCGAGGACCTGCTCCCGAGGATGCGCGGTGGGCGGCACTCGGGTGCGCACGACGACGACGCGCCGACCTGGGCCGGGCTGCGCGTCGCCGTCTCGGCCGACCTCGGCGTCGGCGACATCGATCCCGACGTGCGTGACGCGTTCGAGCGGGCGCTCGGTGCAGTCAGCGACGCCGGCGCGATGATCGTTAACAAGCCGCCGGCGCCGATCGACCCCACCTCACTGTGGGACGCCATCGCGTTCCCGGAGAGCTGGGCGTCGGAAGGGCCGTTGATCGAGGCCGCGCCGGACCTCGTCGGCGCGGACGCCGCGTCGCTGGCCCTGCCGGGCCGCGACGTACCGGCCTGGGCCTATCTCGACGCGCAGGAGGCGCGCGCCGACTACGCGCGGCGCTGGGACGAGTACTTCAGCGAGGTGGACCTGCTGCTGACCCCGACGATGCCGGTGACAGCGTTCGCGCTCGGCCGGCTGGCGCCGGAAACGATCGACGGCCGACCGGTGCCCGCGGCCTTCGACGCCTGGTGCGCGCTCGCCCTGCCGGCCAACCTGGCCGGGTTGCCGGCCGCCTCGGTGCCGATCGGGCCGGGCCGCGACGGCCTGCCCGTCGGGATGCAGGTGATGGGCCCGCGCTGGGGCGATGACACGGTGTTGCACGGGGCGGCCCTGGTCGACGCGGCATGCGGCACCCTCCGCGCTGAGCCCGCCCCCGCGCCCGCCCACCCCCGTTGAGTGGCAAGAAAACACGTTCGGTGGCGAGTAAGAAGTCGCCACTCACCGCAGCATGTCGCCACTCAGCGCGGCGATGCGGGCGCGAAATCAGGCGGCGATCGCAGGCGCGACCGCAAGCTCGTCCCTCCCCGACGTGCCTGCGGCCGCGACCGCGGGTTCGGGAACGGTGCGGGAGCGGGCCGCCCGCACCTCGGCCAACGTGAAAGTCGCCACCGAGGCGGTGATCAGGCCCGCGCCGAGCAGGCGCGCAGTCGTAAGCTCCTCGCCGAGCCACAAGACCGCGGTGATCAGGCCGAAGGCCGGGATCAGATTGATGATCACCGCGGCCGAACCGGCCTCGACGACCACGATCGCCCAGTTGTAGATCAGGAAGCTTAGGGCGAAGCCGAGGATGCCGACGAGTGCCGCGGCCACCCACATTCGCGTCGCGACGTGCGTCGGCACCGCCTCGGATCCGCTCGTCCAGGCGAACACCGCGGCCGGGACCACGATCAGCGCCGCGACGCTGAACTGGCGGGCGGTGAGTGCCAGCGCGTCGCAGTCCTCGTCCACGCGGCGGGCCACGATCGTGTAGCCGGCCGCGCTCAGCGCGCCGCCGAGCACCAGCAGGTCCCCCATCCCGGGGCCGGTCAGCCAACTGACCTGCTCGAGGGCGATCAGGCCCAACAACCCGGCGACCACCGCGAGCGTCAGGTTGCGGGTGATGCGCTCGCGCAGGAATACCGCGGCGAGCAGGACGACGAACGTCGATTCCAACCCGATGATCACCGAAGCGTTCGCCGCGCTGGTGCGCGAGAGTCCCACAGTGTCCGCGACATAGGCCAACGCCGGCTCCAACAGGCCGAGCACCAGTGGCAGCCGCCACTGCGCCGGCGTCCATCGCACCGGCCGCCATCCCGTACCGGACCGCAGGCCGCGCAGGGCGAGCACGATCCACAGCACCACGGTCGCCGCGGCGAGCTGGACGGCGAGCAGGGTCAGCGGCGCGAAGCCGGCGAGTGCGTACTTGGTGCCGCTCGTGGCGACACCCCACATCGCCGCGGCGACAACCAGGGCGGCCATCGCGACACCCGCGGTCGCGCGCAACCCGGTCGGGACCGACGAACGGTGGCGCCCGCCCGGCTGACGCACGCGGTATTCCACAGCGTCTCAGAGCGCCTGGGGATCGGGGTGATACCGAAGCCTTGAAAAGATCTTGTCCTGGCAGGTATCAGTCGGGTCGGGCCGACATCTGACTATCGACGCCACAAACGCGTCACACTCCGGGCGAAGGGGTGCACATTGATCGACGAGGAACCGGTGGCGGAACTGGTACGCGCCGCGACGAACGGCAGCGCATCGGCCTGGGAGGCCCTCGTCGACCGATTCGCACCACTGGTCTGGAGCATCTGCATGCGCTACAAACTGCCGAGGCACGATGCGGCCGATGTCTGCCAGAACGTCTGGCTGCGTCTGACCGAGCGCCTCGACACGATTCGCGAGCCCGCGGCCCTGCCCGGGTGGCTCGCCACGACCACGCGTCGAGAGTGCCTGGCAGGCTTTCGACACAACCGCAGTGAGGTACCGAACGCCATGGAACTGGACGTCGCCGACGACGTCGAGAGCACCGATCCGGCCCGCAATCTCCTCTACGCCGAGCGTCACGAGGCGCTGCTGGCCGCGCTCGGCGAGCTACCGGCAACGGCCCGCTCGCTGCTGTCGTTGTTGATGGCCGATCCGCCTCGTACGTATCGTGAAATAAGCGACGAATTGGGAATTCCGATAGGCAGCATCGGACCGACCCGGGCTCGATATCTGGACCGGCTGCGCCAATCGCCGGCGCTCGCAGGTTTTCTGCCGGCCGCAGGCCCGGCGATCATGGGAGGGGATCACCGATGAGGCCAGACAACTGGATTGCTGACGACGACCTGCTGCTCGACGAGTTGCGCAGCGCGCTGCGCGAGACCGGCTCGGTGCCAGACGACGTCGTCACCGCCGCGAAGGCGATCTACACGATGCGCACGCTCGACGAGGAGCTCGCGCGCCTGTCCTACGACTCGCTCGCCGACCCCGAACTCGCCGGCGCGTTCCGCGCCGAGCCGATGTCGGTGCGCAGTCTGGTCTTCGGCATCGGCGACACCACTCTCGACGTCGACGTGCTCGCCGACACCTTCGTCGGCCAGCTCAGCCCGGCGCTGCCCGGCAGCATCGTCGTCGAGACCCGCTTCCATCCACCGCGTCGCGCCGCGATCGACCCGATGGGCATGTTCTCGGTCCCGCTCTGCCCGCCCGGCGACGTCCGGTTCCGGGTCGAGCCCACCGACGGCGACGGTTTCGTCACCGAGTGGACCCGGATCTGAGTCCTACGGGAACAGCCGAGGACCTACTCCGGGCCGAAACTGCCCGCGCGCGGCTGCGAGAAGCGCGGCCGCCGCAGTCGGACCGTTCTCCCCGGTTCGCGACATACGCGCGGCAATCAGTGCGCTCACTATTGGTGTCGCGAAAGACGTGCCGCTCCAGCTGACCACGCCCGCTCGGGTGTCGCGCACATCGTTTTCGACGATCGTCTTGTACTTCAGTTTCGGATAGGCGTTGACGATTTTCTCGCCCGGGGCGAAGACGTCGACCCAGGATCCGTAATTGCTGAACCACGACCGATCCTGGCCGTCGCGGCTCATCGATCCCACGGCCACACACCAGTCGAATGCCGCCGGCCAGAACGGCCGCATCGAGGAGTTGTTTCCGGCGGCGGCGACCAGGACGACGCCCCCTTGCTGGCTTAGTCGTTGGCTCCACAGTTGCTGCAACCCGAGGGGCGGGACGTCCCCTCGGGTCCGTCCTCCTGCAGACAGGCTGATGATGTCCGGCGAGCGCGACAACCCCTGCTGGACCTGGGTGATCATGTCGCCTTCGCTGACAAATCCGGTGGGCCCGAGCAAGCGCTCCACGACCACATCCGTCGCGGGCGCAATGCACCGGATTATCCCGGCGATGAAGGACCCGTGACCCGCGTAAGGATCCGCATACCCATCCGGCTGGTTGGTTCGGGAGTGCACGTCGAATGTGTCCGGATCTTCGACGTCGGCGGCGCTGTCCGGTATGACCCCGGCAAGCCACGGCGCCCAGCCCTCGACGCCGTTGAGCAGCCCGGTGTCGACGACGGAAACATGCACGCCCGCCCCGGCATCGCCTGGGCTGCGCGGCGGCCAAAGAGCGGCGTCGATTTCGGCCTGGCTGGCATCTGGGTCGAGGACTCGTTCGGGCTCCGTGGCCGGACAATGTACGTACGTCACCTCGAATGCGTACTCGTGACTGGCAACGCCTGGTCCGAGCGTGTCCTCCAGACGGTCGATCAGTCGTGGCGTCGGATCAGTCCGCAGCGCCTGGTCGATGTCGGACGGATCCGACAACTGCGGCACATCGAACTGGAAGCGGGTCACGCCTTTCAGCGGGCTGTCGACACGTGCTTCACGCCGTTGTCCGTCTACATCGAAGTCCTGCGAGAGCACCCGTATCGCCTCGGCGACGCGCTGAGCATCGGCGTCGCGGGCGAGAAGCGCTCCGGATTTGTAGAAGTACGCGATGTCGCCCTGTTCGTCGAAATCCGGCGGCCATGCCCGTATGGGAAAGTCGGAGACCGCCATCGTGCCTTTGACCTCAGCCACGAAACGCCGTTCGGCGGCAGCGGATTCGGAGGCCGAATCTGATTTCATCCCGAACTCCCCACGCGCATTGATCGCTTAGTTGTCTACGCTTCGCCACGTGCCAACACAACGCCGCCGCGACCGCGCTGGCGAATCAACACGGGAATCGTTGCGCGATCTCCCCGTAACTGCACTGTCGCAGCCGCGACTCGCCCTCGCTCGCGCCGAACTGATCTTGAACACTACACGCGACCCGGAGTCGCGCTCCTACGCCGGCCAGGCACGCGGCATCGCCCTGCGAGAACTCGGTGACGCCCGTGCGGCGATTCGTCAACTCGAGTCCGCGCTCACTGATGCCGGGAGAGTCGGCGCGGCGCGGCAAGCCGACGTCGAGGCCTCGCTCGGCGCCACTCTGGCGGTCGCGGGCCGCACAGCCGAGGCACTTGCGCGGCTCGACTCAGCGTTGGCCAAGGTGAGCGGATACGATGCAGCGCGGATCCGCGTACGCCAAGGTTCGTTGTTGGGCGAGGCGGGCCGCTTCGAAGAAGCGGCGCGGGTCCTGCGCATGGCCGGTCGCGCGTTACGGCGAGCGGGCGACGCCACCTGGGAATCGCGTGCCGAGCTGAACCTGGCGATGGTCTGCATCGAGCAAGGTGACACGCGTCGGGCCGAAGCCGCCCTCAGCCGGGCCGAGGAACTACTCGTCGACGGCAAGCAGGTGTTCGAAGCGGCTACCGCGCGCCAGTACCGCGGGTTGGTGGCGGTCCTCGATGGTCGAATACCCGACGCGCTTATGCATTACGACGTCGCCGGGCAGCGGTTCGGCGCTGCGGGTACACAACTATGGGAACTGGCCGATTCGCGTTCGGCCGCACTACTCTCCGCGGGTCTCGCCAAGGACGCTTTGTCGAGTGCTGAGCACGCGGTCGCTCTGTTGGAACGTCCGGGGGCAGCCGCCGGCTACCTTGCGCGCGCGCTCACCCGAGCCGGTGATGCGGCGGCGGCCGCCGGCAAGCCGGATCTGGCGCGTGACTACGACCAGCGCGCACTCCGGCTGTTCCGTGATCAGGGACGCGACGTGCGAGCCATCGCTGCCCGTCTCGGGACGGTACGTGCACGTAGGGACCTGGGCGAGCGGAGCGGGCGGCTCCTTCGCGAGGCGACCGACGTGGCGACAGCGGCCAGCCGTCACAGGATGGCCTGCGCAACCGAAGCACACCTGTTCGCGGGCGAGGTCGCCCTGGGTCTCGGCAATCGGGACGCTGCGATTACCCACCTGGAACGGGCACAGCGCGCAAGATCGAATCGCTCGTATACCGCCAAAGTGCTCGGTTGGCACGCATGCGCACTCCGGGCTCAGGCTCGCGGGCGGCATAGCGCCGTGCTGCGTGCGTGCGAGCGTGGCTTGGCCGTGCTCGAAGCGCATCAGCTCACCCTCGGCGCGATCGAAACACGGGCTGCCGCGACGACCCACGGGCAGCCACTCGCCGCGCTGGCGCTCAGGCAGGCAGTGGACTCCGGCGATCCGATCTCGATGTTCCGCTGGGCGGAGCGATGGCGGGCGACCACGTTCACGCTGCCGCCCGTGCGGTCGGCGGACGACGCCGAACTGGCTGCCGAACTCGCACAGCTGCGTCTGGCGAGGCAGCGGCTCGACTATGCAGTGCGGGACGGACGACCCAGCCGGTCGCACGAGCACGAGGTCTTGCGGCTCGAATCAGACGTCCGAGCACGGGCGCTGCGCGCGTCCGCGACCGCGCCGCGTACGGCCGAGCGCACCGACGTGTTGGATCTGCTCGGTCAACTCGACTCGACTCGGATCGTCGAGATCGCCGCAGTCGGGGATACCTTGCACGTCCTGGTGGCGTCGGCCGACCGAGTCAGCCATTACGTCGCGGGCTCGCGCGAAGCGGCACTGCGCACTACTGATTTCGCAAGATTCGCACTTCGTCGCATGACCCATCGCAGCGCGGCGGCCCGAGCTCGGGCCAGTCTCCCGTCAATTGCGTCAACGCTCGAGCAACAGTTGCTCGGCGCGGCAGTCGATGACTTGGGCAGCGGCAATATTGTCATCGTGCCGCCGGCCGCGCTCTCCGCTGCACCGTGGGGAATCCTGCCCGCCCTGCGACAACGGCAGGTCAGTGTCGCGCCCTCTGCGGCATCCTGGTTGACTGCTCTCCGGGCAGACCCAGGAGCGGGCCGCGACGTCGTACTCGTCGCTGGACCCGACCTGCGCCACTCCCGCGCCGAGGTCGAGATGACGGCACAGCTCTACCCCGAGGCCACGGTGTTGGGCACTGCCGCCGTGCCAGCTACCGCGGGACACGTGCTCGAGGCCTTGGACGGCGCGTGGTTGGCTCACGTCGCGGCGCACGGACAGTTTCGCGACGACAACCCGATGTTCTCCGCGCTTGTGTTCGATGACGGCCCGCTTACGGTGTTCGATCTGCAGCGGCTCAAGCGAGCGCCGTATCGCCTCGTGCTCTCCTGCTGCGATACGGGCACAGCGTCCGCAGCCGGTGCCGACGAGATGCTTGGACTCCTGACCGCCCTCACCCCGTTGGGCACTGCCGGGATGCTTGCCGCGGTAGTCCCGGTGTCGGACGAGGCAGCAATCGGATTCGCGTCGATCGTGCACGAGCAGTTGCGCGGCGGAGCGAGCACGGCTCAAGCCTTGCTGGCTGCACGGTTGGCGGCCGAGGACGACCAGGCGGCGTTTGCGATCGCGCACGCTTTCGTAGCCTTCGGCGCCGTGTGACGTGTCGCTAGGATCGCGGGGTGATCAGCCGCGACCGACTGCCGCAACTGATGGAGCGCGAGCGTGCGACGTTCACGGAGCGTAACCCGCGATCGCAGGCGGCGTTCGGGCGTGCGGAGCACCTGTTCGGGCGGGTGCCGATGACCTGGATGAACAAGCGCGCCGGCGCGTTCCCGCTCTACCTCGACAGCGCGCGGGGGGCGACGGTCGCCGACATCGACGGCAACACCTACGCCGACTTCGCGCTCGGCGACACGACGGCGATGGCCGGGCACTCGCCACAGCCGGTGGTCGAGGCAGTCGCGCGGCGTTTCGGCGAGCTCGGCGGAGCGAGCGCGATGATGCCGACCGAGGACGCCGAATGGGTCGGCGCCGAGCTGGCCCGGCGCTTCGGACCGACGCGCTGGAGCTTCTCCCTGAGCGCGACCGACGCCAACCGGTGGGCGATCCGGCTCGTGCGGGCGATCACCGGCCGGCCGAAGCTGCTCGTCAACAGCTACTGCTACCACGGTTCGGTGGACGAGACCCTGGTGGTCGTCGGCGCGGGCGGCGTGGACGAAAGTCGTGAGGGCAATGTCGGCGCACCGGTCGACGTCACGATGACCAGCCGCGCCGCTGAGTTCAACGACCTCAACGGGCTCGAACGCCAGCTCGCGAACCGCGACGTCGCGGCGATCCTGATGGAGCCCGCGCTCACCAACATCGGCATCGTGCTCCCCGACCCCGGCTATCTCGACGGTGTCGCCGAACTCGCCCGCCGCTACGGCTCGCTGCTGATCATCGACGAGACACACACTTTCTCCGCGGGACCCGGTGGGTGCTGCGCGGCCTGGGGTCTGACGCCGGACCTCGTCGTGATCGGCAAGGCAATCGGTGGTGGGATGCCGGCCGGCGCCTACGGCATGTCGGCCGAGTTCGCCGAGCGGGTATTACGCCGCACCGACCTCGATCTCGTCGACATGGGCGGCGTCGGGGGCACGATGGCCGGCAACGCCCTGTCGATCGCAGCGATGCGCGCGACGCTCGAACACGTACTGACCGCCGACGCCTTCGCGCACATGATCGCGCTGGCGACGACCTACACCGAAGGCATCAGCAAGGTCTTCGGCGAATTCGATGCGCCCTGGTCGATCAGTCAGCTCGGCGCGCGCGCCGAATACCGCTTCTGCCCGCAGCCACCGCGCGACGGCACCAGCTCACGCGCGGTGGAGGACATCGAACTCGACGACTTCTTCCATCTCTACCTGGCCAATCGCGGCATCCTGCTCACGCCGTTCCACAACATGGCACTGATGTGCCCGCAGACAACCGAGCCGCAGGTTGCGGATCATGTCGAGACCATGCGCGCCGCGACGGCCGAGCTCGCGGGTTGATGACCGAGCGGCCGGAGGTCGCGCTCGTCACCGGCGCCGGCAGTCCGGACGGCATCGGCTTCGCGGTGGCCCGGCGGTTGGCCGACCGCGGCGCGACGGTGGTCATCACCTCGACGACGCTGCGTATCCACGACCGGGTCGCCACGTTGCGCGCGGCCGGTGGCGAGGTGATCGGCGTGGTCGCCGATCTGACGGATCCCGCTGCCGCCGACCGGCTGGTCGAACACGCGGCGAGTGAGTTCGGCGGGCTCGACGTCCTCGTGAACAACGCCGGACTCGCGTCCGTGCTCGACCCGGACCGGGCTGCCAGCGTCGCCGACATTGCCGACGACGACTGGCATCGAGCGCTCGCGCGCAATCTCGACACCGCCTTCTACCTGATTCGCGCCGCTCTCGTCCCGATGCGCGCCAGCGGGTACGGACGCATCGTCAACGTCGCGTCGGTATCCGGGCCGCTGCTCGCCTACCGCGGCGACGTCGGCTACCACGCGGCCAAGGCGGCCCTGGTCGGCCTCACCCGCTCCGCGGCCGTCGATGTCGCCGGCGAGGGGATCACGGTCAACGCCGTCGCGCCGGGTTGGATCGCCACCGGGTCGTCGACGGAGCATGAATTGCGCATGGGCGCGGCCACTCCGCTCGGCCGCCCCGGTACCCCGGACGAGGTCGCCGGCCTGGTCGCCTACCTCGCCACCCGCGACGCCGGCTACCTCACCGGGCAAGTCATCGTGGTCGACGGTGGCAACTCGATCATGGAAGAGCGCGTGCCATAACCCTTCGATATCAGAAGGGTGGCGGGTCGTTGTCGAGGATCGTCACCTTCGGTGGCGGTGGCGGCGGGTTCATGGTCGTGTCGATGGGCAGCGGGACTGGTGGTGGTTGTCGATATTTGTGGCCGGTGGGTGCGGTCCAGATGGTGGTCCCGTCTCGGCGGCGGTGGACCTGCCAGGTGGTTTCGTGCTTGAGGTGGTGGTGCCGGCCGCACAGGACCTGCAGATTGGCTTCGATGGTCGGGCCGCCGTCGGCCCAGGCCAGGATGTGGTCGACCTCGGCGTGCTCGCTGCCGGTGCGGCAGCCGGGGAAGCGGCAGGTGCGGTCGCGGTGACGGATGTGGCGGTCCAGCGCGGCGCCGGGGCGGTAGGTGTTGGGTGTGGCGTCGAGGAACTGCCCGAAATCGTCGGTGATGATTCGCCGCCAGGTGCCGTTGGGGTCGAAGGCGAGCGCGCGGGCCAGCTCGGCGGGGATGTCGCCGGACCCGTGCAGGTCGCCGGGCTGGTTGTCCAGCCGCAACAGCGTCGACAGCGACACGGTGACATTGACCTGCGGCTCCATATGGTTTTGCGGGCCGAGGATCAGGTCGATCAGGGTGTCGGCGCGGCGCTGGTCGGCGGTGCGCTCGTCCAGGCCCGTGAACTGGGCGGCGACGCGGTGCACGACGTCGCGGATCGCCGCGGCCGCGTCGGCGGGTAGCGAGGCCCACAGGTTGGTGGTGCCGTCGCCGTGCGGGAAGAACACCACCCGGCGTTTGGCGAGCGCGTCCTCGTGTTGCTGGGTCGTGTCGCGGCGGTCGAACTTGCCCACCGCATACCGGATGTCGGCTTTGAACGCCGGCACCGTGGAGTCCTCGGCGCGGGCCAGCACCCAGGCCTCGATCTGCGCGACCGTCTCGGGTGTCATGCCGGTCTCGATCGCGTCGCACAGCCGCAGCGCGTGCGGGAACGAGATCACCCCGGCCTCCAGCGCGGCCACGGTCGAGGGGAGTTGAGTGACCAGCTGGGAGGCGGTGAACAGCCGCGACCCCGCGGTGCAGGGAGCGATCCGCAGCGCGGAGGCGAGTTCCTCGCGGATCCACTGCTTGTCCGAGTACCCGGAGACCGTGACCGGCGGCGCGGTGGTGGCCAGCTCGTGCAACAACAGCTGCTCCCGCGCCGCCAACGCGGCTTTCTGGCGTTGCAGGTCGATCAGCGCGTCGAGCCGCGCTTCGTGTTCGACGAACGTCCCCTGCATGCGTTCGATTCTATCCGAACGGGCGGCAAGAGCCAAGCGAAAACCGTTATAAAATAACGGAATCAGAGAGACAGAGTGGCCACCCGGCGACGCGAAACGAAGCACGCCAAGCATCTCCCTTCGTCGCTGCGCTTTTCAACTCACAAGCAACGCAACCCGGCAACGCAAAGCAACCCCGGCGCGCGAACCGCCACCAATGACCTAACACACCCCCACGACTGACTACTGTGGACCCGGTGGAGAACAGCGTCGGATCGCGCACGAAGGCGTGGGTGCTGCCCATCGCCGTCGGGATCCTCGCGTTCATCGCCCTGGCCCTGGCGGTCGGCGCACTCGGCTTCTACCTCCTGCTCGATCGCGGCCCGAGTGACCACCACAACGCGTCGTTCCGCTTCGGCCAGAGTGTCAAGCCGGAGATCGACGGCGCCTGCCGCGTCGCGGTCGCCGCCGCACCGCACAAGCCCGCCGACTTCGATTTGGACGAGGCCGTCGCCGGGTGCAAGTACGAGGAGAACACGTTCGACGACTGATGGTGCCCGCAGCGCAGGCCGCCGAGGCGACCGGTGCGGTGGTCGTCGTCGACGTGCTGCGCGCATTCACCACCGCTGCCTACGCATTCGCCGCGGGCGCGCGGCGCATCTGGCTGGTGGCGTCAGTCGACGAGGCGCTCGCGAAGAAGGCGCAGCGGCCCGGCGTCGTACTCATGGGCGAGGACGGCGGTCGTCGGGTCGCCGGTTTCGACTTCTCGAACTCACCCGTCGAGGTGGCCGACGCCGACCTGGATGGTCGCGAGGTGGTGCAGCGGACCTCGGCCGGGACGCGCGCGGTGGTCGCCGCGTCGGCCGCCACGCGGTGCTGGTGCGCGAGCCTGGTTTGTGCCACGGCCACCGCGAAGGCCGTCGACGCAAGCGGTCTCGGCGATCCGACGTACATCATCAGCGGCTGGCGCGACGCATCGCGACCGGGCGACGACGACCGCGAGACCGCGCTGCTGATCGAACGCGTCCGCGCCGGCGAGCCGATTCGCGCGCCCGAAACGGCCCAGGCGGTCGCCGCCAGCCGAGAAGCGGACGTGACGCTCGCGCTCGGCGCCGGCCACGTCGACCCGCGCGACATCGAATACGCCACCCGCGTCGACGCGTTCGACTTCGCGATGGAGGTCCGACGCTCGCCGGCCGGACTGGAAGTGATCAGCCTTTGACGTAGGCGAGTTTCGCAGTGATGAGGCCGTTCGCGGTCGAGATCACGTCGACGCCGCGTACGTGGCCGCCGTCCCACTCGTAGCGCCAGAGCTGGACCAAGCGATCGTCGGCGACGAACGACTCCTCGACGCTGAAGCGGCTGTTCGGGTCGGCGAAGATCCCCGCCCAGGCCTCGCGGATCGCATCCTTGCCCACAACGCGAGTGCCATCGGGCGCCGGCCCGGTGGCGTCGAAGACGCAGTCGTCGCTGACCAGCGCGAGCGCCGCCTCGAGGTCGTGCCGCGTCCAGGTGTCGTTGAACCGGTCGACGAGATCGCGTACATCCTGATCCGTCGCAGCCGTCATGGCAGCAGGCTACTGGCCGATCCGGTAGCGGACATGCGTCGCGAAGGGAGACGGCACGACTTCGACAGGTGTCAGCCCGGGATCGGGTACCCCGTCGAAGATGCGCTCGCCCGAGCCGAGCAGGATCGGGACGATGTCGAGCACCAGGTCGTCGATCAACCCAGCGGCGAGTGCCTGGCGCACCGTGCTGGCGCCACCCGCGATGTCGACATCGAGGTCGCCGGCGGCCTCCTTCGCCTGCGCCACCGCGGATTCGATGCCGTCGGTGACGAAGCAGAAGGTGGTGCCACCCGCCATCGGGATCGGGTCGTGCGGGTGATGGGTGAGCACGAACACCGGCGCGTGGTACGGCGGGTCCTCGCCCCACCACCCCCGCCAGTCCTCGTCCCACTCGCCGCGAATCGGGCCGAACATGTTGCGGCCCATCACGAACGCGCCGCGCCCGGCGAGGATCGCGTCGCGCATCGGGGCGTCGGCCTCGTGGCCGGGCTCGTCGGCATCGAAGTGCCAGTGGTGCAGCGCCAGCCCGCCGGCGCCGATCGGGTCGTCGCGCGTCTGGTTCGGACCGGCGACGAAGCCATCGAGCGACATCGACATGTGACTTTTCGTGCTACTCATCGCTGCTCCCTCGATTTCCGAAATGATCAGGCGCCGGTGAGGACGACCCGGTTGCCGTCGGGATCGGCGAGCATCAGGATCCGCGACGACGACGCCGGGGCGGGCCCGTCGTGCTCGATCCCGGCATCGCGCAGGCGGTGCGCCGCACCGTCGAGATCGGTCTCGTCGAGGACGATCGACGAGCGACCTGCCCGCTCGGGCTCGGACCAGACCTGCGCGCCGTAACCCTCCCCGAGGTGCCACTCAAGCAAGCCCTGCATCGGTCGGGCGTCCGGCCCACGGCCGAACAGCTGCGTGTACCAGTGCTCGGCGGTGCTCAGATCGGTGACGGTCGACTGGGCGAGTACTCCGCAAATCACATGGCCTCCTCGGAGCTGGTTGTATTCTGCAAGCACTATGCATCGACGGTAATCAGAAGTGTCGCTGGTTGCAATCAGTTTGCGGAGGTAGCGATGGCCGATCCCCGATCCGGCTGCCCGATCAACGCCGCCGTCGAGGTCATCGGCGACCGCTGGAGCCTCGTGGTGCTGCGCGACATCATCTTCGGCGATCGTCGTCATTTCCGGACGCTGTACCGCAACTCCGAGGAGGGCATCGCCTCGAACATCCTCGCCAGTCGGTTGCGGGCGTTGGTCGAGGCCGGCCTGCTGACCCGCGACGATCCCGGCCGCGGCCGGCGGGCGACCTACAGCCTCACGGACGCCGCGATCGAACTGGTCCCGCTGCTGGCCGAACTCGGCTGGTGGGGGCTGCGCCACCGTCCGACGACCCCGCCGTTGCGCGTACGTGCGCAACTGCTCTACGACGGCGGCCCGCCGATGTGGGACGAGTTCATGGCCGAGCTGCGCGAACGTCACCTGGGGATCGCGCGGCCGGACACCGGCCGGCCGTCGGTCACCGAGCGACTCGCCGCCGCCTATGCCGACGCCGTCGCGGAGTCCACAGCCGAGGGTGACACGATTGGCGCTGCCGCGGGAGGTAGACAGTGACCGGACTCGTCGCCGTGCTGGTGGGCGCCGTGCTGTGCTTCGCCGGCGTCGCCTCGATGCACCTGGCGGTGCTGCTGTCGGGCTTCGGCGTCTGCTGGATGCTCGCCGACCTGCTGGGCGCCTCGACCGGGGCGGCGCTGCTGATCGGGCTCATCGGCGCGGTGGTGGGCTGGATACTCGTGAGCCTCGTCTTCAAGGCGGCGATGTTCTTCGTGGGGGCGGTGGTCGGAGGCGTGATCGGCGCCAAGCTGTACTCGGCACTCGAAACCACCCGCAACGTCGCCATCGCACTCATCTTCACGATCGGCTTCGCCTTCCTGTGCGGCTGGCTGGCCAACCGGTGGCGGGTACGGATGCTGTTGCTCCTCACCGCGATCGGCGGCGCCGGCATCGTGCTGAACGGACTCGGCCGGGCCGTGCACTCGCTGGACTGGCTGCGCCGCCCCACCTCGACCGCCGAGCAGGTGCTCGACGTCGCGCTGTGGGCCGGTCTGGCCCTGCTCGGTTGGGCGACCCAGCGACAGGTCTCGGCACGAGCGCTCGAGCGCGACCGCAGGCGATGACACGCTCGACCCTTATTCCGGAAACCGAAAGCGCTACTCGAGCGAAGGAGCATGGATGCGCGAGAAGGTGGAGCTGTTCATCGCCCGCCAGGACGACGCAGATCCCGCCGAGCTCGCCGCCTCGCTGACCGGCCGGATCCGGCTTCCCGACGGCGCGGAGCTGATGGTGGCGGTGCGACACCCGCACGATCCCACCCGCGAACTGGCCAACGCCGCGGCCATGGCCACCGGTTCGGTGATCTTCGATATCGTGCTCGCGGTGGCCGGGCCCGAGGGACACCTCGACCGGCTCATCGAGTCGTTCGCCGGCATCGCCACCGGGCAGGACGCCATCGACACCCAGCGCTCGGCCGCGGCGGCCGGGGCCGAACACGTGATCGTGCCGGGTTCCGAACCGCTGGTGCACCTGTTCGCACTGCGCCGCCTGCCAAACATCACCAACAGCGAGTTCCACCATCACTGGATCACGATCCACAGCGAACTCGGCCACAAGATCCCGGGCATCGGCGCGTACAACCAGTTCCACTGCGATCCCGACGCCAGCGCCCGCGCCGCGCAGGCAGCAGGAGTCACGGGCAGCGACTTCGACGGCGTCGCGGAGACCTACTGCCACGACCTCGACGCGTTCAACACGATCATGTCATCGGCCGAGGTGGCCGGCGAAGGCCTGTCCGACCAGCGCGAGTTCATCGACGCCGGCCGCTCGACGGCGGCGCTCTACGAGATCGCATAGCGTGCCCGCGACCGCCTGCGATGTGCTGGTGATCGGAGGTGGGATCGCGGGCGTGTCGGTGGCCTGCGAACTCGCCGCGACACGTCAGGTCACCGTGCTCGACATGGAGGCCACGCTGGCCTTTCACACCACCGGACGATCCGCGGCGATGTTCCTCGAGACTTACGGCGGCCCGGCGATCCGCGCGCTCACCCTGGCGAGCCGGGACTACTTCGCCGGCCGGCCGCTGCTCACCCCGATGCCGCGCCTGTGCATCGCGCGCCCCGGTCGTGCGGTCGCGGTGCACGACTTGTACGCGGCCACCAGCGCGTTGATCACCGGGATCGAACTGCTCACGCCCGACGACGCGGTTGCCGTCCAACCCCTGCTGCTCCGCGACCGGATCGAGGTCGCGATGCTCGAGCCCGACGCGATGGAGGTCGACGTCCACGCCCTGCACCAGGGCTACGTGCACGGGCTGCGCAGTCGCGGCGGCACGATTGCAACCGCGGCCCGCATCGTCGCCGCGCAACCGCGCGGAGCGGGTTGGCTGGTGCGCGACGCCGCCGGCACCGAATGGCAGGCGCGCGTCGTCGTCAACGCCGCTGGGGCCTGGGCCGACCCCGTGGCCGAACTCTTCGGCGCCCGCCCGGTCGGGCTGAAGCCCTTGCGCCGCACGGCATTCATGGTCGACGCCCCGCCAGGGACGGGCGGCCCGCTCGTCGACGACATCGACGAGGACTACTACTT
This sequence comes from uncultured Actinomycetota bacterium, assembly GCA_963718805.1. GTDB lineage: Bacteria > Actinomycetota > Actinomycetes > Mycobacteriales > Jatrophihabitantaceae > Jatrophihabitans. The sequence continues at coordinate 203,986 of CAVQZY010000004.1, read as the reverse complement.
CAAGCCAGACGCCGGCCGGCTGCTGTGCTCGCCGGCCGACGAGACGCCGCAGCCCGCGGCCGACGCGCGGCCCGACGAACTCGAGATCGCCCGGGCCATCGAGGCGATCAACGAGGTGAGCACGCTCGACATCCGGCACGTCCGATCATCCTGGGCGGGCCTGCGGACCTTCGCCGCCGACCGCACCCCGGTGGTGGGCTACGACCCGCTCGTCAGCGGATTGTTCTGGTGCGCGGGACAGGGTGGCTACGGCATCCAAACGGCGCCCGCGCTCGCGCGCACCGCGGCGGCGCTCATCACGGATGATCAGCTACCGCCCGATGTCGCCGCGCACGGCGTCACTTCGGCAACACTGGCCGCCGATCGTTTCGACATGATCAAAGAGTATTGACAGGTTTGCAAAAACTGCCAGGTTCGTCGCTGGTTGGTGTGTACCAATGCGCGCATGCCATACGGCCACAACCCGGCGACGCAGATCAACGCCCTGGAGAAGTAGTCGATCGACCACTCCAAGCACCACATCCCGATCATCTACGGCGCCGACGACCCGGGGCTGGTGAACTCGGTGCAGAAGTCGGCGAGCAAGGCCGCGGCCCCGACCAACGTGCGCTGGGCCTTCGCGCCGGTGGCCGACGTCGACACGAACTCGCGCTGGGGCCGCTACTACGAGTCGTTCAGCGAGGACCCGACCCTGGCCGGTACGTTGGCCGGCGCGGCGGTGCGGGGGCTGCAGCCCTCCCCGATCGTCGCGTCGACGGTGAAGCATCTCGCGCCGTACGCCGCGTCGCAGAACGGCCTGGACCGCACCCCGACCGACATCTCGCTGCGCACCCTGCAGAACTACCAGTTCCCGTCCTACAAGCAGGCCATCGACGCCGGCGCGCTCCCCGTGATGATCAACTCCGGATCGGTGAACGGCATCCCGGCGACCGCCTCGAAGTACCTGATGACCACGGTGCTGCGCAAGCAGGTTCGGCTTCACCGGCGTGGTGATCAGCGACTGGGCCGATGTCGCGGCGCTGGCCAACAGCTACCACGTGGCGCCCGACTACGAACACGCCATCGCGATGGCCGTCAACGCCGACATGGACGAGACGATGGAGCGCTACGACGCTGATTCGTTCGTCACCAACCTGCGCAAGGCGGTCGACGACGGGCTGGTGTCCGAGAACCGGATCAAGGAAGCCGCGCAGCGCATCCTCGAGCTGAAGGTCCGGCTCGACCTGTTCGAGCACCCCTACGTCAACGCGTCGAAGGCCAACGACATTCTGGGGGCCGACACCGAGCTCGCCGAACAGGCGGCCGCCGAGTCGGGCGTGCTCTTGCGCAAGCAGGGCAGTGTGCTGCCGCTCAAGTCCTCGGCCAAGGTGGTCGTCACCGGCCCCACGGCGGACTCCGTGGCCGACACGCTCGGCGGCTGGAGCATCGGTTGGAAGGGCGTGCCCTCGGGCAGCACCGAGAAGGCGGTGACCGTGAAGGACGGCCTCGAGGCCGCGGGGGGGGTTCGAGCGTCACGTACGCCGCCGGCCAGGACGACGCGGTCAAGGCGCTCGGCTCGGCCGACGTCGCGGTCGCCGTGCTGGGCCGCGGCCCGGGCGCGGAGGGCCTCAACGACCAGGCCGACCCGACGCTGCCGTCCGACCAGCAGGCGCTGGTCAAGGCGCTGCAGGCCACCGGCAAGCCGGTGATCGTGGTGCTGATCGACGACCGGCCGGACGTGCTTGGGTGACGCCGGCAAGGCCGACGGCGTGCTGATGGCCTGGCGCCCGGGTTCGGAGGGTGGCAACGGCGTGGCGGATGTGTTGTACGGCAAGGTGAACCCGAGTGGTCGCCTGCCGGTCACCTGGCCGGCGTTGTCGAACGACCAGCCGTCGAGCTACCTGATCAACACTTTCCCGAACACGCACGGCAACGCCTACCAGCCGGCCTACCGGTTCGGCGCCGGGCTTTCGTACACCACGTACACGCAGTCGGTGTCGAAGGTGACCCGCGCGGACGGCTCGGTGGCGGTGCACGTGACGGTCGCCAACACCGGTTCGGTCGACGGTGTCTTGCTCGTGCCGGCCAACCGGCTCGCCGGATTCACCCGGGTGCCGCTGGCCGCGGGCGCGAGCAAGACGGTGACGGTGAAGGTCCCGACCTCGGCACTCGGGCTGATGGCAGGTGACGTCGACGCGAGCGGGCCGCCGACCCTCGAGGCGGGCCAGTACGTGTTCTCCGCCGGCAACGTGCTGGCCAAGCCGACCGCGTCCAACGCCAACAGCATCACGCTGCCGTAGCTCGAAGCGGACCCGCGTCGGGCGCGCCCCTCCCGCCGCTCGACGCGGGTCCCGTTGTCGGTGCGGGTTCCTAGGATGGCACCGTGCCGAGTCAGAGCATGCGACGCAGCACCCGCGCCAGCAAAGCGACCGCCGCCGGATAGGCGCGCTCGCTGGGTTTCGAGAATCCGACCAGCAGGCCCGCAACATGTGGAGCGTCGTCGAACGAATGCATTCCCAGTCCTTCCAACGCCAGCCCCTCGGCGGCGGCGGTCGCGATCACGTCGCCCTCGACCGGACCGTGGGCGGGCAGCAGCACCGGCGACTGCAGACCAGCCGGGATACCGGCGACCCCGACGTCCAGGTGGGGGCCGACCGGCGCCAGCGTCTCGATCAGCAGGTCGCGGCGCCGACGGTAACGCAGTCGCATGGTGCGGATGTGCCGGTCGTAGCCGTGGCTGGTGATCAGGTCGGCCAGCGTGAGTTGGCTGATGGTCGGCGCACACAGGTCGGTGCCGCGCTTCACCTCGATCAGCGCCTCGATCAACCGGTGCGGCAGGACCATCCAACCGAGCCGGATCCCCGGCGAGAGCGTCTTGGAGGCGGTACCGAGGTAGACGACGTGATCGGGGGCCGTGCCCTGCAGCGAGCCGATCGGCTGCCGCTCGTAGCGGAACTCGCCGTCGTAGTCGTCCTCGACCACGATCCCGCCGGTGGCGCGAGCCCAGGCGGTCAGCGCGCGGCGGCGGGTCGGGTGCAGCACCACCCCCGTCGGGTACTGGTGCGCCGGAGTCACCACGATCGCCGCGGCGTCCACGTCGTCGAGCAGGTGCGCGCCGCGGGCGTCTACCGGAACCGGCACTATGCGCTGGCCGGCCAGCTGCACCACCGGCCGGTGCATCGCGAATCCGGGGTTCTCCATCGCCACCGCGTCGGCGCCTGCGGCCCGCAGCGCCGTGGCCAGCAGCGACAGCGATTGCGTGGTCCCGGACGTGATCATCACCTGGTCGATCGCTGCATGCACACCACGGGTGCGGCCGAGGTAGTCCACCAGCGCCGCGCGCAGTTCGCGCCGGCCCCGCACATCGCCGTAGCCGTACGCGCGGGTCGGCGCCGCGGCCAGTGCGCGGCGGGTGCTGCGCAGCCAGGCCGACACCGGGAACGAGCTCACGTCGGGTGTCCCCGGCCGCAGGTCGAGGCGCACGTCGGACGCGCGCGGGCCCTCGACCGTGGCGAGGGCCTCCGGGCCGAGATCGGCCACCACCGTGCCGGCGCCCTGGCGGGCGACGAGGTAACCCTCCGCGACCAGTTGCTCGTACACCGCCACGACCGTGCCGCGGGCGATCCCGAGATCACCGGCGAGCGCCCGGCTCGACGGCAGCAGCGCGCCCGCCGCGAGCCGCCGGGTCTGGATGGCCGAGCGCAGCCCGTCCTCCAGGCCGGCGCGCTGACCACTCCCAGTGGCCTCCAGGTGCAGGTCGAGCCCGGCAGTGGTCCATGAAGACGTCATCGGATTGGACCTTATCGCTGATCCACGACGGACATAGCCTGGCTGGTGTGAGTGAGGTAACCGCACCGGTCGTGCCGCCGCGGCGGCTCGACCTCGACGCGCAGCTGCCTGCGGCGCGCCGCGCCCTCGACGCGCTGGACGCGGTCGTGCGTCGCTCGACGCTGGAGCCGAGCCTGCTCGAACTCGTGCGGCTGCGCGCCTCCCAGCTCAACGGCTGCGCCTTCTGCGTGGAGGTCCACAGCCGAGATGCACTCGTGCACGAGGCCACCGAGCGGCGCATCTTCGCGGTGCCGGTGTGGCGAGAGGCGCCGGTGTTCACCACCCGCGAACGAGCTGCGCTCGAGCTCACCGAGCAGATGACCCGACTCGCCGATCGTTGCATCACCGACGAGGTCTACGAGGACGCCGCCACGCACTTCACCACGCAGGAGCTGGCGGAATTGATCTGGGCCGTCGCCGTCGTGAACACCTGGAACCGCCTCGAGGCGACAACCCGCGCCTGGAGTACCGAGTGAACCCAACAGGAGAAGGAGTACGAAGGTGAACGAGCCAGACGATCGGTCCGGGGGCCGAGTCGTCGGGGGGATCGCGCCCGACCGGCGTCGACCCGCTCCTGCCATCCGGCGGCCGAAGACCCGGCCGGCGGACTCGATCGGCAAGCGAGCGCCGCTCGGCCTGCCGTGTCACGTGCACGATGCGAACCTGTGGTTCGCGGAGTCACCCGTCGACCTCGAGCGGGCCAAGGCGCTGTGCGGCACCTGTCCGGTCCGCTCCGAGTGCCTGTCCGGCGCGTTGCGCCGCCGCGAACCGTGCGGAGTATGGGGCGGCGAGATCCTGCTCAGCGGTCGGATCCTGCCCTACAAGCGCCCGCGCGGGCGGCCGCGCAAGTACCCGATCGCCGCGGATCCGGACGTTCGCAAGTCCGCCTGACCCTGATGATCATGCACCCACGGGCGCCTGAGCGCCCGTGGGTGCATGATCATCACGACTCGCCCGGGGCGGCGACCTCGATCAGGTCCATCGCGGCCAGCTGGGCCGGCGGCAGGTCCCGGACCTGGGCGAGGATGCCCTCCTGCAGCGCGGCGATCCGCTCGTCGAGCACGCCGCACATCGGAAAGACGATCGCGCCCGCCTGGCGCACCGCCGCGACGTCGACGAGCGGCGCTCGCACCGAGGTGACCGCGACGGCGTTGACCGCGCCGTCGGCGTCCTGCGCGACGCCGACGGTGTAGGTCTCGCGCGGGTTTGCGGCCGGGTCGGCGTGATAGTCACGCAGGTGCAGCAGCACCCGGTGCCACTTCATCGTCTCGCCGGCGGCGCCGTCCGCGTCTTCCAGGTCGGCCTCGGCAAGACCGCCGGGTCCGAACGCGCGACCGTAGGACAGCAACGCGAGGGTCCACAGCGCCTCGATGCCCGCGTCGTCGGAGTCGGCGGCGCCGCGGCGCCCGGCATCGCCGAGCAAGGTGAGCAGCCGCTCGCAACAGTGCAGCACGGTCTGCAGCTCGTCGTAGGCCTCGACCAGCCGGATGAGCGCGCCGGCGTCGTCGGAGTCCAACCTGCGGATCGCGGTCGGTACCGCGGTATCGGGCTCGGCCATCATGATCTCCTCTCCGGGGGCGGTCAGTGGAAGATCGTCGCGTACAGCAGGTAGCAGTTGAGCGCGATGATGGTGGCGGCGACGGCACACAGCAGCCCGGTCGTCACTCGCGAGTTGGCCAGCGCGCCCATGACGTCCCGACGCCGGGCGAGCAGCAGCAGCGGGATCAGCGCGAACGGGATGCCGAATGACAACAGCACCTGCGACACGACCAGCGTGAGCGTCACCGGCAGCCCCAGCGCGAGCACCGCCAGCGCCGGCAACATCGTCAGGGCGCGCCGCGCGAACAGCGGGATCCGACGCCGGATGAAGCCCTGCATCACGACCTGGCCGGCGTAGGTGCCGACGCTCGACGAGGACACCCCGGAGGCGAGCAGCGCGACCGCAAAGGCCATGGCCGCGCCGCCACCGGCGAGCTGAGCCAGCCCGTCGTGCGCGTTCTCGATCGACTCGGCGGAGCTGCCGTCGACGTGGTGGAACACCGATGCCGCCACCAGCATCATGGTGATGTTGATCAGGCCGGCGATGCCGAGTGCCATGACCACGTCCAGGCGCTGGAAGCGCAACAGTTTGCGGCGTTCCCGCGTCGTCGCGGCACGACACCCGGCGCTTGGTCAGCGACGAGTGCAGGTAGACCACGTGGGGCATGACCGTGGCGCCGACGATGCCGGCAGCCAGCGCCACACTGCCCGGGCCGGCGAAGCTCGGCACGAGTCCGCGCACGGCTTCGCCGGGGTCGGTGCCCACGGTGGCGAGGTCGTATCCGAAGCCGAGCAGCACCAAGCCGAGCAGCCCGGCGATGGCGAGCTCGAAGCGGCGATGGCCGCGTTGTTCCAGCGCGAGGATGGCGAACGCGACCACCGCCGTGATCAGCCCGGACGGCAGCAGTGGGATGCCGAAGAGCAGGTTAAGCCCGATCGCGGCGCCCACGAACTCGGCGATGTCGGTGGCCATCGCGACCAGTTCGGCCTGCACCCACAGCCCGACCGAGACCGGGCGCGGGTACGTGTCGCGGCATAGTTCCGGCAGATCGCGACCGGTGACGACCCCGAGCTTGGCCGACTGGTACTGCACCAGCATCGCCATCAGGTTGGCGAGCACGACGACCCAGATGAGCAGGTAGCCGTACTTCGCGCCGGCGGCGAAGTTGGTGGCGAAGTTGCCGGGGTCGATGTACGCGACGGCCGCGACGAACGCCGGACCGATCAGGTAGAGCACGCCCCGCAGCCGCCCCGACGAACGCAGCGCCTCGAACGCGCCGATTTCTGCGTCGGCGACGATACCCAACCCACCGGCACCGGCGGCGTCGGGACGGTTACCGGCCGGAGCCGCAGCGACCACGACCAGGACTCCGCTCAGCTCACCCGACCGACGGGCCGAGCCCCAGCGACTGCGGCGTGCTGGCGTCCGGCGAGGGCTGGTGCAGCCCTTCGTCGAGCTGGCCGAACTCGGTCATCAGCGCCCGGCTGCCGCCCCACGGGGTCTGCTCCTCGGCGATCAGGGTGTTCGTGGTGAGCAGCAGCCCGGCGACCGAAGCGCCGTTCTCCAGCGCCGACCGGCACACCCGCAGCGGGTCGATGATGCCCATTTCGACCATGTTGCCGAACTCACCGCGCAGCGCGTCGAAGCCCTCGTCCACACCCATCTCGGTGATCCGGTCGACGACCTCCTGGCCGGCGTAGCCGGCGTTCTCGGCGATCAGGTACGCCGGTTCGGTGAGAGCGCGGCGCACGATCTGCACCCCGATCGCGCGGTCCTTGTCGACCTCGATGTCGTCGAGCACCGGCGCCGCGTGTACCAGTGCAGCGCCGCCGCCGGCGACGATGCCCTCGGCCATCGCCGCCCGGGTCGCCGACAGCGCGTCCTCCACGCGGTGCTGCAGTTCGGTCAGCTCGGCGTTGGTGGGTGCGCCCGACTCGGATCACCGCCACCTTGCCGGACAGTGCCCCGATCCGCTCGTTGAGCACGTCCTCATCGATGCCGAAGGTGGCGCGCTGGAGCTCGGCGCGCAACTGCCCGAGCCGGAACTCGATCTGCTCCGCCGACCCGGCGCCGTCGATGATGGCGGTGCGCTCGGCGGTGACCCGCACCTGCCGGGCCCGGCCGAGCTGTTCGACCTGGATCGACTCGATGCTGGCGCCCGAGTGCTTGCTGATGACCGTGCCGCCGGTGATGGTGGCGATGTCCTCGAGCTTGCGCAATCGCCGGTCGCCGAAGCCCGGCGCCCTGGTGGCCACGCATTGGAACGTGCCGTTGACGTGGTTGTGCACCAGCATCGACAGCGCCGTACCCTCGACGTTCTCGGCGATCAGCACCATCGGGCGCGGCCGCCGCATGATCTTCTCCAGCAGCGGCATCAGCTCCTGCACCTTGGTGATCTTCTCGGCGCACAGCACGATGTACGGGTCGTCGATGATCGCTTCGAGGCTGGCGGGGTGCGTGACCAGATACGGCGACACGTAGCCGTTGTCGTACTCGAAACCTTCGACGAAGTCGACGCCAGGCCGTTGGCGTCGGACTCCTCGACGGTGACGATGCCGCCGTCGCCGACGGTGAACAGCGCGTTGGCGAGCACTGCGCCGACGACGTCGTCGTCGTTGGCCGAGATCGCCGCCACCCGCGCGTAGTCGGCCTCGGTGGTGACCGGGTGGGCGACGCTCTGCAGGTGCTGCGACGAGCTTGCCGACGGCGAGGTCGACGCCGCGTTTGACGAGCACCGGGTTGCCGCCGGAGCTGATCGCCAGCATGCCCTCCCGGATGATCGCCTGGGCGATCACGGTGGCCGTGGTGGTGCCGTCACCGACGATGTCGTTGGTCTTGATCGCGGCTTCCTTGACCAGCTGCGCGCCCATGTTCTCGAACTGGTCGGACAGGTGGATCTCACGTGCGATCGTCACACCGTCGTTGGTCACCACCGGCGAGCCGGTGATCTTCTCGATGATGACGTTGCGGCCCTTGGGGCCGAGGGTGGACTTGACGGCGTCGGCGAGTTGGTCGACGCCGGACAGCAGCAGGCTCCGGGCATCGGTGCCGAATCGCAGTTCCTTGGCCATGGGTCCTCCCTCGTTGGAGTGGCTACGGGACGAGAATCGCGCGGCCGCGGACCTGGCCGGCGTCGAGATCGTGCAGTGCTTCCTGCGCCGCGTCGAGCGGGTAGGTACGCGTGTGCAAGGTGACCTTGCCGGCCTGGGCCAGCACCATCAGCTCGGCGAGTTCGTTGTAGGTGCCCACGATGTTGCCGATGATGTTCTTCTCGTTGGCGACGAACTCGAGCGTCGGTTGCTGCAGCATCCCGCCGTAGCCGATGACGCTGTAGGAGCCCCCCGCGCGGGTCATGGCGAAGCCCTCGTTCTCCGCACCCTGCTCGGCCACGAAGTCGAGCACGACGTCGGCACCCTGACCGCCGGTCAGGTCCTTCACCGCGTCGACGTGCTTGCCGTCGGCGACGACGGTGTGGTCGGCGCCGAGTGACTCGGCGAGCTTGAGCGCGTCGGGGTTGCGGTCGACCACGACGATGTTGGTCGCGCACATCGCGGCCAGGCATTGCACGCCGATGTGCCCCAGGCCACCGGCGCCGATCACCGCACAGGTCGTGCCGGGGTAGAGCAACGGGATCACCTTGCGCACCGCGTGATAGGCGGTGATGCCGGCGTCGGCGAGGGCCGCGACGTCCTTCGGCTGGGTCGTCGGGTCGAGCTTCACGCATGCGCGCGCCGAGGTGAGCAAGTACTCGGCCATCCCGCCGGCGCTGCCGTCGAGGCCGGGGAACCTGCTGTTCTCGCAATGCATGTCGTTCCCGCCCCGGCAGGCACGGCACAGTCCGCAGGTCGGGGTCGGATGCAGGATCACGGTGTCGCCGACGGCGACGTTGGTGACCGCCGGGCCCGATCTCGTGCACCCAGCCCGCATTCTCGTGCCCGATCGTGTAGGGCAGCGCGGGTGCATCGCCTCGTCCCACTGGCCCTCGATGATGTGCAGGTCGGTGCGGCAAACCCCGGCGCCGCCGATCTTGACGATGACGTCGAACGGGTCCTTGACCGTCGGCTCGGGTACCTCGTCGATCACCGGCTGTTGGTGGTAGCCGTGCAGCCGAACAGCTTTCACTGCGCCTCCTCGACCTGTCCGATACCGCGAGTGCCGTCGTAGCGCTCACGGAGCATGCCACGGCACACGCTGCCGTTGGCGTCGATGTTCACGCGGGTCAGCCTGGCTCGGGCCAGGTGCATCGCGAGGTTGTCGGGCACGACCGGCGCGCCCGTCGCGGCGTCGACCAACAGCGGCGCGTCGTCACCGGCCGGCAACCCCAGCTCGGCACGCCGGCCCCGCAGCCGGTCCAGATCCGGCGACGGCGGCAGGTCGCCGAGCGTCAGCTCGGCGAGGTCCGGCGCGGTTCGCCCCGCAGCGATCAACGGCCGGCACACGCGATCGGTGCCGGCCAGGACTGCCTTGCGGATGAAGTCGACTCGCAGTTGATCGAGCTCGGATTCGGCCAGCCCGTCGAACGAGGCGACGAAGCCGGCCCTCGCGGCGACGCCCGCGTTGATCTGGTCGGACGCGAAGTGGTCCTCGAGCACCACCTCCGCATGCCGGATGCCCGGTAACCGACTGAGCGCGTCGTAGGCGTCGGCCACCATCAGGAAGGCGAAGTTCGGCGCGCAGAAATAGGTCGGCAGCCGCAACCGCACCTGCACGTCGCCTGCTGCCGACACGTGGCAATCGGACACGAATCCGAGGTCGGTGATCGGTTCGTCCAGTTCCGGGTCGCGCACCGACGAGAGCGCGGCGAGCAACCGCGCTCACGTCGGTAGCGGCCGTGGCCGTCGGGCTCAAGCTTGTACGCCGCCCTCCACCAGTTGGGCGTCGTCCTTGGCTGCCGGCTCGCTCTGGTCCGCGAGCTGGAACTCCGCGGGGACCTCGATGTCGTAGAGCTTGGCGGCGTTGAGCCCGAGAATCTTCTTCTTCGTGGCGGTGTTCACCCGCGGGTAGTCAGAGAACTCGTCACTCGGGTAGTCCCAGTCGACGAAGCCCTCGATCTGCCACTTCGGTTCCCAGATGCCGTAGTCGCTGCCGAAGGTCATCTTGTCCTCGCCGACCCAGAACAGCAGCTCGCCCATGACCTTGGCGAAGAACTTCGGCCGGGCGTGCATCAACCCGCCGATCACCACGGAGAGTCCGGCGTAGACGTTGGGCTCCTGCGTGGCCATGAAGCAGAAGTCCTCGATGCGCGGCAGACCGACGTGCTCGACGATGAAGTTGAGCTCGGGGAAATCCGTGGCGCAGTGGTCGATGTCCGAGACGTCGAACGCGTCCTTGTCGAGCGGCCAGATCGTCGGGCCCTTGTGCACGTGGACGTTCTTGATCCCGAGTTCCTGGGCCTTCGCGAGGAACCGGTAGGCCTCCGGGTCGGAGAGCTTGTAGCCGCGCGAGCCGTTGTTCCACTCGGCGGTGTAGAGCTTGAGGCCCTTGGCGCCCCAGCGGGCGACGTTCTCCTCGAGTTCCTTCAGCCCGGCGTCGCCGTCGCGAGGGTCGAACCTGGTGTTGACGATGAACTTGCCGGGGTGCTTCTCAGCGAGGCCGCCGTTCTTCTCGGTGGTGTTGAAGCCCTCGCGGTACCACTCCTTCAGGTACGTCGGCTGGAAGATCGCAACGTCGACGTAGCCGTCCTCGAAGACGTCCTTCATCGTGTCCTCTTCGGAGTACTTCATGAAGTGCTCGATCGTCCAGTGGGTCTGCGGCGGGCCGAGCCCCTGATAGGCGTGGAAGCACTCGATCCAGCCCTTGGCGTACTGCTCTGCGCCGGCCACCCAGTTCTCCGGACTCGCGTCCCAGAAATGCATGTGACTGTCGACGATGAAGTACTTCTCGCCGTCCTTTTCGTACATCCGTCCTCCTCGGAACTGGGTGAGACGACTCCTACCTGGAACCTACCCCCGGGCAGTGAGGTCGAAGCCGAGATACTCCGCAGCATCCTCTGGGTTGGCGAACATGATCGTCCGGTCGTCCTCGTGGATCATCCGGCCGTAGTGGGTGGACATGTTCTCCTCGAACTCGGCGGCGTCGAAGAAGCCCTCCTCCTCGCCGAGCGCCTCGGAGATCTCGTCGTAGTCGAAATCCATCCGGCCGGTCGCGTCGACCCGGATCATCGACGGGAGGTGCATGACCTCGACGTTGTCCTTGGCGCTCATCACCTTGGCGACCACGGCGCCGATCTGGTTGTTCATCAGGGTGACGCCGCACTTGTTCGACGAGGTGTTGTCGGACTTGAACGGGCTCTCGGCCGTCTTGAACGCGGTCACTGGCTCAGCTCCTTCGGGCTCGACAGGTTGAGGTCGGACAGGATTGCGCTGAAGCGGTTCTTCGCCCGGTCCAGCCCGTCCTCGAAGCGCGGCGGCTTGGCGTCGGGCTGCGACCACAGCGGCTGCAGCCCCCGCGCCGCGGCGATGCAGCGCTCGGTCCACGACGAGAGCCAGCGGTCGAGGATCGCGATGTTGTGATCGGCGAACTCCTTGTCATTGGTCAGGAGGTGGAACATCGGCTTGGTGTAGCGCAGGTCCCGCTCGGCGTAGTCGTACTCGCCGGCGCCGACGACCGTCGGGGTGACGAAGTCGCCGTTGCCCGGGGCGGCCTGCTGCACCAGCTGGCTGCGGAACAGCTCGCCCACGAGCGGCTCGAACACGATGTTGGTCGCGAAAACGGCCTCGGCCCAGTCGTCGATCGCAGGTCAGCTGCTCGGCCACCTGCCGCACGCCCTGCCACGCCGGGTCGTTGTTCCAGGTCTCCACGTGCGCGGCGCCGTCGAAGCCGTCGATCTCCTCGCTCAGCGTGAGGTTGTACAGCGCCAGGTCCTGGGCGAACCGGATCCGGTGCATGCTGTTCACCGAGATCGCGTTGTTGTGCATGTTCGTGGGCGCGCGCCGCTGGGCGTTGGCGAAGACGTAGAGGCCCAGGCCGTGCTCGACGTGCATCCACGCGCCGATGTTGCGCTCGACGAAGGTCACCCAGTTGCGGTTCCACTGGTCGAACGCCTTGGTCTGACGGGCGGTCTCGACGTTCTGGTTGATCTGCCGCACGACGTTGGAGTTGTAGCGGTAGAAGGTGAGTTCCCACTCCTCGTTCGGGTCGCGGAACTCGTGCCAGCCGTGCGCCGGCCAGTCGTAGCCCTTCCCACCGGAGCCGGGGTAGCGCTCGGGCTCGGGCCGGTCGCTGCCCCAGGCCTTGAGCAGCGTCCAGTCGAGCGGGTAGCCGCCGCGGCCGTCGGAGAAGCCGTACAGCCAGCCCTGCGCGAGGTAGTGCCGCGGGTCGGGCTGCACCTCGACGGTGACGTCCTCGTAGTGCGACTGCCGCCGCTTCGCCGGGGTGTAGTAGTTGTACCGGCGCAGGGTCGAGTCGGGGAACTCCTTGGCGCCGGCCTCGGCGTCAGTGAACTCCGGCTTCGGTGCGCTGCGTTCGACGGTGCTGGTCATCTCTCGGAACTCCCTTGTCGTCAGGATGAGCCGGTGGTGGTGAATTTGTCGTAGTAGATGTGTTTCTCGTCCGCGCCCAGCGAGGCGAGCACGTCCATGGCCGCCTCCACCATCGGCGGTGGCCCGCAGACGTAGGAGTCGGCGCCGGCGAGGTCGGCCTCGTGCTTGCGGACCACGTCGGTGATCAGCCCGACCTCACCGTCCCAGTCGTCGCCGTCCGGTTCGGACAACGCCGGCACGTAGGTGAAGTTGGGCAGCCGTTCCGCGAGCTCGTACAGCTCCTTCTCGAAACAGAGATCCTGTTTCGTGCGGGCGCCGTAGTAGTACGTGGCCTTGCGGGTGCTGCCCTTCTCGGCCAGGGAGCGCAGCACGCTCAGGATCGGCGCCATGCCGGCGCCGCCGCCGACGAAGACGACATCCGACTCCCGGCCGTCGCGCAGGGTGAAGACCCCGAACGGCCCGACGATGTCGAGCCGGTCCCCGACGGCGAGGTCCGCGTCGAGGAACTTGGAGAACAGCCCGTCCGGGTACACCTTGATCACGAACTCGAGCTGTCCCGGGTTCGCTGTCGGGGTGTTGGCCACCGAGAACGATCGGCAGTCCTCGCTGCCCGGAATGGTGATGTCGAAGTACTGGCCGGCGAAGTGCGCCACGCTCTCCGGCTCGATGAGGTTGAGCACGAGGTGGCGCATGTCGCGGGTGACCGGTTCGTTCGAGACGACCTCGGCGACCGCCTCCCGGATCGGGTGTCCCGAGCGGATCATTTCCTCGTCGTAGTTGAGGAGTTCGATCGTGACGTCCTCGTAGACGTGCGCCCGGCACAGCAGGGTGAAGCCTTCCTCCTTCTCGAAGTCCGGCAGCGCGAAGGTCGAATACTTGTCGAGCTCGATGTCCTCACCGTCGAGCACGAACGACTTGCATGCCGCGCACTGGCCTTCCTTGCAGCCGTGCATGAGCATGATGCCCTGCTCGAACGCACCGCGCAGGACCGTCTGCTCCTCGTCGAGCTCGACCTCGATGCCGACCGGCTCGAACCGCACGACATGCTTGTCACCCATCGCGGGCTCCCCTTTCGGCTCGTGAGTCAAGCGGTCCGGGGCGACTGAGAGTCGTCGCCCCGGACCGAGGGCAGGTGTCAGGCGTCCGAGCGTGCCGGCCGCCCGGCCGGACCCTGCTTGATGTAGTCGGCGTGGAAGGCCTCGCGCTCGGAATCGGTCATCTCGTTGAACAGCACGTTGGGGCTCTGCAACGGCGGGCACCGGCGCAGGTGGTCCAGCGTCCACATCTTCTTGGGGTCGAGGTTGAGATGCGGCTGCGCAACCAGGGTCTTGCCGTCGTCGCGCACGTAACCCATGTCGGACACGACGTCGGCCCAGTTCCAGCCGTGGTAGAGCGTCTCCCACTCGCGCTTGCCGATCAGCTGGCCCATGTTCGGCGTCTCGCGGCCTTCGTAGGTCGGCCGGAACGCGACCGTGTCGGTCCAGCGGCAGGCCTCGTGGCAGTAGGTGCGCCACTGGCCGTCGACCTCGGCGTAGACCATGTCCTCACGGACCAGGCACGGCACCATGCAGGTCCAGCAGCGGGCCGGGTAGACGTAGTCGACGTCCTCGAGCGCGATCGGGTTGTGGCCGTTCGCGACCGACAGCCGCGAGTAGTTCTCCCACCACGCGCCGTACTTGTCGTACCAGCCCGGGTACTTGTACTCGAACCACTCGAAGTCCTTGTCCGTCATCGGGTCGATGCGCCAGTAGTTGGCGAGCCAGCCGGTGGCGAAGAACTGCGCGACCTCGTGCACGTAGCCCTTGTTCCAGATCTGGTTCCAGGCTTCCTCGACCAGGTCGTGCGGGATCACCAGGCCGTACTTCTCGAGCGGGACCAGGTAACTGCGGTAGTAGTCGTCGTAGATCCACCGACGCCACATCTCCGCGTAGCTCTCGCGGTCCTTGCGGCGGTCCTTCGTGCCGTACTCGATGAACGTGCCGATCGCGGCGTCGACGACGCGGTGGTTGTTCCACCACGCGTAGCGCAGGTCGCGTTCGAGCAGTTGGTGGTTGCCCTCGTCCGAGAGCGCCATCAGCAGGGTCGCGTAACCGTTGCTGATGTGCCGCGACTCGTCGGACTGCACCGAGTGGAACACCGTCGGCAGCAGGTAGTCACCGTTGGCAGCCGCCTCGGCGGGCATCGCGACGAACAGCGTGTTCGTGAACGCCGTCTCGGCGACGATCGTCAGGTAGATACTCGCCGCAGTGATCGCGTCACCGGTGATGAAGCCCTCGGCGAACTGCCGGCCGATCGTGCCGCAGTAGTCGTTCTGGAAGTTACGCAGGCTCGAGTTGAAGCCGGCCGGGTCGATGTAGTTGTTCATGTACAGGCGCTTGAGGTTCTGCTGGATCGTCGAGTGCCGTACCTCGTCGATCATCTGGATCGCCTGGCCGTTGTGCAGTTCGGGGTTCGGCACCGTGTGGAAGAGCAGCGGCATCGCGCGGGCTGCGGAGATCTCCGGCAGCGGGATGATCGACAGGAACAGCTTCTGCCACTCCAGCCAACGCTCCTGTACCTGGCGGAACATGTTGCCGCGGATCGCGCCGTCGGACGCGCCGTAGACGCGGTGGTCCTTCTCCTCCTGCATCGGGAAGTAGGAGCGAAGCACCTGCTTGAGCGGGTCCTTCTTCTTCGCTTTCTGGAACGTGTAGTCGGTGCCGTACTGAGACACCGGGGTGTGATACAGGGGCTCCCACGCCAGCTCCTGGATCTTCTCGTGGGCCTTGGCCACGCTTTGACGACTCATTGCCACACTCCTCCATTAGGCCGGTGCGCCATGGGTCAATCACACCCGCACCCGGTCCCTCGTCCGGTCTCAGAACGAGACAGCCGTCACTCCTGCTCGAACACCACCGCTCGGATCTCGGCCAGGTGCTCGTGGACCCGACGGGTCACTTCCCGGTTGCCCTCCGCGAGGGGCTCGATACCGAGCGCGCGGAGCAGGGCGCGCGCCGGCTCGCCGGGGTCGCCGCCGTCGCCGAGGACTGGGTGCAACCCCTGCTCGGCGAGGTGGGTGAACACCAGATTGACGACCGTCCACGGGTTGTAGGTCTCGGCCTGGGGGTCGTTCAACGGCCTCATGCCTACCTCCGGGGGTGCTCTTCGCCCCGGTCTATCCGTGCCACAAGTGGCAGCGGATCTCAATTTGAGACAGCAGGGGGCTGGACACGCAGGCATAGGCTGACCGCACGGGCTGGCCGCAGACTGACGAGTCACGTGATCGTCGTGCGCCCGCGGCTACTCGTGTACGCGGGGCTACGACGAGGGGGTCGAGCGATGAACCGTCTGTCGCGCGGCCCGACGCTCCCCCCGGATTCGAAGGACGTCGCGGTCAACCGGCTGCGCTTCCTCACCTCCGAGCGCGCCGAGCCGAACCGGGTACGCCCGTCGATCCTCGCGTCGTGGTACCGCTCGCGAGAGATGAAGGTCGCCGCGGACAAGATCCAGCTCCCCTATCTGCGCGATCCGGACATCGACACCCCGCTCTCGCGCAGTGCCGAACCCATCCTCAAGCGGCTGCACGAGCAGCTGGCCGGGCAGGCGGTGAGCATCGTGCTCACCGATCCCACCGGGCTCGTCCTCAGCCGGCGCACCGCCGACGGCGATCTGGAGCGCCACCTCGACCAGGTGCTGCTCGCTCCGGGGTTCAGCTACGCCGAGCAGTTCGTCGGCACCAACGGCATCGGCACCGCGCTCGAGGCGGGCGCTGCTACCCAGGTGTTCGGGCACGAGCACTACGCGGAGAACCTCGAGGACCTCGCGTGTGCCGGCGTGCCGATCCACGACCCGATCAGCGGTCGACTGCTCGGCGTGGTGGACCTGACCTGCTGGCGCAAGGACGCCGAGTCGTTGCTGCTCACGCTCGCCGAGAGCACGGCCGAGCAGATCCAGCAGGCGTTGCTGACCAATTCCAGCCTGCGCGAATATCGGGTGCTGCAGGCCTACCGCCAGACGTGTCGGCGCACCACCGGCATCGTGTTCGCCTTGACCGGTGACGCGGTGATGCTCAACGAGCACGCCCGCAACGACCTCGAACCCACCGACCAGGCCGCGCTGCTGGCGCACGCCGCGGAGGCGAGCGCGGCGATCGCGGCCGGTCGCCGCCGCTCCATCGCCGTGACGCTGCCGACCGGCACCGCGGCCCGGATGAGCTGCCAGCAGGTCGACTACGGGTTCGAGCCCGCCGGCCTGGTCGTGCACGTCAAGCTCGACGCGAGCGAGCCGGCACTGCGCGAGCGCGCGGTCACCGGCGGCCGGATGCTGCTGCCCGGACTGGTCGGCGAGGCACCGCTGTGGCAGCGCGCGTGCCATCAGGTCGAGGCGGCGGTGACGGCCGGAAGCTGGCTGGCGCTGGAGGGCGAGGCCGGTGTCGGGAAGCTCGCCCTGCTACGGGCGGTGCAGCTGCGCCAGCAGCCCGCGCACCGCTTCGTCGTCCTCGACGCCGGCGATTTCGCGACCGACCGCGGGTGGGCCCGTACGGCCCGCACCGCGCTGGCCGAGGCGGACAGCGTGATCATCACGCACGTCGACGTCCCCGACGCGCACGGCCGGCGCGCCCTGGCGGCGGCGCTCGAGGACGTCAAACGCACCGACCGGCCGGTGTGGGTCGCGGTGACGCTGCGTCCCGGCGCCCGGCCGGGCGAGTTCGACCAGTTGCTGTCCAGCTTCGCGACCACCGTCGTCGTCCCGCCGCTTCGGCTGCGGGTCGAGGACCTGCCCGTGCTCGTGCCGTTCCTGCTCGGCAAGGTCGGCCACGGCGGCCACGTCACCTGCTCACCACAGGTCATGCGCCTGCTCATGCGCTCCACCTGGCCGGGCAACGTGGCACAGCTGCAGCAACTGCTGCACAAGGTGGTGCAGCGCCGCCGGGCCGGCACGATCATGCCGGAGGACCTCCCGCCGGAGTTGCACACCGTGTCGCGTCGGGTGCTCTCGCAGCTGGAGTCCCTCGAGCGCGACGCGATCGTGCAGAGCCTGGCCGACGCCAACGGCAACAAGGTGCAGGCCGCCCGCGCGCTCGGCATGTCCCGCGCCACGATCTACCGCAAGATCCACGAGTTCGGGATCGTCACCTCCGGCTGAATCCCTGCCCAGCTCCCAAGCTGTCCGTGCTGCGTCTGCACATGTGGCGTGCAGCACGGACAACTTGGGGTGGAGGGGTCGTCAGCTGCCGATGAGGAGTGCGGCTTGCAGGCACACCGCGCACACGGCGAGCGCACCGGTCGTGTACTCGATGTGCGCGGTGTTCGACCGCAGCCACTGCACCCGGCGACGGGAGCAGGCGGGCAGCAGCGCCGGATCGACATGGCCGACCGCACGCGCCCACAACCACTGACCGGCGAACACGAGCAGGGCGAGCACGAGCAGCACGGTGGCCGTTCTGGACATGCCCGCGTCCCTCCGGTGGGGTTGACAGCCCAACCTTCGGCCCCCGCCCGCCCGGGGTGGGTCTCAATCTGAGACGCCCTCGTCGAGCGGGGTCAGCGGGGTTTGATCTCGGCCATCTCCGACCAACCGGCGGCGCCGGGAATCTGGACGTTGATGATCTCCGGCGTGGCCGCGATGTGATCGGGCAGCGTCGCCACCGCGGTCTTGAAGTGCTCGGAGGTCACGTGCGCCTCGGCGCCGTCGTCCTGAAACGCCTCGACGAGGACGTAGGTGTTCGGGTCGTCGACCGAGCGCGACCATTCGAACATGATGTTGCCGGGTTCAGCCCGGGTGCCGTTCGTGAAGTCGTCGACGATCGAGCGCCACTCGTCAGCACGTTCTGGCTTGACCTGCCATTTCACGACAATGAAAATCACCGCGTCACCATGGCATCGCGCACCCGGGCCGGGCAAGAGGCCGGCCGGTCAACCGTCGACGACGACCGCCACAAAGATGATCATTGCCGGCAACGGCGGCGCGGATACCGAGATTCAGCCGGCGGCCCCTCCGGACTGCCCCAGGGCTGCGGGATGAGCGGACCGGCGGTCAGTGGTGGAACGAGGCGGGGCCGCTGCGACCCTCCGACTGGGTGTTGTTCATCAGCTGGTCGGTGACCGCCGCAAGATCGCGCGCGAACAGCGCGGCGAGGTCGCTGGAGAACCCGTTTCGGCACACGACGCGAAGCACCGCGAGGTCTTCGCGATTCTCCGGGAAGGTGTAGGCCGGCACCTGCCAACCGTGCTCGCGAAGCCCGCGCGACACGGCGAAGACGTCCCAGTCGGTCACGTCGTCCTTGGTGGTGAACGCGAACACCGGGAGTTCGTCGCCCTTGGTGATCAACTTGTAGGGCCCCATCCCCGAGATGTGCTGCGCCAGTCCGGTGGCGACGTCGCGACAGGCGAGCTGCACGGCACGCATGCCCTCGAACCCGAGCCGGAAGAACGTGTAGTACTGCGCCACCACCTCGGACCCGGGTCGGGAGAAGTTCAACGCGAACGTCGGCATGTTTCCGCCGAGATAGTTGACGTTGAAGACGAGTTCGTGTGGCAACGCGTCGGCGTCGCGCCAGATCGCCCAGCCGACGCCAGGATAGACCAGCCCGTACTTGTGGCCCGAGGTGTTGATCGAGGCGACCCGCGGTAGCCGGAAGTCCCACACGAGACCCGGGTCGAGGAACGGGGCGATCATCGCGCCCGAGGCGCCGTCGACGTGCAGCGGCACGTCCGGACCGCCGTCGGCGGCGAGCTTGTCCAACGCTGCCGAGATCTCCGCAACCGGCTCGTAGCTGCCGTCGAACGTGGACCCGAGTATCGCCACCACGCCGATGGTGTTCTCGTCACACGCCGCCGCCGCTTCCTCGGCGCCCAGATGCAGCCGGTCGCCACTCACCGGTACGAGTCGGGCCTCGACGTCCCAATAGCGACAGAACTTCTCCCAGCACACTTGCACGTTGGCACCCATCACCATGTTCGGCTTGCGCGCCGGATCGTCACCGATCCGTTTGCGCCACCGGTGTTTGAGCGCGAGGCCGGCGAGCATGCATGCCTCGCTCGAGCCGGTGGTGGAGCATCCCGTCGCGACGTCGGCCTCGGGTGCGTGCCACAAGTTCGCCAGGATCGCAACGCACCGGTTCTCGATCTCGGCGGTCTGCGGGTACTCATCCTTGTCGATCATGTTCTTGTCGACGCAGTCGGCCATCAACTGTTTGGCCTGCGGCTCCATCCACGTCGTCACGAAGGTGGCGAGATTGAGCCGGGCACTGCCGTCGAGCAACAGTTCGTTGTGGATCAACTGGTAGGCCACGTCCGGCGGCACCGGGTCGTTGGCCAGCGCGTTCAGCGGAGCGCTGATCTCGGCGCCCAATCCCGGGTTCGCCGTGCCCAGGAACGGGTTGCTGTCGCCGCGTCGCGGCAGGTGAGTGTCGGGAACCTTGTCGCCGTGGAGTGCCATGGTTCGCATTCTGGCCTGAGTCCAAGGTTGCGGTCGATAGCGAACCACGGTTGACCGCCCGGAACCCGGCGTGCCACGTTTGCTTCTGGGTGATTCGATCCACTATGTCATGTAGCGCGAGTCCCGCGAGGAGTGCCCCATGCGAAGCCGTTTCGTCCTGCTTTCGTCGATTGCCGTGCTCGGCCTCCTCCTCGCGAGCTGGGACCACGCCGTCGCGGCGCCGGGCGCCACCGGTCTCGCGAGCGGACCGGAGTCCTCGGTGATCACGCGGTTGGCCGATCGACGTGAGGTCGACTCCGGCACCCGTGCATACTCGGTCGGGTTCGAGGACGGCCGCTTCTACGCCAACGGCTGGCACATCACCGGTGAGATGGGCGGGGTGTGGACACCCCCGCTCAAGCTCGTCGACGGCATATGGTTCGGACTCGACGGACAGTGGATCGGCCCGGCGAGCAAGTTCTCCAGCGGCTGGGGCTACACCCGTTACGACCTACCCGCCACCGCGGGCCTGTCCGTGCAGCGCACCGACTTCGTGCCAGACGGCCCGCGCGGCGCGCTGTTCGGGCTCACTATCACCAACCCGGGAGCTGCCCGCACCGCAAAGCTGTCGATCGACGCGCACTCGGAGTTGATGGGCCAATTCCCGTGGGGCTTCGCGGGTCTCACGCCGAACGCGAGCGACAACCTGCCGGACCGCGGCAGCTACGACGGCAAGCGGCTCGTGTTCACCGACGACGGCGCCTTGCCGGGCACACCGACGCACCACTACGCCGCGATGGTCGGCACCTCCCTCACCCCGAGCACCGGCGCCGTCGGCGAGCAGTACTGGGGCGCGCAGTCCGGCCATCGGTGCACCGGCACCGAACCCGGCGCGCCGGCCGACCCGAAGCCGTCGCAGTGCGACGACGGTCCGTTCGGCAACGGCACCGGCGGCGAGCTCACCTACTCGCTGAACCT
The DNA here is from genome assembly GCA_963718805.1 of uncultured Actinomycetota bacterium. Classification (GTDB taxonomy): domain Bacteria; phylum Actinomycetota; class Actinomycetes; order Mycobacteriales; family Jatrophihabitantaceae; genus Jatrophihabitans. Next base: position 182,782 of record CAVQZY010000004.1, on the reverse strand, counting down.
GCCGGCCGGCGCCTCGAAGACCGTCTGGCTCGGCGTCGCCGGCTCCGACCAGGGCGTCGCGCAGGCGCGCAAGGAGTTGACGAAGACGCTGCACGACCCGGCCGCGGCGCTGGCCACCAAGGTCGCCTCCCGACAGCAGCTCGCGGACAACACCCGGCTGTCGCTGCCGGGCGATCCGCAACTGCAGCAAGCCGTCGACTGGGGCAAGCAGAACCTGGCCGATCTGACGCACACCGCGAGGAACCTGCAGATCCGCTGGACCAACCAGGGCAAGCAGTTCCCGGCGCCGCTGCGCACCGTTCCGTCGGCGACCTGGATCGGCGCGGGCTATCCCGACTATCCGTGGATCTTCGGCACCGACGGCGAGTACACCGCATACGCGGGCCTGGCCGTCGGTCAGTTCGCAACGGTCGAGGATCATCTGCGGGCGTTACAACAGATCTCGGACATTCTCAACGACCGCTCCGGGGTGGTGGTGCATGAGGCGGTGTCCGACGGTTCGATCTGGTACGGCCACGATTCGCAGACGACGAACGCGGACGGCACGAAGACCAACGACTTCAACACCGACGAGACCGTGAAGTTCCCGAGCACCGTGGCACTGGTGTGGCGCTGGACGGGCGACCGCGCGTTCCTCGACGAGATGTACAACTTCACCGTTCGCAACATGCGCTACGTCGCCCACCATCTCGCCGGTTCCGACGAGTGGCCGACCGGCTCGGGCAACGTCGAGGTCACCGGGATGGGCGCGGCGAAGCTCGACAACGCCGTCTACTACATCCGCGGCCTGTACGACCTCGCCGACATGGCGCAGGCCAAGCACGACGATGCCACCTACCGCTGGGCGACGAGCCAGGCGAAGGCCCTGCGCAACAAGTTCGAGAAGACGTGGTGGTACCCGTCCGCATTGCAGTACGCCGACTCGCTCGACACCCGCGGCTCGCAGCTGTTCCAGAAGTTCTGGATCGGCCAGGTCCCGATGGAGGCCGAGCTGCACGTCGGCAGCCGGACCACTCCGGGTCTGGCCTCCAGCCCACGCGGCGCAGCGGCACTCGCCGGCCGGGAGAACGACTGCTACAGCGGCACCCCGCCGCTCAACCAGGGTCTGTACCACACGGGGTGCGGCGGCGCGACGAGCGGCCAGGGCGTGATCTACGGTCTGACGACGTCGATCCAATCCGTCGGTGAGGGCAACTACGGGCGTACCGGAGCGGATCAGCAGGGCCGCTATCTGGACGCGCTGACCCAGCCGTTGTTCGGCGAGCCGGCCACCGACGGCACGCCGGACGAGCAGCCGGGCGCCTCGCCGGAGACCTTCCCGGCACCCGGCCAGGGCGCGAACGTCGACCGCTGCTGGACCTGCCGTTCGATGTTCATGCAGGCGTGGAACACCTACGGCACCGCGTGGCCGGTCGTGCACCAGTGGCTGGGCGTGCGGCCCGACCTCGGGGTCGGCGGCCTCGAGGTGACGCCACAGGTGCCCGGCGGGCAGCCGAGCGTGCAGGGCACCAACATCAAGCTCGGCGGGGGCGCCATCGACGTGCGCGCCACGCACGCGGGCCACACCTACACGACCGATCTACGCGTCGGGTCCGACGTCGGCGCCGACTCGATCCGGATCGGCCAGACCCTGCCCGCACGAGCGCAGGTCGCCGGCGTGACGCTCGACGGCAAGGCGCTCTCGCGGTACCGCGCGTCGACGACCAACCGGGGGCTCGAGGTGACCGTGCAGACGCGAGCGGGTGAGCACACGCTGGTGGTCACCGCCAGCTGAGCGTCCCGTTTGTGTGCGTTCGATATGAGTTTTCGGGTCGGCGGTGCTTTCTGCACTAAGCAAAGTCTCATCTATCCAGCTCACAGATGGGGATCTGCATGACCCAGGCACCTGTCCGACATCGGCGCTCGCCCCGAAGTGTCGCCACCGCCGCCCTGGCCGCCATCGCGCTGACCGCGCCGATGGCGGTCACGGCAACCGCGGCAACCGCCACGCCGTCGAGCACGTCGGCCAAGACCGCACCGGCGAAGTCCGACCTCCGCGAGATCAGCAGCAAGGCGAAGTACTCGACGAAGAAGCTCGGCCTGAGCAACGGCGCCCGCGCCAAGGCGAGGGCGGCGGCCGCCGGCGAGACGCCCCCGGTCGGCACGACCCGGACACTCATCGGTCTCGATGACTTCAACGGCGTCCTGTACCGCAAGAGCTACACGTTGCAGGCGGTGGGCGCACACATCGAGGTGTGGGTCGCCGACGACACGTCGTTCCTGGCCGGCGACTGCCGGACGCAGGTCGCCGACACCACGACGGTGACTCGCGCGCAGGCCGAATACCTCGCCGCGCAGTTCGACGACAACATGTACCCGAAGGAGTCCGCAGCGTTCAGCACGCCGCCGGACCGCGACGGCAGCGGCAACGTGATCCCCGGGGTCGACGCGTCCGGCTCGGGCGACAAGATCATGACATTGGTCGACAACATCCGCGACGACAACTACTACCTGGGTCCGGTCAACGCGCCCAGCTACATCGCCGGCTTCTTCTCCAGCCAGTTCAACGAACTGCTCGACCGCAACATCATGACCATCGATGCCTTCGACTGGCAGCACCGCACCGGAAAGAACCCGCCGGACGAGCCGACGGCAGACGTGTGCACGAGCCGGCCGACCCGCCCGTTCACCTACGAGGGCACGTTCGCGCACGAGTACCAGCACCTGTTGCAGTACTACCAGGACCGGGCCGAGGTCAGCTGGGTGAACGAGGGCCTTTCGGACTTCGCAATTTCGCTCACCGGCTACGGCGACGCGGCCAAGACGGTGAACCAGAAGGGGTCGCAGAACCACATCTTCTGCTTCCAGGGTTTCGGGAACGTCCAGACGCGGTACAACCCGAACCCGAGAGACTGCGGCGGGCCGGAGAATTCGCTGACCCTCTGGGGTGATCAGGACTACTTGAGCCAGGCCGCGATCCTCGCCGACTACGGCAACGCTTGGTCGTTCATGCTGTTCCTCTACGACCGATACGGCCTGGACTTCATGAGCGCGCTGCACCGCGACGGGGAGGCTCAGGGTCTGGCCGGCCTGCAGGACACGCTGGACGAGTTCGCGGCCGGCACGAACGAGTTCGACGTGATCCACGACTTCCAGACCGCGACGCTGCTCGACAAGTACGTCGACTCGCCCAGCGGCGTGGTGACCGGAATCCCGAAGAGCCGGGTGACGTCGAAGAGTCTGAACTCGTCGGTGAACCTCGACAGCCCACGCGCGTACGCAGCGGACGGGGCGCCGGCAAACGGTGCCGACTTCGTGCTGGCGCGTAACGCGAACGGCGGGGCGCTGAAGGGCGCGAACCTGACGTCGCTCTCCTTCCAGGGCGCGGCCTCGCTCACGCCCGAGGAGCTCAAGTGGACCTCGGTCGCGTCCCCTCAGGGCCGCGACGGCAACCCGGCGCTGTGGTCGGGCAACGTGTCCAACCTCGACGCGAGCGCCGTGACCCGGGTGACCGTGCCGAGCAGCGGCGCGACGCTGAGCTTCGACGAGTTGCACCTCGCGGAGGCGACGTACGACTACGCGTACACGGTCGTGTCCACCGACGGCGGCATGACCTACACCGCGCTCGCCAACGAGAACACGGTGGACGCTCCGTACGGTCCGGCGCTCAACGGTGACGCCGAGGATTGGGCGACGCAGACGTTCGACCTGTCCGCCTATGCGGGCAAGTCGATCCTCGTCGGCTTCCGCTATGTCAGCGACGGCGGTGTCAACGACGGTGGTTGGTACGTCGACGACGTCACGGTCGGCGACACGCTGATCAACGACGGCACCACGACCGAGCCGTTCGAGTCCACCACGCAGGTGCGCCCGGTGGCGGTGCGCAACTGGACCGTGCGAGTGGTCGGGCTCGACGCCGGCAAGGGCCGTGCGGTGGTGCGGCAGTTCGGCGCGAACTCGTTCAGCCTCACCGCGTCGCAGTTGGCGCGTTTCGCGGGCTACCAGCAAGTGATCGTGCTGGTGTCCTACGACGAGCCCACCGAGCAGTACCAGCCACCGGCGTCCTACCGGCTGACCGTGAACGGTGCGGTGCAGCCGGGCGGTGGGTTGGCCAGTACCTGACACGGGCGGGCGGGCCGGCACTGTTGCCGGCCCGCCCGTCGCGGGTAACCCGGACGCGCTCGTCATGCTCGGCGATCAGGTCTACGCCGTCGAGACCTCCACCGTGACCCGGCGCCGCATCGAGGCGCGAGGTGACATCACGAAGGGCTCGAAGGATCAGGTCGCCGACTTCGAGCAGTACACCTGGCTCTACCTCGAACACCTCGCACGCGTGGCGGGTCGAGATGCAGCAGACCGACTGGTGGCACGAGCGCATCGTCGGCGGGCTGTCGTCGTAATGGGTGTGCCAGCATCTCGGCAACCTGCCCCCGGCCGAACCGGCCGGGAACGAGCTGTTCCCACAGGTGCGGGTCGCCGACGGCGACGTCGCGCTGCTGAGCGAGTTCGCCTGGATCGAGAAGCAGGTGGGCGAGACCTGCGACACCTGCTCATCGGCACCTCGCTGCCGTGGCTCCTCGCCCGCAGCCCTGCACGACCCCGAGGCGCGCTCGCCGGTCTACCAGCGCACCTGCTCGCCGCTGCGCAACTACGTGCCGCTGCCGATGAAGGCGGCGTTTCGGGTGTTCTGGAGCCCTGCGACGGAACGGTTCCTGCGGGTGCTGCTCGGCGTGGTGGCGAAGGTGCCGCGACCATCGTGACCTGGGCACGGCTGCGGCTGTCCGCGTGACCCGCTGGGACAATCGTCGCGTGCGAGCAACCGAGTCACGCAGGCGGACCATCGGGATCGTCGCCGCCGTCGTCTTCGTGATCGGCTTCGCGTTGCTGTATTTGCAATCGCACAACGCCCACAACCGGCAGCAGGACGCCCGCGCCGCGGTGCAGGGCAACGCCACCCGATATGCCGCAGCCGTCATCTCCGCGCTGCATGCCGGGCCGGTCACCGGCCGGGAACTGCGCGCGATGCGCGGGCCCGTGTACCAGGACGGCGGTGGTTTGCGGCAGGGCATCACCCGGGTGGGTGGCCGCAACGGCGTCGGCTCGGTGACCGTCACGTACCGGGTCCGGGTCAACTTCAAGGGCAGCTTCAACCACCGGACCGACTCCTCGAGCTGCTTTCGGCTGGTCGTGACGCACGCCTCACCTACGCCGACGGAGCCGCCGCCGACCATCGATTGCTCGGCCAGGCTGCCCGACATCGCGCCGGCCGCGGTGCTGTCGTTGTCATGACCGGCCCGCGCGGCTGCCTGACGGTGCGCACCTGCGCCGCTCGGTCGGCGTGAGTGGCGCGGCGTAGCGTTGGCCCGCCCCACACTTGCCCGGGAGGGCTATCGATGAAGCGTCTGGTCGTCACGGGGATGGCAATGGCGATGATCTCCCCGGTGGCGGCCGCCGGTGGCGCGACCATCCCCAGACTGCCCATCCCGAACCCCCTGACCCAGAACTGGACGGCGCCGGCCGGCATGTTCGCGATGCCCAAGTCGGTGATCGTCCGCTCGGCGGTGACCGTCGACCTGCGCGCGGCCACCGTCACCGGCACCGGCAACTACCTGTTCACGCTGCAGGACGGCGGCCGGCTGACCGTGATCGGCGGCCAGGTGACCGGCGCGATGCAGGGCCTCGTGCTCGACGCGGTGACCGACGCGGGCACCGGCGCGGTGACGGTGTCGGACACCACCCTGCGCGACGTGCGCTCGGTCGTGTTCGCGAAGAGCCAGGGCGGCCCCATCGACATCCGGCTCAGCGGCGTGCACGCGTCGGGCCTCGGCGACGGCGTCCGCGCTGTGGCCAACTCGCTGTCGGTGAGCGACAGCGTGCTCACCGGCGGCGGTGTGCCTCCGGCCGGCTATCCCGCCGGCGTGCACAGCCTCGACGACGACGCCGGCAACGTCGCCGTGCCGGGGAGCTACCTGAACGTCTTCGACAGCACGATCACCGGCTTCACGTCGGCGCGCTTCCAGGGCGACTCGATTCTCGGCGAGACCCGCGTAGCCACGGCCGACATCGAGCGCAACGTGCTCGGCCACAACAGCGACAGCGGCGGCATCGACTCGAAGGTCGCGTCCGCGACGTTCTCCGACAACGTCGTCTACAGCGACGGCTACCGCGGCGTCGCCGGCCATTACGGGACCCTGCGCTCGAGCGGCAACACCATCTATCAGGCCGCGGTGACTCCCGCAGGCAGGATCGGCAAGGCCTACCAGGCCACCGGCCGGCTGATCGCGACCGGCGACACCGTCGTCCTGACGCCCGGCGCCCTGCTTGCGTACGCGTCGTACACGACCCAACGCGACTCCGGCCCGGCGCGCACCTACCCGCGCGTCGGCGCGATCACACTCACCGGCGTCGACGACCAGCACGGCACCCACCTGACCGGCCCGACGCTCATTACCTCGGGTTCCGGCTACACGCCGACGATCGTGATCAACTGACTGGCGCCGCGGGCGGGGCGGTGGCGCCGCGCGGGCGGCGGATCAGGTGTCCAGCAGCGCGTCCGCGCCCTGGTTGAGCAACTGCCGCCCCACGATGAGCCGTTGCAGCTCGCTCGCGCCCTCCCAGATCCGCTCGACCCGCAGCTCACGGAACATCCGCTCGGCGACGTTCTCGCGCATGTATCCGCGGCCACCGAAGATCTGCACCGCGCGGTCGGCGATGCGCCCGGCCGTCTCGGAGCAGTAAAGTTTGATCATCGACGCGCGGCCGTGCAGCAGCTTGCGGTCGGCCCCCGCATCAACCGACCGCGCGACCTCGTAGAGCATGCACCGTGCGGCGAACAGCTCGGTCGCGCTGTCAGCCAACATTCCCGCGACGAGTTGGTGATCGCCCAGGCGCTGACCGTCGACCCGACGGTCGGCCGCGAACCGACTCACCTCGTCGAGCAGCCGCTGCCCGGCGCCGACACAGCGCGCGGCAACCATCATCCGTTCGAACCGGAACCAGTCGTGCGCGAACGTCATCCCCTCGCCCTCCGCGCCGACCAGGTGCGACGACGGCACCCGGACGTCGGTGAACGACACGATCGGATGGTGGTCGGCGATGTTGTGGGTGTACGCAGGCGTGCGGACCACCTCGACCCCCGGGCACGGCAGGTCGACGACCAGCAGCACGTGCTCGCCGTCGTCGAGCTTGGCCTGCACGAAGCAGTAGTCGGCGAGGTTGTAGGACGTCACGTGCCATTTCACGCCGTTGAGGACGTACGAATCACCGTCGCGCCGCGCGGTCGCCGCAATCGCCTCGACGTCCGAACCGGCGAACTCCTCGGTGATTGCATAACACTCGTGCTTCTCACCGCGGACCGACGGCAGGAGCCACCGATCCTTTTGGAAATCGGTGGCCACCGCGTCCCACCAGGCCGGCGGCGTGTGCATCACCCAGGCCAGGCCATTGGTCACCCGCCCGACCTGCTCCTGCACAAGCACCTGCTGCAGCATCGAGTAACCCGGGCCACCGACCGACCTCGGCATGTTGGTGGCATACAGCCCGCGCCGCAACGCTTCCTCGTGCAGCCCGTGCGAGACCTCAGCCGGCAGCACCCCGCCGGCGAGCTCGGCTTCGACCTCCAGCGGGATCAACGAATCGGTGAACTCGCGTGCGGCGTCCCGGATGCGGCGATCGTCCTCGCTCAACCCGTACATGCGCGCATCCGCTCCCGTCCCTGCGATTGACTGAGCGTTCAGTCTAGGCCAGCATCGACGAGGTGGACAGCGCTGACGTGGTGGTGATCGGCGGCGGCACGGTGGGCGGTTGGACCGCCTGCATGCTCGCCGAAGCGGGCCTTCGGGTCGCGCTCGCAGAGGCGGACACCCTCGGCTCGGGCGCCAGCAGCCGCGCGGCCGGCATGGTGCGCGCCCAGGGCGGGACGGCGGCGGCGATCCGGCTCGGCATGTTCAGCCGCGACTTCTATGCCGGGCAACCCGGCCGGTTCCCACTCGACTCCGGCTTCGTCGCCCAGGGCTATCTCATGCCGTGCTTCACCGAGGCCGAGGTTGCGGCGGCACACGAGCGTATCGCGCTGCAGCGCTCACTCGGGCTCGACGTCGAATGGCTCGACGCGGCGGAACTCGAACGCCGCAACACCGGACTCGCCGACGGCGCGACACAGGGCGCGTCGTTCGCCGCCGGCGACGGATACATCGATGCACCCCGCAATGTGCTCGCCTACAGCGCCGCGTTGGTCGCGCTCGGGGTCGAGGTGCGCGAGCACAGCGCCCTGCAGTCACTGTCCGGCCACGTCGTGCGAACCAGCCGGGGCGACATCGCCGCCGATCACGTCGTCCTGACCGGCGGACCCGACCTCGCGGCGGTCGGACGGGCGGCGGGCGCGCGCATCCACGCCGGCGGCACCCGGCACCAGGTGGTCGTCACCGCGCCGGTGCCCGGTCGCGATCCACGCAAGCTGCCGATGGTCTTCGACGTCGCGTCGGGCATCTACTGGCGGCCGGGCGAGCACGGCGGGCTGATGTGGGGCATGAGCAATCCCGACGAGGCCCCCGGCGCGGCCCACGACTTCGACTGGACCTACTACGAGAAGATGCAGGCGCGGGTGGCGCAGTTGTACCCCGCCGCGGGCGGGCTGCCGGTGCGCCGGGTGTGGGCGGCGACCATCGACTACACGCCCGACCACCTGCCCATCCTGGGACCGCTGTTGCGCCACGACGGACCGGTGCCCGGTGTCACCGTCGCCAGCGCCGCGGGGCACGGGATGATGTGGGGCCCCGGCGTGGCTCGCGCGGCCGCCGACCTCGTGCTGCACGGCCGCACCGACGTCGTCGACGTGACCGAGCTGGGCATGGACCGGTTCGACGCCGACGGCAACAGCCGGCTCGCCGCCGACCCGATCGCGCTGCCGTTCCCGCGCCGGACCTGACCGCAAGGCCCGCTCCTCCCCTTGGTTGATCAAGAGCGCCAGGACGGAGGCGGGGCGAGGGTCGGGGCGGCGGGAACGACGAGCGCGTCGACCGCAACAGCGCCCTGCGAGCTCACGATCAACGGATTGACGTCGAACGCCGCGAGCACATCGCCCAGCTCGACGGCGAGCACGCCGAGTGCGCAGATCGCGGCGACGAGCGCGTCGACGTCGGCCGGCGGCGCGCCACGGAACCCGCCGAGCAACACACCGATCTTCAACCGATCCAAGATGTCCCGAGCGCGCCGCGAATCAACGGGCGGCAACGCGACGACACGGTCGTGCATCAACTCGGCCAGCACTCCCCCGGCCGCGACGACCACCAATGGACCGAGTTGCGGATCTCGAACGATGCCGAGCGCGATCTCGACGCCGGGTGCTGCGGTGGCGCTCACCAGCACGTGCGGCCCGAACCGGTCGCACAGCGTGCGGTACGCGGCCTCGACATCCACGACACCGAGCAACACCCCGCCGACGTCGGACTTGTGCGCAATCGCGGGCTCAGCGGTCTTCAATACCACCGGGTAGCCGAGGGCATCGGCCGCGGCAACCGCCGCGTCGATCTGACACACCCGCCGAGTCGGTACGACCGGCACCCCGTAGTCGGCCAGCAACTCGAAGGCGTCGACGGCACCGGTCAGCCGATCGACCCAGCGGCGTCGGCGTGCTTCGTCGACGACCACCGGTGCGGGACGCGGCCGAGGGCCTGCGAGTGACAGGAGATTCCGCAATGCGACGAGACCGCTTCGCGTTCCTTCGAGAACCGGAATGCCGGCAGACCTCAGCCGGTTCGCCGCCGCCTGATCGATGGCCGACGGCAGGTTCGCGAGCACGACGAGCGGCGCATCTTCCCGCGCACCGGCGTCGAGTGCGGCTTCGATGTAGGAGGTGTCGCCGTCATATTCCTCCACCAAGTCGATCGCGAGTGCGACCACGGACACCGCGGGGTCGGCGGCCAGCACGGCCAGACTGTCGCCGAACAGGCTGCGGGTGTCGGCGCCGGTGCCCCACAGGTCGAGCGGGTTGGCGGGTGTCATGCCGTCGTCGATGAGCGTGCCGAGGGCCGACAACGTCGTCGGGCGCAGCGGCGCGAACGGCACCTCGAGCGCGTGCGCGAGGTCGGCGGCCAGCGCCCGTTCCGCACCCGAGTCGTGCACCGTAGCAATGCCAAGACCAGGCCGGGCGCGGCGGCCGATCGCCAACAGTTCGAGGGTGTCGGTGAGCTCGGCGAGATCGGTCACCGGCAACGCTGCGGTGCCTTCGGTGAGCGCCTCCCACGTCGCGTGCTCGCCGGCCAGGGCACCCGAGTGCGCGGCCACCAGCGAAGATCCCGGTGGCGACCCACCGACCGGCAGCACCACCACCGGCACGTCGGCCTCGGCCGAGCGGCGCAGCGCGGCCAGCAGTCGCGGACCGTCGCGGACCGTCTCGAGCACCAGCGCCACGACGCGCGCGTCCGTCTCGTCGAGCACGAAGTCCAGGTAGTCGGCGGTGGTGGTGACCAGTTCCTGCCCCGAGGAGACGGCGAGTGTGTAGCCCAGTGCACGCCTGGTGCGCAGCAGCGCCGAAAAAGCCGACCCGGAATGGGTGATCAGCGCGATCGGGCCGCGCGGCAGCTCGGCGCGCTCGACGTAGCCGGTGGCCCGCAGCCCGTCGGCGACGTTGACGAATCCCATGCATCCACCGCCGCACAGCGCCATGCCGGCGTCGGTCGCGATGGCGCGCAGCTCGGCGCGCAGCTCGCTGCCGTGGGCAGAGCCGTAGATCACCGCCGAGCGGGTGCCGATCTCGGCCGCCGCGCGCAACTGCTCGGCGAGCGCGTGGTCGCCGACGCCGAGCAGCACGAGATCCGGCGGCGCGCCGAGTCGGGCCAGCGACGGCAGGCACAGTCGCCCGCCGATCTCGCGATAACGCGGGTTGACGAGGTGCACGCTCCGCGCGCCGGAACTCGCGGTGACCTCGTCGATCATCCGGGCGCCGAAGCTGCCCGGGCGCGGGCTCGCTCCGACGATCGCGACCGATCGCGCACGCAGCATTGCCCGCAGCGCGGGCGATGCGGACGTCGTGGGATCGGCCGGGCTCACGAACTGCGGCGCGCGAGCGCTTCGCGCAGCCGTCGGGTGCCGCGCCGGTGATCCTTCTGCGCAGCCCGGGCCGCCTGCCAGCCGGGAATGCCGCACACGCCGCCACCGGCATGCGTGGCCGAGCTGGCGTTGTAGAGACCGGCGATGGGAGTGCGGTAGTCGGCGTAGCCGGGTGCTGGTCGCATGTGGAACAGCTGCTCCAGCGACAGCTCACCGTGGAAGATGTTGCCGCCGATCAGGCCGTACTCCTGCTCCATGTCATACGGCCCGACGATGTCGCGGTAGAGGATGGACGACTTGAAGTTGGGTGCCACCTCGTCGTAGAGGTCGATGAGCCGATCGGCGTAGGCGTCGATCTCGGTGGTGTGCGCCGCCGTGCTCCAGTCGCTTGGCACCCATTGGGTGAACAGCGACATGATGTGCGTGCCGTCCGGGTTCAGCGTGCGGTCCAGGCTGGTGGGAATCACGCCGTCGCTGAACGGCCGCAGCGCCGGCCGGCCCTCCCGTGCATCCTGGAACGCGCGCTCGATGAACTCGACGGTGGGCGCCATCTCGACCGACCCGGTGTGGTGCTCGGCGAGGCCATTGCACCGGTTCGCGGTGAAGTTGGGCAGCTCCCCCAGCGCGAGATTGATCTTGACGACGCCGCTGCGGGTCTTCCAGTTCTCGATGTCGGTGACGAACGTGTCCGGCAGTTCGCTGCGCGGGATCTGGTCGAGGAACGCGATCTTCGGGTGCAGCGAGGTGACCACGATCGGCGCGTGCAGCTCCTCGCCGCTGGCCAGTACCGCACCGCCGACCCGGCCGTCGCGCACGATCAGCCGTTCCACCTTGGCGTTGGTACGGATCTCCGCGCCGAACTCGCGGGCGGAGGCCGCGATCGCTGCGGACACCGCGCCCATGCCTCCCTCGGGATAGCCCCAGCTGCCGAGTTGCCCGTCGCCGACGTCGCCGATGGAGTGGTGCGCCATCACGTAGGCGGTGCCGGGCTCACACGGGCCGGCCCAGGTGCCGATGACGCCGTTGACGGCCAGCGCGCCCTTGATCTGCGGCGACTCGAACCAGTCGTCGAGCAGGTCGGCGATGCTCATCGTCATCAGCCGGGTGATGTCGGCGACCGAACGGACGTCGTTGCGCCGCTGACCCCACAGCAGTCGCGCCGCGTCAGCGAGGTCGGCCGGTCGGTGCGAGCCGAGGTTGGGCGGCACCCGGGTGAGCAGCGGGCCGAGCACGTCGGCGATCCCGGCCAGCCATTCGTTCGACCTCGGCCAGGCGTCGGCGTCCGTCTTCGACCACTTGGCGATCTCGTCGTAGGTGCGCTTCGGGTCGTCCTCGTAGATCGTCAGCGACCCACCCTCGGGAAACGCCTGGTAGTAGGGCCCCATCGGGTGCACCTTGTAGCCGTGCCGTTCGAGTGACAGGTCGTTGACGATCGTTGGTGGCATCAGGCTCATCACGTAGGACAGCCGGGTGACGCGCAGATGTGGCGCCTCGTCCCACGGCGCCTCGGTGGTGGCAGCGCCGCCCAGAGCTGCGCGCCCCTCGAGCACCACTGCGCGCGCGCCGGAGCGGGCGAGATACGCCGCGGCAACCAGTCCGTTGTGCCCGCCGCCGACGACGATCGCGTCGTAGGTCTTCCCCATTGCGCCCTCCGAGCATTGTTTGACTGACTGTTCAATCTAACGAGGTGCTAGGGTCTCCACAAGGCCGCAAGGGGAGGGACTATGGCGGACATGGCGCCCGCTACGCCGAACAACGAAGGCCGCCGCGTGCAGATGTTGCGCGCGGCTGCCGAGCTGATCTGCGAACGCGGTTTCGGCGAGACCCGCATCGCCGATGTCGCGAAACGCGCGGAGGCCAGTTCGGCCCTGGTCATCTACTACTTCGGCACGCGCGAGCGGCTGCTCGTCGACGCGCTGCGCTACTCGGAACAGAACTTCTACGACGTCGCGGAGAAGATGCTCGCCGAGGTGACGTCCGCGCGCGAGCGACTGTCCCTGTTGGTGCGCTGGACGTGCGTCCCGGAGAACGACGATGACGTCCCCGGTGCGTGGGGCCTGTGGTTCGACGTCTGGGCGCAGGCCTTCCGCAATCCAGAGGTGAAAGCCGATCGCGTCGAACTCGACGGCCGGTGGCGCGCGATGATCATCGACGTCGTCAAGGCCGGACAGGCCGCCGGCGAGATCGGGAAGGTCAACGCGAAGGCGTTCACGCTGACCTTCGCGGCACTGCTCGACGGGCTGGCCATCCAGGTCGCGCTCGAGGACCCGGAGATCGACCCGGACCGCGCCTACCGCATCGCGATGAGCTACGCCGAGCGCGAGCTCGACCTCGCGCCGGCTCGTCGCAAACGCGCTCTGCGGACGAGCTAGTGGTGTGTCTCCAAAATGAGTACCTGGTTTGGCGGTCTGTGGGTGAACAGAGCTGCCGCGGCGTTGGTGATCTCGGATGGGCAGCGCGAGGCGCTGCGGGCGTTGGCCCGGTCTCAGACGGCGCCGCCTCGGCAGGTGCAGCGGGCCGAGGCGTTGTTGCTGGCCGGTGACGGGATTGCGAACACCCAGATCGCTCAGCGGGTCGGGATCGAGGCCGCGACGGTACGGGCGTGGCGGACGCGCTTTGCCGAGGAGGGGCTCGCGAAGCTGGGCAAGGTCCGGTCCGGGCGCGGCCGCAAGTCGAGCATCCCGCAGCACAAGATCGAGGAAATCGTGGAGCTGACCCGCAACTGCACGCTGGCGGGCAGACACATTGGTCGTGCCGCACGATGGCCGCCCGGGTTGGGGTGTCGCCGGGCGACGGTGCAGCGGGTGTGGGCCGCGCGCGGGCTCAAGCCGCATCTGGTCACGACGTTCAAGCTGTCCAACGATCCGCGGTTCGAGGAGAAGCTGATCGACGTGGTCGGGCTGTATTTGGCGCCGCCGGACAACGCGATCGTGCTGTGTCTGGACGAGAAGTCCTCGGTGCAGGCGCTGGACCGCACCCAGCCGTCGTTGCCGATGACCAGGGGTCGGGCGGCGACGATGACCCACGACTACCAGAGAAACGGCACCACGACACTGTTCGCGGCGTTGGACGTGCTCACCGGCAAGGTGATCGGCTGAACCTGCTCGTGCGCTGGTTCCGGGAGTTGACCGACACGGGGCTACGCCGGGGCGTGTTCACTCCGTGCCCGACCTGATCGCGAAGATCGAGCAGTACCTCGAAGCGCACAACAACGACCCGAAACCGTTCGTCTGGACCGCAACCGCCGGCGAGATCCTCGCGAAGGTCGCCCGAGGACGCGCCGCACTTCAAACGGTCAACCAATGACGAGACACACCACTAGGAGTGTCGAGAAGTGCTGCGGGTGCCTATATCCGGCCTATCGCCGAGTGTGCAGAACGTTGGCGGACAACTTGCTCGGAGACCTGTATTGACATCTACCTAGCCCTAGGTAGAGTACGAGTAATGGCTGCTGACTCGCGGCGCGGCTACTCTCAGGCGGGAGTCTCCATCGTGACCGAAGAACCGACGCACCCGACGTTGTTGTGCCGAGCGCACCTGCACCACAAATGGATCCCGGCCCACACCGAGGACGGACGTCGGTACATGCGTTGCGAGCACTGCGGCAAGGACAAGGTGTTCGAACCCGGCGAGAACGATGGCACGAACCTTTCGGGCGGTTTGGGATTGTCATGACTCGGCGAGACAGCGAACTCACGACCGCTCGAGCCGGCCACAGGACCGGGCAAACCGCGGGGGTTGAGCATTCAAAAGCGCCGCGCCAACGCACACCGCGACGATTACTCGTATCCCCAGGTAGTGCGCACGCAAGACGTTCCTTGTCTTTCCATCTGCGCGATGCGCACTTGAGCTGCAGGTTGACATGACTGGTCTTGAACGCGCAGGTCGACGGTGCAGCACGCGCCAGCAATCGTGAGGCGTCGCAGACAGGTATTGGCCTGGGCAGGGCATCGCGAGCGTGGAGTCTCGGATGCGGTCACAGCACGATGCGATTGGGATCGGGGTGTCAGGAATCATGAACGATCAATCACACGAAGTTGGCTACCGACGATCGCGAGGTCGATCGACGGGCACTGCTGCGACGAGGGGGAGTCATCGTCGCGGCGACAGTCGCCGGGGCGAGCGCGGTCGAGGCGTTGAACACGGGCGCGGCTCAAGCCGCGCCGGGCGATTCGCTGATTCTCGGGCAAGCCAACGACTCGGCCGCCGCGACGACATCGCTGACCAGCGCCGCCAGCACCGGCGCCACCTTGACGGTCGCGAATACCGAGTGGCCACGCCCCGATGGGACTGGACCAGCAGTCATTCGCCTCGTTCGCCGCGGTCGCGGGCGGGGAATTGGCGAACCTCGACGGTCTGGTGCACTCGACCGTGGATTTCGGCGGCACGATCGGCGCGCTGCCGGGGTTTGTGTACACCGAGTTCACCGCCAATCAAGTGGTCACCATCGTGCCGCAACGAATCCTGGACACCCGCAGCAGCACTGGTCGGTCCCACATCAAGAACAAGACCGGCAACCTGGACTCGGCCGGGCGGCTGCTCGCCGGCCACACCATCACCATCGACCTGAGCAGTCTCGAAGTCTCGGCTGCTTCGGCATTCTGCAACCTGACCGCGGTGTCGCCGCTCACCGGCGGCTACATGACGTTGTTCCCAGGCGGGACGAGGCCAGGCACATCGTCGATCAACTTCGCGGCGCGAGCGGTCATCGCAAACTTCGCCGTGACCGGCACGAGCAGCACCGACACGGTGTCGATCTACAGCGCCGCGACGAGCCACGTGCTGCTCGATATCACTGCCTTCAACGTGGGCACCCTGGACCAGATCAAACCGGCCATCCTCCCGCCGTCGAGCTCGCGCGCAACAAGCCGGCAGCTCGCGGCGCGGGCCGAAGCCGGCACCCTACCGGATTGGTACCGCGGCAGCGTCGCCCGCTGAAACTGCCAGCCGACCGGCCCGGCCCTGTCCCGACGACGCGAACCGCCTCGATAGCCAGCGCGAGCCAACCAGCAACTCCTCGACCCCGAACCGGTTAGCGATAGTCATCGCCGCCCGCTTGGCACAACATATGCGAGTCACGCCCGACGCGAGCCGCCCAGCGCCCGAGGACAGCTCGCCTCCGCACCAGCCGCGCGTTGCTGCGCATCAACCTGCTCGAATTCGTCGACAGCCCGACCGGGGGAGGCGCTGATCGACGAACCCGCCCGACATGCAACAACGACTGCATCCCCTGTCTCCGATCGCACGTCGGACCCACGCGTACGGATTGATCTGCGCGCTAGCGTCCTGAGTCGGCGGCGGCGGGCGGCACGGCCGAGCTACGTTGCAGCACCCGCACCGCGTCCGACGTGCAGACGCACTGCACGGTCGACCCGGGCGGGTACCGCACCGACGACGGGCCGTCGTGGTTCGCGACGTCGACGGTGAGGGTCTGACCGGCGGGCAGCTCGATGCGCACCCGCGTCGCTGCGCCCAGGTAGACGATGTCGCGGACCATCCCGCGCAACACGTTGCGGCCGGGCGGCAGCGAGTCGTCCGGCCCGACCATCGCGATGCGCTCGGGCCGTATCACGATCGCGGCCGGACCAGGGCCGAGATCGGCATCGACGCGAGCGCCGATCTTCGTGTCGAGCGCAGCGCAGGTGGCCTCGCCGTCGACGGTGGTCAGCAGGTCGGCGTCGAAGATGTTCGCCGAGCCGAGGAATCCTGCGACGTAGGTGGTACCCGGCCGTGCGTAGATCTCCTGCGGGCCGCCGACCTGTTCGACCTTGCCTTCGGCGAGCACCGCGATGCGGTCGCTCATCGTGAGCGCTTCTTCCTGATCGTGTGTGACGTAGACGAAGGTGATGCCGACCTCACGCTGCAGCGATCGCAGTTCGAGCTGCAATTCCTTGCGCAGCTGGGCATCCAGTGCACCCAACGGCTCGTCGAGCAGCAGCACCCTCGGGTTCAGCACGAGAGCCCGGGCGAGCGCCACCCGCTGCTGCTGACCGCCGGACAATTGCCCTGGCTTTCGGTTCACGAAATCTTGCATGCGGGTGAGCTCGAGAGCCTCACCGACGCGGCGCGTCGTGTCCGCCTTGCTCGCCTTCTGGTACCTCAAACCGAAGGCGACGTTGTCGCGCACCGACATGAACGGGAAGAGTGCGTAGTTCTGGAACACCGTGTTGACGGGACGGTTGTGCGGCGCGTCGTTGGACACGTCCCGGCCGTCGAGCAGAATCTGGCCGGCGTCGGGCTTCTCGAAGCCGGCGATCATCCGAAGCGTCGTGGTCTTTCCGCAACCCGACGCACCGAGCAGGGAGAAGAACTCGCCGGCCGGGATCTCCAGGTCGATCCCGCGGACGGCGGCCACGCCGCCGAACGCCTTGGCGAGCCCGACCAGCGAGACGGCGCCGCCGCTCACTGCGGAATCAGGCCGTCACCGCGGCGGTGAACCGGGTGAAGTTGTGCGACGAACCGATCGACATCCGACGGTTCGTGCTGGACGGACAGCAGCCACTGCTCCACCTTCCCCCACGGCGGCAGGAACACACCACCGTTGTGCTGCACCAGCCAGTGCGCATGACCTAGCCGGGCGTCGATCTCCAGGAAGTCACGGTAGTCGCGCACCGGATCGGCGCGGAACGTGATGCACCCCTTCGCGCCGACGCTCACCACGTGCCAACGAGAACCTGCACCGGCGATGGTGGCCGACAGGGTCTGCGTCAGCCGGGTGGCAAGCGCGTCCAGGTGCGCGTACGAGCCCTCGGTGAGCACCTCCGACAGCGTCGCACGGGCGGCGGCCATCGCCAGCGGATTGCCGTTGAACGTCCCGACCTGCTCGTAGGTGCCGTCGGCGATCGCGCCCATGACAGCCGGCGTGCCGCCGATCGCCGCCACCGAGATCCCGCCGCCGAGCGCCTTCGCCAGGCACACGATGTCCGGCACGACGCCGTAGCGGCCGACCGCGCCGCTCGGCCCGGTGGTGAAGCCGGTCTTGACCTCGTCGAAGGTGAGCAGCGCCTTGTGTCGATGCAGCAGGGCCGACAGCCCCTCTAGATAGCCCGGCTCGGGCGTGATGATGCCCGCGTTCATCATGATCGGTTCGACGATCATGCCGGCCACCCCGCCGGGCCACTCGGTCAGCACCCGCTCGACCGCGCCGAGATCGTTGAACGGCACGACGACGACGAGATCGCGGATCGCCTGCGGAATGCCGGAGTTGCCGGCGACGCCGGTGGGCCGATCGCGGGGGCCGATGTCATCGTCGGCGTCGGGCAACACCGACACCTGCACCGAGTCGTGGTGCCCGTGGTAGCAACCCTCGACCTTGATCACGACGTCACGGCCGGTGACCGCACGCATGAGATGGATGGCGTCCATCGTGGCCTCGGTCCCCGAGTTGGCGAAGCGCCACAGCGGCAATTCGAACCGGCGCCCGAGCTCGGCGGCCACCCAGATCGCGGTTTCGGTGGGCTGGGCGAAGTGGGTGCCGCGGCGCACCTGGTCGGGCACCGCCGCGACGATGGCCGGGTGGGCGTGGCCGGCGATCGACACTCCGTAACCACCGTGCAATGTCGACGTACTCGGTGCCGTCGACGTCGTAGATCTTGGAACGGCCGCCGTGGCTCATCCAGACGGCCTGCGGCTGGGCGATCTGCCAGTTGGAGGTCGCCGCCCCGGCGAGATAGCGGCGGGCCCGTTCGATCAGCGCCGTGCTGCGGGGTTGACGGCGCAGGAAGATCTGCTCCTGCTCCTCGATCAGCCGGTCCAGGTCGGCCCCGCCTGCCGCACCGGCGCGCTGCTCGGAATCCTCGGCCGGAACCACGGGCGTGACCACGCTGATACCTCCGCATCCGAGCGGTTGGGCGGCGATTGACTGAGCATTCAGTCTATGTCAGAGTCAACACCTCGACAAGCAGTACGCGCCCTGACCCGGGAGGCCGGATGACAGCAGCGCCCGAGCCGTTTCAAGGCCCGAGCCGTCGGCAGTTCCTGCAACGTGCGGCGCTGCTCGCCGCCGGCACGCCGACCCTCGCCGCGCTGCTCGAGGCCTGCACCCGTAGCTCCGGGACCGGCGGTGGTGGCGCGGCTCCCAAGGCGTCGCTGACGCTGGCCGCGCCGTCGAACCCGGTGAAATGGCCGGTCGACGAGAGCGCGATGATCAAGGACGGCCTGACCCCGGAGAAGGGTGCGACGCTGCGGCTGTACAACTACGCCGACTACTCGACCCCGGCGCCATCAAGTCGTTCCAGAAGAAGTACGAGAAATACGATGTCAAGGTCAGCGTGTCGACGTTCAACGACACCGACGAGGCGATCACCAAGATCCGGACCGGCGTCGGTTCCGTACGACATTTACTTCCCCAGCTACGACCAGATCAGCCGACTGGTGGGCGCCAAGCTCATCCGCCCGCTCAATCACAGTTACATCACGAATATCGACAACGTGTGGGCCGCGTTCCAAGACCCTTGGTACGACCGCGGCTGGCAGTACACGGTCCCCTACACGGTGTACACGACCGGTATCGGCTGGCGCACGGACAAGGTGCCGCACCGACATCGCGGGTCTGTCGAACCCCTACGACACGCTTTGGAACAGCGCGTACAAGGGCCAGACAGCGATCATCGACGACTGGCACACTGCGATGGCGATGTGCCTGCTGCGGGCCGGCAAGACCGACGTCAACACCGATGACCCCAGCGGACCTCAAGCTCGATCTCCGATCCAACTGGGCGCGATCAGCAAGGCCACCAACCCGAAGGTGACGATCACGATGTACAACGACCTGCTCGGCGGCAAGGTCGGGCATGTGCCAGATGTGGTCCGGCGACGTCGTCAACGCGCTGTCCTACCTGCCGAAGGGCACGCCGCCCGCGTGCTGCGCTACTGGTTCCCCTCAGACGGCAAGGGCATGGTCGACAACGACCTGATGGTCAGCCTGTCCGGGCGGTCAAGAACCCGGTGGTGGCCCACCATTTCATGAACCACATGCTCGACACCAAGGTCGCGCCGGGAACTTCTCCTACATCGGCTACCAGCCGCCGCAGCGCACGATCAGTCCGGAGAGCTCGTCGCCGACGGTTCTCCCGAAACCTGGCGACGGCGACGGTGCAGGAGGAGCTACTTCGACGTCGGCTACCGGCTGCTGGAGCTGCCGCCGCGCCGACGCCGCGTGGCACGAGATCTGGCAGACGTTCAAGGCCGGTGGCTGACCGGCGTGAGCCGCGGGGGCTCGCCGGCGCAGGCGGCGACCCGGCCGGGCAGCCGCCGGTCGGCGGCTCGCTGCTGTGGCCGGTGCTCGCCTTCGCCGGGCGCCGTCTGGCTGGCGCTGTTCTTCCTCGTCGCCGCTGTACGTCGTGCTCGCGATCGTGTTCGGCCAGGTCGACCCGGTCTTCCGCACGCCGTGCCGGTGTGGAACCCGCTGGAGTGGAACACCGGCCAGTTCAACTACGTCTTCTCGCACATCTTCGGGGCGGACGGCTATCTTCGGGCCGGCGCTGCTGCGCACCGCTGGTCTACGTCGTCCTCGCCAGCCCGCTGTGCCTGCTGATCGCCTATCCGGTCGCGTACTACACGGCGCGCTTGCCGGCCCGCGCAAGGGCCTGATCCTGACGCTGCTCATCGCGCCGTTCTGGATCAGCTACATGATGCGCATGCTCGCGTGGGTCAACCTGCTGGCCACCGACGGCTGGGTCAACAAGGCGCTCGGTCTCGGCGATCTTCGACGTCTCGATCAACTGGCTGTCCGGGCGCAGCCATCGTGGTGATCCTAGGACTGGTCTACGGCTACGTGCCGTACATGATCCTGCCGCTGTACGCGGGCCTGGATCGGCTGCCGCAGTCGACGCTCGAGGCCGCACGCGACCTCGGCGCGAACCGGGTGTCGGCATTCGTGCGCGTCATCCTGCCGATGTGCCGCACCACCATCGTCGCGGCGGTGCTGCTCACCTGCCTGCCGATGCTCGGTGACTACTACACCAACGACCTGCTGTCCGGGTCGCCGAAGACTTCGATGGTCGGCAATCTGATCAACGAGACGGTGCTGACACCGGGCCAGACCGGCTATGCCGGGGCGTTTCGTGATGATCGTGCTCATCGTCGCGTTGGTCCCGATGCTCTACTACATCCGGTCGACCTCCCGCGCCGGGCTGGTGGCGACGTGAGACGCGCAGTGAACGCTCACCTCCGCTTCGCGGACGACGACTCGACAACGGTGAATCGATGAGATCACCGGCGACATGGTGGCGCGACCCGTGGCGCAAGCCGCGGATCCTGCTCGCCATCACGATCGGCTACCTGCTGTGGTCGCTGCTGCCCGTGGCCATCGCGGTGCTGTTCTCCTTCAACAGCGGCAAGTCCCGCACGGTTTGGCAGGGCTTCTCGATGCGGTGGTACTGGGGCGACCCGGACCGCTCGGTCTGGCACGACGCCAGCCTGCACACCGCGGTGATCCAGACCCTCAAGCTGGGCGTGATCACCACCCTGATCACTGTGCCGCTCGGGGTGCTGTTCGCCATCGGACTCGACCGCTGGCACGGCCGGGTGCCCGAAGGTGCCAACGGGTTGATGCTGCTGTCGTTCGTGATCCCGGAGACCCTGCTCGCGGTGGCCCTGCTGTTCCTGGTGACCACGGTCGCGGTGCCGTTCACGCTCGGCACGACGGCGCAGGTGATCGGGCTGGTGACTTTCCAGCTGTCCTATCCCGCCGTGCTCGTGCGCGCCCGACTCGCCACCATCGGCCGGCAGTACGAAGAGGCGGCCCAGGATCTCGGCGCGTCCCCGATCGGCTCGCTGCGACGGGTGATCCTGCCGATGCTCATCCCGGCAATCTTTGCGAGCACCGTACTCGTGTTCGCCGACGTCATCGACGATTTCGTGATCGTGCGCTATCTGTCCGGCGACTCGTCCACCGAGCCGGCATCGGTGAAGATCTACAACACCGCTCGGGCGGCGCCCACGCCCGCGCTGAACGCCCTGGCCACCATCATGCTGGCGGTGGCCCTGCTGGCCGTACTCATCGGATACGGGATCTACCGATTCCTCACCCGGGGTGACGCGACACAAGGCGATCGCTCCGTCGGCGCGTTCGCCGGCGAGGTCTGAGGCATGGACTGGCACCCTTCTCGCAACTAGGCTGACTGCATGTTCAATCAGGATGCTGCACCGCTGGCTGCGGCCGACCTCGACGCCACGCTTGCCGAGTTCGGACACTCCCGGATGCTCCCCAGGGCCGCGTACGTCGGTCCGGCGGTGTTCGACTGGGAACGCCGGCACATCTTCAACTCGTGGATGTGCGTCGGCTACGCCGCCGACCTGCCCGAGCCGGGCGCCCAGCGAGCGGTGCCCGTCGGCACCGGCAGCGTGCTGCTGACCCGCGACGAGAACGGCTGGCTGCACGCCATGGCCAACACCTGCGCCACCGCGGCCACGAGCTGCTGGCGTGTGGGTCCGAGGCCAAACGCCGCAGCATCGTCTGCCCGTATCACTCGTGGTCGTACAAACTGGACGGATCGCTGCGCAACGCCCCTGGTTTCCGCGAGATCGCTGACTTCGACCCGCAACAGGTCGGGCTGGTGCCGCTGCGGGTCGTCGACTGGCACGGCTGGATCTTCGTCGACCCGAGTGGCACGTCCGGCGACTTCGCGTCCCACGTGGCCGGCACCGAGGACATCCTCGGCGCCTTACCGGCCGGAGGACCTGGTCATCGCGGCGCGGCATTCCTACGAGCTCGCCTGCAACTGGAAGGTGATCGCCGAGAACTACCAGGAGTGCTACCACTGCTCGACGATCCATCCCGAGCTGTCGCGGATCAGCCCGCCGACGAGTGGCGACAACGTCGACCTGCCCGGCCAGTGGATGGGTGGCATCGATGGACCTCATTCCGGAAGCCGAAACTATGTCGCTCGACGGGCACAGCGGCGGGGTGGCGATCGCCGGCCTGTCCGACGTCGAGCTGCGCTCGGTGATGTATCTCGTCGGCTATCCCGAACCTGCTGGTCAGCCTGCATCCCGACTACGTGATGACCCACCTGATGACGCCGCTGGCGGTGGACCGCACCCACGTCGAGTGCGTGTGGGCCTTCCCGCGCGAGGCGGTGCTGCGCGACGGCTTCGACCCCGCTTACGCCGTCGACTTCTGGGACCTCACCAACCGGCAGGACTGGGCGGCGTGCGAGTCGGTGCAGCGCGGCCTGACCTCGCCGCACGCCCGGCCCGGGCCGCTGTCGCGCGAGGAGGACGGCGTCTACCAGTTCGTCACCCGGGTTGCGCGGGCCTATCGCGCAGACGCCTCGTGAACGCAATCGCCGAGCGGCTCGGCAAGGTCGGCCTGCCCGAGCCGGTCGGCGAGCTGGCCGCCCGGCACTGGGACGTCGTCGTGGTCGGGCGGCGGCCACAACGGCCTCACCTGCGCGGCCTACCTCGCCCGGGCCGGCAAATCGGTGCTGGTGCTCGAGCCCCGCGAGCGGCTCGGCGGCGCCTGCACGCTCGAGCGCCCGTTCGCCGACGAGCGGTACGTGGTCAGCCCGTGCGCCTACGTCGTCGGCCTGCTCGACGAGCTGGTCATCCCCGAGCTCGAGCTCAACCGGCGCGGCCTGGAGGTCTACGTCGCCGACCCCAACCTGTGGGTGCCCTTCGACGACGGCACCGCGTTCGGGCAGTGGATGGACGACGAGCGCACGGTGCAAGGGCCTCAAGGACATCGGCATCAGCGGTCCGCAGGTCGACGGCTACTGGGCCTACGAGAAGTTCTTCGACGACATGCGGCGCAAGCTGCGCAAGGGCGCCCGCGACACCTGGGTCGGCGACTCGCCGAGCCGCGCGGAGCTCGAGGAGATGCTCGGCGACCAGATGATGATCGACGCGTTTTCGACGCCTCGATCGCCGACGTCCTCGACGACTACGTCACCGACCAGCGGCTCAAGGACGCGCTGTTCGGCCAGGGCGTGATCGGCACCTTCGCCGGGCCCCGCGACCCGGGCACGGCGTCGATCAAGCTGATGCACTACCAGGGCGACCTGCTCGGCGAGGGCCCGGTCTGGGGCTACGTGCGCGGCGGCATGGGGATGGTCAGCTTCGCGATCGCCGACGCCGCGCAGGAGGCCGGCGCCGTGCTCGCGGCCGGCGTGCCGGTGGCCGAGATCGTGCCGGGCGAGGGCGTGACGCTCGAGGACGGCACCTTGATCCCGCGCCGGACGGTGGTCTGCAACGCCGACCCGAAGCGGGTGCTGGGCTGCTGGCAGCGGACGCGATGCCGGCCGACTACCGGGACCGGCTGGAGGCCTGGAAGATCCGCAGCCCGGTGGTGAAGTTCAACGCGGCGCTGTCGCGGCTGCCGTCGTGGACCGCGGCGCCGGGCGAGACCTTCATGGCGCGTGGCACCGTCGACGTCACCACCGGCCTCGACGACGCGCAGGCCGCGTTCGAGCGGTGCGCCGCGCGGCGAGGCCGCCGTCGGCTTCGGCGAGATCTACGTCCAGACGCGGCACGACCCGTCGCCCGCGCCGGCCGGCAAGCACCTGATGAGCGTGTTCGGCCAGTACGCGCCGTACGACCTCGCCGGCGGGCTGGGACGCACGGCGCGACGCGGTCGGGCGGCAGTTCATCGACCTGATCGGCCGCTTCGCGCCGGACTTCGAAGACTGCCTCGAGGACTACGAGGTGCTCGGGCCGCCCGACATCGAGGCGCGGATCGGGCTGACCGGCGGCCACATCTTCCAGGGCGAGGTGACGCCCGGACCAGATGTGGGAGCACCGGCTCACGCCGCGCACGCCGATGCCCGGGCGTCTACCTGTGCGGCGCCGCCACCCACCCGGCCGGCAGCGTGATCGCCCTCAACGGCCGCAACGCCGCGATGGCCGTGCTGGCCGATCATCCGTTCCCATAAGGTGTGCCGCGTGCGCGCGGTGCTGTACTCCGAGTTCGGGGTGGCCCCGCGCGTCGAGCAGGTGCCCGACCCGGCATGCCCGTCCGACGGCGTGGTGGTGCAGGTCGGCGGCCACCGGCCTGTGCCGCAGCGACTGGCACGGCTGGATGGGGCACGACCCCGACATCGCGCTGCCGCACGTTCCCGGGCACGAGTTCGCCGGCACCGTGGTCGACGTCGGTCCGCAGGTGCGCACCGTGGCGGTCGGCGAGCGCATCACCTCACCGTTCGTCTGCGCCTGCGGCACGTGCCCGACCTGTCGGCGCGGTGATCAGCAGGTGTGCGAGCGCCAGGAACAGCCGGGCTTCTCGCATTGGGGGTCGTTCGCCGAGTACGTGGTGGTCGATGTCGCCGACGTGAACGCCGTGCGGCTGCCCGAATCCCTCGGCTTCGACGTCGCAGCCGGCCTGGGTTGCCGGTTCGCCACCGCGTACCGCGCCGTCACCGCACACGCGGCGGTGACGAGCGGCGAGTGGCTGGCGGTGCACGGCTGCGGCGGGGTCGGGCTGTCCGCCGTGATGATCGCGGTAGCCGCGGGTGCGCAGGTGGTCGCTGTCGACCCGCTGCCGGCCGGACGCCGTCGAGCGGCCGAACTCGGCGCCACGGCCGTTGTCGACCCGGCCGAGAGCGACGTCGCGTCGGCGATCCGCGCGATCACCGGCGGCGGCGCCGCGGCCTCCGTCGACGCGATCGGCGGCCTGGACTCGATGTCGGCGTCGCTGCGCTGCCTGCGACCCCGCGGCCGGCATGTGCAGGTCGGGCTGATGCTCGGCTCGGATCCGGTGCCGGCCGGCGTCATCGGACTGGCGCTCAGCAACGAGTTGCAGGTGTTCGGCAGCCACGGCATGGCCGCGCACGACTACCCGCAGATGTTGGCTCGGGTGGCCTCCGGAGCGCTCGACCCAGGCAGATTGGTGCGGCGCCGGATCGGACTGGGCGCGGCGACCGCCGAGCTGGCGGGGCTCGGCTCGGCGCCGGTCGACGGCGTCACCATCATCGAGCCCGCCGCCTCTCCCCTCACGTGATCAGGACGGGTGGGTCTCACCGGCACTCGCGCGGACTGTCGAGCGGATCGAGCCGAGGCGATCGATCGACAGCTCGACGACGTCGCCGGGCGCGACCCACGGATACGCGTCCGACCCGTGCACCCGGGACGGCTCCAGGATGCAACCGGTGCCGACGGTGCCGCTGCCGATCACGTCGCCGGTGCGCAGCTCGGTGCCGCGCGCGGCGTATTCGATCATCTTCGCGAACGGCCAGTAGATCGTGGAGAAGTTGCCCGCGCTGTACCGACGGTTGTTGATTGTCGCAGTCATCTGCAGGTCGTAGGCGTTGCCGCGCACAACGGCTCGAGTTCGTCGGGCGTCACGAGAAGCGGGCCGATGCTGGTGGCCGAGTCCTTGCCCTTGGCAGGGCCGAGGCTCAGCCGCATTTCGCGCTCCTGCAGGTCGCGGGCACTCCAGTCGCACAGGATCGTGTAACCGGCGATCTGCGCCTCGGCGTCGGCGGCGCGGATATCGCGGCCCGGCGCGCCGATCACCGCGGCCACCTCGAGTTCGTAGTCGAACGCCGACGACAACGGGGCTGATCCGCACATCGTCCCGAGGGCCGTGCACGGCGGCCGGATTCGTGAAATAGAAAACCGGCAGCTCGTACCAGTCCGGGTGCACCTGCTGCCCGAGCGCCTGGTACGAGGTGACGACATGCTCCTCGAAGGCCATGAAATCACGGATCGAGGGCGGTACCGGGATCGCGGCGCGCAGGTCGGCGACGGCCAGCGCGATCAGCTCCGCCGGCGCCGACAGCGCCTCCTGTTGGGCTGCCGCCAGCGATTCGGGCGAGCCGATGATCTCGATCAGCGCCCGGCCGACGCCGCGGACCGTGTCGTCGACGACCAGGCGGCCAGCACGTCGCCGTCGGGCGACCCGTAGCTGCACCACCGCATGCCTCACCCTGGCACACTTGCCTCACCCTGGCACACTGACGCCGATGCCCGAACCAGCGCTGCGGTTCAACCCGCCACCGGAGTGGCCGCTGCCGGACGGTTTCACACCGCCGCCGGGCTGGCGACCGGACCTCGCGTGGCCGACGGCGCCGGCGGGATGGCAGTTCTGGGTCGCGGCGGATGCACCGCCCGCCCGGCGATCGCGACGCGGCCGGCGTGCGGCACTCGCGCTCGGGAGCGTCGGCGTTCTCGGCGTCCTCGCTCTGGTCATCGGCGTCGGTCTCGCCGATTCCGGATCCGAAACCTCGACCGGACCGCAGGCCGCGAACACCGTCACTGCGGTGACGAGCCCGTCGCAAGCACCGCGCTCGTCGACTGCAGCTGCGACATCGACACCGCGCAGACGTAGGAGTTCCGTCCGGACGTCGGCATCGGCACAACTGGCGGCAGGCTCCGCGCTGGCAGCGGCGGCTGACCTGACTGTCAAGGGCCGCGCCCCGTTGACCGGCTACGCCCGTGGGCGGTTCGGTCCGGCGTGGGCCGATGTCGACCGCAACGGTTGCGATACCCGCAACGACATGCTGCGCCGCGATCTGCGACCGCTCACCGTGCAAGCGGGCACCTACGGGTGCAAGGTGCTGTCCGGGGTGCTTGCCGATCCGTACACCGGTAAGCGGATCGGCTTCAGTCGAGGCGTCAGCACGAGTTCTCGGGTCCAGATCGACCACGTCGTCGCTCTCGCCGACGCGTGGCAGAAGGGTGCTCAGGCATGGTCGGCCGGACGACGCGAGGCCTTCGCCAACGACCCGCTCGAACTGCTTGCCGTCGACGGGGTCACGAACCTGCGCAAGGGGGCGGGAGACGCCGCCACCTGGCTGCCGCCGAACAAGTCCTACCGGTGTGCGTACGTCGCCCGGCAGGTCAGCGTGAAACGCAAGTACCGGCTCTGGGTGACGGCCGCCGAACTGCAGGCGATGGTGCGCGTTCTGAGCACGTGTCCGCACCAGCCGCTGGTCACGGACGCCGCCGCGACCCGGCCGAAGGTCAGGCAACCGCGCATCGCCGCCGCGCCGACCCGGCCGAGCTCGCCCATCCGGAACCGCACCTCGGCGGCACCGCACAGCACGTACTACCCGAACTGCGACGCCGTGCGGGCCGCCGGCGCCGCGCCGTTGCGCCGGGGCGACCCCGGATACAGCCGATCGTTGGACCGCGACGGCGACGGCGTCGCCTGCGAGTGACCGGCACCCACCGCCGGTCGAGCGGCGAGCGCCGTGCCCGACGACGAGATCCCGCGCTACGGCCGATGAGCTGCGACCGTGGCAGCAGGTGACCCGAGTCCGTGCACGTCGCGGCTGCCCGGGCGCCGGCTGGATGCCGGTCGACAGGCTCGAGGACTGATTCAGTCGCGGCGCCACAGCTCGCGGCGGCTGGCAATGCCCAGCTTCGCGAAGATGTTCCCGACGTGGTACTCGATCGTCTTGCTGCTGACGTACAGCTCGCCGGCGATCTCGCGGTTCGTCAGGCCCTGCCCGACCAGCCTGGCGACGACCTGCTCGCGCCGGGTCAGACCGTCCAGGGGACTGGCGAGTTCCGCGGCGCCGTCGCGACCGGTCGCGGCCAGCGTCTGGTCGCACGCGCTGAGCAGCGGACGCGCGTTCAGCGTCAAGGCGGTGCGCCGCGCGGCGCGCAACTGCTCCAGTGCCGTGTCGCGGCGGCCGGTGCGAAACAGCAGCCGAGCATGTTCGAGTTGCGACCGGGCCCGGTCGAAGGGATCGACGTCGACACCCGGTTCCAGGGCGGTGTCGGCGAGCAGGCTCAGCGCGCCGTCGAGGTCTGCGGCGTGTACGCGCAACCGGGCCCGCAACCGACGCCGATCGAGCTCGTCAGGGGCCAGCCATGGACGGTCCAGCGCGGTGGCCGCGCGCTCGAGCTGACCGGTCTCGACCAGCGCCTCGCACACCAGGCTGACCGCCCGGCGCAGCGCGGGATGCCCGATCGGCGCGGGATCGGCGTCGAGCAGTGGCGAGAGCAGCGTGAGCACCTGCTCCCAATCGCCGGCACCGGCGGCCAGCGCCGCCGCGGCGCTGTCGGCGTGGGCTTGCGCCACCGGGTGCGGCACCGCCTCGGCCGCCTGCCGGGCAGCACGCGCGTGGGCCTGGGCGAAGTCGGTCTCGCCGAGCCGGGCGTAGAGCGCCGCCGCCACCTCGTGGGTTTGGGCGAGGTTCCAACCGTGGTCGAGGTCGCGCCCGAGCGAGGCGGCGAGCTCGATGTGCGCCACCGCGTTGTCCCAATCCCCAATCCGGCTCTCGGCGTCGGCCAGACCCGCGTACGCGATCGTCACACTCGAGACCGGGTACCCGGCGTTCGCCCACGCGATCACCGCCCGCAGGTCCTCCTGGGCCGCGGTCCAGGCGCCGCTCCACACCTCGATGCGACCCCGGGTCATGATGAGGTCGGCGCCGAACGGGCCGGGGCTCTCACCGGGGTTCGGCAGCGGTGCCAGTGCGGCCCGGGCCTCGGCGATCCGGCCGTCGTAGGCGAGCCCGAGGGCGAGCGCCCCGGTCGCGATGGACCGGGAGAACGCCGGGATCTGCGTGACGGCGAGCGCTGCGCCGGCCCGTTCGATGGCGCGGTCGGGCGCACCGAGCATGATCTCGATGAGCGCGAGCGATCCGCCGGCCCGCGCGTACAGCTGCGGGTCGGCGGCGCAGAGCTGCGGCGTCGCGACCTGCTCGAAGGCGGTTCGCGCGGCCGAAAGGTCGCCACCCGCGGCGGCCAGGGTGCCGAGCACGTAGGTGCGGTGGGCGCTGTCGCGGCAGCCGCGCACGGCCGGCTCGTGCCGCATCGCGCCGGCGACGTCGCCGCTGACCAGCAGCAGCTCCACGGCGCGCAACAACCGCTCGTCGGCATCGGCACGCGACGGTTCCAGCTCCGCGGACCAGATCAGCTGCAGCGCCGCCTCCGGCGCGTGCCCGCGCGCGAGGGCGGCCTCGGCGCTGTTCGCCAGTTCCGCAGCCAGGTCGGGATCCGGGCCGTCGGCGGCCGCGACCCGATGCGCCGTCGCGGCACCGGCCGGTACGACCGGCACCGCGGCCAGATGCAGCCGGCGCCGGGTGGCCGGCGAGAGATCGTTGTAGACCGCGGCGCGGATCAACGGGTGGGGAAACAGCACCTCGGTGGCGGCGCCGTGCCCGGCGACGCGCAGCAGGTGTTGGGCCACTGCCTCATCGAGCGGACCGGTGGCGTCGGCGATGCCCGCGACCGCGATCGCCGACGCCAGTGGGGTACGAGCACCCAGCACCGCCGCGGCGGCGATCAACTTGCGCCCGTCCGCGGAGACGTTCGCGGTCCGGGCGAGGACGGTGGCGGCGTAGGAGTGCGGCGCCGGCAACGCCCCACGGGCGTCGTGCAGCACGTCGGGGGGCAGTTCGGCAAGCAGGCTGGTGATGTGCAACGGGTTGCCCGCGGTGTGTGCGCGCAACCGCTCCGCGGCGCCGGCCGTCAGCGCCGCGCCATCGTGCTGGGCGAGCTGGGCGACTTCGGCCGCGGTCAGCCCGTCGAGCCGCACGAGTCTCGATCGGCCGCGGTCGGCGATCAACCGGGCCCAGCTCTCACCGAGCACCTCACGCAGCCGGGGACGGGCGCCACACAACACCAGCACCGTGTCCTTGCTGAGCCGACGCAGCCAGAACAGCAGCGCCCGCGCGGATTCCGGGTCCGTCCAGTGCAGGTCGTCGATCACGATCATCAGCGGCTCGAACCCACGCAAGCCGCCGAGCAGCTGCACCAATTCGGCGCCCACGGCGAACGCGTCGGAGTGCGGCGCGGCCGGCTCGGCGCCCTCGGCGAGCGCGGCGCGCAACTGGTCGACGACACCGAACCGCAGCGCGGTCTCGGTCTCATCGCCGCTGACCCACACCGTCGAGACGTCAGGATTGAGCTGGACGAACCGGCGCAGCAGCGCCGTCTTGCCGATGCCCGGATCACCCTCAACCAACACGATTCGGGCATCGCCGCGACGGACATCGACGAGCGCCTGGTGCAGCACCACGAGTTCGCTGTCGCGGCCCACGAACGCGCCGTCGTCAGCGCCCGCCATCGATCCCTCCGTCCCGGCAGAGCGTAACCCGCTCACTAAGATCGCGACATGTCCAGTGCTGCGCTACCGTTCACCGTCGACGACTTCGCCGCCCGGACCGCGCGCGCCGCGCAGGAGGCCGCCGACGCCGGCCTGGCCGGGCTGCTGGTCACACCCGGCCCTGACCTGACCTACCTCAGCGGTTACGCGCCGACGGCGATCACCGAACGCATCACGATGCTGGTGGTCTCGGTCGATCACGATCCTTCGATGATCGTTCCGATTCTCGAACGACCCGACGCGGAAGGCGCAGCGGGTGCTGCGCGGTTGCGGATCGTCGACTGGACCGACGGCAACGACCCCTATGAGGCCACCGCGGACCTGCTCGACCCGGCCGGGCGGTACGCGATTTCGGATTCCGCATGGTCGATGCATCTGATCGGCCTACAGAATCGACTCCCTGGCACGAGCTACGTCTCAATGACGGAGGCGCTGCCGATGCTGCGGGCGGTGAAGGATGCCGACGAGCTCGCCCGGCTGACAGCGGCGGCCCAGGCCGCCGACGCCGCCTATTACGACATCCTGACTGCGTCGTTCGCCGGCCGCACGGAAGCCGACATCGGCGCGGACCTGGCGTCGCTGCTGCGCAAATACGGCCACTCGCAGGTCGACTTCACCGTGGTGGGTTCCGGGCCGAACGGCGCAAACCCACACCACGAGGTCGGCCCGCGGGTGATCGAGGACGGCGACATGGTGGTGCTCGACTTCGGCGGCCTCAAACACGGCTACGGGTCGGACACCACCCGCACCGTCCACGTCGGCGAACCCACCGACGAGGAGCGCGCGGTGCACGACATCGTCCGGGCAGCGCAGCAGGCGGGCTTCGAGGCGGTCCGCCCGGGCATCGCCTGCCAGGAGATCGATCGGGTGGCACGCGCGGTGATCACCGACGCCGGGTACGGCGAGCAGTTCATCCACCGGGTGGGCCACGGGATCGGGCTCACCACACACGAGCCGCCGTACATGGTGGAGGGCGAGACCCACGCGTTGCAGCCCGGCATGTGCTTCTCGATCGAGCCGGGGATCTACCTGCCCGGCCGGTTCGGCGTGCGCATCGAGGACATCGTGACGGTGACCGACGACGGCGGGCGTCGGCTGAACAACACCCCGCATGAGATGGCCATCGTGTCCTGACGCCTACTGCAGGCTCCCGTCGAGGCGGTCGCGCAGGCCGGTGGCCCGGGCCGCAGGCCGGTTGACACAGGCGAGCACCGATGCCGCCGAGCCGATCAGCCGCACTCGCTGGGCGGCCCGGGTGATCGCTGTGTAGAGGGTCTGCCGGGTGGCGAGCGGGGACCGCGCCAGCGGCAGCAACACGGTGACCTCGTCGAACTGGCTGCCCTGGGCACGATGGATGGTCATGGCGTGCATGGGCCGCACGTCGGACAGCCGCACGAGCGGCAGCAGCACCGACGCGCCACCGCGCCGGAACGCTGCGAGCAGGTCGTCGCCCTGCCGCAGCACCACGCCGGTGTCACCGTTGTAGAGCCCGTTCTCGTAGTCGTTGACGGTCACGAGCAACGGCTGGCCGGCGTAACGTCCGTCGAGCCGGGGCACCAGCAGTGGGTCGGCGGCGGCCAGCCACCGTTGCACGGCATCGCTCCAGACGCGCACGCCACGCGGTCCGCCGCGGTGCGCACACAGCAGCCGATGCCGGTCGAGCGCGGCCAGCGCCGCCTCGGCGTCGCCGGTGCGGGCGGCGTCGATCAGCGCGCGCTCGTGGCCGGTCCGCTGCTGCAGCGCCGCCAGCGCCGCGCCGCCGATGGGCTGGTCATCGGGAGTCTCGTGGAACACCACCCCAGCGGCGCCCGAGCGCAACATCGCGAGCGCGTCGTCGGCCCGGCCGGCGCGCACGTGCTGGGCCAACTGCGCGATCGATCCGCCCGCGGTGAAGCGGTGCACCGTGCGTAGCAGGGCGACCGACTCACGCAGCGCCGTGCCGGACGAGTCCAATCGCACGACGTCGGAGACGCCGTCGGTGACCGACCGCAGCGTGGCGCCGAAGTCGACTCCCACCGGGCCGACGTCGTCCTGGTCGACCAGGTCGCCGAGCACGGCGCCCGCCTCCACCGATGCGAGCTGATCCGGGTCGCCGACGAGCACCAGCCGGGTCGCCGGGGCGAGCGCCTCCAACAGCCGTGCCATCAAGGTGAGCGACACCATCGAGCACTCGTCGACGATCACGACGTCGAAGGGCAGCCGGTTGTCCCGGTCGTGCCGGAACCGGCTGGTCACGCCGGGC
Source organism: uncultured Actinomycetota bacterium (assembly GCA_963718805.1). Classification (GTDB taxonomy): domain Bacteria; phylum Actinomycetota; class Actinomycetes; order Mycobacteriales; family Jatrophihabitantaceae; genus Jatrophihabitans. The sequence continues at coordinate 149,516 of CAVQZY010000004.1, read as the reverse complement.
CGGCGACCGAGCAGGCGGTGCAACGTGGCGGCCGACAAGCGCGAAAGCCGCTCGCGGTCGGCGGCATCCAGCGGGCCGGCGGCGGCCCGCACCGCCTCCTCCAGCCGGGCCGCGGCCTTGCCGGTGGGCGCGGCCAAGGCGACCCGCAGCTGCGGCCGCTGGCGCCACAGCACGGTGATGACCCGGGCGATGATGGTTGTCTTGCCGGTGCCCGGGCCGCCACCGATGACGCTCACCCGCGACAGCGCGGCAACCGCGGTGGCAAGCCGCTGATCGGGCCCGTCCCGGAACAGGTCGTCGAGGTCGGCGCGCAACCGCAACAGGTCGAGATCCTCGGGCCGGTCGGCGCTGCGGTGCAGCAGGTCGGTGGCCACCTGGGCCTCCTGCCGCCAGTAGCGGTCGAGCCACAGCCGCGACCCGGCCAACCGCAGCGGCGCCCCGCCCGGCCGGGTGTCGTCGACGAGCCGGCTGCGGGCGCACGCGGCGATCCAGTCGGCGGTGTCCGGCCAGGGCAGCTCGGCGGGCGGGAGGTCGGGGTCGGCATCGTCGTCCGCGTCGACGGTGATGGTCGCGGCGGCGTCGGCGAGATCGAGGACCACCGAGCCGTGCCGGGTGCCGCGCACCACCAGCGCCGCAGCGAGCAGCACCCGCTCGTCGGGTTCGCCGGCCAACGCCGCGAGCCGCGTTGCCACGTGCACATCGGCCGGCGCGAGTACACCGGCGTCGTCGAAACTGCGCAGCAACCCGGTGGCGCGCAGGGCGGTCATCGCGCACCCCCGGCGAGCAGGTCGGACGCGGCGGTCACCAACGCGGCCGGCGGTTGCCAGGCGAACACGCCGGGGATCGAACCGTCGTCGAGCACGACGTCGGGCCCGCACATGCCGCGCAGGAACAGGTAGAGCACGCCGCCCAGATCGCGCGCCGGCGCGTAGTCGGGCAGCCGCCAACGCAGGAAGCGGTGCAGTGCCACCTGGTACAGCAGTGCCTGCAACGGATAGTGCGCGGCCACCATCGCCTCGGCGAGCGCGGCCGGCCGGTAGTCCCAGGCGGTGAGCGGTGTGTCGGGCACGCCGAGCCGATTGGTCTTGTAGTCGACGACGACGTAACGGCCGTCGACGCGCAGCACGGCGTCGATGCTGCCGGTGAGGTAGCCGCTCAGTGTGGCGTCGCCGAGGGCCGGATCGGCGAGCAGGTCGGCATAACCGCGCAGCGGATCGTCGAGCGGCAATGCCGCGCGCAGCAACGGCGCGAGCTCGGCCAGCGTCGACCTGCCGTTGGGCCGGTCACCGCCGCGCAACGGCAGCTCGAAGTCGAGCTCGGCGAGGCGGTCGGTGGTGCGGATGTCGGCGAGGCTGCGGCCGCCGGCAAGCGGTCCGAGCGGCGTGTGCAGCGTCGGCAGCAGAGCGTCGACCAAAGACGAGGCGTCGAGCCCGGCCGGGCCGAGGCGCGCCAGCTGGCTCCGCGCGTGCGTGCGCACCTCGGCCGCGAGGTCGGCGGCGGTGTCGACGCGTTCGAGGACGGCATGCACGAGCGTGCCGAAAGCGGTGCCGCCGGGCAGGTCGGCCATCGGCGACGGCACGTCCTGTCCCGCGGCGGGTGCGGCCGGCGGCGCGGGCGTGGCCGGCTCGTCGTCCTTCTCCTCCACCTCGGGCTCGCTGGCGATGGCCGGCACCGCGTCGTGCGCGCCGGCGGTCAGCGCGGTGTACGAGGTGCGGCGCCAGGCGGTGTCGAGCGGGCGGTGCAGCGCGCCCGCCAGGAGCTGGGCGCGACCGGAGACCGGCCGGGCCCACGATGCGTCGCCCTGGTCGGCGACGACGGTCACCGACAGGCATTCGTCGAGCGCGAGTTGCGCCGCGCCGGCCAGTGCTGCGGCGTCGTTTGGGACGCCGACCCGCTCCGGCACCGTGTCTGCCGGGCGTGCGGTGAACAGCAGCCGGTGCAGCGGCGCGCACACGGTGTTCTTCCCACTCGGCGCCCACCATGCCGTCACCTGCGCCTGCGCCCGGGTGAGCGCGACGTAGAGCAGCCGCAGGTCCTCGCCGATCTCCTCGCTGCTGTGCCGCCGCTGGTCGCTGCGGAATCCGGAACTCGCCTTTGCCGCCGACGTTGCGGACCCGGTGACCGGTGTCGTCGTGGAAGAGCGGGATGGCCGGCTCGAAGTCGAACCGGTCCCAGCCGAAAGGCACGTAGACGATCGGAGAATTCCAGGCCTTTGCTCGCGTGCACGGTGACGACCTGCACCGCGGCCGCGTCGGAGTCGAGGCGCCGGCTGCGCTCGATCGCGGAGTCCGTGCCGGCCTCCTTCACTCGGTGCCGCAACCACTCCAGCCCGGCGGTCAGCCCGAGCGGACCGGCCATGGTGGCCGCGTGGAGGGCCTCGCCGATGTGGCGCAGGTCGGTCAGGCGCCGTTCGCCGTCGATCTGGCCGAGCAACCGCGACGGCAGCCGTTCGTCGCGGCTGAGCGTCTCGAACAGCGCCGCGACGCCGCGTTCGTCGTAGACCCGCAACCAGTGCCGCAGCGCGAGACCGAGCCGGTCGACGTCGCGATGTTCGAGATCGGCAGCGTCCCAGCCGGCGAAGGGCGAGACCGCCAGGCGCCGCAGCCGCCCCGCGCGGTGCGGTTGTTCCAGCGCTTCGAGCAGCACGATCCAGTCGTCGGCGGCAGACGTGCGGAACACGCTCGACGTCGTGCGTTGCACGGACGGAACGCCGGCCTCGATCAGCCGGCGCGTGTACGAGGTCGAGCTGTGCGCCGGTGCGCACGATGACCGCGATATCGCCCGGACGCACCGCCCGCGCGGGGCTGCCGTCGCGCGGGTGAAGGACGGCACCGCTGTCGAGCAGCGTGACGACCTCTCGGATGACGTCGCGGGTGACCGCCTGGCGGGCGGTGCCGACCGTCGGTGCGCCGCGCTTGCCCTGTCGGATCAGCCGCAGCCGCACGCGCGGCGTCGGCGGTGTCGAGCGAGCGGCCCGCGTGGGCAGCCGACACCGGCGCGACCACGATGCGTGGGTCGCCGAGCGCCGCGCCGCGGAACAGCGCGTCGAGGCCGCGCAGCAATTGCGGATCGCTGCGCCAGTTCTGCGCGAGCGTGGCACGGTGCTCGGCGAGCTCGGCGGCCGCGAGGTAGGCCTGCACGTCGGCGCCACGGAAGGCGTAGATCGCCTGCTTCGGGTCACCGACCAACACGAGCGTCGCGGCGCCGTGGAATGCCAGCCGCAGGATGTCCCACTGCACCGGGTCGGTGTCCTGGAACTCGTCGACCAGCACCACTCGAAAGCGCCGGCGCAACCGCACCGTGGCCGCCGGACCGGTGCGCTCGTCGGCGAGGGTCTGCTGCAGGCGGGTCAGCAGATCGTCGAAGCCCAGCACCCGGCGCATCCGCTTGCGGCGGTCGACCTCCGCGCGCACGGCGTGCGCGAACCGGACGCGGGTGGCAGCCACGTCGTCGTCGGGTTCGGTGGGCACGAGCGCGGCCTGTCCGTCGTGCACGACAGCGGCGGCAAGCTCTTGCGCTTCGGCGAGGCTCATCGTCGGGACGGCGGTGTCGCCGGTGCCCCACTTGCGCAGGTAGAGGTCCTGCACCACCTCGACGACGAGATCGTCGAGGGTGTCGACCAATCTGGCATCCGCGTCGACGTCACCGGCAGTGCCGAGCCCGATCAGCATCTGCTGGCAGAACTGGTGGGTGGTGACTACGGTGGCGGCGTCGAACGCGCTCAGGGCGACGACGAGGCGCTGCCGCCGCATAGCAACGTCGGCGTCCGAGCCGACGGCGAGGTGCTGCAGCAGCATGTCGGGGGTGGCCCGGGCGGCGGCCGGGTCGGCGAGCCCGTCGCGGGCGCTGACCAACCGCTCCCGGACGCGGTCGCGCAACTCCTGGGTAGCCGCGCGGCCGAACGTGACGACCAGCAGTTCGTCGAGGCGCGCGACTCCCTCGGCGACGTAACGAGTGACCAGCCCGGCGATGGTGAAGGTCTTGCCTGTGCCGGCGCTCGCCTCGAGCACGGTGGTGCCCTGCGGCAACGGGCCGAGGAGATCGAAGCTCACTGGAACTCGACCTTTTCGACTTCAGAAAGGGGCGCCCATACCGAACGGGCCAGCGCGCCGAATCGGGTGGGCTCGTCGGGGAACCGCAGGTCGTCGTCGGGTGGCTGCTCGAGCAGGTGGGCGAACGGCGTCTTCGCGCCGAAGGTGAGCACGTGCTCAGGTTCGTCGCGTTCGGGTTCGTACCGGCCGGCCTCCCACGTGAGCCGGGCGTCGGCCTCCGCCTGTTCACGGTCGACGCCGCGCTTGCGCCACTTCGCATACTCCGCCGATGTCTCGAGCGCGAGCGGCAGCGGCTCGCGCAGCCCGGCGTCGCGGATGCGGGCCAGCAGGGTGAGCACGTCGGCCGCGACCGCCGCGTTGGCCCCGAACAACACCGCCCGGCCGACGCCGTCGCGCTGCCGGCCGATGGTCACGGCACGGCAGCTCGAGTCGCCGGTGCTCGCCGACAGCGCGAGATAGCGCACCCACGCGGCGAGCCGGTGCCGCGCCCCGAGCCGGGAATAGGTGACCGCCAGGATCGTCGAACCCCGCACGCCGGTAACCGTGCCGGTGACGAGGCGACCGTCGGCGAGCGGCACTGACACGTCGACCGAATCGGCCACAGTCTGGCGCTCGGGTGCAGATGCAGTGAGCAGGTCGTCGACCCGGTGGCCGATCGTGCGCATGGCCTGACGGCCGAGCGGGCCGGGTGGCAGCTCGCCGCGCAGGTACTCCAGCCGCGCCGCGATCGGCGGCGCGGCGCCGGTCATGCAGTGGCGCAGCACCCGCTCGCCGATGGCCCAGCCCTGCAGCCCGTCGAGCTCGACGGTCAGGGCGTCGACCGGATCGTCGTCGTCGGTGAAGGTGCCGATCTCCAGACGCTGGCGCAGGAAGCCGCGGGACGGGTGCTGCAGGAACCGGACGAGGTCGTCGAGCGCGACGGTGTCCTCGGCGGGGGCCGGTTCGAGCCGGTCGGTCACCAACGCAGGTACCGGCAGCCGCGGCCGCACCGCGGCCATCGCGCCGGCGAGCCCGGCCGGGTCGAAGGAGAACGGCCGGGCGGCGACCAGCTCGCCGACCTCGAAGTTGCGCGGGTCGAACGGTTGCAGCGGGTGGTGGATCACTACCTGCTCACGGGCGGGCCTGCCCGCCGCGGCCTCAACCGCGTCCAGCAGCTCGCCGAGCGGCACGCACGGCGGCACCGGTGCGCCGCTGCGCGGGTCGGCGCCGGTATAGGTGATCACCAGGTGCTCCTGCGCGGCGCACACCGCGTCGAGGAACAGCTGCCGGTCCTCGCTGCGGGGGTCGCGCTCGCCGGTTCTCGGGTCGCGGGCCAGCACGTCGTCGCCGTCGGGCACCGCGCGCCGCGGGAACGCGTCGTCGTCCATGCCGAGCAGGCACACGACACGGTGCGGCACGGAACGCATCGGCACCAGCGTGCAGACGGTGAGGGTGCCGGTGCGAAAGCTCGCGCGGGTGGGCCGCCCGGCGAGGCGGCCCCGCAGCAGTGCCGTGACGTCGGCGAGCGCGAGTTCGACGTCGGTGTCGGCGGCGGACTCGGCGACCTCCTCGAGCTCGGTGCGCACTTGCATGGCCTGCCACGGCTGGTCGCCCGCGCCGAGGTCGTCGACGAGTTCGGCGAGCAGCTGCATCCATCGCGCAACCAGGTGCTTCTGTTCCAGAAGGCGCACGGTGTGGTCGACCCGGTCGACGAGCTCGGCGAAGCGGCCCACGAGGTCGATGTCAGCGCTGTCGACGTCGTCGACCGGCAGCGCGCTGCCGAGCCAGTTCGCGTCGTCCTCCATCGCGACGCCGAGCAGCAGCCGATCGAGCGCAGCGCGCCAGGTGCCCTGGCCGAGGTGCTGCAGACCGTAGGTCTCGCGGTGGTCCGCGTCGAGGCCCCAGCGTGCGCCGGCGGTGACCGACCAGTCGCGCAGCCGCTCGATGTCGTCGTCGTCGAAGCCGAACTTGGCCCGGACCGGACCGGCGCCGGCGAGATCGAGCAGTTGGGTCGCGGTCACTCGACTGGCGGCCAGTTCGAGCAGCTGCGAGAGCAGCCGCAGCAGCGGGTTGGTCTGGCGCAGTGACCGGTCGGCGAGGCGCACCCGCAACCGAGCAGCGGGATGGCCGTCTGGTTCGTCGACCATGCCGAACGACGCGGCGATCAGCGGCGCATACGCCTCCACGTCCGGACACATGATCAGCACGTCGCGCGGCTCGAGGGTGGAGTCGGTGTCGAGCAGGCCGAGCACGGTCTCGCGCAAGACCTCGACCTGCCGGGCCGGGCCGTGCGCGGCGTGCACCTGCAGGCTGGTGTCGGCCGGATCGGCCGGCGCGCCGCCGCTCGCGATGTCGGCGGCGAGTTCGGTCTGGATCCGGCCGAGCAGCGTGTCCGGCCGCGCGGGGATGGGATGGTGTTCGTCGCGGTGGTCGACGGTGTTGAGCAGCTGTTGCAGTTCCCGCACGTCGCGCGACATCGAGGCCAGCAGCGGGCTGGCGACCACCGGGCCTCGCTCGCGACGCCGGCCGGGCCGCTCGTTCGCTGCAGCGTTCCACAGCGCCGGTGACGGATGATGCAGCCACAGGTGCAAGTCGCGGTGCTGCGCGAGCGCCGCCAGGATCTGCATCCGCGCGGGCGGGATGCGCGTCGCTCCGAAAATCGAAAATGACGGGCCGGCCGTTATCCGGGCGCAGGCGGCGTCGAGCAGCTCCGCGGGCGACGGGATGTCGAGCTCGGCGCGCAGCCGCCGCCACAGCTCGGCCTGCCAGCGCAGGTCGTCGGGCATCGGGCTGCCGTCGCCCTGCTCGTCGCGGCCGGCCCGCCAGTCGCGGATCATCTGCGGCCGGGCCCGGCCGTAGCGCTCGAACAGGCCGGCCAGCTTGCCCGCGACGGCGAAGCGGCGCCCGGCGTGCGTGTAGGTGCCGTCGGGCGCGGCGCCGAGGTGCGTGGCGAGCTCGCGGCACCACGGTTCGGCCGGCGCGCAGCGGTCGATCACCGCGAGCAGCGGCCACACGACCCGCTCGGCCGACCACCGCTCGACGGCATCGTGGTAGTCGTCGTCGGCCGCGGCGGCGGCGTCGTCCAGGAAGCGGGCGTAGGACGGGAAGACGACGTTGGCGCAGATGCCGTCGCCGTCGGGCCCGGCGCCGAGCGTGTGGCTGAGCTGCTGGGCCAGCCAGCGCTCGACCCCGCGGCTCGGCACGGCGACGACCGCGGGCTCGAACGGGTCGCCGGTCGGGTGGCGCAGCACCTGGCCGAGCGCGGCGACCAGCGCGTCGGCACGTTCGGAACGGTGGATCAGCAGCACACCGGCCCCCGCTCCTCGATCACGGGTCGATCGTAGGAGAGGGCTCTGTCATTTCCGGATCGGGCGATGACTGCCTCGGAACGCGCCCGCCGCACCGGACCACTTCCCGCTCGAAACCGTCGATCCAGCCGCCCGGAATCTCCACGATTCGGGCCGGGATGCCGTACCTTCGCGGCCCGAACGGAACCGGACACAGGATGTGAGCCGTCCCGGCGGCCGGCACCAGCGGTCGTCTCCGGTAACGGGTATACGTTGCTTTCGGTGGCACTCATCTTCGAGCACGAGACCAAGGGTCAGCGGGTGCGCTTCGGTGCCGGCCGGGCCGCCACCAATCTGGCCGCGGAGATCGAGCGGCTCGGCGCACAGGCGCCGTTCGTGGTGGCCACCGACCGGCACACCCCCTCGTCGCCGCCTCCGGGCTCGGAACCGCGGCGCGCTACCTGGGAGTAGCCGAGCACGTACCGGTCGAGGTGGCCGAGGCCGCACGAACGGCGGCTCGTGGCGCCGACGTCCTGATCGCGGTCGGCGGTGGGTCGGCCACCGGGCTGGCAAAGGCGGTGGCGCTCACGACCGGGCTGGCGATCGTGAGCGTGCCGACCACGTTCGCCGGCTCGGAGGCCACCGACGTATGGGGACTCACCGAGGCCGGCCGCAAGCGCACCGGGGTCGACGCACGGGTATTGCCGAAGGCGGTGATCTACGACGTCGAACTGCTGGCCGGGCTGCCGCCCGTGCTCGCGGTGGCGTCCGGGCTCAACGCGACGGCCCATTGCATCGACGCCATGTGGGGGCCGAGAGTCGACCCGATCGGTGCGGCACTCGCGCTGGAAGGACTGCGCACGCTGCGGATCGGGCTGCCCGGCGTGCGCACCGGCGATCGCGACGCCACCGAGCAGGCGCTGTACGGCTGCTACCTCGCGGCGGTCGCGTTCGCGTCGGCCGGCTCCGGCATGCACCACAAGCTGTGCCACGTCCTCGGGGGTTCCTTCGGCCTGCCGCATGCGTCGACCCACGCGGTGGTGCTGCCGTACGTCCTGGCGTTCAACGCGCCGTACGCCGGCACCGCCGCGGCGCGCATCGCCGACGCACTCGACGATCCGGACCCGAACGCGGGCCTGGGACGGCTGCGCGCCGCGCTCGCCGCCCCCAGCGCGCTGCGTGACCTCGGTCTGGACGAGCACGACCTCGGCCGCGTTGCGCAACTCGCGTTGCCAGAGATGCCGCGGAGCAATCCCCGCCCGGTGGATCTCGCCGGTCTCACCGACCTGCTGCACGCGGCGTGGGCGGGCAGCGACCCGACCGGGGCGGCGCGGTGACCGCCGAGCACGAACAGCACCTGGTCGATGCCGTCCTCGCCAGCCTGGCCGACACACGGGACGAGCGCGTACGAACGGTGCTGAGCTCGCTCGTGCGCCACCTGCACGCGTTCATCCGCGAGACCCGGCTCACTCAGGACGAGTGGCAGCAGGCGATCGACTTCCTCACCCGCGCCGGGCACCTCACCGACGACAAGCGGCAGGAGTTCATCCTGCTCTCCGACGTGCTCGGCGCGTCGATGCAGACGATCATCGTCAACGACGACCCCACCGGCCGCAGCACCGAGGCCACCGTCGTCGGGCCGTTCTTCGTCGAGGGCTCGCCGGAGATCGAGCTCGGCGGCGACATCGCCGACGGGGCACCGGGCGAGCCGTGCTGGGTCGAGGGCACGGTGCGAGATGTCGACGGCCGGCCGCTCGCGAGCGCGCTGGTCGAGGTCTGGGAGGCCGACGACGACGGGCTACTACGACGTGCAGTACGCCGACGACCGCACCGCCGCGCGCGGGCACCTGCGCACCGACGACGACGGCCGCTACCGCTTCTGGGCGGTCACCCCGACGCCCTACCCGATCCCGGCCGACGGCCCGGTGGGCGACCTGCTCACCGCGACGCGCCGGTCGCCGATGCGGGCGCCGCACCTGCACTTGCTGGTGCGCCACGCCGGTATGCGGACCCTGGTGACCCACATCTTCGTGGCCGGCGACGAGGCCGGGGCCGACAGCGTGTTCGGCACCCGCGACTCGCTGGTCGTCGACTTCGAGCGGTTGCCGGGCAGCGCGCCGACCCCGGACGGCCGCGCGATCGACGGCCCGTCCTGGTGCCGCGTCACCTTCGACCTGGTGCTGGCCGCGGAATAGGTGTCGGCGCGAATGCCAGCAGCCGCCAGCCCTGCGGTCGGCGGGCCCACACCACGAGCGTGGCGCTGTCCAGCCGGCGCACCGCGCCGGCGATCAGCACCTCGCCGGTCATCCGGCCGAACACCAGCGCACAGTCGCCGGCGAGCACGGTGCGGTACGTCTCGTGCTCGAGGCGCTGGTAGTCGAAGTAGCCGTCGCGGATGCGCCGCAGGTAGCTGTCTCTCGTGTCGCTCGTCGCGTCGGAATGCGTGTAGGTCAGGTCCTCGTCGCACAGTTCGGCGAGCACCGTGTCCTCGGATCGTCGCATCGCATCGTAGCGGCGGCGTTCGAGCTCGCCGATCACCTGGACGTCGTCAGTCATCTACAGACCCTAACCGGCAATTGATTGACGAGTGAACTATCGCAGGCGTGGAACCGCCTCGTGACTCCGGAAGAGCCTGCTTCTCAACGACAACTCCCCGGTGATGTTCCCGATCGTCTATTCCGAAGGGCATCTGGTGTTCCAGGCGGGTCGCAACGACGTGCAGACCGTGCTCGTCGACGGCAAGCCGGTCAAGTACGCACACCAGCTGCTGGCCGGCGACCGGCTCGAGGAGGCCCGTCGGCTGTGCGCGGCGTCGATCGAGCACGTCCGCGGCGCCCTCGGCGAGGAGGCGTGGCACAAGGGCATGCATCCGGACCAGCCCGACGAGGAGCACATCGACAACCCGTACCAGTATTCGGAATTCGAAGGCGCTGAGCTGGAAGCGCGCGAGGAAGGTTAGCCGTTGCTGTAGACGCGGGCCGTCTCGATGAGCACGGCAGCGCGTCGCTGCTCGGTCATCACCCGGTCGTACTCGTCCCAGTCGTCGTGCTGTCCACCCGCAGCGACGAAGATGCCGCGCAGCAACTGCCGCAGCCGCTCGGGGTTGAGCCAGGGTTGCGGGTCGTCCGGCCCGGCGACCGTGGCCCGGCCTTCCGCCGCGGCCCAGTTCCATCCGCGGCGATAGGTCACCGTGAGCTGTGGGCGGGCGCGCAGGTTGGCCAGCTTCACCTTGCCGTACGTCACGAAAGCGAGCACGTCGGCGCCGGACACCGGGTGTGGCAGCAGCCCGATGTTCACCAGGCTGGACTGGATGGTCGCATCCGCGCGCAGTGTGGAGACCACCGCCCGCCCGCTCTCGTCGCGGGCCAGCGCCGCTGCTTCCTGGAGGGTCGTCATGACCTCGACACTACGATGGCAGGGTCGAGATCGAACCGATCGCAACAGCGTCGTCACCGCGGTCGGACCCGTCGAACACCATCGGATGGGGCGACCTGGTGGCCACCATCCTGCAGCGGGGCCCGGCGATTCGGCAGCCCGGGTCGCGGCGCAGGATCCGGGCGCGGGTCTTGGTCCAGCCCGGCGGCATGCGCCGACCCGGCTGCCCTGCCGCCCACCGCCGCGGGGGGTGCACCGCGCACGGCGTGGTGTTCGGGCAGCCGGGGGCGGCGCAAGCGGTGGGTCCTCGGGTCGGCATTGCTGGCTGCTCCTGGACGCATGGGTGCAACGGGTCGGGTGCGTCCTGGCCAGGGAACCCGCACCCAGACTGCCGCCGCAGGGAAGATCCCTGCGGCGGTACGGGTCCCGCGGCGGCGCAGCCCCTTAGGTCAGCGTCGACCCCACGCTGCGTTGGTCGCGGGCCCGGCGGATGACCAGCGCGCCGCCGATGACGAGCGCGGCGAGGAGGACCACGGCCGCGACCAGGGCGAGGGCGAGCAGCCAGAACAGGCAGCGGATGAGGGTGGCGATCATGGCGGTTTCCTCCGGTGGGTTGGCGGCCGACCGGTGTCAACGATGCGGCCTCGGGAGCGATTCGGCGCGACGAACCGGAGCCGCCCGGCACCCTGGGTCACACCTTCCGCACCAGTATTTGGGACCCAAAGGTTTGAGTGGTGCAGAGCTACCATGTCGGGGTCGAGCGGGTCGCGCAGAAGGCCATGCTCAAGCTGCCGAGGCAGACCGCAGCGCGGTTGCTGGCGGCGATCGAGGCGCTCGCGGAATAGCCACGCCCGGTCGGCCGCACGAGGCTGGCGGGGATATCGGACGCGTACCGGATCCGGGTCGGTGACTACCGGGTCGGCTACCTGATCGAGGACTCGATCAGGATGGTGACGGTGACGCGCGTTGCGCATCGTCGTGGGGTCTACAGGGGGTGTGAGATGGCGATGTCCGTTCCGGTGAGCGAGGCGAAGGCGCGGCTGTCCGCGCTGCTGCGCGAGGCCGAGATCGACGACCTGGTGCTGATGCGCCACGGTCGTGCGGCTGCGGTGCTGGTGTCCAGCGATCGGTACCAGTCGCTGCTCGACCAGCTCGACCAGCTCGACCAGCTCGACCAGCTCGAGGACCGGCTCTCGATCTACGAGCGTGAAGGGCTGGCCAGCGACGTCGGGAAGCTGCGCGCCGAACTGGGGCTGTGACCGACGACCGGCTGCCGTCGTGGGCCGCGCACCTGTGCCCGCTCGATCGCGAGTGCCGCACCATCGGAGTAGCGCGGCGGCCGTACCTGCACACGCCGTGGGGCTCGCTCATCATCGGCAGGCGTGCCCAGTTGTGGCTGCCATGGAAGACCACGGTGCCCTGGGGCGATGGCCGCTCGCACTACTCGCGCTGGTTCTCCCCGATCGTCTGGCACCCGAGATAGTCACGGTTCTCGGTGGTTGGCGATGTCCTCGACAGCCGACCGGGCCCGCCCGTCGTCCAGGCCGAGGCCGCGCGTCAGGGTGGCGTGGTAGTTGGCGTCGAGTGAAGAGACCACCACGGCAGCGGGGTGCCGGTCTCACGCAGCGGCCCCCGGGTCGGGCGCGGTGGCCGAGCAAGACGCTCACGGTGCGCGGGCTCGACGCCGTCGACGGCACTGCGCTGCTCGACATCAAGCCCGGTGCAGGCGCGCCTCGTGCCCGCCCGGCGTCCGTGACCCGAGTGGAGCGCGCGGCTGATGAGCGACTACTGCTGAAGCGCGTCATCGAGAGCGGACAGGAGCCGGTCGGCGTCGGTCGATGAGAACACCAGCGGCGGCCGGATCTTGAGCACATTCGCGTTGAACCCGGTGGCCGAGATCAGCACCCGACGCTCACGCAGCCCGTTCACGAGCGCGGTCGCCCTGGCCGCGTCGGGGATCTTCGCGTCACGGTCGCTGACGATCTCGACACCGAGGTAGAGGCCGGCGCCACGCACGTCGCCGACGCACTCGTGCCGAGTGGCGAACTCACGCAACGCCTCCCGGAGCTCGCCACCGACGCGGGCGGTATGGCCGAGGAGATCGTCGTCGCGGATGACGTCGAAGGTGGCCTGCGCGGCGGCGACGGCGACAGTGTTGCCGCCGAAGGTATTGAAATAGCGTTGGTCGCGGCCGAACTGCGCGACGACGTCGTCGGCAACCGCGACGCCGGCCACCGGGAACCCGTTGCCCATGGGTTTGCCGAGCGTCATGATGTCGGGTTGCACGCCGTGCCGCTGGTGTCCCCACATGCTGTCGCCGCTACGGGCGAAACCCGACTGCACCTCGTCGGCGATGAACAGCCCCCCGGCCTCGCGAACCACCTGCGCGACCCGGTCGAGCAGATCGGTCGGTTCGGCGAAGATACCGTCGGAGGAGAACAGCGAGTCGGCGATGAACGCGGCCACCCCCTCCCCGTGCCGGTGCAGGTCGTCGATCTGCTCGCGCACCGACGCCACGAACCGGTCGCTCAGCTCAGCGCCGATGCGGTAGGAGTCGGGCGTGATCACCCGGCGCACCCAGGTGCCGAGCGGGTTGCCCTCACCCAGCGACGCGGAGAAGCCGGCGGTGAGCTCGGAGTTGCCGTGGTAAGCCTCGGACGTGATGATCACACCTTGGCTTCCCGTGCGGTGCTTCGCCACCCGCATGGCGAGGTCGTTGGCCTCCGAGCCGGTGCAGGTGAACATCATGTGTCCGGAGCCGAGCCGGCCATCGAGGGTGGCACGCAGTTGTTCGGCGTAGTCGAGGATCGCCTCGTGCAGGTAACGGGTGTGCGTGCACAGCGTCTGCATCTGCCGGTGCACGGCTGCCACCACCCGCGGGTTGGCGTGGCCGACCGAGACCACGTTGTTGTAGGCGTCGAGGTATTCGGTGCCGTCGGCGTCCCAGAGCCTGGTGCCCTCGCCGCGGATGACGTGGATCGGGTGCCGGTAGAAGAGCCGGTACGCGGGCCCCAGCAGTTCGGCCCGGCGGCGGGCGAGATCGCGGGTACGTTCGGGGAGGTCGGTGCCGGCGTCGGGGTTGAATGCGTTGACCATCGTGCCGCGGGTCATGTGGATTCCCTTCGGTGCAGGGTATCGGCGAGGTAGTCGTCGGAGTGTGCGTCGAACCAGCGCAGCTGGGCCCAGCCCTGCTCGGTGTTACGCAGCACGTAGGTGGCGTTGGTCGGCACGAGGGCGGCGCGGTAGAGCGAGATGAGCCCCCGGGTGATGACGCGGCCCATGACGAGGAACGGGATCGTGGCCAGTTCGGTGTCGGTGAGCTCAGCGACCTCGAGGTAGCCGCCGAGCAGGTCGCGTCCGTCGGCCAACGCATCCGCGTCGTCGGTGAGCCCTTGGCGCGGTAGCTGATTCAGCAGTGCGGTGGCGACGTCGATGGCGATCGCGGTGTGCACGGAGTCGGCGAAGTCGAGAACACCGCGCACGAAGTTCGGGTCGTCGTGGTCGACGACGAGGTTGGACCGATTGAAGTCGTTGTGCAGCACCTGCCGTCGCAGGCTCGGCAAGACCGCGGTCGTGCGCTCGAAGCGTTCGAGTCCGGCTTCAAGCAGATCGCGTTGCGCCCGATCCTCGATCGCGTCGAGCAGCGGGCGCAGGTCGAGCAGGTGCTGCACGTCCCACGCGACCACGCGGTCCTGCGCGGGATGGGTGAACGTGCTCGTGGTGTGGCGCAGCGCGCCGAGGACACGACCGATGGCCGCCCGCTCGGCCGGCGACGAGTCGGTCGAGTCGAGCGGGGTGCCGGCGATGAACGACATCAGCCGGGCCTGCCGGTGCTGGCCGACGGCGTCGTCGACCGTGACGAGCAGCTCGCCGGTGCGGTCCGGGAACAAATGCGGCAGCCGCACCGTGCCCGCCTGCGCCACGTGTTGCATCAACCGAATCTCGAGATCGACCTCCTGCGGGTCCTCGGCCGGATTTGTGACCTTGAGGACGTACTTCGCCGTGCCTGTCTCGATGACAAAGCTGTCGTCCTTTTCGGTGGCCAACCGGGTGGCGGCGCCGGAGTGCCCCCAATGGTCAGCGCACAACTGCACCGCTTCCAGCTCACCCATCGGCAGGTGCGGCGCCTTCAGCCCATCGGCGCTGCCGACGAGGGTGAGCCGCCGCGCGTCGACCATCACGTGCCGATGCCGTCGAGCACGGTCGCAACGAGTCCGTCGACGGTCTTGCGCGGCAGGCCGGTCGGCGTGCTGCCGGGGTCGAACAGGAGCCGTGGGAGCACGGCCTCGTGACACGCGCCAACGATCAGCGTCGTGGCCGCCTGCAGGTCGGCACCGGCGCGGATCCGGCCGAGACTCTGCTCGATGGTCAGATAGTCGCCGACCAAGTGCGGGATGCTCGGCGCGCTCGGCCCGGTGGCGAGCAGGTCCATCGTCCGACGCATGACTGCCGGCCGGTCGAGGAAGCCGACGAAGGCCGGCAGTACCCGGGCCAGCGACGCGAGCCCGTACTCGACGTACGCGCGCAGATTCTTCGCCACCGTCGCCGTGCCCGCGGCCGGCAACGGGAGCCCGCTCGTCATCACCGTCACGACGTGTCGCGCGAGCGCCCGAGCGAGCAGTTCCTCCTTGTCCGTGAAGTGGTTGTACAGCGCGCCGACCGCCACCCGGGCCTCCCCGGCGATGTCGCGCACGGTCAGCCCGGCGCTACCGCGTTCGTCGAGCAGCCGAGCCGCGGTGGCCACGAGGTGCTCCTCGATCGACCGATCGTCACCTGCGCCGCGCAGCACGGCAGGTCGTCTCGGTGACATCACGTCCCACGAACGCGACGGCAAGGCTTGATCACCGTCTGAACCTTAGTTCACGAACGCTTGTTCACACAAGTCTTGATGTTGCATGGGGAACCGCGTAGGGATCTGCTGAGCATGTCGATCTTCCCAAATAACGCCGATTCACGGCCCTACGCTGACTCACATGCCGGACCCGACCTCGGGGGCAGCCCCCGCGTCGCAAGATCATCGCGATGCACTTGCTGTGAAAGATCGCGATCCACTTGTGGTGATGGACGGCGTGCACAAATGGTTTGGACCTCTGCACGTGCTCAAGGACATCAATCTCACGGTCGGACGAGGTGAGGTTGTCGTGATCGTCGGCCCGTCGGGTTCCGGCAAGTCGACGCTGTGCCGCTGTATCAACCGGCTGGAGACTACCAACGACGGCACGATCACCGTCGACGGCAAGGATCTTCCGAGCGAGGGCCGGGCGCTGGCGAAACTGCGCGCCGACGTCGGGATGGTGTTCCAGAGCTTCAACCTCTTCGCGCACAAGTCGATCCTCGACAACGTCGCGATGGGGCCGCGCAAGGTGCTGGGTCTCGACAGGGTCGAGGCGAATCGCCGCGGGATGGAACTGCTCAAACGGGTGGGCGTCGACAGCCAGGCCGCCAAACTGCCTGCGCAACTGTCCGGCGGTCAGCAGCAGCGGGTGGCGATCGCGCGCGCCCTTGCCATGAGTCCGAAGTTGATGCTGTTCGACGAGCCGACGTCGGCGCTCGATCCGGAGATGATCAACGAGGTGCTCGACGTCATGACCGAACTCGCGCGCGAGGGCATGACGATGGTCGTCGTCACCCACGAGATGGGCTTCGCGCGGCGCGCCGCCGACCGGGTGCTGTTCATGGATGACGGCGAGATCGTCGAAGCGGCGCCGCCGGACACGTTCTTCGGTGACCCGCAGTCCAAGCGCGCCAAAGACTTCCTCGCCAAGATCCTCACCCACTGAATGCAAGGAGAGCACTATGACGCGATACCGACAGCTGACCGGCCTCATCGCCGCGATCGGCCTCACCACCCTCGCCCTCACCTCGTGCAGCTCGCGCGACGACGGTGGCGGTGGCGACAACACCGGTGGCGCCACGAGTGACAGCGCCGCTGCCGCGGCGACCGGCGTTGTCGCGAAGGCCAACAGCGACAAGAAGCTCACGATCGGCATCAAGTTCGACCAGCCGGGCCTCGGCCTGAAGACCCCGGACGGCAGCTACGCCGGCTTCGACGTCGATGTCGCGAAGTACGTCGCGGGCAAGATGGGCGTGCCGAAGGGCGGCATCACCTTCGTCGAGGCCAAGAGCGCCAATCGCGAGAACCTGCTCAAGACCGGGCAGGTCGATCTGATCTTCGCCACCTACTCGATCACCCCGGAGCGGCAACAGGAGGTGTCCTTCGGCGGTCCGTACTTCGTCGCGCACCAGGACCTGCTCGTGCGCGCCGGCGACACGTCGATCACCGGTCCGGAGTCGCTCACCGGCGGCAAGAAGCTGTGCTCGGTCACCGGGTCGACCTCCGCCCAGAAGGTGAAGGACACCTATGCGAAGGGCGTGCAGCTGCAGGAGTACTCGAAGTACTCCGACTGTGTCAGCGCCCTGGCCAGCAAGGCGATCGACGCGGTGACCACCGACGATGTCATCCTGGCCGGGTACGCCGCGCAGTCGCAGTACAAGGGCAAGTTCAAGGTGGTGGGCAAGGGCTTCACCGACGAGAAGTACGGCGTCGGCATCAAGAAGACCGACACCGCCGGCGCTGCTGCGGTGAATACCGCGCTCAAGCAGATGATCGAGGACGGCTCGTGGAAGAAGTCACTCGACGCCAACGTGGGGCCGTCCGGGTACAAGATTCCCTCGCCGCCGTCGCCGGGCACGATCTGACCGGATGGACTTCGACTTCCTGAACAATCCGAAATACGACATCCTCGGGGCGTTCTGGGTCAACGTTCAACTCACGTGCTGGGCCGCGCTGGGCTCGCTGTTGTGGGGCACGCTGCTCGCCGCGCTGCGCGTCTCGCCGGTGCCGATCATGCGCGGCTTCGGCACGGTCTACGTCAACATCTTCCGTAACACGCCGCTCACCGTCATCATCGTCAGCTGCTCGCTGGTGCTGTCGAACACGCTGGGCTTCCACCTGGCCGCCGAGGACTCGCCGACCTTCATCGCCGACAACAACCTCCGGTTGGCGGTCCTCGGCTTCATCGTCTACACGGCGGCTTTCGTGTGCGAGGCGGTGCGCTCGGGGATCAACACCGTGTCCACCGGCCAGGCCGAGGCGGCGCGGGCC
The DNA here is from genome assembly GCA_963718805.1 of uncultured Actinomycetota bacterium. Lineage (GTDB taxonomy): Bacteria > Actinomycetota > Actinomycetes > Mycobacteriales > Jatrophihabitantaceae > Jatrophihabitans. The sequence continues at coordinate 131,718 of CAVQZY010000004.1, read as the reverse complement.
ATCGGCCTGTCGTTCCGGCAGGTGCTGACCCTGGTGGTGCTGCCCCAGGCGATGCGGGCGGTGATCGCGCCGCTGGCAAGCGTGCTGATCGCGCTGACGAAGAACACCACGATCGCGGCGAGCATTGGCGTCGCCGAAGCCGCGCTGCTGATGAACACCATGGTGGAGAACGAATCCGACGCGCTCGTCGCGATCTTTCTGGTATTCGCGCTCGGGTTCGTGGTCCTCACCCTGCCGCTCGGGCTGCTGCTCGGCTGGGTGGCCAAGCGCGCGGCGGTGCACCGATGACCCGTTCGGTGCTCTTCGACGAGCCTGGCCCACGCGGCAAGATCCGCAACGCCGTCATCGGCGTGGTGTTCATCGCGCTGCTGATTGCCGGGCTGGTGTGGGTGCTGGTGAAGCTGGACGACAAGGGCGTGCTCACCGAGCAGCAGTGGGAGCCGTTCACGATTGGCTCCACCTGGACCGAGTTTATTTTTCCCGGGCTGTGGAACACGTTGAAGGCGGCCGGCCTGTCGATGGCGATCGCGCTGCCGCTCGGTGCGGTCTTCGGCATCGCGCGGCTCTCCGACCACGCGCCGATCCGTTGGGTGGCCGGCACTTCCGTCGAGTTCTTCCGGGCGATCCCGGTGCTGCTGATGATGGTGTTCGCGACCGTGCTGTATCAGGAATACTCGAACATCCCGCTGTCCGACGTACCGCTCTACTCGGTCGTCACCGGGCTGGTGCTCTACAACGGCTCCGTGCTCGCCGAGATCTTCCGCGCCGGCATCCTCGCGCTGCCGCGCGGCCAGACCGAGGCCGGCCTCGCGATCGGCCTGCGCAAGGGCCAGCTGATGCGTCTCGTCCTGCTCCCCCAGGCCGTCACGTCGATGCTGCCCAACATCGTCAGCCAACTCGTCGTCGTGCTCAAGGACACCGCGCTCGGCGGCCTGCTCATCGTCAACTTCGTCGAGTTGCTGCGCACCGCCGACGGCATCAAGTCCAACTACGGCAACGTCGTCGCGTCCTACATCGTCATCGGCGCCATCTACATCACCCTCAACTTCGCGGTCTCCCAGCTCGCCCGGCTGCTCGAGTGGTGGCTGCGCCGTGGCCGCCGGGTCCGGCTGGAGCCGGAGGACGAGGCACTGAGCCAGCTCGCGCCGACGCTGCCGGGTGGCGCCGGGACTGGAACGACCTAGCCTGGGTACAAGGAGGCGTCGATGCCCGTTCAGTTCAACCACACCATCGTCAAGGTCCGCGACAAGGCTGAGGCGGCGCAGTTCTTCGCCGACACCCTCGGCCTGGGCCCGATCACCTCCTTCGGCCCGTTCCTCTGCCTGGAAACGGCCAACGGCGTGAGCCTCGACTTCGCCGACACCGAGGGCGAGCCGACCCCGATCCACTACGCGTTCCTCGTGGACGACGACGACTTCGACGGCATTTACGCGCGGCTGCGCGAGCAGTCGGTCGACCACTGGGCAGATCCTTTCCTCCGCCGGCCGGGCGCCATCAACCGCGACGACGGCGGCCGCGGCGTCTACTGGCTCGACCCGAACGGTCACATCCTGGAGGCGATTACCCGTCCGTACGGTGGGTGACTACCGTTTCGTCACCCGGAAGGTCGACGACCGGGCGCTGAGGGTCTTGCTGTCACCTGCGAAGTAGAGCCGCAGGGCCAATCTGGCCGAGCTCTTGGTCGGAGTGGTGCGCCAGGCGACCCGTCCATATCTGTCGGATCGCTGATCGATCCTTGGCGGTGTGCCGGCCCGCGATAGAGCGGCTGCGCGCCGATCTCATGAGCCAGTCGCGAAATCCGCCCAGCCGGATTCGGTGACCACGATCGGATCGTGACGGTACGCAACCGCCAGCTGGGCCGATCACCGGACGTCAGGCCGCCACAACGCCTCACCCTGAAGTCGAGCTGCCGACTTTCGTCGCGCGCCGCTCCCGAAACTGTCGGCTCGTCCCGGCAGACTTTCGGTCGTGGGCATGAACAACAAGCAACGCCGAGCCGCGAAAGCCAAGTCGCGGGCGCGCGAGCGCGCACGTCGGACCGGGCCTCGGCCCGAGCCGGGCTGGACCGACTTCGTCGACTCCGATCAGTTCCGGGTGAGCGCCGCGAGCCTGGCGTTGCGTCACCTGGTGCTGTGCCGAGCCCGCAGCGGGGCGTCGATGCTCGGCCGCGATGAGTTCGTGCGATATCCGGACGAATACCAGCACCGAGCCGTCGACGACCAGTTGGCCGACTTCGTCCGACACCTCATCGCCGCCGGCTGGGCACCGGTCGACCTGTACGAAGCCGCCCGACGTAAGCACGGTCCTGACGTCGTCGCACAACTCATGTCGGCGGTGGCGACCGAGACCGAGCGATTCCGGCCCGAGGCGGTGCACCCTTCGTGGGCAGCACAGGTCACCCAGCTGGTCACGATACGCACACCCGGCAGCCTCGGCTGGGCCCGCACGGTCGGGATCGGCTGGCCCGACGCGCGCGAAGCCCTCATCGACCTACTCGTGGGACTGGCCGATCTGCCCAGGCTCGAGCCGGTGATCCCGGCGCTGGGCACGCCGCGTGCGAACAGCGCGGCGGGCCCAGCCGTCGACCAGCGGGCGCTGCACAAGGTTCGTGCGCTGCTCGCGAAAGCAGAGTCCACGTCCTTCGAGGACGAAGCGGACGCGCTGACCGCAAAGGCGCAACAACTCATGACGACCTACGCCATCGAGCGAGCCCTTGCCGAGGCCCGCGACATCGAGCGGCCGAGTCCGCGGGTGCGGCGCATCTGGCTGGACGCGCCATACACGTCGGCGAAATCCGTCCTCGTCTCGGCCGTGGCCGCCAGCAACCATGCGCATTGCGTCTACAGCGAACTCGGCTTCGTCACGATCGTCGGCTTCGAACGGGATCTGGACACCGTCGAGCTCCTCACCACCTCACTGCTCGTGCAGGCAACCCGGGCGATGACGGCGATCGGCTCGCAACGCACCCGTTCCGGGCAGTCCAGGACCCGCTCGTTTCGGCAGTCGTTCCTCGCTGCTTATGCCAACCGCATCGGCGAGCGGTTGCGCATGTCCGCGGCCGAGACCGAGGCCGCCGCCGACATCCACTCCGGCGGCGCGCTGCTGCCGGTGCTCGCCACCCGCGACGACGAGGTTCGCGACACGTACGCGGCGATGTTCCCGCACACCGTCCACAAAGAGATCAACGTGTCGAACTCCGCCGGTTGGGGCGCGGGCCGCGCCGCTGCCGACCTCGCGCTGTTCGACATCTACTCGCCGATCACCGACAGCCGGTGCGCCGACGAAACTGTCAGGTCGGCGTCGTAGCGTCGACGCATCCATTCGACCGGACGGAGGTGCGCGATGAGCGAACCGACGCGCAGCGATCTGTTCCGCTACCTCACCGCCGAGGAGTCCGGCGAGTACCTCGCGATCCTCGACCTGTTCACCGCGACCCTCCTCGCGGACCTGTCCGCCGGCGAGGTCGCCGAGCAGCTCGCCGCGCGAGAAATCCCGATCAATCGCGACACCGCCGAGGCGCGGTGCCGCCAGTTGGTCGCCTGGGGCAACCTCGTGCCGTCGATCCGCGATGCGCGGGTCAGTACCGTCGTGGACTACCTGCGCTCACGTTCGCGATATCAGGTGTCGAAGCTCGGCGGGCGACTGCATCGAGAGGCTCGTGCCATCCTGGCCGCATCGGACGGCGCCCGCGAGGTCGCGCGCGAACTGCTCGGCCGGATCGTCGAATCGCTCGACCGGATCCTGCCCGCGATCGCCGACCCGCACCGCGCACCGGATCCCGAGGTGCTGGCCGGCGAGGTCACGTCGGTGTTCAACAACCAGCGGCTGTTCACCGAAAGCGTGCGCGACTTCTACGCATATCTGTCGGGCGTGCTGAGTCGCTACGACCTCGGTAGTGACGAGTACGGACAGTTCAAGGCGTTGCTGCTCGACTACGTCGACCTGATCACAGCCGATGTCAACCGGCACGCACCGGCGGTCGCCGACCGCGTCCAGACAGTGCTGACGCTGATCGACTCGCTGCTCTCGGCGCTGGCCGCGATACCCGGCCTCGCCCTCGACGACGTCGAGCGCTCGCAGGGCCGCACCCGAGCCGAATGGGAGGAACTCGCCGCGTGGTACGGCTCCGGTGGCGCCACATCAGGACCGGAACAGCTGCGCGCGGCCGCCGGTCAGGCGCTGGGCCAGCTCATCGCCAACGCGAAACGACTGCTCGACACCTCGGGCACCGGATACTCCCGCCGAGCCGACCTGCTTCGCCTCGCCCGGTGGTTCGACGCCGCTGACGACGAGACCGCACACCGGATCTACGCCGCCGCGTACCTCAACTACCCGGCCCGGCACCTGCTCGGCGGACCGGAGGAGATCGACCCGCGCATCGGGCCCACGACGTCATGGTGGCTCTGCGATCCCGTCGAGATCGCGGTCTCGTTACGCGAACGCGGCGACCGAACGATCCGCGGCCGATCCTCGCGGGTCCCCGATCCCGCACGTGATCGGCTGCGTCTGGCTGTCGCCGCTCGTCGCGAGGCCGAGACCCGCCGGGCCGTCGCGACCGAGCTGATCGCTGCGGGCGACCTCGACGGCGCGCACCTGTCCCCCGCCGCGCGCGAACTACTGCTCGACGGGCTCTCCGACCTGCTGGCCCGACAGCAGGACGAGCTGGTCGACTCCGATCTCGGGCTCGTGTTCACCGCCCGGCCTGGCCGGGGGACCGTGATCCATGGCGTCGACGGCGATCTCACCGTGCACGCACTGCTGCTCGCGGTGCGCGCCGTCGACGGCGAATACGGTGTCGGCCCCGCGGCGGCGGCCCGATGACGACCTTCGCCCAGGACGTCGACGGCCGCCGCAGCGCGGCGCGTCACCTCCTGCGGCATCCGATCCTCACCGCCGCGGCGCACCCCGAGGAACTCGCGCTGGTGCGCCGGCATTCGACCGCACTGAAGTCGATCTTCATGACCCAGCTCGGCTATCCGCTGATCGTCGAATCCACGTTCGCAAGGCTGGTGAAGGCGGTGCCCGAGGCTTCGGCGCCGCCGCGACCCGCGCGCCGGACCACCGACGACGCCCCCTACACCGCCCGCAGCTACGTCCATCTCGCGCTCATCTGTGCGGCGCTGCTCGCCCCGGGGGTCGGCGAGCAGATCCTCATCTCGACACTCGTCGAGCAGGTGCGCGCCGACGCCGCCGATCACGACATCGTCATCACCGACGCCATCGCCGACCGCCGCAATCTGGTCACGGCACTTTCCCTGCTCGTCAGCTGGGGAGTGCTCGCGGAGACCGACGGCTCGATCGTCGCCTGGGGCGAACGCCGACAAGACGAAGCACTCCTGACCGTCAATCGACAGCTGCTCGCGCACCTGCTGCCGAGCCCGCTACATCACCACCGCACCGCTGCCGACAGCTATGCGCCGGCGGCCGACGAGCAGCCGCGGCGCCGACTGCGACGCCGGCTCGTGGAGAACCCGGTGGTCCTGCGCGCCGAGCTCAGTGCGGACGAACTCGACGCGCTCAGCCGCGAACGCTCCGACCTCACTCGCCAACTGGAGGAGAACTTCGGTCTCACCCTGGAGGTTCGGGCCGAGGGCGCGCTGGCCTACGACGCGACCGGCTGGCTCTCCGATCTGGAGTTCCCCGGTCCGGGCAGCCTCCGGCACGCAGCCTTGCTGCTGCTCGACGAGTTGGTCGTCGCGGCCGCACCAAGCCCAGACAGCAGCGTCGAGATCGACGGCGCTGAGGTGCCTGGCGTGCTGGCCCCGTGGCCGCTGGTCGAGCGGGTGCTCGCCGGGCTGATCGCCGAGCACGCCCGCGCCTGGAAGAGCGCCTACGCCGAGGTCGAGGCGTTGCGCACGGACGTCGTCGCGCTGCTCGCCGCGATCTCGCTGGCGGTCGCCACGGACGCCGGTCTCGTCGTCTTCCCCGCCGCCGCGCGCTACCGGCCCACCGTGGTCGCCGTCCCTGCCGCCGAGCAGACGACGCTGTTCGAAGGAGGTCCGACGTGACCGCTCCCAAGCAATTCCCCGACCGGTGGCGGCTGTCGCGGGCGGGCATCGTCAACGTCTGGCACTACGTGGAGAACACTTTCGACCTGTCCGGCGGGCGGATGATCCTGCGCGGCACCAACGGATCGGGCAAGTCTCGGGCGCTGGAGATGTTGCTGCCGTTCCTGCTCGACGCCGACCGGCGCAAGATGGACGCGACGGGCGCCGGCAAGGTGAACCTCGACGAGCTGATGCGCGTCGGCGCGGGCGAGCAGACCAATCGCACCGGCTACCTCTGGCTCGAGCTCGCCGGCGTCGACGACTGGTTGACCATCGGGGCGCTGGTCCGGCACGGCCGATCAGCCAAGAGCACCCACGTCTGGTACTTCACGACGGCGCTGCGTGTCGATCACGACCTGATGTTGCTCAACGAGCGCCGCGAGCCGCTGACCCGGGACGCGCTGGGCGAGCTCATCGGTGCCGAGGCGATCACCGATTCCGCCGAGGCACACCGGGAACGCGTCCGGACCGCGGTGTTCGGCCTGCACGGCGACAGCGGCCGCGACAGGTACGCCGGTCTGCTGCAACTGCTGCACACGCTGCGATCTCCGGACGTCGGCAATCGCATCGACGAGGGGCGCCTGCCGCAGATCCTCAGCGACTCGCTGCCGCCGCTTGACGAGCAGACACTCAGCCGTGCGGGCGAGCAACTCGACGGGCTCACCACCCTGCGCCAATCACAGCAGCGGCTGGAGAAAGCGCTCGCCGATGTCACCGACCTCCTCGCCGTGTATCGACGCTACGCGGCCGGCGTGCTCGTCGACACCGCGACCGACACGCTGGGACGCGTCGACGATTTCGACGCAGCGGCCCGCAACGCGGCGCAACGTATCGCGCAGACGCATCAGCTGCGCGCCGACGTCGGCGCGCGCGAGATCGCCGCGGCGCAGACTGCCGCACAAGCACGGGAGCTGCAGAACGCGATCTTCGCGATCCGGCAGCGCGGCATCTTCCGGCAGGCCGACGACCTCTTCCAGCGCGATGCGCGGGTGCAGACGCTCGCCGACGCCGCCGATGTCAGCCTGGGGGTCGCCGCCGGCGCACGAGCCGATCACCAGGTGGCGATCGACCGGGTGAACGAACGCATCGACGAGCTTCGGTCATGCGTCGACTCCGGCGCCACGCAGCTGCATCGGGCTCGCGACGCCCTGTTCGCCGCGAGCCTGAGCGCCACCGCACTGCCCGAGCAGGTGAGCTTGTCCGAGCAGACGATCGAACCTGTGGAGGTCGTCGTCCGGTTGGCACGTGATACCGAACCGGACGCTGTGCCCCGACCGGCCGCACCGAACGTCGCCGTCACGCCCGACGACCTCGCCGGCGCGCGGACCCAGGCGCAGACGGCGGGGCAGGCTGCCGCCCGTCGACGGGAACTGGCCGACCGGCGGCTGGGCGAGGCGCGACGCCTCGCGGCCGAGGAGACCAAGGTGGCTCGGCTGGAAGCCGACTCCGGCGCCGCCGAGCAGCAGGCCGGTGCCGACGTGGCTTCGGCACACTCGAACGCAGCCGATCGCGATTCGGCCGCGGTAGAGCTCGCCCGAGCGTGGCGCGAGTGGGCCGCGCGCTCCCCGGACGTACTCGGCCCGATCGACTGGGCCGCCGATCCGCACGTAGGCCCGTTGCTCGCCGACCTCGAATCGCTCGTCGGCGAGGCAGAGGCGGACCTTGCACCGTTGGACGGCGCCGCCGAACGCCATGCCCGCGCGGCGCGCGAGCAGATCACCGTCGAGCGGGTCGAGCTGCGCCGCCAGGCGGCCGACGACGACGCGGTACGGCACGCACTCGACGCCGAAGCCGTCATGCTGCGTCGCGCCCAAGACCCGTACCCGCCCGAGCCGCCGTGGCTGACCTCCGGCCGACCGGGGGTGCCGCTGTGGCGGGTTGTCGACTTCGCCGACGAGTTGTCCGAGCACGAGCGGGCCGGCGTCGAGGCCGCCCTGCTCGCGTCCGGACTGCTGACCGCGAGGGTCGAACCCGACGGCGCCCTACGCGCCGAGAACGGCACCACGCTCCTCACGCCGGGCACGGCGGCGCGACGGCCGCTCGCGCAGGTGCTGCGTCCGGATCCCGCCGGTCGCCTCGATCCCGGCGTGGTCGACGAGGTCTTGCGCTGTATCGGTCTCGACGACGACTCCAGCACGAGCGTGGCGCTCGACGGCAGCTGGCGGCACGGCCCGCTGCGTGGGCGGCACGATGTGCCGGCCGCCCGGCACATCGGCGCAGCCGCCCGCGCCCGTGCGCGGCAGGAGCGGCTGACGCAAATCAGTGCCGAATTCGCCGACCTCGATGCGCGCGTTGCGCAGCGGGCGGTCCGGACGACCGAGATCGTGCAACTGCAACAGCGCCTGGAAGCGTTGGTGAGCGCGGCCCCGCGCAGCGCGGACCTGTTCGCCGCGCGACGCGTGGCTCGCCGAGCCGCAGAGCGTGCGCTTGCCAGTGCTGCTGCCGCACGGGCTGCGGCCCAACGCGCGACCACCGCGCGGGCTGGCTGGGCTCGCGACGTCAAGACACACGAGGATCTGTGCGCGCCGCACGGGCTGCCGACATCCGCCGAGAGTCTCGCGAATGCGGTCGGCACGGCCCGGACAGCGGCCGACCGCTGCCAGGAGCTGAGTGATCAGTTCGACCGCGTCGGCCTGCTTCGCGACCTGCTGGGCCGTGATGTCCTCGCGGCGAGCGACACCGCCCGACGCCGCGACGATGCCGAGCTTCGCGCCGATCGACAATGGCGCGAGTGGCACGACTTCGCCGCCGAGGTTGCCGCGCAGCACGAGGCGATCGATCTCTCGGTGCGGCAGGCCGAAGCAGAGCTGGCGCGCTCCGAACACGCGCATCAGGAGGCGGTGGCGGCGGCCGACCGGGCGCAGCACATCTACGTTCGAGCGCAAGGAAACCTGCGCGCCGTCGAGATCGAGGCGAAACACGCGGATGAGAGCGCGGCTGCGCAACGCAACCTGATGATCGAGGCCGCGAACCGGCTCATCCGCAGGATCTCGCTGCCGGGGTTGGTGCGCGCCACCACCGATCTCGCCATGGCCACCATCGAGCGCCCCGAGCGCGCCGATTCGGTTCGCGCGGGCGCGCAATCGGTGCTGTCCGCGATCAAGCGGCCCGCGCAGCCGGCCTCGGAGAACGCGGTCCTGTCCGCGTTCCAGCGCTTCGACCGCGAGGTTTCCGGACAGCTGGACACCGCCTATCGCGTCGACGACGGCGTGGCGGTGCTGAGCGTGCAAGGGACCGGCGACGACGTGACGCTCGCCGGCGCCGCGGCAGCGCTGCGTCATCGCGTCGAATCCGGACGCGCCGCGCTGAGCGAGCGCGAACGCGAGGTCTTCACCACATTCGTGCTCGGCAGCGTCGCCGAGGAACTGCGCAGGCGCATCAACCAGGCCAGTGAATTGGTGCGTGCGATGAACCAGAGCCTGCGCAACCTGCGGACCAGCAACGGCATCGGCGTACGACTGAGCTGGCACCTGGCCGACGACTCGCCCGCCCTGGCGCGCATCGCCGAGCTCGTGCGGACCGCCGACGTCGTCCGTAGTTCGCAACACAGCGCCGAGCTGACCGACCTGTTGCGCGCCAGGGTCGACGAGTCGTATGCAGCTGATCCGTCCGCCGGCTACACCTCCCACCTCACCAACGCGCTCGATTACCGCCGCTGGCACACGGTCGCGGCCACCATTCTCGGTCCGGCGCCCGGACAGGAGCGAAGGCTGTCCACCCGGGCCAAGCTCTCGCAGGGCGAGACCAGGTTCGTCTCCTACGTGACCCTGTTCGCCGCCGCCGACGGGTACCTGTCCGGGCTCTCCGACGGGCAACGCCAACTGCGGCTCATCCTGCTCGACGACGCGTTCGCCAAGGTCGACGACCCGACCATCGCCGATCTGATGGGCCTGCTCGTGCATCTCGATCTCGATTTCGTGATGACCGGCCACGCACTGTGGGGCTGCTTCCCGCAGGTGCCGCGGCTGGATGTCTACACCGTGCGGCGAGAAGAGGGCACCTGCGCGGTCACCACCCACGTCCACTGGGACGGCCGAAACCGGCACCTGCGAAGCACCGCATGACAACCCTGCCGGCGGCGCTGCACCAGCACCTCGCCGCTCCTTCGCTTGCCGAAATGTGGCAACTGGTTCGGTCGCGACTGGAGCGCAACGGCCAGCAGGCCGGCGGCACGCTCGTCGTCGTCCTCGACGCGGACGGCGCCGATCGGCTGGCCGGGTTGCTCGGCCATTCTCTCGCCGCCGGCTCGGTACGGCTTCGGCTCGCCGAAGTCGATTCCGCGCTGCGCCGCAGCGCGGCGGCCCGCGGATTGGTGTCGGTTACCGCCGACCTCACCGGCGCGCCGCTGGCCGACCGTCGTGCCGACCGGGCCCAGCGCGAGGAGGCCTGGCGCGACGTCTGGCAACAGTTGGACGACGACGTCGTCGCGGCCGGATTGGCTCGGCACTCCTGGACGACGCAGTGGTTGCGTTGGCTGCGCACCAGCGGCGTTGCCGCCCGGCTCGGGCCGTCCGACGCTGCGCCGCGGTTGCGGGCCGCGGTGGCGGTGCTTGCCGAAATCGAAGACGGCTTCGACGCCGAGTCCGCACCGCCCACACGTCCGATCGGCGAGCTTGCCGGGCACGCAACCGGCAGCGCCCACGGCCTCGACGACGGCCGCAGCGTCGCCGCCTTCGTCCTGCGCGCCGCGTCGTTCGCGTTGGAGGTCGAGCCCCCGCAATCTTCGGCCGCGCGACGCGAGCTGTGGCGGCGACTCGGCGTCGAGACCGACCTCATTTCGGGCACGGTCATCGTGTGGGGCCTGCGCCCGTCCGGCGCGGATGCCTGGTCGCGGATGATGCACGCCCGCGCCGACCTCGGACTCGTTACCCATCTGACCGCACGTGAGCTGCGCGATGTGCATGTCACCTCTGGGGCAACGACGGTGCATGCCTGCGAGAACCCGCAGGTGCTCCAGACCCTTGCCGACGCCGATTGCGCCACACCGCTGCTGTGCGTCTCGGGCAACCCGAACGCCGCCGCCCTGCAGCTGGTCTCGTCGCTGCGTGTGCGCTACCACGGCGACTTCGACTGGCCCGGCATCGCCATCACCACCCGCCTCCTCGCGGCCGGCGCCGAACCCTGGCGGATGAGCGCAGCCGACTACCTCGATGCTCTCGGCGCCGTCCCCGTGGACGCGCACCTCCCGCTGGTCGGCAAACCGCAACCCACCCTCTGGGACGACGCGCTCGCGGTCGCCATGCAGACCCGCGGAATCGCTGTGCACGAGGAGACGCTCATCCAGACCCTGCTCGCAGACTTGCAATAGACGCGCCTGCGCAATGCGTCAACGGGAAATCCGTCTCGAGGTCGAGTCGAGGCAAGACTTCAACCGACCGACACGCCGAGAAAGCTTGTGACGCCATTTCGCATCGTTGATCATCGTCGGGCTCACTCGCCGGGCTGGCAACACGGCCCGATGTCAAGATTGGACTTGGCTATGCCACACGCGCAAGGACGTTCCTATTCACGGCAGGTCGGCAGTGCTGTCACGCAATGTTCTTCACCAGCGTCATCTGGTATCTCGCCCTCCAGATCGTCCTGCGCGTCGCGTCGGACTCATTCGGTACTCGACCGAATATCGCATTCTTTCCGGACATCGACGCCAACGCGGCGTTGAGCGCCCTGGGACTCGTGATCGCAATGGCCATCGCGAAGGCGCACAGATCGGAACGGCTGCTGGCCGATCAAATGGCTGAACAGCTCCAAGGCCACGTTGCCGAACTGGCAACGATCTTCATCGCCGGCGCTGGACTTACGATCGTGGCGCAGGCCCTGCTTCACGGTGGAGGCGGTCTCAGCGGGCGGGTGATCTTTGCCGCGATCTACCTTGCTGTTGTCCTGTCCGTGCTCATTCACGGGGCCAAGATCACAGTCGCTGATCGGCGCATCAACAGCGAACGAGATGCCTTGCGCGGCGAGGGCGTCGTGCCCGCGTGGCAGCGATGGTTCAACGGCTCGGCGACAACCGCCGGAAAGGCGCCGGCGAGGCCGCCGGGGCTCTCGCGCTGTGCGCAGCGTGCCCGGTTGCGGTCGAGTACGCACTGTGCCGGCTCGGCCTGCTGTCCGAAGGCAACGGACCGCAGATCTCGGACGCGTTGTGGGTGCTGACGCTCACGGCCCTCACGCTCGGCGCCGGCTTCCTCATGTCCTTCGTCTATCTGCTGGCGATCGTCTACGACGCCATGGGCATGCGCCGGTTCGTCGTCGCCCTGTCCGTCGTAACGACCGGATACCTGTTCCTCGGAGTGGCTATCCAATCTGCCGCTCGCGGCCCCGACGTGGTCGGCATCATCCTGCTGATGACTGCATTCGCTGCGATCCCGCCGATCATCGTCTGCTGCCGCTGGACGCGGTTCGCCGCTGACCTCGAGACCGACCCATTCACCCGACCCCGCGGCGCCCTTCTCGTCAGCGCAGTGAACTGGTACGTGGTGACCATCGAGGGTCGCCGAGGGGCGAATCGGGCAGGCCTGCGCGACGACGCGACCGATTGAGCCGACCGCGGCAGAAAACAACGTGCAGCAATTCCGGAGCCGCACGAGACCCGGGCGGACGTGGACGCCAACGACCCGCAGCGGAGCCGCCGATCGAGAGCGGAATGCAACCAATTGCAACCAAAGATGCAACCGGGCCAACAACCCGGCGGCGGACGTTCTCAGACCACGCGACAGCCACGCCCGCCGCACGTCTGCCGCCAGCAACGCACGAACTGGCCCTCCAGCGAAGGTGCCCCCGCCGTGGTCACGCCCGATCGGTGGCGATGCCTACCTCGACGGCCATGCCCTCTGATCCCACCCATCAGGTCGGAACGCACGCAGCAGCCGCTAGTCGCGCACATCGCCGTCGATCGGGGTGCGGTGAGGGCGCTGAGGTGGCGCGCAGATCGTTACTTACGTCCGGGGTCGTGGAGGTCGGTGGTGCTGACGGGCAGCTGCACGGTTGATCTTGTTGGCGCCGGGAAGCTTTTGCTCGACCAGACGCACCTCGCACATGCCTCGCCATCATTTGCATCCGATTCGTCCGGCGTTGTGTCGCGGCGAAGTGACAAGCAACGACATCTAGCGGCGGGTATTGATTACGGTCCAAGCCATGGCTATGAATTACGCGGTCGGCCTGCCCACGGTCGGCGGATTCGGAGACGTTCACAGGTTGGTGGACCTGGCGGTCGCCGCCGAACAGCACGGCTGGGACGGCGTGCACCTGTGGGATCACGTGCTCTATCACGAGGCCGGCTGGCCGGTCGCGAGTCCGGTCGTTGCCGCTGCGGCGATTGCGGCGGGCACCAGTCGAATCCGGATCATCCTCACGGTCGCACTGCCGCGGCGCCAGGTCCAGGACATCGCCCAAGATGTGGCAGGCATCGATTCCTTGTCCAGGCGACGCCTCACCGTGGTTGCGACCATCGGGTCGATGGATCGCGAATACACCGACTTCGGGCTCGATCCAGACCTTCGCACCCGCGGCCGCGCCCTGGACGAGCGGCTGCACCGCCTTGTCGAACTGTGGTCGCAGTGGGCGGTGCCACCGATACCGATCTGGTGCGGCGGACGCTGGCCGCGCAAGCCCGGACTTCGCCGAGCGGCGCGCTTCGACGGCGTAATGCCCACCTTCGACGACCAACGCAGCCACGGCGCAACGATCGAGGCGTTCGCGGCAGCCGCGTCGTTCGTGCGGCAACTCGCGCCAGGTGACTTCGACGTTGCACTGGAGGGCGCCACCGATGGTCCCGACCAAGCCCAACGTGTCGCGCGCTACGCCGATGCCGGCGCGACCTGGTGGATCGAAGCGCTCGGTTGGTGGCGAGGCGATAACAGTGCCGCGATGTCGCGCATCATCGCCGGAGCACCAGCCCAACCCGAGGGCCACAGCCCCGGGAGCACCCCTCCCGCCGACCACGCGAGGGGCGCTCAGCCAAGCCAGCCCTGAACTCCCACGGACGCTGCGCGCATCGCCGTCGATCTGCGCGGCGACGTCACGACGTGGACCGTCGTCTGCCTCGCGCAGATCGGAACGTATGCGCCCGATTCCGCTTACCTCTCATGCCGATGGCGGAGGTTGACTGGCCTGAGCTATTCATGCAGCACGGCAACTCTTTGTTCAGATCCTTCACCCACCCACGCGAAGACGATCACCGGATTAATCGCCGATTGGGCCGACGTAAAGGTCTCCGTGGAGATACTCCAGTCCCTCCGACTGATGGGTGCCAGGTATTTTCGTCCGCGGTCGAAACGGTGCAGGTGGCTGTAATCTCGCTGTGTGACGAAGGACGGCCACGACTTCCAGCGGCTGATTCCCGACGACGTTGAGCCGCAATACGTGCTGGCGCCGACGGTTGAGCCTGGTGGTGGGTTTTTGCCGGTTCGTCAATGCCGGCGTGGTTGGACGCCGGCTGGGCAGCGGCGCGCTTTGATCGTGCTGTTGGTCTTGGGCGCCGTGTTCGCGGCGATACTGCCGATGCTTGGTGTGCAGCGGTCGACGATCGCCGGACGCCCCGTTCAGCCTGGAGCGGTGAGCGCGCCTGCCTGGCTGTCGAATCGGCCGTTCCGCGAGGGGCTGTCTCCGGATCTGGCGCCTCAGTGCGTGGCTGGCGGCTGTCGGTTCCGGGTAGCGTCTTCGCTCGACCTGACTGCCATGCGTTCCCTGGTTGGCGGCAGGTTCGTGGTGCGCGGGATGCGCGTGTTCGATTCGTTCGGTGAGCTTCGCGGGCTGGCGGTGTATGTGTATGACGACCAGGCTGACGAGCTGATCATCGACGCGGTGTGGGTGCCTGCCGCACCGGCCCGGTGGGCTGGCGCACAGGCAATACCCACCGGCGCCGCTCGGGCCAGTCGCTGGGTGCTGCACGCTGCAAACGGGGTGTGGGTCGTTCAAGCCACGTCTTTGACTGCGTGCAGCCGCGCCCGTGAATGGCTGAAGCTCACCGCGCTGGCCACGCACCGCATTCACGCCGCGCAACTCAACCTGTGAGGTCCGCCCGCGCTCGCCAGGCGATCAAGTGCCTCAACACCGATCTTGACACGGCCGATGTGCCCGACTGCCGCGACCCCAGCCCTGTGCCCGGCGCTGTGATCAGGGAAGGCCGCGAAACCGCACGGGCCGTCTTCGAACCCGGGCGCGGAGGTCAACAACAGGCCAAAGACGATGCCCGCGCCGGCGCTGGTCATATCGAGGGAGACCGCCATGGCTAACGGTGAGCGGACATCTGGCACGGAGCGGGTCAGCGGCCCGGTTAGCCGCAGAACGGTGCTGGCCGCCGCGGTCGGGGCGCTGGCCGCCGCCGAGCTCGGCACGTCCAGGACTTCACCTGGCCGTTCATCTTCCCGGCGATGATCGACTTCCTGCTTCGCCACCCCGCACGCCGATGCTGAACCACCGTCACGACCGCCGATCCGTTCGTCAGCAGCGTGTGGGCACCCACTCTCACGGCGGCAAGATCCGAGAGCGCCGCTCCCGCAATTGCGGTCGTCCGCGGCTCGGCACAGCGACGCATGAACATGCGTCCAAGCTGTAGGCTCAAGGACCGCACTTGACACTCTATAGCCGTCGATAGCGAGCACGTCGGCCGCCGCAGTTCACAGCACAGATCGTTCGCTATGGCGCAGCGGCTGTAGTGTTTGATGCCCTGGATCGAGCCGTTGACCGGGCGGGCCTTCCGGGACACGGTCGTGTTCGAGCGTGCGGTACTCCGGCGTCGCCTCCTTCGGCAACCGTTTGACGTTCGTCAACTGCGTCGAGTCGGAGTCTGCCGAGAACCTGGCCGCGGGCGGCGACGAGACATCGAGTCCGGCCGACCAGGCCCGGCGATCCGGGCAAAAGTCCGTGCCGGTCTCCGCGGTTGTTGGTACGGTCCGGCGATCAACGACAGGGGACGGTCATGACCGAAGACGACTCGATGAACGTGATCATCCATGCGGCTTTCCGGCGCGACCTCGGCCGGTTCGACGAAGCGCTGGCCAGCTTCCCGGCGGGCTCCAGACCGCGCGCCGACCAGCTCGCCGCCGCCTGGGACAACTTCGCCGGGCAGCTGCACCATCATCACCAGGACGAGGAGACGATCTTCTTCCCGGCGTTTCGCGAGCTGGGTGTCGACGAGTCGCTGATCGCCGACCTCGACACGGAGCACGGCGTGATGGCCGCCGCGCTCGACAAGGCGGACGAGGCGATGCGGGCGCTGCACGCCGATCCGTCGGTCGGCAACGCCGCGGGCGCGCGCGAAGCCCTGGCGACCCTCGAAAGCGTCGTGACCCGGCACTTCGACCACGAGGAACGCGAGCTTGAGCCCTTCGCGGCCCAGCACAAGTCGGCCCCGCAGCTGAAGCAGGCGCAGGTCGCGGTGCGCAAGGCACACAAGGGCGGTGTCGGCACGTTCATGGCCTGGCTCCTGGACGGCGCAGCGCCCGCCACGACGGCGGCGGTGCGCAAGGAGATCCCGGCGCCGGTGTTGTTCGTCCTGACCCGGGTCGGCGGCCGCGACTACCGGCGCCGGGTCGCCACCGTCTGGAGTTGACCCACGCGGTCGCCGTCCTGCGCGAAAAACCGTCGCACGGAACCGTCGTTAGCGAGCACGACGGCCGAAGCGTGCGGTCGCGCATATGGATCCCTACGTGGATCGACGCCCCGCATGCCAGGCGCGCCGCTACATCTCGAGCGAGCTCAGGCCAGACAACGATGTGCGGCGGCCGGCGATATTGACGCTTGCGCAGAACCGGTCAAAACCCACGCTCAACCACTCAGCTCGGAACCTACGCATGGCTGGCGGATTGGGCTGGCCCATCCCGACTTTATACGGAGGACCGACACAATGCCGCGGCGCTGAATCCAGTGGCTCGATGACGGCCTCACCGTCCCGCCGTCGGAAAGGACCGACCGCTCGCTACTGGCCAGGGCCCGGGGCGCACCCCTGTTCGCCTTTCACCTCCCCGGCAACGCCTGACCAGCAATCGCTGCACCGGCGTCGGCGACCGAGTGCGAGATGCCCCGCCACCACGGATCCGCCGCCACCGATCCGTCGCCACCGGCCCGGCGCCACCGATCCGGCGCCACGGGCCCGCCGCTACGGGCCACGGCCGCTACGGGCCACGGCCGAATCAATGCACCGCCCTCATCGGGCATCACGTGAGCGGTACCGGCTTCCCACCATCAGTCGCGGTGGAACCTCTGGCACAGGTCTCCTCGATGCCGGGACCACCGATGCACACATCACGATGCATACTTCGACCGTGCCGAACATCCTGGTTCGCGAGGCGAACAGCGATGACTACACGGCGATGGCACGAGTCTTTCGACGGGCTTCGCTGGCCAATCCGGGCGACAGGGATGCGCTCTTGGCGCACCCGAACGCCCTGCAGCTGCCCGATGACCTGATCCGAAGCGGCCGCGCACGTGTGGCGATGCTGGCCGACGGAACGATCATCGGGTTTGCCAGCACTCACCTGACCGGGTTCGGGGTGCTCGAACTCGACGATGTTTTCGTCGATCCCGACTGGCAGCGCCACGGCGCCGCGCGGCGACTGCTGCGGCAGATCGGTGCGGATGCCAGCCGGGAACGGGTCATTCGTATCGAGGTGACAGCCAACCCGCACGCGTTGGGCTTCTATCGCGCGACGGGTTTCGTGACCGATGGCGAGACCGGCACCGAACTCGGGCCGGGCCTACGGATGCACCTGAACCTCGCCCGCACGGACTAGCAGTACGTCACCCTCGACGCCGATCACCCATCATGCGAACCGACCCGATCGGCCCGCATCTTGGAAAGCCTGAGCGACCCTGATCGAAGGCCGGTTTCCCGCTAGCGCTACCTCGATTCTCGAACGTCACCCAGGCAGATGCGCGACCACATCTCACTCCTCGACGTACAGCATCAGACGCGCGTCGCTTTCTTCGATGGGGCGCGATCACTGTGAGCACATGGAACGTCGTGCAGACGGCACGGCGATTGCCTCAGGACGCGGGGGAGGACGGTCGTGGCTCGCTGTCGCGGGCTAGTTCGGAGAGCCAGGTTTTGATGTGGTGCTGTTCGCTCGCCTCGCGGCCGTTGAGGGCCGCGCTCTCGATGCTGCGGACGGTATCGGTGGCGGTATTGAGCAGCCGTCGTCCGCGTCGACTAGGTCGCAGCAGCAGGGTCTTGCCTCGGCTGGGTTGCTGCTCGCGCTCGAGCAGCGAACGGGCCAGCAGTTCGTGGACCACCGCGTTCATCGTTTGCGGGGTGACCTCGAGCAGACGGGCCAGGTCAGCAGAGGACAGCTGGCTGCGGGTGTGGAAGGCGCTCAGGGCGGAGTACTCGGGGACGGTCAGCCCATGTCGGGCGAGCGCTGTCTCGAGCCGGCGCCGAAAGCCCTGATAGGCGAGCCGGAAGAGATAGCCGAGGTTGCCGTCCGGGCTGCGTGCGGCCTGGGTGGCGTCATCGAACGACATGACCAGAGCGTATCAGGGAATCTGATACGCTAGGACGTGTCAGCCCACCTGATACATAAGTGGTCCACCGGTGGGGCAACCCACCGAGATATCAAGGAAGCAGATCCTCCGATGACGAACTTCCATGCTTCGGCGGCCCTGGCCCGCGAGCGCCAGCGATCTTTCGTCGCGCAGGCCCAGGCCGCCGCTGTCGTCAAGCACGCCATGGCGCATAGGCAACGCCAGGGCGCGGAGTCCGGCGGCCGGCGGCTTGGCCGCTCGTCACCGGGGCACCTGTCGACACCGCGGAGGCGGTCGCGGATCCGATCGGTGCGGCACCGCGCAGCACGGTGGTTCGCGATAACAGATTGGCCGGCTCGGATCGGCGACTCCGGACATTCCCCGGCCGCGTCGGCGCCGCGCGCCATCTCGCCTGCGACCATCTCGTCTGCGGTCATCTCGCCCGGCGGCGGCCGATCATCACCGTCCGCTTCTTCAACGCGGAGCGCGGCACCTGTTGACCCGGAGGAACCGCGTTGCGCGTCGTCGATCCTGGATCGGCCTGCGTCGGCCACCTCATCAGCATGAGCAGCCTCCAAGTCGTGCTTCCGGCGACACCACCAGCCCGCAGCCCGACACCGACGAGTCCTCCATGACCGCGACCACCTCCCGACCGCGGCCGCAGTGACCATGAAAGGGGCATCAAAGGTGAACGCCGACCAACAGATCCGTGAAGCGGAGTCCAGGCTGTTCAGCTACTACGGGCTACAGATGGACGAGTCCTGCCTCGAGCTCCCCCGAGCACGCCTTCGCGTGCTCAGCACCGGCGCCGGACCGTCCATCGTGCTCCTACACGGAATCAGCCTCGCCGGCGCCGCGTGGCTTCCGCTACACCCCGCCCTGACCGGCTACCGCCTCCACCTCGTCGATCTTCCCGGCCACGGACTGTCGAGCCCTGTCACCTACCGGCCCGGCGCCGTGCGCGAATCCACGAACAGCCTGCTCGACGGCCTGTTCGACGCATTGAACCTGCCGGCCGCACCGGTGATAGGCCACTCACTCGGCGCCATGTTCGCGCTCTGGTATGCCAGCCAGCGGCCAGAACGAATCGCATCCCTGATCACTATCGGCGACCCCGCTGTCGCGCTACCCGGGGCCACCGTCCGCATGCCGCTGTCACTGATGACGATGCGAACCCTGGGACCCCTCTTCCTGCGCGCCCCGACACCACGCCCGCTATATCGCTACCTGCTCGGACAAGGGTTGGGCCGCGCTGCGGCGGCAGCCGCCCCGCAAGCGCTGCTCGAAGTGCTGCGGTTATCCATCCGGCGCCCGGGAAACGGCGCGAGCGTCGCATCACTCATGCACGCCCTCAACCACTTCCGCCGCCCACGCACCACCAGCGTCATGCCACCCAACCAACTGCGCCAGATCACCACCCCGACCATGTTCATCTGGGGACGCAACGATCCGTTTCTCAGCCCCGCACAAGCCCGCCCGTCAATCGCCGAACTACCATCAGCGACACTGCACCAGCTACCCGGCGGCCACGGACCATGGTTCGAAGACCCGCACCGCTGCGCCGCCCTGATCACCCAACACCTCACCACCACCGGATTCCGGCCAGGCGCGCCCTCGAGCTGACGGCACATACGCCCCGCATTCGCTCGGCGGCCGGCGATCAGGTACGCACGATCGAGATTGCGCCCCTGCGCGCGGGTGCCATTGGTGATCTTGACCCACGTCGGGGAGATGCGCGCAGTCCCGTCGCTATGCGTGGATGAGCCCGCGACCCTCGGGCGCGCAGATGGACCGTGTGCACCGGTCGAGGGAGGCGGCCTCGGGCTCGAATCGACGGTTCCACTCGATTGACTGGGCCCGTGAGCGACAGTCGAGCGCTTGCCGATCAACGGCCCGACGCGGTGTGGGGGTGCCTACGATCACAGCAGTGGCGGCCCAGTGCGTCAGCCATTTCAGGCACGCACTACTACTGAGTTGGAGGCGCTCATCATGGATCAGTTGGTCACCATGACCATTCACACTCCGGCTGGGACGCGAGGGCATTCCGCCGATGATTCCGTTCATGGCTGACCCGCAGGCGAGGGTTGTTGTCGTCACGGGTGCCTCGCGGGGTATCGGTGCCGCCATCGTCGCCGGGTATCGCCGACTCGGGTGGGCGGTGGTGGCGAACTCGCTGACGATCAAGCCGTCCGAGGACCCGGACGTGCTCACCGTCGCAGGTGACGTCGCTGAGGCGAGCACGACCGTCCGCGAAGCGGTATTCGTCAGGGTCGCCTCGCACGCCGCGACGCGCGAGCCCGAGCCGTCGAAGTCAAGCGCCGTTCCGCCGCGGCGCCTCTACAACGTCGCCGAGGCTGCTCGCGTTCTCGGGATCGGCCGTTCCACCGTGTACGCCCTGTTCAAGTCCGGCGAGCTTGACTCTGTCACCATCGGTCGTCGGCCGTGGCGACGCTCGACCCTGCCGGCACGATCTTGAATATCGAGGAATACCTGCCGTACGGCGAGACCTCCTTCGGCAGCTACACGCGCAAGCGCTACCGCTACACAGGCCGAGAACGCGACGGCGAGAGCGGGCTTACGTACCACCACGCCCGTTACTACGCGCCGTGGCAAGGCCGATGGGCCAGTTGCGACCCATCTGGTCAGGTCGACGGGGTGCACCTGTATTGCTACGCGCGCGCCGCACCGACGGGCCGGATCGATCCCTCAGGTCGGGAATCGGCACCATCAACAGATGGAACCCGCGGACGGCGCAAACCGGCGCCCAGGGGAACCAAAATGGCAGTGAAGGAGAACCGCGACACGCCGACGGATGCCAGCACAGATCAACCCCCTAGCGCGGCTGATACCGAGCAAGTCGGCGCAACGCCGCAGCAAGCGACCGGAACGTCTGGTGCCGGAGCGCGCACCTGGTCGTGGGTAAAGCAAACCGCACACACCGCGTTGAATTGGGCCACCAGCCGGCACGGAGGCGTCTCGCTCGGCCCTGGGTCGATCGAGACGCACCACGGTCGAACCACAGTTACCGTCAGCCGCGGGCCGTTGTCGGTTAGTGAGGACAGCGAGGCCACGATCAAAGGCAAACTCGAAATCAAGATGAAGCACCTCGAAACCGAAGCCCACGTCGAATTCAGGCCGATGGCGAATCCCCAGCATTTCGCGCCTGGAGGTGGCAAGGCGGAGCTCGACGTAAAGGTCAAAAGTGGCAACAGGTGGTTCGACGAGTTACTCCAAGGCATTCCGTTGCTCAACCAGCATCGAGCCGTAGCAGGCGAAATCAGACTCGGGTCCATCGCCGATCACATCAATACAACGGACGCCGTTGATTCCTATCGACAATCCCAAGCCGACGCGGTGAATGCAGATCCAATCGGCGACCCAGTTCGGCCGAGCCAGTAGCAGTGCCCAGTCAGCATGGCTGACCTTCAGTCACTTAAGGTGAGCCGACGTTCCGGCTCACTACCCTTTCAACCCAGTCGTCGTGTTCGGCCGGCGACCAAACAGCGTCCACCTCCGGTAGCACAAGTGCTATTGTCAGGCTTGTGACGACCACCGGACTTCGCGAGCTGCGCCAGAACGCCAGCGATCTCGTGCGCCAGGCCGAGGCGGGCGAAACGATCATCGTGACCGTCAACGGTCGGCATGTCGCGCAACTCGGGCCGGTGCGCCGACGCGAATGGCGCCGAGCCACCGAGATCAGCGCGGTCTTCACCGGCCCCACGGACGACGAATGGACAGCCGACCGAGAGCTCGTTGACGGCGCCGCATTAGATCCGTTCTCCCGGTGAGGCTTGTTCTCGACACCAGCGTGCTACTCGGTCCGGCACCTGACACCGGCGACGCCGAGATCGCCATCAGCGCCATCTCCCTGGCCGAACTGCATTTCGGCGTACTCGTCGCACGCTCGCCCGAACGGCGCGCCGAGCGGCTGCGCAGACTCAGCCTGATCGAAAAGACCTTCGATGCGCTACCGGTAGATGACGCAGTAGCCCGCGCGTACGGACAACTCGCGGCTGCACTCGTCCAGATCGGCCGGCAACCGCGCGCCCGCGTCGCCGACCTCCTCATCGCAGCCACCGCCCGAACACACAATGCCGAACTCTGGACCCGCAACGGCGACGACTTTGTCGGCCTGGAGACTCTCATCACCCTGCGCACCCTCACCGATTGACACGTCGTCGGCGGCGCATCGTCTCGATCCATACGACTCCTAATCAGCCTGGCAAGCGTGAGTGCGCTCGCCAACCGAACCCGCGGTGATCGCGCGTGCGGTGCACAGCCCCGACCTCAATCGAAGCGCACCGGTGCATCCAGCTTCCAACTCCCCGGTGGACCAGCGAAGAATCGGCACGCCCAGAACAATGATGGCCCTATCGCGAGCCAGTTTGCAGTCGTTCCGACGAGCGGCTGTCAATGTCGGGTGCCACGTTCCAGCGTGGACCGATCGACACGCGCGGCGAACTCAGGCGCCTGCATCGAAGACAGAATGGATTGCTGACATGCGCGCTGCTTCACGCGAACACTGCATGAGCAAAGGATCTGCCCGCGTCGGACCAGACTGGCCGAGCCTCTTGCGATCCGGGGACAGATGCGCAAGCCTTGGGTGCTTCCACTCCCGTTGATGACCCCCACACCTTCGGGAATGCGAAACCCATCCGCAGGCGACCAACAACGGCCGTTGCCGTCCGCGTTTACTCACGCCCCGCCTGCCAGCGGCCCGTTTGATTGTTCTCGAACACGTGCGCTCATAGCCACGGCAAGTCGAACGGACCTCAGCCATCGGACGTGGACGCGCGCCAGTCGGCGATATGCGGGTGATCTTCGCTGTGGGTGCGTACCGGTCAGTACTAAGATCACCGGTGTATCAGTCGATCCCCGTGTTGGTCCTCGATCTGGTCACCTCATCCGAGTTATAAGCCGCCGCGGCGGCCGGCTCGGATGGCGAACGCGTCAAGGGCTTCGAGAACGCGCGGCGCGCTGTAGCGCCGGTACCGCTGGCGACCCGAGATCTTGACGAGCACCTCCGCCTCGACAAGCTGGTCGATGGCGCCTAGCGCCGCTGGAGCGGTCACGTCGAGTTGGCGCTGTACGAGCGGCGAATCGACGACGGGCTGGCTAAGCAGCATGTCGGCGAGGCGCCACGCAGTCGCGCCACGGCGGGCGGTAATTACCTCGTCCCAGCTCGCGCGCACGGTGTGTAGCTCATCAACGAGTGCGCGGCCGTTGTTGATCGCTGCAAAGCTCGCGTCGGCCAGCCGTTCGACGACCGGTTCGGGGTCGCCATCGCGGTAAGCAGTCAGCGCCTCAAAGTAGCGGCGGGTGTTGGCGAGCAGGCCGGCCGATACGGGGACAGTGACTTGTCGGGTCAGTTCCTTGGCACGCAGCAGGCTGTGCACCAGCGCGCGCCCGGTGCGTCCGTTGCCGTCGGTGAACGGGTGGATCGTCTCGAACTGCGCGTGCGCGACCGCGGCCTGGACCAGTGGCGGCAGGTCGTCGCGGGCAAGGAACCGCTCGAGGTCGCGGATCGCCGCCGGAACGCGGTCCGGTTGGGGCGGCACGAACATGGCGTCGTGAGGCGACCAATCACTGCCGCCGATCCAGTTCTGCACTGTGCGCCACTTCCCGGCCGACTCGGGCTCGGTGCTGACGAGCAGCGCCTCATGCATGGCAAGGATGGCAGCGCCGTCGAGGTGGTCGGCGAGGGCTACTGCGGCTTCCATCGCGACCGTGTTTGCGACGATGACTGCCGCGTTCGCTCGGCTGGTATCGCCGAGCTCGGCCAGCGCAATGGCCTTAGTGTTCGGTCGGGCGTGTCGTCGGCGGGGACTGAGTGTGTAGTTCCAGTCGCCGTGGAATTCGTGCAGGGTCCGGATTTTGTTGTCGATGCGGGCTTTCATGTCCTTGTTCGAGATTTTGATACCGCGTGGGTAGATGCCGGTGTCGAGGACGGCGGTGACGGTCAGTCCGGTTGTGGTGGTGACGGCTTTGAGGGTCTCGATGATGACCTCGTGGGATTCCAGGGGACGGCCCCGCCAGTTCACGTGATCGCGGAGAACAACCGATGTTCGATCTTGTTCCACTTGCTGGTGCCCGGCGGCAGGTGGCAGCACCGTGATGCTCCAGCCCGGCTTGGTCGGCGAAGGCGGCGAGTTCGGTCTTCCACAGCCGTAGCCGTGCCCGTTGGAGCCGCCCGAGTCCGCTGTGATCAGCAGCCGACGGGCGCTCCGGGTAGGCGCGGCGCCGACCGCGTTCCACCAGCGGCGGATCGATTCGACCGCGAACTCGCCGGTGTCGGCGTCGATACCGACGTTGACCCAGCCGGTGTTCGCGGCGATGTCGTAGATCCCGTACGGGGCATCTTTCCCAGTTCCTTGTCGGCGAAGTCGTGGACCTTCACCGCCCGCGGCTCACCGGCCGGTTCCCACTCACGCCCCGCGGCGGCGTAGTTCCCGACGAGTTCCTTCTTCTTCGTGTCCACGCTGATCACCGGATCGCCGGCGCCCTGAAACGCGCTGGCCTGCTCGTTGAGATAGGCGAACTGCGCGTTCCGGTCGCAATGCTGAGCACCTTCAACGGTCTTGGTGTTGGCCCGCAAGCTGTAACCGCAGGCCTTGAGCAGCTTGGCCACAGTGCGGGCCGAGACCCGATGCCCGGCCGCGGACAATTCAGCGGCGAGCTTGGCGGTCGACTTCGTCGTCCACCGCAGCGGCGATTGCGGATCACCACGAGAGTCCGGATCCACCAAGGCGTCCAACGCGCCCAGCACCGCCGGATCGGTCGCCTCCTTGGCCGGGCGCCCGGCCCCCGGACGCCGCACCCGACCAGGAATCGGCTCGGGGTAGTCCAGCTCGCGAACACCCTTGCGCGACGGTGTCTGGATGCACGCCGCCGGCGGCGGCGACCGCCGTGATGCCACCACGCCCGAGCACCCTCGCCTCAGCACCGAGCAACAGCCGCCAAGCACGCTCGTCCAGATGCGCCTTGATCAACGACAACCGCTGCGACATCGGATCCGACCCCACACCGGGCAGCGACATACCACAGACTCTAGCCACCTCAACCAGACAGACCTAGCTAATTACTGCGCGAGTCCTTAGCGGAGGCGGTCAGATTCTCGATCCGCGATGATGCAACGGACTCGGTCCGGAGCAAGATCGACGAAAACGGCTCCAGGTCGGCTCCGACCTCCTGGTCGAACCGCGCGATCTCGGTCGCTGCCTCGGTGACGAGGGCACGGGTCGCCAGCGTCAACGGAACATCAGCAGCGTCCGCAATATCGGCCGGGATCGCAGCTTCGTACGGGCCTGATTGCCGGCGAGCGCGCCCGCTAGGGAGCGCGAACGAGGTCGACGGCCGCGAGGGCAGCCGTTCAGTCGTCACCGCCGGCCAGGACCGCGCGATCGACGCTGTGACACCTTTACGCACGCCGTGAGCTTAGCAAGCGATCGACGATATCCTTTACTTAGAAAGAAGCTAAGTCTCGGTTCTTGCGACCCACGGCAGCACTCCGCTTGACACCAATGGCTACCAAAATGGCTACCAAGCGGATTTTGATGATCTTGCGGGTGGCTCTAGGCCAATCATTCCGGGTGGAGCTGAGGGGACTCGAACCCCTGACCCCCACACTGCCAGTGTGGTGCGCTACCAGCTGCGCCACAGCCCCAAACGTGCCTCGGACGGCGACCGCTACGAAAGCCTACACGGCGCGGTACGCCGGCCACGCCTCGCCGGGAATAGACCGGTGACAAATCAGGCAGGAATCGCCAACACACGCCCCGGATTTCGGGGATTTCCATCGGATTGGGGATACTGGCCTCCGGAAGGCACATCCGACGACTCAGAGGAGACCTCGTGAACCGCAAGGAACTGGTGGCTGCCGTCGCCGACGGCGCCGATCTGGAGCAGAAGACGGTAGACGCCGTGCTCCGCTCCCTCCAGTCCACGCTCGAGGGCGCAGCGGCCAAGGGTGAGAAGGTCAGCGTCCCGGGCTTCTTCGCCCTCTCGGTCGGCGATCGCGCCGCTCGTGAGGGCCGCAACCCGGCCACCGGCGAGACGATCACCATCCCGGCCGCCAAGACCGTGAAGTTCACCGCCGGCAGCGCGCTCAAGGACGCCGCCAACAAGAAGTAGCAACGGACAGCGAGGGCCGGCACCCACCCGGGTGCCGGCCCTTCGTGCTGTTCAGCCGCTGTGCGTCGCCGTCGCCGATGGCGGCGCCGTAGCTGTCGCCTTCGCAGTCGACGAAGGTGAGGTCTTCGGCGTCACCGACGGGTCCGGCTTCGGTCCCTTGGCGTCGGCGGCGGCGATCGCCTTGACCACCGCGGATTTGGTGGCCTCGACGTTCTTGCCGTTGACCTTCACGGTGGGGGTGCCGTTGACGCCACTCTTGCTGGCGTTGTCGGTGATCGCCTGCACCAGCCCCTTGTGCTCCTCGGTGGACACGCACGAGGAGAACGTCGTCAGGTCGTTGCCGCTGATGCCGGCAAGCTTCGCGTACTTGACGAAGTCGGTGTCTGTGCGGCCGTTCGACCCTTCTGACGGCTGCACCTGTTTGTCACCGATCTTGCCGAACAGGATGTTGAAGTACTTGACGAACGTGTCGACGGAGACGTCCGACGCGCACAGGGACGCGTTCGCCGCCCGCGAGGAATACCGGTTCCCGTTCGACGACGAATCGAGGAACGCCAGCGGGTGATACCGCAGCTGGGCATGGTTCGACCGCACCAGCGACTCCAGCGTCGACCCCGCCGACTGCTCGAACTCCAGGCAGTGCGGGCACTGGAAGTCGAAGTACAGGTCGACGGTCGCGGCCGCCTTCTTGCCGAAGACGACACCGTGGTCGGCGGTGGCATTGGCCGCGGTGATGTGGTCGGTCACCGTCGACCGCCCGGCCTGCACCCCGATCCCGATCAGCGTGATGAGGATGACGATTACGCCGAGCGAGGCCGTCACCCACGTCGTGCGCGAACGCGCCGAGGCCTGCTTGAGCGCCACCGCGGCCTCGTACTTGCGCCGTCCTGCGTCGGTGCGCATCCGCTTCGCCGACGGCATCTCGACGTGGTCGTGCCGGCCGATGTACTCATCCAGCGACCAGCGGGTCAGCGGCCAGACGACGAGGTACACCGCGAGCACGAGCAGCCCGAGGTCGCGCAGGACGTCCCAGGTGTAGTTCGTGCCGGTGTCGGTCGGCCCGCCGCCGCCGAAACACCCGCAGTCCAGCTGAGATGCCGCGCACCCACGCCTGCACGATCCCGATCAGGAACACGACGAACAGGAACGCCGACGCCGACGCCGCCAGCCGCACCACGATGCCGACGATCAGCAGCACGCCCAGGCACATCTCGAGCACCGGCAGCCCGTATGCGATCGCCTTGGACAGCCACTCCGGCGTGGCGTCGTACGCGCGCACCGCCAGCAGGAACTGGCGCGGGTCCTTCAGCTTGGCCCACGACGCCCAGATCCACACCGCGCCCAGGACCAGCCGGATGACCATGCCCAGCCAGGGCCGCGCCTTCGTCCACGTCACGAGCGAGGATTCTGCCTGACGAGTGCTCACGAACGCCCGGCCGCCACCAGAGGCAGGTCGTGCACCATCTGGTCACGCTCCTTGCTGTTGAGCAGATACGACACGTGCGCGTAATCGTCCGGGCCGTAGAGCAGCACCTGGGTCGAATGCGTCTCGCCGCCGTCCTGGGCGATGGTCACGTGTGCCGCGGCCTGCGCTGCGTCGATCTGCGCCTGGGTGCCGGTCAACCCGACCCAGTGCGCCTTGCTGTTCTTCGAGAACCGGCTCAGCCACTTCTCGATCACCGGCCCGGTGTCGCGCTTGACGTCGGTGGTCACGAACACCACGTAGGCGGACTTGGCCACCGACGCCGGCACCGCCCGCAGCGCCGACGCGACGTCGGCCATCGTGGTCGGGCATTCGTCCGGGCAGTGCGTGTAGCCGAAGAACAGCAGCGTCGGCGCCTTGGCGGTCCTGGTGCCGAACTCGAATGTCGCGCCGCTGGTGTCCGTCAACGTGAACTGCGGTCGCGGCTGCGCCGGTTCGAGCCCGAAGCCCTGGAAAATGCCCGACCCGGCGGCGCTGAGGTCCGACGGCGTCGCCGAGTGGTCGTGCGAATGCCCGCTGGATGAGCACGCAGCCACGGACGCGACGAGCGCGAGGAAAACAAGCAAGCGGCGGATCACGAATGCACACCTCCCGGGGTAGACGCAGCCACTGAACCCGACGAACCTGTGGACGCGACCACGCGGGCGCTCACCAGCACGTTGCCGGCGGTGTCGAGGGTCAGCTGGATGTTGACGTACTGGCCCACGCTCAGCGGGCCGTCGAGTTGGCTGATCGTGAGCCGGACCGGCACACGACCGCGTGCGGGAACCACGATCGACGGCTTGGACAGCGTCGTCTGCGCGCCTGCGCCGCTCTGCGCCGCGGTGATCGTGTCGGCAGCGCCGGTGGTGTTGTAAACAGTCATCGACGCCACCGCACGGTCGGTGGACACCTGGCGCACCTGCGCATCGACGCCGGTGACGCTGCCGCCGGTCTTTCGCGGCGCCGCCGCGGGCTGGGCCACCGAGCCGCGGATCAGCCCGGCGACCCCGACTGCGATGACGAGGACGCCGGCGAGCCACTTCATCTCGATCTCCAGCGCGCCCGGCTGACGGCCGCGACGCCCAGGGCGGCCGCCGCGAGCACGAGCGCGATGATCGACAGCACAATCGGTCCGGTGTTGCTCGGGGTGCTGGGTGCCGCGGTCTCGCTGGCCGTCAGGTCGAGCACCGGCGCGGGATGCTCGGGTTCGTCCTTGGATCCGGGCGCCGCGGTTTCGATCCAGCGCACCACGGTGCCGTCGGCGTAGGTCTGGACCGCCTTGAACGTCAGCGACGACGCGTCCGGCAGCTGCCCGGCGAGGATGGTGAACACGCCGTACTCACCCGGCACGATCCCGCGGCCGGTGGCTTTCCAGTCGATCTGCGAGACAGCGGTGGTGATCTGTCCGTCGTCGGTCTCGATCGGCTTGCTCAGCTTGACCGAGCGCTCGGTGTGGGTCCAGCCGGGAGTGGCCGCGACGTCGACGGACGCGATCGGCGTGTCGCTCGGCAGCTGGATCGTGAACCCGGTCGTCGCCGAATCGCGCTCGACCGGCACCCGGAAGTCGAGTTGCGCGTCACTGCTGCCGGGGGTGGCCCCGGGGGCGGTGACCGTCACGTGGGCGCTCGCCGCCGCCGCGAAGGCGAACATCGCGGCGAGAACGCCTGTCAGGATGAGGAGGAACCGGCGCATCGAGAGCCTTTCAGTGCAGGTGGAGGGTGACATCGGCGGTGGTGGCGTCGAAGGCGGACGTGGTGACGACGAGGTCGACGTCCCAGGCGCCGGCGGCGGGCAGGGTGGCCGATCCGTCGAAGTGCCCGCCGCCGTGGCCGCTCAGCTTGATCGGGATCGGGCCGATCTCGGCGCTGTGCTGGGTGGCGGTGGCGGTCGCGGTGGCGGCCGCGACGTTGTGCAGCAGCACCGTGACGTCGACCAGACCGTGGATGCCCGGGTCGGCGGTCACAGTGACGCTGCGGTTGCCGCCCAGCGACGTGCTCGCTGTGACCGGCTGGCGGTAGTCGGCGGCCAACGCCTCCCTGCCGCGCGGCTGACCGACCAGCACGGCGGTGACGGCCAATACGACGAGGGCCACGCCCACCTCGACGACCACTGACCGGCGCAGGCGCTCGACATCGACGTCCTCGTCGTCGTCGACCACTGGATCGGTCATGGCGAAGGCGACGGTGCGGCGCCGGACGAGCAGCCGGGAGACGTTGGCGATGGCGAGCAGCCCGGCGAACAGCAGGATCTTCGTCAGCACGAGCAATCCGTACGTCGTCGAGAAGATCGCGTGGATCGTGCCGACGCCGCGCACGGCAGCGTATGCGCCGCTGGCCGCGATCACGCAGACGCAGACGAACGCGACGGTCGAAAAGGCTGGGAGCACGCGCTCGAGTTCGTCGGGTTCGCGGCGCGGCAGCACCCCGCAAAGGAGCACCAGGAGACCGCCGAGCCAGACCGCCATGCCTGCCAAATGCAATCCGTCGATCGGCATCGACAGCCAACTCGGTGATGTGGTGGAGGCGTGCCCGTCGCCGGCGTAGGTGGCGACGACACCGACCGCGAGCAACGCGGCCACCCACCGTGCGCGATACCCCACCGGCAACAGGAACGCGATCGCGCCGAGCAGCACCAGCCGGACGCTGTACAGCACGCCGAAATGCGTGTGCAGCGTGTCGTCGAGCTTCGATACGTCGAACAGGTCGCCGAGCCCGGTGCCCGCGGTGTACGGGCCCTGGATCAGCAGGCTGAGCCCGGCGGCGAGCACGGCCGCGCCCCAGCCGGCCCAGATGGCGCGGCGGGTGCGGACGTCGGCCTCGCCCTCGGGCCAGATCGTGAACAGCAGCCAGGCGCCGCCGAGCAGGGCGAGCCCGGCGTAGGAGATCCAGCGCACGACGTCGAACGCGGTGCTGGTGAAGCCGTTCGCGGCACTGCCCTCGGAGATCGTGCCGTGCGCGAGCGCGCCGTTGCCGACGACGAAGCGGATCGTGCCGGCCACCGGGTGCCCGTCGGCCGAGACGATGCGAAAGCTCGCGGTGTAGGTGCCGTCGCCGAGGCCGCTGCGCAGCCGGTCGGTGATCTTGGTGGCGTTGCCGCCGGGGTGGGTGGCGTTGGCGGCGTCGACGCGGGTGCCGTTCTGGTTCGTGACGTGCAGGTAGCCGAGCCCGACAGGCTCGTCGAACGTGATGGTGACCGCCGCGGGGGCGCTCTGCAGCCGGTCGCCGTCGCGCGGACTGGAACTGACGACGGTCGCATGCGCGGTCGCCGGCGCGGCGAGCACGATACCCACGCCGAGGATGCCGAGCAGCAGTAGGCACAGCCTGCGGATCACGCGACGGTCCGCAGGCTGCCGTGGTCGCCATCGTCTCGCTGCCCACGGCTGGCCGGGGCAGGCGGGAAGGCGCGCTCGGCGCGGTCGAGGACGACGAGCAGCACGAGCCCGACCAGGATCGCGGCGTGGGTGGCGAGGCGGTCGACCGTGACTGCTCCCTGGACGAGGTCGCGGATCGACAGCGCGGTGAGCACGACGAGGAACGTGGCCAAAAGCGGGATCAGGCCGGCGGCGCGGCGAGGTACGAAAGCGGCGGCCAGGAAGGCAACGGCGATCGCCAGATTCCAGGCCGCGGCCTCGTGGGCGGCGTGCATCGACATCGCCATGCCGATGCTGTCACCGCTGAGCGCGGGCAGGCCGATCGCCAGTTGGGCGAGCCCGGCCACGAGCAGGCCGATGCGTAACCAACGACGGCGGCGCAACACCGTGCGGGCCGGCAGCGCGACGTTCGCGGTGATGTGCGCGGACAGGTCGGGCACCGGCCGCACGTCGACCCGGGCGAGGCGGGTGGTCTGGGCCGCCGCCTCGGCCCATCGTGCACAATCGGGGCAGGACGCGAGATGGCTGTCGAGCGCCGCGGCTGACATGCCCAGGGGCTCGGCGTCCAAGCGGCAGGACACCGCCTCGCGGAACCGGTCACATCGCACGTTTATATTAGTCGGTTCGCAGGGGTGATTGGTTCCCGCGATGTTCGAGGATCTGGATGGACACCTACGACGAGGTCACCTCGGTGGCGCTGCGCGCGCGACGCGGCGACGCGGCGGCGGCGAACGCGTTCGTCCGGTCCACCCAGGCCGATGTGTGGCGACTGTGCGCGCACCTGGGAAGTGCTGGGTCGGCCGACGATCTGACGCAGGAGACGTACGCGCGGGCGTTCGGTTCGTTGCACCGGTTCCTGGGGCGGTCGTCGGCGCGCACGTGGTTGCTGTCGATCGCGCGGCGGGTGTGTGCCGACCACGTGCGGTCGGCACAGCGGGCCCGCGGGGTGGCCACGGCGGTCGGGGCTGCGCCGGACCATGCCGGGACGGTGGCGGTGCGGGCGTTGATCGCGGGGTTGGACGTGCAGCGCCGGGAGGCGTTCGTGCTCACCCAGGTCCTGGGGCTGTCGTATGCGGAGGCGGCCGACGTGTGCGGGTGCCCGCTCGGGACGATCCGGTCGCGGGTGGCGCGGGCGCGAGCGGAGCTGGTGGCCGGGCTGTCCGGCGGTCAGTCGGCGACGTCGACGGGCTGAGTGGCGGCTCGCCGGGTCTGCCTCGTGACGTAGTGCTCGGCGAAGAAGGACATCGTCGGGATGGTGCCGGCGAGCATCACGATGACGTAGCGCGCGAGTGGCCACCGCAACCGGAAGCCCAGAACGCCCGTCATGATCACGTAGATCAGGTAGAGGTAGCCATGGCCGACCCAGAGGATCCCGGTGCCCGGTTCCATGTGCAGGTTGGTGGTGTATTTGATGATCAGGGCGATGGTGCCGGCGAGCAGCACCACGCCGGTGACGAAGGCCATGATCCGGTAGCGGAGCAGGTGCCCTCTCGCACGTTCGACGGTTTCGGCCGGAACGGGCGGCTGGCGGACGTCGAACAGCGACTTGCCGAGGTTGAAGGCGGGGCTGCTCATCGCTCCTTCTCGTCCTGCTCGGCGAGCTTCGCCAGGTAGTCGTTGTAGGCCGAGAGCACCGGGTCGCTGGTGGGCGGCGGGGTGGTCGGCATCACGTAGCGACGGTATTCGACCTCGTGCGCCTGCTCCGCCTCGACCTCAGGTTCCTGCTCGTCGCGGTTGCCCTGGTCGCGCAGGATCCGGTACCAGAAGAAGACCGCGAACAGGCTGAACAGCCACCACTGGATGGCGTAGCCGAAGTTCTGCAGGCTGAAGTGCTTCTCGTCCGAGACGATCAACTGCCACCGCCCGAGCAGGATCATCGTGACGATGGCGGCCAGCACCAGGACGTGCCCCACCACCCAGCCCGGCCGGGCGGCGAAGCGGTACCTGCGCACGGCTACCACGGTACGGCGGCCTGTGGACAGCGCTGACGGATGTCCATTTTGCGTGGCACACTCTGCGGGTGCGGCTACGGTGGGCGACGCTCGGCTTGCTGGCGGTGTTGGCCGTCGCCTGCACGAATAGTGGTGGAGACGACCCCCCGACGCCCTCCCCCTCGGCGGTGGTGTCGAGCCCGAACTCGAGCCCGGTGAGTGTCGACGCCGTCCTCGACCGCGCCGACGAGCCCGACCGTGCCGACCACCGGTCCGAATGTTCGGCCGGGTGAGAAACCGCCGGTCATTGCCGCGATGCCGCGAAGACTAGCATCACCGGCAGGCGCAGTTGCCTTCGCAGAGTTCTGGATCAAAACGCTCGACTGGGGATACGCAACGACCGACTCGACTCTCTGCGCGTGCACTGGTTCGCATCAACTGTTCGGATTGCAAACTTTCATGCGGAATCTTCGACCGGCCGCAGGCTGCAGGCGAACATCTTCGAGGCGGCCGGCTTTCCAACATCCACGGTCGTAGCTCGCTGCCAAATGACCGCCGACTCGGCGCACGAGCAGGCCGTCGATGTTTCCCTTTCGGCTGCTCCGCTCCAGACAGTTCATCCGAGCGGAAGGCCGTCGTGAATATGCTCCCCGGCGGTGAAGAAGGTTGACATTTCGCCTCTGGCTTCGCTGGATCGACGGCCAGTGGACGGTCGTCCAAAAAGGTCTCGTCCAATGACCTGCCGATCGATCGCGAAGCTTCTTGCCTCCTGTTGGCAGCATCGCCGTGGCGTCGCTCGTTGCGAGCGCCAGCCGCGTCGTCCGAATGACTGCGGTCAGATTCGAGCGTCACGATCGTGCGACGGCGATGGCGATGTCGTGGTCACGGGTCCAGCACTGCTCAGACCACCCGCGGAACTCCGACTCGTCAAGGACCGCCAACGGTGCCGTCTGCCGAGATGCTCCGCCTCCAACCAATCGCATCGAGTCTGTCGCCGACACGATGTTTGGACATTCCCGGTGAGCC
This sequence comes from uncultured Actinomycetota bacterium, assembly GCA_963718805.1. GTDB lineage: Bacteria > Actinomycetota > Actinomycetes > Mycobacteriales > Jatrophihabitantaceae > Jatrophihabitans. The sequence goes on along the minus strand of CAVQZY010000004.1, from coordinate 97,293 downwards.
CGCAGCACGAGTAGGCGCCACGGACGTGCGCGCGCAGGCGGTGCGCCTGATTCCGTCTGCGGCAATCGGCCTGGCGCCGCACGGAACAACGTTGGTCAACATCCAAACCATCATGTGGGTCGACGCGCCGAAAACCCGAGCTCTGCCCAATGTTCGGATTCTCGGGCAGGACGTGGCGATCACCATCACCTTCGACCACGTCGACTGGTCGTTCGGGGACGAGAAGACCGATACGCAAGACAATCCTGGCAGCGCGTACGACGAGGCGAACCATCCCTGTAAAACCCGGCTGTGCCCGGGCTACTACGGACACGTCTACCTCGACCGGGGACCGGTGCAGGTGCGGGCGACCGCAAGCTGGCAGGCCAGCTTCCAGGTCGGTGGCGGCCCGGTCGTGCACATCCCCGGGGCCATTGCCGGCCCCACCGCCACCGGCGATCTGGCCGTCAAGGAAGCCCGCGGCGTCCTGATACCGAATCCCGGCGGCCGCTGAGCGCAGCGTCGAGAACGGCCGGGGAGGTGTGCCTTCCCGCCTCGCCCGGACGAAATACGGCCAAAGAACCGACTGTTCGGGGCGGGAAGAGAAGCCCGACCGCCATCCCAGCCCCCTGCACCAGGAAGCAAGCCGGACAGGTTCAGAAGTGACAAGATCGTCCGATGCGCCGGAACCACAACATCGAATACCAGCGCCTGATCCTCGACCGCATCCCGCCGAACACGACCCGCGCGCTCGACGTCGGGTGCGGGGAAGGCATGCTCACCCGCGCATTGCGCCAGCGGATCCCGGACGTCGTCGGGATCGATCAGGACGGACCCAGCCTCGACGCGGGCCAGACAGGGCGGCGGCGGCATCACGTATGAACACTCGCAACCTTCGACGCCAAGCCGTTCGACCTCGCCGCGTCGATCGCGGTCCTGCACCACATGGACACCGAACACGCGCTGCGCAAATGCGCGAGCCTCCTGAACGCACGAGGCCGGCCTTTCGATCGTCGGCTGCGCGAAACGCGAGTTCCCGCGCCACCTCGCGTGGGAAGTCGCCGGCGCGGTCCAGACCCGAGTCCTGCAGCGAAGGCACGGCTACCGGGAACACCACTCCCATCCAGATTCCCGGCCTCACCCATCGGCAGACCTGCGAGATCGCGGTCGGCACGCTGCCGAACGCGTCATACGGCCAACTCGCCCTCTGGCGGTACTTACTCGATTGGACCGCGCCGTAGCGTGAGCCGCGTGGACCGCCACCTCGCCCAGGTCAACATCGCCCTCCCGCTCGAACCGCCCGGCTCGCAACTGCTGCAGGGCTTCATGGACCAGCTGGAACCGATCAACGCCCTCGCCGACGTTGCGCCGGGGTTCGTCTGGCGACTACAGACCGAGGACGGCGACGCCACCGCCATCCGGCCGTACGCGGACGAGCGGCTGCTGATCAACATGAGCGTGTGGGAGTCGTTGGAGGCATTCGCCGGCTTCGTCTACGGGCCTGACCACGCCGCGGTGATGCGCCAGCGTCGGCAGTGGTTCGTGCCGATGCGCGAGAGCTATGCCGCCGCCTGGTGGATCGAAGCCGGCACGATGCCCACGCCCGCCGACGCGGTCGAGCGCCTCGACCACCTGCGCGCCCACGGCCCGAGCACGTACGCGTTCACCGTCGCCAAGCCGTTCCCGCCGCCCGGCGCCGGCGCCATCGCCACTCGCGACGATTGGACGTGTTCCGTCTAGCGATCGAACACCTGTTCGCATATACTGATCGCGTGACCGGCTTCCAAGCCTCGCTCCTCGACGTCAGCGACGACGTCGGCCTCGGCCCGCTGCACGGTCGTGTCGAGCGCCGCACCCTCACAGACGGCGCGTGGGTCGACCAGCGCCGCGGCTGGGTCGACGGCGCGGACGCGCTGTTCGAGCGCCTGCGCCAATCCGCGCCCTGGCATGCCGAGCGCCGGCCGATGTACAACCGCGTCGTCGACGTGCCGCGGCTGCTCAGCTTCTTCGACGAGGACGAAGCGCTCCCCGATCCGGCCCTCGTCCGGGCCAGGCAGGAGCTGGAGGACTACTACCGCGACGAGCCGTTCGCGACCACCGGGCTGTGCCTGTACCGCGACGGGCGGGACAGCGTCGCCTGGCACGGCGATCGCATCGGTCGCGGCAGCAATGAGGACACCATGGTGGCGATCGTGGTGCTCGGCGCGCCGCGCCCGTTCCTGCTGCGCCCACGCGAGCACCGCGGCCGCAGCAGCATCCGGCTCGACCTCGGCCACGGCGACCTCGTCGTGATGGGCGGCAGCTGCCAGCGCACCTGGGAGCACGCCGTGCCCAAGACCGCCCGCGCGATCGGCCCGCGGATCAGTGTGCAGTTCCGGCCGCGCGGCGTGAGGTAGAGGAGGTTTCGCCAGGCAGCGGACATCAGAATCAAGTAATCACGATTACGCGTTGTCCAGGCATGGACGACGAGATATTCGACGCCTACTCGAGCACGGTCATCCACGTCGCGAAGATGGTGCTGCCGAGCGTCGCGAGCCTCGTGGTGCGCCGCCGCGGCCGCGGCGGCGGCGCGGGGAGCGCGAGCGTGCTCACCGCCGACGGGTTTCTGCTGACGAGCGCGCACGTGGTCGAGCACGCCGACACCGCGCAGGCCGACTTCGCCGACGGCACCAGCGTCGCCGCCGACGTCGTGGGCCGCGACCCGCTGTCCGACCTGGCCGTGTTGCGCGCTCGCGGCGACGTCCCGCCCCCGGTCGAGCTCGGCGATGCCGCCGCGCTGCAGGTCGGTCAACTCGTGGTCGCGTTGGGCAACCCGCTCGGGCTCGCCGGCAGCGTCACCACCGGCGTCGTCTCGGCGCTCGGCCGGTCGTTGCCGACCCGGGCCGGCAGGGTGATCGACGAGGTGATCCAGACCGACGCTGCGCTCAACCCGGGCAACAGCGGCGGCGTGCTGGCCGACAGCAGGGGCCGGATGATCGGGGTCAACACCGCCGTCGCCGGCGTGGGCCTCGGACTCGCGGTGCCGATCAACGTCACGACCCGTCAGTTGATCTCCACGCTGATGACCAGGGGACGGGTGCGCCGCGCGTGGCTCGGCATCGCCGGAGCACAGGCCCCGCTGCCGCTCGCGCTCGCAGCCAAGGTCGATCGCACGTCGGGTCTGCAGGTCGCCCAGGTCGTCGACGGCAGCCCGGCCGCCGCCGCCGGCCTGCGCCGTGGCGACATCGTGGTCGCCGTCGACGGCGAGGCGATCCGCACCAGCACCTCGATCCAGAAGCTGATGGTCGAGGGCGCCATCGGCAAGCGCGTCGAGATCACCGTGTGGCGCAACGGAGCGCTGGTCGACGTGATCGCGCTGCCGCGGGAGCTGACCGAGTCCTGATCAGGAGCGCAGCACGTTGTCGCGGTAGACCGCGGTCACCGTCGGCCGCTCGTTCGTGTGCGAGGTATGGATGTGTTCGAAGTCCGGTTTCCAGTCCTCGAACGTGATCTTGATCAGGTCCGAGACGGGCATGTTGCGCGCCGGTGCCTTGAACCCGAACGCGCTGCCGGTCGAGACGACGGTGTTGTTGTGCGTCACGGCGGGCAGCTGCTCCACCACGCCGGACGAGGTCAAAAACACCTGTTCGTAAGACGAGCCAGCACCGTTCTGCTTCACCTTCGTCCCATTGAGTCCCTCCACCTTCAGCACGACATCGGTCAGTGTCAAAGGACCGTTGTTCGTGACCTGGACCCGGAACGAGCCCTCGTCATTGGTGTTGAGCGCACCGCCACCGTTCACGTCGACGTCGACGATCTCGATGACCACGTTCTCGTCCGGGTAGGTGTTGATACCGGTCGTGTAGTCGTCGATGAATCCCATTTTGTCCTCCTTGGTTGTCCGGTCGAGCGTTGACGATCGCCGAGAACACCGCTCGGAAACCAGACCGATGTGCGCTCATTTCACGCTCACATCTGCGCGGTGGATGATGCCGCGATCATGAACGACGATCAGGGCTCGGTGATCGTGGCGCGATCCGAAGCTGTCGCCGATCGGCTGCAGCGGGCCCGGGCACGCAGGTTCGTCGGCCGTGACGCCGAGGTCGATCTCGTGCTCGCTGCCTTGACCCGGCCGGACGCCTCGTTCGCCGTCGCCTTCGTGCACGGGCCCGGCGGTGTGGGCAAAAGTGCGCTGTTGCGGGCGATCGAGCACGCCGCACGCGACGCGGACGTACGAGTGGCGCGGCTTGATCTTCGCGCCATCGAGCCCGCGCCGGCGGCATTCTGCGCGGCACTCGGGGATCGCTTGAGCCGCTCCGCGGACGAGATCCGATCCGGTGACCTCGGTCGGGACAGGTGTCTCGTGCTCCTCGACACCTATGAGGACGCCACTGCGCTGGACGGGTGGCTGCGCGAGCAGTTCGTGCCGTCGGTGCCGGCGGGCACGGTCGTCGTGATCGCCGGGCGGGAGAAGCCGGCGCCGGGATGGTCGGGTGATCACGGGTGGCGCGATCTACTGACAGCCGTTCCGTTGCGCAATCTTGCGCACTGGGGACGCTCGCAAGCTGTTGTGCAGCGAGGGCGTGCCCGACCACTTGCACGAGCGCCTCATGGAGACGACGCACGGCCATCCGTTGGCATTGACGCTGCTGGTCGATCTGCTCGAGCAGGATAGCGACGAATTCGCTTTGCCGGAGGCACTCGGCAATGCGCCGGAGGTGGTGCAGCAGCTGCTTGAGCGCTTCGTCGCAGGCGTGCCGACATCCCGGCAGCGTCAGGCGTTGCGAGCCTGCGCCTACGCCCGCACGACGACCGAAGGGATGCTGCGAGCGGCGCTGTCCATCGAGGACGCGCGGGACCTGTTCGACTGGCTGCGCGGCCTGTCATTCGTGGAGGAGGAGCCGCGCGGCATCCGGCCCCACGACCTTGCCCGCGATGTACTCGTCGCCGATGCGCGCTGGCGCGACCCCGACGAGGCCGCACACCTGCACCGTCGGGTACACGACTACGTCGTCGCCCACCTGAGGGAGCCCTCGACCGACCCCCAACAGGCCGTGGCCGACCTGATTCACCTGCACCGCAGCAACCCCTTCGCCGCACGCATCTGGGACTGGCGCGCCCTCGGCGGGGTGTATGCCGACAGCCTCCGTCCGTCCGACCGCGACGTGCTGGTGACGCTCACCGCCCGACACGAGGGAGCGGCGTCGGCGTGGTTGGTCGCGCACTGGCTCGACCGCCAACCGGAGGCCTTCCTGGTGTTCCGAGGCGGCACGACCGACGTGGTCGGGTTCGCCGCCATGCTCGCGTTGCACGACGCCGCCGCGCAGGACATCTCCGCAGATCCGGGTGCGGTGGCGATCTGGACCTGGGCACAGCGGAATGCACCTGCGCGGCCCGGCGAACAGGTCGTTGCCAGTCGATTCTTCATCGACGCCGAGCGTCACCAATGCCTTCCGTCCGCCTCGCTCAACGCGCTGACGATCGCATCGACGCAGCACTGGCTGGCGCGGCGCAGTCCGGCCTGGGAATTCATCACCTGGACCGATCCGCAGTCGGCGACACCGCTGATGGACTACATCGGCTTCCAGCGCATCCCCGCTGCCGACTTCGAGGTGGACGGCCGGCCACACGCGGTCTATGCGCACGACTGGCGCCGGAGGAGTCCCGAGCAGTGGCTGGAGTTCATGGCAACCCGCGAGCTGGGCCTCGGCGAGAAGCCGGCTGCGGCGCCGTCCGACCCGGCACCGAGCAGGTTGTCACGGGCCGAGTTCGCGAGGGCCGTCCGCCAGGCCCTGCGTGACCTGCAGCGCCGGAACGCGCTCGCCGGCAATGCCCTGATGGCAGCCCGGGTGATCGTCGACCGGGTCGACGACGGGTCGCGAGTCGAGGCGCTCGACGCGGCGATCCGCGCCGCGGTGGGCGCCCTGCAGCAGCACCCGCGCGACGTGAAACTGCATCGGGCGCTCGAGCGGACCTATCTGCGGCCGGCGGGTACCCAGGAGCGCGCGGCCGAGGTACTGGACCTGCCGATGAGCACCTACCGTCGGCACCTGTCACGCGGCGTCGACCAGGTCGTCGACTGGCTCTGGGAACGAGAGTTGTACGGGTGGCAGGACCGCTAAGCTGAGCGTCTGAGGCGACGGGGCAGCGCCGTCAGTGGTCCGGACGGGAACAAGTCCGAACCGCCGCGCAATCTTGGTCGAACTGGCGATGTCCGCGCGTTCGAGCCAGGCCATCCAGTCCTCGTCCGGACGTTCCGGGACGACGGGAGAGCTCAGCCATCACTCAACGCGGCGACGATCGCTGTGCCTGGTCGACCCGCCCGACTGCGAACCGACCTGGCGGCACGAGCAGGAGTGGGGCCACCGGATCGCCGTCCGCGTATGTCTGCAGCATGACCGGTCGAAAGTCCTTGATGTTGCCGGTGACGATTCGTCGACCCGCTGCGCAGCGCGCGCGAACAGCTCCGCGTCGCGTTGCGCGCGAAGATCCGGATCGGCCACGACAGCAACGATGTCGTAACCCGCCTCGCGCGATCTCATCCGAGTAGTGCTCGTCGAGTAGGAGCTTCGCGCTCACGCCAGCAGACGCTGCCGGGCGCGCCAGGCGTCGAGTGCCTCGGACGCAGCTCTCTCGTTCTGTGCCATCTGCGCGTCGATCTCCCCGGGAAACGCCCCGTAGTACTCGAGCGCGAATGCGGCGCCCGGCCGGTGGGCGGCAACTGGAACGCGCGTGTCAATTCACCGGCCGTCGTCACGTGCACGGTGCCGAAGGTTCCGAAGCGAGCGCGCAGCAATGTCGGAACCGATATGTCCACCGCCGCGAACACAGCGATCCCGAAGAAGGGAGCGCCGTCGAGCGACCGCGCGCGGGCTGTCCGGAGCGCATGGCGGCGGAGCCTATCGATGGAGTCGATGCCTGCGCGCACGCTCACGACGGCGTCAGCCGGGGCGTCTGCGATTCGCAACAGCGGCCGCTGCTCGATCGAGCCGGACGTCGTCATTCCGTGGCCATCCGGTCACGCAGCCAGCTCAAGTCACTCTCGTCACGTTCTCGAGCACGGGCCTCGCGCGCAAACACGTCCGGCGCCTTGGTGAGGACGAGCGTGTACGGCCTGCCGAGTTTGCGCGTCTCGTGCCGCACCGGCAGCTCATGCGCGGCGATCTCCAGTTCGACGTGGACCCGGCCCTGCTCCGCCAGCTTCCACTCCAACGTACGGCGCCCGGGATCGGCGAGGAACTCGCCGAGCGCCTCGCATTCGCGGCGCGTGCAGCCGCCGCCGATGTCGATCGACCAGTCGTCCGAGTCTCGGACCGGCACGTCGAGCCTGGCGTCGAGGCGTCGCATCAGGTGGTCGGCGAGCACCGTGAAAGGGTCCATAGGCTGACCGGACTCGACCATGCGGCGGAGCACTTCGACCGAGGCGTTCACCAGCTTGTCGTCACTGGTGAGCAGGTCGACCGCGGCTTCGGTGATCTCCGGCGCGACAGCTATGACTCCTGACTGAAGGATCGCTTGCGTCGGCGCGCAAAGACGCTGCAGTTCTCTTTGCCTGCGGGACGGGCCAGCGAGCGTAAGGGCTTTGCGGATCTCGGCGTCCAGCCACGTCCAGGACGGCGTGAGCAGTGCCCGTGCCACATCGGCGCTACCGATCGCAGCGCAGATGTCGGCGAGGCCGGCAATCCACGCGGATCGCCGCTCGACGTCGTGCCACGTGCGGCTGGCATCCCAATGCTGCACCAGCGCACGCAGCCAAGCGATGCCGTACCGCTCGGTGGCCGCAGCCAAGGCAGGGGCGTGGCCGGCGGCGATCTCCTCCATCCGAAAAGGGCTGAGCAGCATCGTGGCCAGTCTTGGCTCATCCAGGCTACCCGCGAGTTCCAGAACTCTCCCCAGGTCGGGACGGTCCGGTCCGACCTGAGCCATCCGGACGTCACGCTGCCAGAAGAGCTCAAGAGCCGCCGCGGTGTCACGCGCGGTCCCGTCCTTGAGGCGGAGCGCAAGCTCATTGATAGCCCACACCGGTGAACCTTCGGCACGCACCACGAAGTCGAGCCGTCGCGGCCAGACCACGACGGCAGCCCGGCGGTACCACCGGTCCATCGTGTTGCCGTAGTTGCCCATGTAGCCCTCGTACTGCGAGTCGTACGGCGCGAGTTGGTCTGTCGGGGTCGTGGCACACAGTTCCACCTCGGCGACCGCCGCCGGCCCGACGGCGCCGGAGAGGACAACGCTCCCGTCGAGCAGGTCACCCAATTCGAAATCTTGCGGGTCATCCGGTTCGTCGCGGTACCACGATCGGCGACTGGATCGGTAAGCCGGGATGCAGTCCCATGTCTCGTGGATCTCGGTGGACGCCAGCAGCAGTTCGCAGTCGATCGACTGCGCGGCGTCACGCAGGACCGAGACGCGCGCGGCGTCCACGCCCTTCAGGAGCGACCCTGCGAGCCCACGCTTCGTGTATTCGTGATCGAGCAGGTAGACGAGTCGGTTCTGGCTGTCGAAATACTCGGTGAGGGCGCGTGCGACGGCGGCGGTGACTGTGGGGTCCGTGCCGGCGGCCGCGGTCGTTGCGGTCATCCGCAGGTTGTACGTGAGGACGATCCGATGCCCGCTGGTCAGCGGACGGACCTCGTGGCGGCAGTCGGAGTAGAACGCGACGAAGGTCAACAGCTTGGCCGAGGGGCGATAGGTATTCGATCGTCGGCCGTGCTCGATGACGAGTTCGCCGCCCCTCGACGCGCTCGGCAACGTCACGACGAGCGTGCCGACCATGTCGTCGGACTTCTCGGAGTCCTGGTGCGGAAGGAAGAATTGCCCAGGCTCGTAAAGAAGGACGGAGTGCAGGTCAGCAATGAGACGAGACCCATCAGGAAGGCCGAGATCGGCGCGGAGTGCGTCCAGCATCGGCGTGAGCGTCTTGCTGAACCGTCGCCGGTCGATCCGCACCCTGCGCTTCGGGATCTCCCACGTATCCCGGACTCGTGAGTCAACGAAAGTTTCCTCGCCCCGCCCGTACCGAGCCGGGCGAGCGACCGCACGCAGTTGCCTGGCTTGAGTCTCGGGCACCGGATAGTCGAGCGACCCGGCACCTTCGATGTCGATGTGCAGGTCGTGCGGCTGCGCCGTCCGACGCGCACTGAAGGTTGCCGCGGCGCCGACGGAGCCAAGAACCCGCGCAAGGCGTGTCCGCGCCGTTTCAATCCGCACGGACTGACCGTATCGAGATCCCCGCGCGAACTGACAGCCTCGTGGTGCGACGAGGTCGGCCTCCGCAATGGGAAGCCGACCTTGTCGATAGGCGTGGAGGTGGCGGGAATCGAACCCGCGTCCTCCGTCGCTTCAGCAGGGCTTCTCCGGGCGCAGTGTGCGGCGTCTCTACTCGGCCCCGACGATCATGCACACGAGTCGTCAGTGACGGGCCCAGCCGCTGTGAGTTTCCCGCCCTCCCCCGCGGCCGGCGAGAGCGGTGAGTCACCTAGCTGATGCCAGGCACCGGGCCGGTGACGAACCCGGGCTGACAGACTTGCTCAGGCTGTACTAGGCAGCGAGAGCGAAGTCAGCGCGATTGGAATCGGCGCTTATTTTGTTTTGCATCGCTTTTTTTACGAGGTCAGCAATGCGGTCCTCGGCCCGCTTCCCCTACCTCGACGTCCGGAGTCGAGACCATTCACCCCCTTGATGGGAACTCCTCCACCCTAGTCGATCCCAGCAACCGGGCGGCGTTGTCCCAGCACACCGCGCGCAGCCAGTGGTCGCCGAGGCCCAGCTCTCGCAGCGCGGCCAGTTGCCCGGCATAGGGGTACGGAATGTTCGGGAAGTCGGTGCCGAGCAGGACGCGGTCGCCGAAATCGCCCAGCAGACCCACCGCCCGTGCCGACAGCGGGGCGAACTCGTTCATGAACGGTGTCGCGACCATCGTGGTGTCGACGTGGACGTTCGGGTACTGCTGCGTCAACGCGAGGTGCTCCTCGAACTCCGGCGCCCCGCAATGCGCGATCACCGCGGTCAGTCGCGGATTGCGCGCGAGCACCTGCGAGAACGGGCCGGGACCGGTGTGCGCGCCGCGGATCGGCCCGCTGCCGCAGTGCACGATCACCGGCGTGCCGGCGTCCGTGAGCTGCCCCCACACGCCGTCGAGCAGCGCGTCGCGCGGGTCGTAGCCGCCCACCTGCACATGCGCCTTGAACACCCGCGTGCCCGCCTCGAGCGCCTCGCGTACGTAGCCCGCGGCACTCGGCTCGGGGTAGAACGTGCCGGTCGGCAGGCACCCCGGGGTGCGGGCCGCGAACGCCCGTGCCCACTCCGAGAGCCACTGCGCCATGTCCGGCTTGTGCGGATATACCAACGCCGTGAACGTCCGCACCCCGAAGGCCCGCAACAACGAGAGCCGGTCGGACTCGGGCAGCTGGTACTCGACCGGCCAGGCTCGACCATAGTGCTCGGCGGCCCTGTCGAAATACGCCCACACCGCGTTCATCACCGGCTCCGGCATGAAGTGCGTGTGGACGTCGATCAGGCCGGGTAACCCGAGCCGCTGCCAGAACGCCGGGACGTCCGCGTCGAGCACTAATCCATGCCCTTGCCGCGCCGGCCCAGCGCCCGTGCGACCTCGCGGTCGGCGTCGCGCCGGGCGAGGTCCTGCCGTTTGTCGTACGACCGCTTGCCGCGGGCGAGGGCGAGTTCGACCTTCACCTTGCCGTTGCTGAAGTACAGCGACAGCGGCACCAGGGTGAGCCCGGACTCGCGGGTCTTGCCGATCAGCCGGTTGATCTCGTCCTTGTGCAGCAACAACTTGCGGGTGCGCCGCGGCTCGTGATTCGTCCAACTGCCCTGCTCGTACTCCGGGATGTGCACGTTGCGCAGGAACACCTCGCCGTCGTCGATGGTGGCGAACCCGTCGAGCAGCGACGCGCGGCCCAGCCGAAGCGACTTCACCTCGGTACCGGTGAGCATCACACCGGCCTCGTAGACGTCGAGGACGGAGTAGTCGTGGCGCGCCTTGCGATTGGACGTGATGATCTTGCGACCGCTGTTGCGGTTGCTGGATGCGGCCTGCGTCGCCATGCCTACAGCCTGACGTATAGCCGCAACGTCACAAATGCGGTCACCGCGGCCAGCACGACACCGGCGATCAACCCGATACCGCCGGCGACCAGGATGTCGTTGGTGGCGAGGTTGGGGATGACGCCGTTCTCCACCGGGCTCTTGAAGATGCCGTTGAGCACGAACTGCTTGCCGAGCGCGATCAGCCCGAGCGCGATCAGCCCGCCCACCACGGTAGCGAAGATCGTCTCCAGCATGAATGGCAGCTCGGTCATCCATCTGGACGCGCCGACGAGCCGCATGATGCTGGTCTCGTTCTTGCGCTGCGCTGCGGCGACTTGAATGGTGTTCGCGATCAGCAGGATCGAGGCGACCAGCACCACCAGCGCCAGGATGATCGAGAAGAGCCGCGCCCCATTGATGATCTTGAGCAGGGTGTTCAGCGTCTTCACCTGGTTGCTGACCTGCGAGACCCCCGGTTTCTTGCTGTAGTCGGCGGCAAAATCGTCGTAATCCTTCTCGATGTCGTGCAGCTTGACGGTGAACGAGGCCGGCAGGTCACCGATATTGTTCAGCTTCGCGACCGCCGGCGGCTCGATCCGCACCGCTCGCGCGTGCTGCTCGGCCTCGGACACGTACTTCACCGCCGCGACGCGCGGGTCCTGCTGCATCTGCGCCCGCAGCGCCGCGGTCTCGGCCGCGGTGGTACGACCCTTGCACGGTGCGATGCTCTCCTTGCCGCACAGGAACACCGAGACGTTGAGCTTGCCCTCGTAGTCGTGCTTGAACCGGCTGATCTCGGTACTGGCCAGGTAGGCCGCACCGACGAAGGCGAGGGCGATCGACGTGCTCAGGATGAGCGCGATCGTCATGGTCAGATTGCGTCGGATGCCGGAGAAGACCCCGGACAACACGAAGTTTGCGCGCATGATTCCTCACTGATCGGGGCGTGCGTGCATACGCGGTCGCCCGGGTCGCCTCAGATCAGCGACCCACTCCGTAGACGCCGCGGTTCTGGTCGCGGACGACCTTGCCGAAGTCGAGCTCGATGACCCGACGGCGCATCGCGTCGACGATGTTGTTGTCGTGCGTGGCCATCACGACCGTGGTGCCGGTGCGGTTGATGCGCTCCAGCAGGCTCATGATGCCCTGGCTGGTGTCGGGGTCGAGGTTGCCCGTGGGCTCGTCGGCCAGCAGCACCAGCGGCCGGTTGACGAACGCCCGGGCGATGGCCACGCGCTGCTGCTCGCCGCCGGAGAGCTCGTGCGGCCGGCGCTGTGCCTTGCCGCTGAGCCCGACGAGTTCGAGCACCTCGGGCACGGTGCGCCGGATCGTCTTGGGCGACTTGTTGATCACTTCGAGGGCGAAGGCGACGTTTTCGAAGACGTTCTTCTTCGGCAGCAGCCGGAAGTCCTGGAAGACGCAGCCGATCTTGCGACGCAGGTCAGGGACCTTGCGGTTGGCCATCTTGCCCACGTTGCGGCTGTTGACCGTGATGACGCCCTCCGTGGGCAGTTCTTCGCGCAGCAACAGCCGGAGCACGGTCGACTTGCCGGAACCGGACGGGCCGATCAGGAAGACGAACTCACCCTTGCGATGTCGATGTCGACACCCGTCGAGGGCTGGGCGGGCCCCGGCCGGATAGACCTTGGAGACATTCTCGAGCCGGATCACGAGGCGCGAGTTTACCGAAGAGTTACCTAGCTACCGGACAGTCGCGCCGGGCCGATCACAGGTTCAGGCCACGGCGGCGCTGCGGCGCCAGCGGATTCCGGCCTCGATGAAGCCGTCGATGTCGCCGTCCAGAACTGCCTGTGGATTGCCGACCTCGTACTCGGTACGCAGGTCCTTGACCATCTGGTACGGGTGCAGGACGTAGCTGCGCATCTGGTTGCCCCAGCTGTTGCCGGCGTCCTTGAGGGCGTCCATCGCCGCCTGCTCCTCCTGCCGGCGCCGCTCCAGCAGCTTGGCCTGCAGCACCGCCATCGCCGACGCGCGGTTCTGGATCTGGCTGCGCTCGTTCTGGCAGCTGACCACGATCCCGGTCGGCAGGTGCGTAATCCGCACCGCGGAGTCGGTGGTGTTGACGCCCTGCCCGCCCGGGCCCGGAGGACTGCGGTAGACGTCGACGCGGATCTCGTCGTCGGGGATCTCGACGTGGTCGGACGACTCGACGACGGGCAGCACCTCGACCCCGACGAAGCGACGTCTGGCGTCGGCCCTGGTTGTCGAACGGGCTGATCCGCACCAGGCGGTGCGTGCCCTGCTCGACCGAGAGCGTGCCGTAGGCATAGGGCGCCTTGACCTGGAAGGTGGCCGACTTGATGCCGGCCTCCTCGGCGTAGGAGGTGTCCATCACATCGACGGAGTAGCCGTGCCGCTCGGCCCAGCGCAGGTACATGCGCAGCAGCATCTCGGCGAAGTCGGCCGCGTCGACCCCGCCCGCCTCGGAGCGGATCGTCATCAGCGCCTCGCGTGCGTCGTACGCGCCCGGAGAGCAGGGTGCGGACCTCGAGCTCATCGACGGCGCGCTGCAGGCCGGGCATTTCGCCCTCGACCTCGGTGCGTGCGTCGGCGTCGTCCATCTCCTCGGCGAGGTCCCACAGCGTCTGGGCGTCGTCCAGGCGGCGGCGCAGATCCTCGACCCGACGGATCTCGCCCTGGACGTAGGACAGCCGGGAGGTCACCTGCTGCGCGTGCTCGACGTCATCCCACAGATCCGGCGCGGAGGCCTGCGTCTCGAGGTCGGCCAGTTCGCCGCGCAGCGTCGCGAGGTCCACGACGGACTCGACGTTGGCGAGCGTCGCGGACAACTCCTTCAGTCCGGAGGGGATGTCCACGACGGTTCAGGGTACGCGTGCCGACCGGGGCATGCGGGCGTACAGAGTGCCGTGCAGCCCGGCCACCGGGACGGTCCGGAAGTGGGTGGCGAGGTAGCCGGTGATGTCCGGCACGGTCGGCGTGTCGCGATGGACCAGGTAGACGTAGTCGGCGTGGCCGAGCGCGCGCAGCCAGGCCGCACGCAGTCCGGCGGACCGCACGCCGGCATCGGTGCTGCCCGCGCCGTAGGCCAGCGCGCTGCCGAAGCTGTCGACCAGCGCCGGGCAGCCCGGGCCGGCGAAGCGGTCGCCGGCGATCGTGACGCTGGCCTGCTCGGACACCACACAGGCTCCGGCCGGGATCGCCGAGGCCAGCTTGCGGCCGGCGTCGTTCCCGGCGCCGGCCTGCAGGTCGCGGTGTGCCGACGTGACCGTCAGGACGACCAGAAAGGCCAGCGCCGTCACCGTGCCGCCGATCCGCAGCCGCGGCAGCGACAGCGCCAGCACCAGGCCGAGGAACGGTGCGGCGAACGCCGCGTAGTGCCAGTAGAAGTCGCCCGGCACGAACAGCATCGCAACCACCAGCACGGCCGCAGCACCCGCGAACCGTGAGAGCGGGCCGCGCTCGCGCAACAGCCCGACGGCGAGCAGCGCCAGCGCCGCGCCGATCACGATCCCGGCGACCACCGCCCCGCCGGCCACCGGGTGCCCGTTCGGTGGCGCCGTCGCGAACAGGTGCACTACCCGAAACGCCGCGTCCGTGCGCTGGGGCGCGTTGCGCAGGAGTTGATAGACGACGACGTCACGCACGAACGCGGTGGGCGCGGCAATCGCGAACGGCGCCGCGACGAGCGCGAACCCCGCGCCCGCAATCGTCAGATAGCGGCGCCGGCGTGCCGGCCCGCACAGGACGACCGCGATGAGCAGCGGCACGACGGCCCAGATCTTGATCGCGCAAGCAACGCCGAACAGCGCGGCGCCCCACCACGGCCGGCGCCCGTCGGCGAGCCCGTCGCCGGCGAAGGTCAGCAGCACCGCGAGCAGGCAGCACAGCACGAGCCACGGCTCGAGCAGCACCCCGGAACCACTCGCGACGACGTCGCCGTGCACGGCCACCACACCCGCAGCGATCAGCACCGCGAGCACCCCGCGGTGCCACACGATCCGCGCCGCCACCGGCACCGCGGCCGCCCCGGCCAGGCCGGTGAGCAGTTTCGCCAGCTCCATCGCCTGCGCGCTCCCGATCGCCTTCGCGAGGCCGGCAACCGGCAGCAGCAGCACGGTGATGCCCGGCGGCTGGACCAGCACGTAGTCGCGGTAGGGCAGCCGCCCACCGACCAGCTCGAGCGCGGAGCCGAGGTAGACACCGTCGTCGTAACCGGCGACCCCGTACGCGTAGCCGAAGCGCAGCCGATACAGCCGCAGCCCGGCGGCCAGCACGGTGAGGCCGACGACCAGCCACACCGCGCGTCGCTCGCGGGTCCGCTGTGCTGTCGACGCCGCACGGACGGCCACGGTCCTGGTCGCGGTCAGCGGGACTCCCAAGGTTCGGCGGTTCTCGATTGCACCACGGGGCGCGGCCCCGGCGAGTTCGATTGCGTAGTCCGCAAGGCTGCTGCAACCTACGCCTGTGCGGGTCGCTCGAGTGGTCGTCGGCGTGATCGCGGCCCTGGTCGTGGCCGGGTGCGGCGGCTCGACCGGCGGGGTCGGCTCGGCCGCCCCCTTGGCCGTCCCCTCGGCCGTCCCCTCGGCCGTCCCCTCCTCGAGGACGTCGGCCGCGCCGACGCACGACTTCCCGAGCACAAGTCCGCCACCGTCGCTTCGGCAGCCGCACGTGCTCGTCCAAGTGCCGAGCGGATCCGAGGGGGCGACCTATGACGAGGTCGGAAACATCACGTTCTGGCACGACGGGCAGCAGGTCGCCAAGAGCACCTACCCGTACGACGCGACGCTGGGCGAGGCGACGCCGAGCGTGCGGGTGAGCGGTGCGCTGATCTCCGGGATGACGCACGCGACCTTCATCGTGCACGGCACGTTTACGACCGACGGCGGCGGCAACGCCGTCGCGTTCACCTCCGGCCCGAAGGGCTGGGGGGTGATCAAGGCCCAACGCAACGGCGACCTCGCGCCCTCCGGACAGGCGGTCGGCAACGACCGGATCGGGCTGTCCTTCGGCCTCGCTTTCGCCGACGGCAAGCTACAGACGCAGGACTGCCCGACGGATCGGCCGCTGGCCGAATGCGCGAGCCACCCGGTCACGAAGCTGTGGGTTTGGAACGGCACGGAGTTCGAACGCGCCTAGCCGACGCCTAGCCGACGACTGCGGCCCGCGCCGACGAGGTCGCGGTGTGATGCACCTGCCGCCGGCCGAGGAACGCGCCGAACGCGAGTTCGTCGTCGGTGGCACAGCGCAGGGTGATCCGCTCGCGGTCATCGGACAGCGCGACGTGCACGTCGACCTGGCGGCGCGCCGGGTCGCGGGCGAGGTAGGCGTCGACCACCCGGCCCACGCCGTCGAACTGCAGCGACGACCGCGAGGCCACCGACGCGCCGCGATCGAGATCGGCCGAGCTCGCCGCCGCGGCAGCCGCCGCACCGTCGCAGATGTCCTGCAGGTCGCGCTGCTGCACGAACACCTGCCCGAGCGTGATCGCGGCGGCGACCAGGGTGAGGGACAGCAGGAAGAAGCCGAGGATGAGCGGGATCGTCGAACCGTCGTCGGCGCGGACCCTCATCGGCGCAGCGCCCGGAAGTCATCGACGTGCACGACGTAGACACCGGTGGAGGTGATGCCGTGGCCGGCGAGCACGGTCGGTACCGCCGGCAGGGCCGATGACGGGTGACGCACACCGCGAACTCGGCGCCGGCCTCCAGTCGGGGGGTCACCGGCGGTGCCCCGCAACCGTCGCCGGCGCGCACGAAACGCAGCGTGGCGTCGTCAGGCAGGCCCTGGTCGGCCAACGCGAGCCGGACCGCCGCGCGGGCCCGACCGTCCGCCTCGGCCGGCGTGTCGCTGGTGGCGAACGCCCGACCGGCGTTGCGCGCGGCCTGGGTGACGGCGAGTTGGCTGCGCTGCACCGACGCCACCGCCGCGATGAAGTAGACCAGCGGCACGAGCAGCAACACCGCGACGAACACGAACTCGAGGATCGCGTTGCCGTCGTCGCGGCCCAGGCGGCGCCGCAGGGCGCGCAGCAGCCTCATTGCTGCACGCCCTCGCGCAGCACCGACGACGACACGTCGATCGTCATCGGCACCCGCAGCGGCGAGAACAACAGCCGCACCTCGCCGTGGCAATGGACGGTGGTGACGGCGAGCCCGGTGGCCGCGTCGCGGCCGGGCGCAGCGGTGCACCGAATCGCCGCCGCGTCGCGGTCGTCGAGCCCTTGCCGGATCAAGTCAGCCGCACGAGCCGCGCCGGCCTGCGGGTCGACGCCCTCGGCTGCGGCGTAGCGGGCCGCATCCGCGGCCGACGCGGCGGCAACATTTCGAGCATAGAAATAGATCGCGATCTGCAAAACCGCGAACAAGAGCAGGATCAGCAGCACGGACAGGAAGACGAAATCGACGACCGCGGCACCGCGGTCGTCACGCAGCTGCGCGGTCGGGCTATTCGCCACGGATCGAGTCGATGATGCCCGACAACGCGCTCTTGATCTGCGGCTCGAAAATCGCAAGGATCGCGACGACGAGGATCGCGGTCATCACCGTGACCATCACCCAGCCCGGAACGTCGCCGCGGTCTTGCCGCAACCGCTCGCGGGTGACGAACAACCACGACGTCAGGAATGCGAAGACCTTCACGTCATCTCCTTCAGTGAGCCAGCGAGGTCAGGGTCACGAGACCCGGGTAGAGCGCGAACATCACGGTGATCGGCAAGATGAGGAAGACAACCGGCACCATCATCGAGATCTCCTTGCGGCCGCCGGCTTCCAGCAGCGCGCGCTTGCCGACCTCGCGAACGTCGACCGCCTGCGCGCGCAGCACGTCGGCGAGCGGGGTGCCGCGCTCGATGGCGACGACCAATCCTTGCAGGAACCGGGCGAACGGCTCGAGCGTCGTCTGTTCGGCGAGGTCGGTGAGCGCGCGTGGTCATCGGGGTGCCGGCCCGGGCTCGGGCGAGCGCACGCTGCAGGTCGCCGGCGAGCTCGCCGCCGGTAAGCCGGCAGACGCGCTCCAGCGCGTCGATCGGCGACTCGCCGGCCACGACGGACAAGGCGAGCAGGTCGGCGACGACCGGGAACTCGGACAGCATCGCCTGTTCGCGGGCGGTGAGCTGGTGGGTGAGCCACCAGTCGCGGCCGAGTACGCCGACGAGCAGCCCGCCGACGGCCGCAAGGACCACGAACAGCGGATCGACGCCGTCGCGAACCGCGCCCGCCAGCACGACCAGCACCGCGGCGAGCACGCCGCGGCGGCGCCCCACAGCACCTGCTCGACCCGGAACTCCTCGACCGTCATCGGCGCCCCGAGCCCGGCCAGGCGGCGGCGCACCGACGCCGAGCCACCGACGACCCGGTCGAGGAACACGACCGCCTCGCCGAGCGCCGGGCCGAACAGCCGGCGCGCACGGTGAACGGCGCCGACGTGGCCGACGGGCGCTCCAGCAGCTTGGACGGCGCCGGCGTGTCGCCGACGTAGGGCGCGACGCGGTCGGCGAGCCGGATCGGGCGCATCGGCGGGTGGCGCGCACCGCGATGACCACGCCGAGCGCGGCGAGCAGGCCGAGGCCGGCGCCGGCCAACCGAGCAGGCCGGTCACCGCAGCACCCGCTTCTCCTCGGGCAACCGGCCGATGCGCAGCATGATCCGGTAGGCCACGAAGCAAACGCGCCGCGCCGATCGCGAGCAGCAGCGTGCCGCTCGGCGAGTCGTAGGCCGTCAACGTCGTCGACTGGGTGCCGAGCAGCAGCAGCACCGCCCAGGGCGCGGCCACCGCCAGCCGCGCCGCGTTGATCACCCAGCCTTGTCGGGTCTCCAGTTCGGCGCGGGTGCGGGCGTCGGCGCGCAGCAGTTCGGACAGCGTGCGCAGCACGGTGCCGAGGTCGCTGCCGCCGACTTCGCGGGCGACGCGCATCGTCTCGCAGACGCGATCGCCCACCGGGTCGGCGAGGTCGTCCTTGAGCGCGTCGAGGCACTCGCCGAACCGCCCGGTCGCGCGGTAGGCCGCGCCGAACCGCGCGAACGGGCCAGCCGCAACTCGGCCGGGCCGCGCACGGCCAGAGCGCCGACACCCTCCGGCAGCGACAGCCCGGCGCGCACCGCCGAGGCCAGGTTGTCGATCGGCCTCCGGCCACAACTCGCGCAGCGCGCCCTGCCGCCGTCGCGCATCCGACGCACGATCACCGACCGGCACGAACAGCGCGAACACGGCGAAGCAGGCGGCGACCGTGACCGTCTTGGTGATCGCCACGACGAGCACGACCGCGATGGCGGCGCAGAGCACCTGCGCGCCGAGCAGTTGGATCGAGCCGACGCCGTCGACGCCGGCCTGCCGCAAGCAGATCGCGGCGCCGTTGCGCCCAGGTCGATGCCGCGCGGCCGGGCGCCGGGCGGGCGCGCCGCGAGCCGCTGCGCCAGATCAGCAGCACGCCCGAGGCCGAGCATCAGCCCGAGCAGCGCGCCCACGTCAGCCCTCGCCGGCCGCGTGCAGCCGGTCGGCGCAGTGCCCGAGCGCGCGGATCGAGGTCGATGCCGGCCGGCTCGTACCGGTCCGCGTGCGGCGGGTAGCCGTCGGCTCGCTCGAGGCGCCCGCGCCGACTCGCGAAGATCTCGGTGGTCTCGATGACGTCGCCCTCGATCCGGCCGGTGACGCCGACGATCTCCCGCACCCGGCGCCGCCCGGCGGCGTCCATGCCGAGATGCACGACGAGATCGACGCTCGTCGCGACGGTCGGGACGACGAACGCCGCCGACACGTTCTCGCCGGCCAGCAGCGGCAAGCGTGCACATCTTGATCAGCGCCTCGCGGGCCGAGTTCGCGTGGAGCGTGCACATGCCCGGAAGCCCGCTGTTGAGCGCGATGAGCAGGTCGAGGCACTCCTCCTGCCGCACCTCGCCGACGATCAGCCGCGACGGACGCATCCGCAGCGCCTCCTTCACCAGGCGGCGCAGCGGGATCTCCCCGGTGCCTTCGAGGTTGGCCTGCCGGGTCTGCATGGCGACGACGTCGGGAGCGCGCAGCGAAGCTCGAACACCTCCTCGACCGTCACCACCCGCTCGCGGCCCGGGATCGCGGCGCACAATGCGTTCAACAGGGTGGTCTTGCCCGCCTGCGTGCCGCCGGCGACCAGGACGTTCAGCCCGGCGACGACGGACGCCTCGAGGAAGCGCGCCGCCTGCTCGGTCAGCGACCCGACGGTCACCAGTTCGTCGATCGAGTCGCAGCCCGACCGCGAACTTGCGGATGTTCACCGCGAGGTGGCGGCGAGTGATGTTCGGCAGCACGACGTGCAGGCGCGACCCGTCCGTCAGCATTGCGTCGACGAAGGGGGTCGAAACGTCGATACGCCGCCCGGTCGGGCGCAGCATCCGCTCGACCAGCTCGGCCACCTGGTCGGCGGTCAGGATGATGTTGGTGAGCTCCGAGCGTCCGTGCCGGGCGACGAACACCCGGCCCGGTTCGTTGATCCAGACCTCCTCGACGGACGGGTCGTCGAGCATCGGCTGCAGCGGCCCGAGGCCGGCCACCGCGTCCAGGACCGCCCGGGAGGCGGACACCGCGTCGCCCATCGGCGGCAGCGAGGACGTGATCGCCCGGTCGCGGTAATCGCCCACGACCTCGTCGATCAACCGGGCGACGGTCTCCGGCTCGGCGATCGGATCGATGCCGCGACGGCGGACCAGTTCACGGACCTCGGTCTCCAGGATCGCCTGCGCCGAAGCGGGCACCGGCTCACCTCCCGAAGATCCGCCGGGCTTATCGAATCCACAGAGAGTAGGTGCCATTCCTGCCGAACGCGACCCCGGTCCGAAATCTGTGGACAGCGGCGCGTAGCGCTTGACTCACGTCCATCACACGACCGTTGTCACGGGCGCATGGTTTGCTCTCGTCGTGATCGGTCCCGACGCCGAACTGGCGATGCTGCAGCACTTCCTCGACGCGCAACGTGCGGCGGTGCTGACCATCGTCGACGGCTTGGACGCGACGGCGATGCGCACCGCGCCGCTGCCGTCCGGCTGGACGGTCATCGGCATGATCGAGCACCTCGGGCACGCCGAGCGGCACTGGTTCCAGGAGGTTGCGCTCGCCGCGGCCGACGAACCCCCGTGGCCGGCCGGCTACGACGCCGCGACCGACGAGCGGTTTGCCTCGAACCGCACGGTCGACGAGGTCATCGCGTTCTACCGCGCGGCCTGCAACCGCTCGACCGATATCCTCGCGCAGATCGGGCTCGATGCCGAGCCGCTGGGCAAGCACGACCGTGACATCGACGACGCCATCGACTCGATGCGCTGGATCGTGCTGCACATGATCGAGGAGACGGCCCGGCACGCCGGCCACCTCGACGCCGCCCGCGAACTGCTGGACGGCACCGTGGGCCTCGCGCCGCGCTGAACCGCCACGCGGGACAATCCCGGCGGGAGGCCAGGATCGAGCATGACCCGCAATTCGACGATCACCGCCGAGCACATCGTCGCGTCGAGCAACCCATTGGTCAGCGCCGCCGGACAAGACGTGCTGACCCGCGGCGGCAACGCGGTCGACGCCACACTCGCCATGGCCGCGATGTGTTGGCTCGCGCTGCCTGGACAGTGCGGCGTCGGCGGCGACGCCTTCGCCGTGGTCCGCGAGCCGGACGGCACGGTGTGGACCGTCGGCGGTAGCGGCTTCGGACCCGACGGTGGCTCCCCGGGCTTCTACGCCGATCGAGGGTTGTCGGCCGTTCCCGTCGACGGCCCACTCGCGGTAGCCGTGCCGGGAGCCATGGCAGCGCTGCGCGCCCTTCACGAACGCGGTGCCACCCGCAGCCTCGCCGAATTGTGGGCGCCGGCGATTGCCGCCGCCGAGCGCGGGCTGCCCTGCAGCGCGCGAACCCGTGCGGACATCCTCGACCAGCAAGACGCGCTGCGCCGCGATCCGGGCGCAGCCGCGGCGTTCCTGCCTGATGGCCGCGCCCCGCACCTCGGCGAGCGTCTCCCGCAACCGGAGCTCGCCGGCTCGATGCGGACGCTCGCGGCTCGGCCGGATGCCTTCTACCACGGGGATTTCGCACAGCAGGCTGTCGAGACCCTGGTCGGTGACGGTGCTCCGTTCAGCGGGACGGAGTGGCAACTGACGGCCGAAGCTATCTGCCTGCCCGCGATCACCGCACGGTACGGCGACTACTTGGTCCACGAGACGCCACTGCCCACCCCTGGGTGGATGGTGCTGCAGCAGGCCGCGTTGTGCGACGGCGTCCTCAGCGAATACGCCCGGCTCGATGCGCGTGCCGTGGGCCGGCTGGCCGACGCCGCGAGCTACTCGTTCGCCGATCGCTGGGAACACGGCGGAAGCGACACCGATGTCTGGCAGACAGTGCTGGCGCCCGAGGCCGTCGCGGCCGGCCGCGCCGCCCTCGACGCCGACCGACGCCGGCGGGCAGCCGCGGTGTGCGCAGGCGGCGACACGACGTCCACCGTTGCGGTGGACGCCGATGGACGCGCCGTCAGCTTCATCCACTCGCTGGCATTCGTGTTCGGTGCCCGCATCACCGTCCCGGGCACGGGCATCGTGCTCAACAGCCGTCTCGGCCGCGGCGGCTATCTCGTCCCCGGTCATCCCAACGAGGTCCGGCCGCGACGCCGCCCGTTGCACACGCTCAACGCCTGGCTCACGACCGACCCGCGCGGCCGGCTGGCTCACGTCGGCAACACACCCGGTGGTGATGGACAAGTGCAGTGGAACATGCAGCTTCTCTCTCATCTCGTCGACCATCACCTGGATCCGCAGGAAGCGGTGTCTGCGCCGCGATTCACCGTCGCACCCGGCAGCGATGCCGACGTCATCGGCACGGCGCCGGAACTCGAGTGCGAGTCAGGGCTGGGTGAGACCGTGCTGGCCGACCTGCGCGCCGCAGACTATCCGGTCCGCGTCGTCGACGAGGGGGGCGCAGGTGGCAGCGCAATCGTGGTCGCCGTCGACCACGAGCGCGGTTGCCTGCTCGGTGGCGCGGACCCGCGTCAGGATGGCGTGGCCCTCGGCACCTGAGCGTGCCAGGATCGATCGCCATGGACGTGGTGATCGACAAGCTCGAGCCGCAGGACTGGCGGCTGCTGCGCGAGATGCGGCTGGCGTCGCTGGCGGACTCGCCGGAGGCGTTCTGGGCGACGCTCGCCGACGAGTCGGGCTTCGATCGTGAACGCTGGGACGGGTTCGTGCGCGCAGCGGCATGGTTCGTGGCGAGCACCGAGGGTGGCGAACGGGCCGGGATCGCCGGTGCCCTGACCCGCGCCGAGGCGCCGGAGGAGCCGGAGCTGATCGGCATGTGGGTCGCACCGGCGGCGCGCGGCATCGGCATCGGTGCGCGGCTGGTCGACGCCGTGTGCACCTGGGCTGGCGAGCAAGCCGCCCCGACGATCGGGCTCTGGGTGGTCGACGACAACGACGCGGCGCACCGGGTCTACCTGCGCGCCGGGTTCACCGAGACCGGTGAGCGCGTACCGCTGCCCCGCGACCCGAACCGGATCGAGGTCCGGATGCGCAAGGGGCTATCGGACCGGCAGTGAGCCGGCTCAGCCTTTCGACGCCGAGTCGATCTCCTGCTCCAGCACCTTCTCATCGGCGCGCAGCTGCTTTTTCGTCACCTTGTCGGCACGCTTGATCGCGGCCTCCACCCGGGACTCGAGATCAGTCGCCGCCACCACCACGAGCCCGCTCTGCCCGTCGTCGAGCACCTCGCCGAGATCCTTGAGGTCCGAGCGGCTCATCCCGGCGGCGACGTGGCCGGCCAGCGCGCCCAGACCGGCGCCGCCGGCGCCGCCCCAGAGCAGCCCGGCGCCGAGGCCGACCGCCGGGAACAGCGCGACCAGCGCACCACCGACCAGGCCGATGCCGAGGCCGCCCCAGGCGCCCTGTCGCGTCGGCTGCTCGTGCTTCTTGATGATCTTGACCTTGCCGTCGTCCTCGCGGGTGAGCACCGCGGCGTCATACGTGTCGATGAGTCCGGATTCGTTGTAGAAGTCCTTCACCGCGTCGTAGTCGGCGATTGCGGCGTCCTCGTTGTCATAGCTCGCGGCGAGTACGACGAAGGTGTCCAGTGGCATCGGGCGATCCTCTCATGACGGGTCGTGCCAGCCTCGCACGAATATCTACTTGACCGGTAAAGAAATACCGCTGTACTGTACCGGTACAGACACCAGCTGGAGGAGGCTGACATGCAAGGAAACGAGATCATCGGCTTCATGAGCGCGCACCGCGCACACGTCACCGAAGCCCGTAGCGCGCTCCCGGATGCGCCGGTCGTACTGCCCCGCGACCGCACCGCCGGAATCTTGCGGCGGCGGGTGGCCGATACCCTGCACCGCTTCGCCGACACCCTCGCCCCGCCGCGGCCGGTCGGGCCCGCTGGGCGCCGCGTGGCACTCCCGACGGGATGTGAGCCACACTGAGCGACATGGCACGCGCCACCCTGCAGACGATCGCCGATCGGGTGGGCGTCAGCAGGATGACGGTGTCGAACGCGTTCTCCCGGCCGGACCAGCTCTCGGCCACACTGCGCGAGCAGATTCTCGCCGTGGCCGAGGAAATCGGGTACGCCGGACCCGACCCGGCCGCGCGGGCGCTGGCCAGCGGGTCGGCGGGCACCGTCGGGGTGCTGTTGTCCAACGTGCTCGGCGAGGCGCTCACCGACGAGATCGCGATGACGTTCCTGGCGAGCATCGCCGACGAGCTGGCCCCCACGGGCCGGGCGATGACGCTGGTGTCCGCGACCCCGAGCCCGACCATCGTGGCGGCCCGCGACGTTGCCATGGACGGCGCGCTCGTCTATTCCTGCGACCCCGACTCCACGGCGATCGGCTGGCTGCTGCGCCGCCACATCCCGTTGGTGTTCGTCGATCAGGCCCCCGCTGCGGGTATCACCAGCGTGAACGTCGACGACCGCGGTGGCGCCCGCGCCGCCGCCCAGCACATCGTCGACCTCGGCCATCGCACCGTCGGCATCGTCACGGCCGGCTTCGGCGGTGAATACGGCGAACTCGCCGATCCGTTGACTGTCGTACGCGCCAACACCGAACGGCAGCGTCTGCACGGCTGGTTCGATGCGCTCACGCCGGCCGGCATCGTGCCCACGGTGATCCGCGAGCCGCACGGAAATCCCCACGACAGTGGATACGCGGCCGCGAAGAGTCTGCTCGATCACGACCCGGCGCCGACCGCCGTTCTGTGCTTCTCCGATGCCATGGCACTCGGGGTCATCGACGCGATCGCCGACGTCGGGCTCGAGGTACCGGGCGCGCTCTCGGTCGTGGGCTTCGACGACAACCCCATCGCCGCCCGCACGTCGCCGGCCCTCACGACGGTGCGCCAGGACGTGGCCGCCAAGGGCCGCGAGGCCGCGGCCGCGCTGCTGCGCGGGCTGGACCAGCCGGCTGCCGACCGGGGCGGCCGAGGCGGCCGGGGCCGGCACATCCTGCTGCCGACCGAATTGGTCGTGCGCGACAGCACCGCACCCGCGCCGCGCGCAAAGACGGATCGACGCCGGACGAGCCGGTCGAAAAAGGCATAAGCGAGGCTGCCGACCGTCCGGCAGGTATCAGCCCACCGCTCGTCGTGCTCCAATCCGTTGACGGGGCGGAGGCCGGGCATGGCAATCGAGATCGGCGGATTCACCAGCGGCGACGACGTGTTCGTGCACTGGCGCGTGCCCCAGCCGATCGCAACGTGCTTCGGGTTCGCGCTGTACCGGCGTCGCAACGACGTCGAGGAGTGCGTGCAGAACTATCTCGGCTTCGCCGGTGACGACCTGCCCGCGCCACAACCGAGCAGCGTGTGGCCGATCCAGCGCTTTCGCTGGACCGACCACCTCGTCGATGCCGGCGACGTCGTGTCCTACCGCGTCGTCGCGCGGGTCGGCCCGTCACGCAACCAGTTGCAGGACGGCGACGCGTCGGCGTGGACAGCACCGATCCGAGTTACGCCCGGCAAGCGGATCGGTGTGTACTTCAACCGCGGCATCGTCGCCTCCCAGTGGGTCAGCCGGCTGCTGGGCGGCGATACCGCCACCGCCCTCGACCAACGGCTCTCGGCGGTGATCGCGCAACCCGGCGACCCGGCGCGCAACGCTTTGTCCGGCATGGCGCGCGTACGACTGCTCGCGCTGCTCGCGAGCGCGCGCAGCACCGGCGCCCACGTCTACGCAGTCATCTACGAACTCGACGATCCGGAGTTGATCGCCGCCCTGCTCGGCCTCGGGCAGCGCGCCCATGTCGTTCTGGCCAATGGGTCGAAGCAGCGCGTCGCGCACACCTCGCCCGCGCAATACACCGACGGCAATGCCGACGCCCGGGCCCAATTGCGCAACCAGGTCGACCTGTCCGACCGGATGGTCGAGGACGACCACCTGTGCCACCACAAGTTCCTGGTCGTCGTGAACGACTCCGGACCGCGCCGGGTCTGGACCGGCAGCACGAACTGGACGCAGACGGGGTTGTGCACCCAGGCGAACAACGGCTTGCTCGTCGACAGCCCGACGGTCGCGGCGGCGTTCTTCCGCCAGTGGCAGCGGCTGCGCGATGCCGGGTCCGGCTACCCGGCCTCGCTCGTCACCGCCGACGACACACCTACGACCGCACGGGTCGAGGGCGCGAAGGTCACGACCTGGTTCGCGCCGACGTCCGCAGGCGCCGACCTCGACGCCGCGCGCGCCGTTCTCGACCGCGCTCAGCACGGGATCCTGTTCGTGATGTTCAATCCCGGCCCGGCGAACACCCTGCTGACCAAGATCCTCGAACTTCGAGATCAGAAAGGCGCGAATGGTCGGCCGCGCCTGTACATCCGCGGGGTCATCAACCAGGATCCGGGCGGCGCCAAGCATCCGGTGTTGCGGTACGGGCCGGAGACCAAGGCCGTGCCGCTGGACAAGTCGGTGCTGCTCCCCGCCGCCATCGAGCACGACTTCGGATACTGGCGCACCGAACTGCGCAAGCTCTCGCGCGGATTCGCGATGGTGCACAGCAAGGTCGTAGTCGTCGACCCGTTCGGCCCGCAACCCACCCTGATCACCGGCTCGCACAACATGGGACCGAAGGCGAGCCGGGCCAACGACGACAACCTCGTGATCATCGAGGGGCACGCGGCCGCGGCTGCCGCACATGCGTGCGTGATCATGACGATCTACGACACGTACCACTGGCGGGAATGGCAACTGCAGTACGCCGCGACCCACAGACAGAACGTGGGCACGCACCTTGCCACGTCGAATTCCTGGCAGAACTGGCCGGTGCTGCTCGGCGGCCGGCAGGAGACCGACTTCTGGTTCGGCGGTTGAGCGACCGGACTCAGCCCGGGTCGAGGACGACGATCCGCAACTCGCGGCCGGTGATGCGCTGCTGCTATTTGACATAGCCGCAGTCGACCGAGCACGAGTTCGCCAGGACAGCGCCGCGCTCGACGTCGGTTGCCGGCCGCGCCACGACCGAGGCGCTGCGCCCGCGGTAGCCGACCGTGGCGCGCGGTTGCGCCTCGAGGTTGTACACCCACGCCGGGGTGCGTGGCCGGCCGAGGTTCGTGCCGAGCAACGCCAGCGTGTCGTCGTGCGGGACGGCAATCAGATAGGCGGTCTTCGGCTGCCCGGAACGGCGCCCGGTGCTGGTCAGGACGAGCACCCGCAGGCCGACGAACATTGCGGGCGAGTCGAGTTGGTTGGTCGGCGAGTGCCGCGGAACGGTGGTGCAAGCACGATAGTGACTTACGCCACACCTACGCGGGAATTGAGTCCATGCGACTCACGTTAGATGCAGTAGAAGGGCGCAAGCCCGACCCACATCATCATGAAGGAGCTCTCCCATGACCAGCCTGTCCCTCTGGACCCGCCGCGACCCGTTCGCCGACTTCGATGACGCGTTCGCGGGCATCGTCGGCCGCACCTTCGGACCGACCGCGCGTACCGCGGCCCGCCCCGGCTTCGTTCCGGCCGCGGATCTGGCCCGCGACGGCGAGGACGCCGTGCTCCGGCTCGAACTGCCCGGCCTGGACGTCGAGAAGGACGTCACGGTCGAGATCGACCGCGGCCGTCTCGTGGTCAAGGGCGAGCGACGTGACGAGCGCACCGAGAATGACGCTGTCGGCGGCGCGGTCCGCACGCTGCGCGAGGTTCGCTACGGAGCCTTCGAGCGGTCCTTCGGCCTCCCGGAGCACATCGGCGCCAATGCGCTCAGCGCCTCGTACGACGCCGGGGTGCTCACCGTTCGGGTCGCGGGTGCCTACGCCTCCCCCGAGCCGACGGCACAGCGCATCGCCGTCCAGACCGCTGACTCGACACCGGGCAACGACGCCTGATCGATCGACACAAGGGACCCATCCCGAGACCGTCGGGGTGGGTCCTTTGCTTTTCGCTGTCCGCTGATCGGGGAGGAGTCGATCAGCAGACGGCTAGTTCGCCGAGTCGTATGCCTCGAGCACCGCGGCCGGCACCCGGCCCCGGTCGGAAACCGCGTGGCCGTTCGCCCGGGCCCATTCGCGCACCGCGCTCAGGTCACGCGCCGGCGCACTCGCCCGGCGCCCGCGCCGGACGCCGCCCCGGCCGACCTTGCGGGCGGCGTCCACGTACGGCCGCATCATCTTCTCGAACGCTGTCGCATTCTTCTTCGACAGGTCGATCTCGTAGTTCGCGCCGTCATAGCCGAACGCGATCGTGCGCTCTGCTTTTCCGCCGTCGACGTCGTCGGTGAGTTCGATGGTGGTAATTGTTCGCTTCGCCATGCGTAACACGTTAGGGCACGACGCAAATTCGCCACCCGAAACGCGAACATTGCATGGCCAACTCATCGTGATAACTTCCGAGCGTGTGACGCCGGTTACGGAACGTGCATGACCCGCGCGTTTGTGAACTCGAATTCGACCTCGGGTAGATTTCCGGTGGTCCCGGCACACGGAAGGGGACAACATGGAATTTGTCAGGCTGGGTGCGACGGGGCTGCAGATCTCGCCGATCACGTTGGGCTGCATGAGCTTCGGGGCCGCAGATGCCGGGGCGCACGCCTGGACCCTTGATGATGCCGCGAGCAAAGGCATCATCACCCAGGCCCTCGAGGCCGGCGTGAATATCCTCGATACCGCGAACGTCTATTCGGCGGGCACGAGCGAGGAGATCGTGGGCCGGGTGCTGAAAGACGTGGCCCGCCGCGAGGACGTGGTGATCGCCACGAAGGTGCACGGCCGGATGCGGGCCGGGGCCAACGGCGGTGGGTTGTCCCGCCGTTCCATCATGTTCGAGGCCGACGAGAGCCTGCGCCGACTGCAGACCGACTACATCGACCTCTACCAAATTCACCGGTGGGACTATGAGACCCCAATCGAGGAAACGCTCGAGGCGCTGCACGATCTCGTCCGGGCCGGAAAAGTGCGCTACCTCGGCGCTTCCTCGATGCACTCGTGGCAATTCGCCAAGTCGCTCTACCTCGCCGACCTGCACGGCTGGACTCGCTTTGTCTCGATGCAGAATCACTACAACCTGCTCTACCGCGAAGAGGAGCGCGAAATGCTGCCGCTGTGCGCCGATCAGGGGATCGGGGTTGTCCCGTGGAGCCCGCTCGCGCGCGGCAAGCTGACCCGCCCCTGGGCTGGAAGCACGAGCCGTTCGGAGACCGACGAGTTCGGCAAGACGCTGTATCAGCCCGAGGACCGGACAATTGTCGAACGTGTGGCCGAGATCGCATTCGCGCGCGGCGTCCCGCCCGCACAGATCGCGCTCGCCTGGGTCTCGGCGAATCCCACCGTGACCTCACCGATCGTGGGCGCGACCAAACCGCAGCATCTGCGCGACGCTATTGCGTCCTTGGAGATCACGCTCGACGACGACGAGATCGCGCGCCTGCAGGCGCCGTACCGACCCCACGCCGTTGCCGGCTTCCAATGAGCACTTGGATCAGCCGGAGACGAGCTTGCGCGCTTCGCCGGCCAACCACTCTGCCGGTACGGATTCGAGGAATTCGCCGAGCAGGCCCGGCAGCCGCCGGTCGGACACGAACCGCAGTTGGTACAGCGCCGCCCAGCGCACGTCGTCGTTGACGTCGGACAACGCCTCGCGGTAGCCGGCGAACACGTCCACGGTGCCACCGTCCGAGCAGTCCCGCCCGTCGAGGGCGAGGAAGAAGTACAACTGCTTGGCGGCGGCGATGCGCACCAGGAAGTTGTCCGCGCGAAGGCCGGCGCGCACCACCGGGTAGCCGTCGGGCGAGCCCTGCCGGGCCAGCGCACCCGCCGCGGCCAAGGGCACCACGGACGTGGACACCGGCAGCTCGAGCAAGTCTCGCAGCACCGCGACGCCCAGCGGGTCGCCGCGGCGGGCGAGCGCTGCGGCCGCAGCGACCGCGAGATGCTCGTCGCTGCTGCGCGCCGCGGCGCGCAACGGCGCAATCGAGTCCGGGCCGACGCCGACGCCGACGCCGACGCCGACGCCGAGAGCGTGCGCGGCGAGCGGCCGGGACTGGTCGTCAGGACCGGTCAGCACGGCGAGCAACGCCGCCTCGTCGGTGCCCACGCCGTTCGCGTCGAGCTCGCGGCGGTTGCGCCAGTCGTCGATCTGCTCGTACGGCAACGCGGCCGGCGGCTGGGCGCTGCTCATGCCGGGTAGGAGTTGGCGCGGCCGGCCTTGGTGATCGCCTCTGCCCGGCTCTTGTAGCTCGGCGCACCGTCGCCGTAGGCGCGCGACTCGGCCATCGGCACGTAGGTGGTGCGGATCGTGGCCACCATCTCGTTGGGCACTCGTTTGGCGACCGTGAGGGCGTCGGCATCAGTGTTCGCGGTCTGCTTCTTCAGCCACTCGGTGGCCAGGTCGAACGCGGCGCGGCCGTAGGTGACGAACTCGGCGGCATGGAACTTCTCGTGCCGCTCCGTCAGGTCCGACGCCCAGAACTGGGTGCGCGGCGGGCGGCCGTTGTCGTCGGACATGTCCGGTGTGAGATCGGTCGTCGCGGTGGGCCAGGAGCTGCGCTTGATGTTGGCCGACTTCTCGTCGAGCACGTCCTTGCGACCCAACGCATGGATCTCCCAGCCGATCGGGCAGTCCACCGTGCCGGTCACTGTGAAGACCTTCTTGGCCGGGTCGGCGGCCACCGTCGGGGCGACCAACTTCGCCGACCAAGTCGTCAGGCCGAACTCGTCGGCGCCCAGCGCCGGGTTCCCGCGGCTGATGGCGCTGGAGATCGCCAGGCCGGAGTCAATCGCGTCGGTCATCGACAACGACACCGAGCCGGGTTCCGCCTCGGTGATCTCCACCGTGGCGCTCGCGCCGGACGCGCTGTCGGTGCTCGTCAGGGTCGAGCCAGCGGGTCGCTCTTGCGGTTCGGAACGCACGCCGAACGGGATCTCGGCGCGCAGCCCGAACGACTGCACCTCGACGCCGGTCGTCACGTCGTCGTGCCGGTGTGCGGTCGCCAGCACGGTGGCGACAGCCTGATTGCCCGCCGTGCGCTGCGCCGCCAGCACATCGCCGCGCTGAACGGCCGGCGCCGACACCGTCCGCGGCCCGAGCCGGGACCCATCGCTTGCGCGACGCGGGTGCGGCCGCGAGGCGACGTCCTCGGGTCGGCGCGATCGCAACGGGATTCCTTGTCTGTGGCGGGTCCGCGCTCAATGCTATCGAGCGGAATCCGGTCCGGTGGGCAGCAATTGCGGCCCGTTCGGGCAAGATCGAGGGGTGCGTGGTCACCGCCGCACCGACGAGCGCTCCGCCTATGCCGACCGGGCCGCGGCCGGCGCCTCCCTCGCCGGCCTGCTCACCCGGTACGCCCACCGCGACGACGTCGTCGTGCTGGGGTTGCCGCGCGGCGGCGTGCCGGTTGCTGCGGCGATCGCCGCTGCGCTGTCCGCTCCGCTCGACGTACTGATCGTGCGCAAGCTCGGCCTGCCCGGCCATTCGGAACTCGCGATGGGCGCAATCGCCGGCATCGGCGACGAGATCGTCGTCGTACGCAACGAGGACGTCTTGGGCCGCGCGCGAGTGTCGGCGGACGCGTTCGACCAGGTGCGCCGGGCCGAGGCCACGGAACTCTGTCGGCGCGAGGCCGCCTACCGCAGCGGCCGCGGCGGTGTCGAACTGAGCGGTCGCACCGTCATGGTCGTCGACGACGGACTCGCGACCGGATCGACGATGCGGGCCGCGGTGCACGCCCTGCACGCCGCGCGACCGGCCGCCGTGGTGGTGGCCGTTCCGATCGGCGCTCCGCGCAGCTGCGCCGCGCTCGCTGCCGAGGTCGACGAGTTGGTGTGCCCGTGGCAACCCCAGCATTTCCTGGCCGTAGGCCAGGGTTATTACGATTTCACCCCGACCGCTGACGACGAGGTCACCGGCCTGCTGGGCTGACCAAAAGCAGTCGCCTGGTTGTGGCAGGCTGCGAGGCATGTGCCGGTGGTTGGGATACCGCGGCAGTCCCATCGGGCCGCACGAGCTGCTCTACGACACCGAGCGCTCGTTGATCAAACAGAGCCGCCGGCACACCCCGAACCTGCCGCTGCCCAACGGCAACGGCACCGGGCTGGGTTGGTATTCGCGCCGCCGCACGGCAGCGCTCTGTCGCAGCACGGCCCCGGCCTGGGGTGACCAGAACCTGCACGAGTTGTCCAACGAGGTGGCGTCGCCACTGTTCCTCGCCCACGTGCGCGCGGCCACCGGAACGCCGGTGCAGGAGACGAACTGCCGTCCGTTCCGCTGGCAGACCTGGCTGTTCGTCCACAACGGCTACCTCGACCGATTCGCCACCGTGCACCGCGAACTGCTCAAGATGACGCTCGGGCTCACCGACGGCCAGCCCCACTACGCCGTGCGCAACGCGAGCGGGCCGGCGGTGAACACGCTATTCGTCAGCGCGGACGTCGAGGCGGTGCGGATGCTATATCCCGAGCAGGAGCGACTCCGGCACTTCTGCGAGGATGCACGGGTCGTGGTGTCCGAACCGCTGGACGAGCTGCCCGGGCCGTGGCGCGAGCTGCCGCCGTCGACCGCACTCACCGTCACCGACACCGTCGACGCGCAGGACTTCGTACCGGTACCGCTGGACGTACAACGCGATGTCGCGGAGACGTTCGCGGCCCGCGCGGACGCACCCGCACTGCACCTCATTGCCGAGCACGGCGCGCGATTCGAGGTGCGCTCGGGCGGGCCCGAGGTCCGGGTCGCCGCGACCGGGCTGCTGGGCTGGCTCACCGGGCGCTCCACCGGCGCCGACCTCGCGTGCGCGACCACCCTGCCGGAGTTGCCGAATTGGGCATGACCGCCACCGGCGAAGCAGCGCCGATCCTGCGAGAGCGGCCGCGGTTCGCCCGCGCGCCGGTGCTCGGCGCGGTCGTGGCGCAGCTCGCGCTGCTCGCCCTGACGTGCAGCAGCTACGGATACCACCGCGACGAGTTGTACTTCCGGATGCTGAAACCGGGATGGGGCTACTTGGACCAGCCACCGCTGACACCGCTGCTCGCCCGGGCCACCAAGCTCATCGCCGACGACGTTTGGGCGCTGCGCCTGCCGGCACTGCTCGCGTCCGCGGTCTCGGTAGTGCTGATGGCGGCCATCGCCCGCGAGGTCGGCGGCGGGCGGTGTGCGCAGACCCTCGCCGCCTGGGGCTATGCGTTCGCGGCGTTCCCGTTGGCCGCCGGGCACATCCTCAACACCACGAGCGTCGACGCGCCGGTGTGGCTCGGGGTGTTGTTGCTGATCGTGGCCGCTCAGCTGCGTGCCGATCCGCGCTGCTGGCTGTGGGCCGGGTTGGTCGTCGGCTTCGGCCTCTACAACAAGCTGCTGATCGTCTCGCTGCTGATCGCCCTTGCGGCAGGCATCCAGATCGCCGGCCCACGGCGATTACTGATTTCGAAACCCGTACTTACCGCGGTAGGTATCGCGATCGTCGTCGGGCTGCCCAACTTGCTCTACCAGGCCTTCAACGGCTGGCCCCAGCTCGAGTTTGGCCGGGCGCTCGCGGCCGACAACGCCGGGGACGTGCGGGTCGACATGTGGTCGCTGTTGATCCTGATGTTCGGGCCGCCGCTGGTGGTGGTGTGGGTCGCCGGGCTCGTCGCGCTGTGGCGCCGACCAGCCTGGGCCGGCATCCGGTTCCTGGTCCCGACGCTGCCGGTGCTCCTCGTGCTCGTGTTCATCATGGGCACCCAGCCGTACTACGAGTTCAGTCTGGTGGCCGCACTGTTCGCGATCGGCTGCGTGCCCACAGCCGACTGGCTGGCGCGCGGCGGCATCGGACGACTCGTGGCGGTCGTGGGGCTCGGCGTCGTGAACGCGGTCATCGCCGCATTGGTGGCGTTGCCGCTCGTGCCGGTCGAGGACGTGGGGTCGACACCGATCGCCGGGCTGAACCAGACCACCGGCGACACCGTCGGCTGGCCGACATACGTCACGCAGGTGGCGGCTGCCTATCGCAAGGTGCCGGCCGCGCAGCGCCCCACCACGACGGTGCTGGCAAGCAACTACGGCGAGGCCGGCGCGATCGACCGCTTCGGTCCGGCGTTCGGTCTGCCACAGGTGTACAGCGCGCACAACCAGCTCTACTTCCAGGGCCACCCGCCCGAGTCCGCGAGGACTGCGGTCGTATTCGGCGGTCAGGTCGGGCAGGCCGAGCGGTACTTCCGCAGCTGTCGCACCGTCGGGCACCTTGACAACCTCGTGGGCGTGGACAACGAGGAACAGGGCGAGCCGATCGCGATCTGCAGCGACCCGGTCGGCGGGTGGGCCGCGATCTGGCCGAAGCTCAAGCACGAGGGGTGATCCCGCGCCTCACCCGGTCAGTTCCTGTCTGGACAGCAGATGGTGCGGCGTTGCCGGGAACGGGCGCGTACTACGCACCGCCAGATCCGGGCCGATGCGCACCAACTCGCCCGCCGCGATCGGCCGCCAGCCCGGATCGTCGTCCATCCGCTCGCTGGCAACCACGACCGAATCGCAGGCCCGGAGTTCGTCCGAGCGAGCGTTGATGCGTGCACTGCGCGCCGCGAGGTCAGCGCCAGCGGCGGGCCGCTGGAGCAGCCACAGTTCGTTGGTTTGCGGGTAGCGCACGGCCCACATCCGATCAGGGGTAACGAGAATGACGTTGAGCGCATAGATCGGCAGTTTCTCGATGATCCAGGTCAGCGCCGCCACGATGCCCGCCTCGACGTCGCCGCCGCGCGCTCGGGTCTCGGCCGTGATCAGCGCGAACATCCGCTCGCTGTCGGTCTGGCCACCCACCAACGAGGCCGCGTCGAGCTCGGCCAGCCGGCGATCCAACGCGTCGAGACCGGCAAGGGCGCCGTTGTGCGCGAGGATGCGCCCGTCTTGGGTGAACGGGTGCGTGTTTGGCACGGTCAGGGCACCGGTACTGGCGTAGCGCACGTGGGCCACGAACGTGTCACTGGTCAGGTCGCGGGCCTCGGTGGCGAAGTCGGTGTCCTCCCAAGCAGCGATCGCCTGCTTCTCGACCACCGGCGTGCCGTCGGCCGCGAAGGTGCCCATGCCGGTGCCGTCGGGGTTGCGGTGGCTCTGGGCCGCCAGGCTGTCCGGCGCGTCGAGCAGCCAGAAGGTGGCGCTGACCGCCCTCGCGGCGCGCAATCCGAAGAGTCGACACATGCTGACAAGCTAGCCCGGGTGACCCGGGTCGTCGGGCCGGAAGGTCACGTCGATCTCCTGGAAACCCTTGCTGCGCTGCGCCTTGGCCTGGGTGGCATAGGCCTGCTCGTCGGCGGCGGTGAGCTCGACATCGTCGGTGAACGGCGTAAGGAGCGCCCGCGGCCACAGCTTGAGCCCACGCACCGCGTTGTACTCGACGGCGAAGACGACGACGAGCGCACCGAGGTAGATCCAGGCCATCAGGCCGAGCACCAACGCGAACACGCTGCCGGACACCGACGAGTGCTTGACGATGTGCCCGATGTACGCCACCCCAAAGTACTGCAGCAACTGCCAGGCCAGCGCCGCGGCGACCGCGCCGCGGATGTTCTGCCGCCAGCTCAGGGGCCGCGCGGTGGCCACGTTGAAACCGAGCAGGAACACCCCGATATTGATCACCACCGAGGCGATCACGAGCACCACGCCCAGCGCGGAGCCGATGTTCGCGCCGAACGATCCCGAGGTCAGCCCGAGCGCCGAGAGCACCGTGGTGCCGGCGATCGCCAGCCCGACCACCACGAGCAGGAGCAGCCCGCGCAGCCGCCCGGCGAGCGGGTTCGGCCGCGAGTTGCGCGGCACCCGCCAGATCGTGTTCATCGCGTGCTGCGCCGCCTGCGCCACGCCGAGCCCGCCGTAGAGTGCGACGACGATCCCGATCGCGAGGGCGGCGCCGTTGCCGCTGATGCTCTCCGGGTGGGCCAGCTGGGCGCCCACCACCGGGAACTGCCCGAGCGCGGAGTCGAGCACCCGCTGCTGCAGTTCCGGATCGTCAGCGAGGACGAAGTTCAGGATCGTATTGAGGATCAGCAGCAGCGGAAACAGCGACAGGAACCCGTAGTAGGTGATCAGCGCGGCGAGATATCCGCCCTGGTCGTCGAAGAACTTGTAGAGCACCGCGAGCGGCAGGCCGACCTTCGGATGGCGCTGCTGAAATCGGTCCAGCCGATCCACGACGCTCATGCAGCGGAGTATGCGCGCCCCTCAACGAAAGTCGTCCGTGCCGGACGGGGACATAGCCCGTCCGGCTCGGACAACTCGGGCGGTGGCGGCTACCCGACGGTATAGCTGTAGGGGATGTTCGCCAGTACCTCACCAGTGGTGAGGAACGAGTTGGCGACCACGATCGGCGTGGTCACCAGGTGCAGCACGCCGTTGACCTTCGAGCCCGCGGCGCCGGTGGGCGTGATCGCTGACGGAGATCGTCTTGGTCGCGCCCGGGGCGATCACGAGCGGTGTGCCGCCGTCGTTGGTCGGGTCCACCGCCGGCAGGTACGGGTCGCCGGTGGAACTCGTCACGGCCGCGTCGAACGGCTTGGTGCTGGCCGTCGTCGAGATCGTGGTGGAGCCCGCCGGAGCGCCGCCGTCGCCGAACGGACCGATCTCCTGGACGTAGGTGAGCCAGTAACCCGGCCCGACCTGATCGTTCGTCTCGGCCACCGTCGCCGTCGAGATCGTGCTGCCGCCCTGTGCCGACGCCAGGTCACCGAACACGTCAATGCCGTTCGTCGGCGCGATCAGCTCGACCTGCGCCGGCACCGTCGAAGCCGCTGTCATCGCCACCTGCTTGGTGTCCGGCGGGACGAGGTAGCCCGGCACATCGGACAGGTCTTCGACACTCAACGGCAGCGGGAACGTAGAACCGGCGAACTGCGGCGCGAGCTGCAGCGTCTTCAGGCCGTTGAGCCGGGCGTCGGTCTGCACGAGCATCGGCGCGCTACCGCCGTTCGTGACCTTGATCTGCGCGGTGGTCGCCTTGCCGGCCGGCAATGTCGCCGGCAGCGGCCGCGCCGCCACCTGCACCTGGTCGAAGCCGACCGTGCCGGTGAAGTTCTCGGTCAGCGCCTTGCCGGACACCGGGTTGATCACCACGATCACGTACCGCCACTTGCCCGAGATGGGCGCCGCCACGGTGTTCTGCATCGTGCGCCGTTGCGACACGGCGCGGTTGCTGTTGATCGACTGCACCTGGTCGTTGGGGTCGATCAGGATGCCCTCGAGCAGATCCGTCGGATCGCTCGCGAGCCTCACCCCGACGTCCAGATCCCGCTTCCCGCTCGGCACGTTGAACGCGAACGAGAACGTCTGCGCCGGGGCGCCACCGCGCGCATTGCCGCCGGTGATCGTGCCGCCGAAGGTGCCGCCGATCGGAACCAGGGTGCGGACGATCATCGGCACCGCTACCTGGTGGCCGTTCGAACTCGCGATCGACATCGTGTCGACGGTGTCCCCACCGAGCGCCGGCACCGGCACCTTCGCCGTGACGTTCGTCGAGGCTCCGGGCGCCAGGCTGGTCGTGCCCGCCGAGACCGTTCCGACCGGGACCGCCCGGTAGGTCTGGGTCGTGAGCGTGACGTCGCCCTTGTAGCCGGCCGGCACGGCGCCGGTGTAGTTCGGCGTGTACAGCACCGCCGTCCACGTGCCGGCGATCGGGCGCTTGATCGTGATGAGCCCGTAGTTCGCCGGCACCGCGCCACCTTGCGGTCGGGTGTTGCCGGCATAGGTGCCGTCCGGTGCGAAGATCGAGAGCCGCACCACGGCGCCGGAGCTGTTGGCGAATGCACCGCTCTGCCAGCGGATCGTCGAGGCCAGTTCATCGGCCCCGGACGGCACGCTGAAGTGCAGCACCTTGTACGCCCACGGCGCACCGTTGGTCGGGTAGGGCAGCGTCGGCAGCGTGTTCTTGTTCAAGAACGTGGTCTGCTCCGACAGCGACAACGTCGCGTACTTGCGGGTCGCGGCATTGATCGTCAGCGGCTTGGTGCCGACGTTCGTGACGGTCACCTGGCCGGACTTGGTGCTGCCCGGCCGGCCCTCGAGGGTGAGCTGGTTGGTCGAGAGCGCGATGTTGGACGACGCGTCGGCCGGGGCGCCGGTGGCGCCGGGCCAGGTCAGCGCGGCCTCGACGGCGGCGCGCGCGTCGATGCGGCCCGAGCCCTGCTCGTCACCCGGCAGACCCAGGTCGTGCGCGGTGCTGGTGATGATCTGCTTGACCACCGCGGGAGTCGGGCTCGCGTCGGCGTGCGTCTTGCGGTAGGCCTGGATCACCAGAGCGGCGACGCCTGCGGTGATCGGCGAGGACTGGCTGGTGCCGCCGAAGGACTGGATGTCCGCATAGGGCGAACTCGGGTTCCCCCAGCTGATGCAACCGGAGAAGCGACCGCTGCCGTCGCAGACCGCCCAGTCGGCCTCACCCGGCGCGGAGACGTCGATGGTGCGCCCGGCCTGGGTGATGCCGGCCGACGACAGCGAGGAGATGTTGTCGTCGTACCACTTCCCGTTGCCGAACTGCGGCGCCAGCGCATAGCCGGTCTGCTCGTAGAGTCGCGAGTCCGTGGACGCACCGGTGGAGATCACCAGCGGGTCGGTCGACGAACTGCCGATGGTGCTGGTGATGCCGGCGTCGCCGGTCGACTCGGTCACGGTCACGCCCGCGGCAACCGCCTGGTCGTTGAACAGCTGGACGGTGTTGCGGCTGCTGCTGTCCGGGTAGATGTTGGCGCCGAAGGACTCGTTGATGACGTTCACGTGCGCGACCGTCACGGCGTAGTCGATCGACTGCAGGATCGCGGAGTTCGGCAGCAACTCGCTGCCGGCCTTCAGGGCGACGACGTTCGAGCCCGGCGCGACGCCGACGATACGGATCCAGCAGTGCCCGTTCGGGTAGGAGACGACGTTGGCGTTGGAGAAGTCGGCGACGTCGTAGGCGACGTTGCCCTGCGCGGAGATGGCGCTGGCGTCGCCGAACGCCTCGGCGCCCGAGGTGGGGGCGTTGGGTCCGTCGCCGTAGAAGTCCTTGTAGTCGACGATCGAAGAGGTGCCGTCGCTGCGTAGGAATCCCTTGTTGTTCGGGTTGATCCCGTCGGCGATGTAGGCCACGGTCACCCCGGTGCCGTCGATGCCGAGCGAGGCGGCGGTCTTGGCATTCGGGTCCTCGGAGCGGGCGTTGATGGTCTGCAACGCCTCGGGCTCGAGTTGTGGCTTCTTCTTCGTCCCGGTGCAGGCGGACGGATCGACCGATGCGGGCGCGGCGGGCGCCTGGACCGGCTGCGCCGCGGGCTTGGCGGGCGTCACCTGCACCTCGCGGTTGAGCACCACGCTGGCAACCGCCGGGTTGGCGGCCATCTGCGCAGCTTGTGCGACGGTGACGGTGGCGGAGAATGCGTTCCCTACGGTGTAGTTCACGACGTGCGTCGGCGCCGGACCGCTCAACTTGCGCAGCACCCGGGCCTGCGCGACGTGCGCGGCCGATCGGCGGGCGCCGACATGCTTGCGGTTCGCGGGTTGGCTGTGGAGCTGGTCTTTGAGCACCACGATGACGGACTCACGCTTTGCTCCGGTGGCGGGTGCGGCGCTCGCGGTCTGCGGGCCGCTCACCACGGCGAGGGCGGTGGCACTGGCGAGTGCTGTTGCGGCAGCGACCAACCGTCGGGTTCTTACTCGATCCATCGCACATCCTTCTGGGATTCCAAGGGGGAAGGGAAACGCCCCTGGACGGATCGTGCCCGCACAGTCGGGTCCGCACAAGAGCGAGTTGACCCGCGAGGTGTGGTGTCAGGCGTGGTACTCGCGAAGCAGACCGCGGCTGATGATTGTCTTCTGGATCTCCGAGGTGCCCTCGCCGATGAGCAGGAACGGCGCCTCGCGCATCAGCCGCTCGATCTCGTACTCCTTGGAGTAGCCGTAGCCGCCGTGGATGCGGAACGAATCCTGGGTCACCTCGGCGCAGTACTCCGACGCGAGGTACTTGGCCATGCCGGCCTCGACGTCGTTGCGCTCACCGGCATCCTTGAGCCGCGCCGCGTTGACCATCATCAGGTGCGCCGCCTCGACCTTGGTCGCCATCTCCGCGAGCTTGAACGCGATTGCCTGGTGGTCGGCGATCTGCTTGCCGAACGTCTTGCGCTGCTGGGCGTAGGCGATGGCCAGTTCGAACGCGCGGATCGAGATGCCGCAGGCGCGGGCGGCAACGTTGACCCGGCCGACCTCGACGCCGTCCATCATCTGGTAGAAGCCGCGACCGCGACCGGGGGCGCCGCCGAGCACCGCGTCGGCGGGCACACGCACCCCGTCGAGCACCATCTCGGTGGTCTCGACGCCCTTGTAACCCATCTTGTCGATCTTGCCGGGGATCGTCAGCCCTGGCCGCGTCTCACCGAAGCCCGGCTCCTTCTCGACCAGAAATGTCGTCATGTTCCGGTACACGGAATCCTTGCCCTGGTCGTCCTTGACCAGCGTGGCGACCACTGCGGCGCGCGCGCCGTTGGTCAGCCACATCTTCTGGCCGTTCAGGACGAACTCGTCACCCTCGGCGGTGGCACGCGACTTGATCGCCGAGACGTCCGATCCGCACTCGGGCTCGCTCATCGAGAATGCGCCACGAATCTCACCGGTCGCCATCTTCGGCAACAGCCGCTGCTTCTGTTCCGGCGGTGCCGTGCTGCGCAATCATGTACGCGACGATGAAGTGCGTGTTGATGACGCCCGAGATCGACATCCAGCCGCGGGCGATCTGCTCCACGACGAGCGCGTATGTCAGCAGCGACTCGCCGAGCCCGCCGTACTCCTCGCCGATGGTCAGACCGAACAGACCCATCTCCTTCATTCCGTCGACGATCGCGTCCGGGAACTCGTCCTTGTGCTCGAGCTCGGTCGCGTGCGGCAAGATCTCCTTGTCGACGAAGGTCCGCACCGCGGCCACGATCTCGATCTGGACGTCGGTCAGCCCGGCAGTTTCGGCGAGGCGGGCCATGAGGAGACTCCTTTGCGAGGACAGGATCAGCGTCAGTATCCCCTGGGTCGGTCGCGAGACATGCGTCCTCGAGCCCGGATGTGACACATTCGCCCGGACTGTTCATACCGAATTGATCTTATTTTGGGCGTGGCTGCTGGACCCACCTGCGTTGAATCCGCAACGATGCGCCTGGATCACCAACGAAACCGGGAGGATCTGGCGATGAATGCGCAACTGACCAAGGCCTTGGGTGCGGAGTTCCTCGGCACCTTCTGGCTGGTGTTCGGCGGCTGCGGCACCGCAGTGTTCGCCGCGACGTTCATCAAGGGCGACACCGACACCGGCCTGGGCGTGGGGTTCCTCGGCGTCGCGTTCGCCTTCGGCCTCACCGTGCTGACGATGGCCTACGCGGTCGGGCACATCTCCGGCGGCCACTTCAACCCGGCCGTCACGCTCGGCCTGTGCATGGCGCGGCGATTCCCGTGGACCGACGCCGTCGCCTACGTCATCACCCAGGTCGTCGCCGGGATCGCCGCCGGCGCGCTGCTGCTCGGCGTCGCGAACGGCAAGCCGGGATTCTCCACCAAGGTCTCAGGCCTGGCGGCGAACGGCTACGGCATCCACTCGCCGGGGCACTATTCGCTGGCCGCGTGCTTCATCGCCGAGGTGCTGCTCACTGGGTTCTTCCTGTACGTCATCGTCGGGGTCACCGACAGCCGGGCGTTGAACCAGTTCGCGCCGGTCGCCATCGGGCTCTGCCTCACGCTGATCCACCTGATCAGCATCCCGATCACCAACACGTCGGTGAACCCGGCGCGCTCGACCGGGGTCGCGTTCTTCGCCGGCAACGGTGCGGTCGGTCAACTCTGGTTGTTCTGGGTTGCGCCCATCCTCGGCGCGCTGATCGCCGGCGCCACCTACCGGATGATCATCGGCGAGCCCGATCAGGAGGAGTTCGCGAACGCCTGACGCGCGCGAGTTCTCGAGCCGCCGCAGGTCAGCCCTGCGGCGGCTCGAACTTCGAGGTGCGCTGCAGCCCGGCGGCGCGGCCCTTCGCCGCGATGACCAGCGCCATCTTGCGTGAGGCCTCGTCGATCATCTCGTCGCCGAGCATCGCCGAGCCCTTCGCGCCGCCGGCCTCGGAGGTGTAGTAGTCGTACGCGTCGAGGATCAGTTCGGCGTGGTCGTAGTCGTCCTGCGACGGCGCGTACACCTCGTTGGCGATGCCGATCTGGTCCGGGTGCAGCACCCACTTGCCGTCGAATCCGAGCGCGGCGCTGCGTTGCGGCCACCCGGCGGAAGCCGTCGGTGTCGCGGATCTGCAGGTACGGGCCGTCGATGGCCTGCTTGTCGTTCGCCCGCGCCGCCATCAGGATCGACATCAGGATGTGGTGGTAGGCGTCGCCGACGTCGTAGCCGGGCGGCTGCTCCCCGACGACCAGCGACTTCATGTTGATGCTGGCCATGAAGTCGGCCGGGCCGAAGATGATCGTCTCCACCCGCGGGCTCGCCTTGGCGATCGCGTCGACGGCGATCAGCCCCTGCGCGTTCTCGATCTGCGCCTCGATGCCGATCCGGCCGACCTCGTGCCCGACCGTCTTCTCGATCTGGGTCAGCAGCAGGTCGAGGGCCACCACCTGCTCAGCGTTCTGCACCTTCGGCAGCATGATGCAGTCGAGGTTGTGCCCGGCGCCCTCGACGACCTCGACGACGTCGCGGTAGGTCCAGTGCGTCGTCCAGTCGTTCACCCGCACGACCCGGATCTTGTCGCCCCAGCC
Source organism: uncultured Actinomycetota bacterium (assembly GCA_963718805.1). Taxonomy (GTDB): domain Bacteria; phylum Actinomycetota; class Actinomycetes; order Mycobacteriales; family Jatrophihabitantaceae; genus Jatrophihabitans. Next base: position 54,173 of record CAVQZY010000004.1, on the reverse strand, counting down.
GCCCTCGTTCAGCGCGGCGACGATGTTCTTGCGGGCGCCGGGCTTGGCGAGCGGCGCGCAGGCGTCCTCCAGGTCCAGGAACACCTGGTCGGCACCGAGCCCCTTTGCCTTCTCGAGGAACCGCGGATTGCTGCCGGGCACGGCCAGACAGGAGCGACGGGGGCGCAGGATTTCGGCCATGGTCGGCAGCATGCCCTTCCGACACCGGCGCGGCCACCCTGCTGTCGGAGGTCTCACACGGCGATCAGCGGCTAACCTGCTGACGTGCAGGTGGTCCCTTGAGCAGCGGCGACCGGGTGTTCCTCGCCCGCCTGGCCGGTATCGCCGTGTTCGATCCGAACGGCGACCCACTCGGCAAGGTCCGCGACGCCGTCACCATGCTGCGCGCCGACCGGCAGCCGCCCCGGGTGCTCGGACTGGTGGTCGAACTCGGCCAGCGGCACCGGATCTTCGTCCCGATGGGCCGGGTCACCCGGATCGAGCCGGACCAGGTGGTGCTGTCCTCCGGCACCGTCAACATGCGGCGCTTCGAGCGGCGCCCCAACGAGATCCTCGTGCTCACCGAGCTGCTTGACCGTTCGGTGACGGTGCGCGAGAGCGGGAAGGTGGCCAGCGTCGTGGACGCGGCGATGGAGCCCACCCGCGCCCGCGACTGGATCGTCACCCGACTGGCCGTGCGCACCGGCACCGGCCGCCTCACCCGCCGCCGGGGCCAGCTGTTCCAGGTGGAGTGGAACGAGGTCGACGGCCTGGCCGTCAGCGGCCCGACGCAGGGCACCGACGCGCTGCTCGCGATGCTGTCGGACATGCGCGCCGCCGACGTCGCCTCGGCGCTGATGGACATGCCGGCGAAACGCCGCATCGAGGTCGCCGCGGCCTTCGACGACGAACGCCTGGCCGACGTCTTGCAGGAGATGGAGGAGGACGACCAGGTCAGTCTCCTGCACTCCCTCGCCGACGAACGCGCCGCCGACGTGCTCGAGGCGATGGACGACGACGACGCCGCCGATCTGCTCAGCGAGATGTCCGAGGCCGACCGGGAGCGCCTGCTGCAGCTGATGGAGCCCGAAGAGGCTGCCCCGGTGCGGCGGCTGATGACCTACGCCGACTACACGGCCGGCGGGCTGATGACCTCCGAACCGGTGATCATGTTGCCGGACGCGACCGTCGCCGAGGCGCTCGCGCGAGTCCGTAATCCCGAGCTTTCGCCCGCCCTGGCCGCGCAGGTCTACGTCGTGCGACCACCGCAGGGCACGCCGACCGGCCGCTTCCTCGGCACCGCGCACATCCAGCGGTTGCTCCGCGAGCCACCCGCGGCGTTGGTGAGCGGCGTCTGCGAACGCGACACCGGCGTGCTGCGCCCGGACACCCCGCTCGACGAGGTGACGCGTCAGTTGGCGACATACAACCTCGTCGCGGCGCCGGTGGTCGATGAGCACGACCGGCTGCTCGGCGCGGTGTCCGTAGACGACGTGCTCGACCATCTGTTGCCCGAGGGCTGGCGCGACTCGGACCGCGACGCGGACGACGGACCGGACGGCGATGCCAGCGCCGGCCCGGGCCTCGGCACCGAACGGACTGCGGCGCATGGCTGACAAGCGCGCCCGCCTCGACCAACCCCGCCTGGACCGGCGCGGGCCCCTGGTGCGCCTCGATCCGGACGCCTTCGGCCAGTGGACCGAGAAGTTCGCGCGCTTCCTGGGCACCGGGCGCTATCTCGTCATCCAAACGGCGATCATCGTCGTGTGGGTGGTCGGCAACTCGGTGCCCGGCCTGCCGCACCCGGACCATTACCCCTTCCTCTTCCTGACGCTCGCGTTGTCGCTGCAGGCGTCGTACGCCGCGCCGCTGATCCTGCTTGCCCAGAACCGGCAGGACGACCGCGATCGGGTCAACCTGGACTCCGACCGCGAGGAGGCGCGCGAATCCAAGGCCGACCTCGAGTACCTCGCCCGCGAGATCGCCGCGATCCGCATGGCGCTCGGCGAGGTCGCCACCCGCGACTTCTTGCGCTCGGAGCTCGGGCGCGCGGAAGCCGCCCGGGAACGGGACAGGGACGGTTCGAAGGACCCGGGCAAGGACCCGCGCCAGCCCGAAGACGCGGCGCAGCCCGACGCCCGCTGAAGCGGGCACGGACTCGTCGCAGGCGTCGGCACGCTCTGACCCGCGCCGGCTCATTGTCGGAGTGGTTTCTCGTGGAGTGGGTTGCGTCTTGGTCGTTGCTGCGGATCAACGTGTGGTGGCGGGATCCATGCCGGGCGTCCGTGCAGGGTGATGCATTGCCAGCCGAGTTTGTCGAAGGTGCGGTGGTGGTAGCCGCAGATCATGGCGCCGTTGTCGATGGTGGTCGGACCGCCGTCGGCCCAGGCGATGATGTGGTGGATCTGCGTCCAGGCCCCGGGTCGGTCACAGCCGGGGAAGGTGCATCCGCCGTCTCTGGCCAGAATCGCCAGGCGCTGGTTCTCGGTGAAGGTGCGCCGGGTGTCGCTGTGCCCGGTGACCATCCCGGTGTCGGGGCCGTCGGCGGTGATGCGGGTGGTGTGGATGCGTTGGTCGCCGGCGCCCCAGCGCAACGCCTCGCGGGCCGGGACCAGGGCACCGTGCCCGGTCTCGCGCGAGCCCCGCCCGGTGCGGAACGATTCCTCGCCGACGATGACGATCACGGTGGTGGCGATCCCGCCGGCGGGCGGCAGCGACCCGTCCAGGCACAGCCGGGTCAGCGCGTCGAGCAGCGCGTCGTGGCGCCGCTGCCCCGCCGATGCGCAGGTCCTTCACCCCGCCGCTCTCCGGCGCCGGGCTGGCGAGGGCGTCGAACACGCACTGCAGCCGCTCGGCGCACTCCGGGGTGAGCTCGCCCCGCACGCTGGCCGAACCGTCCGGCCGTGGCCGCAGGGTCAGGTCGCGTTTGCGCTCCCGATCCTTCGGATCGTCCAACGACCCGTCAGGGTTCAGCAGGTTGTGCATGTGCTGCGCGGCCTTGAGCAGATTGGCCGGGTCGAGGGTTCGCGCGAAGCCGACCAGGTCACGTTCGACTGGGCCGCTGTGCTCGGGCTGCAGCGCGGCGGGCAGCGCCTCGACCGCCCGCAGGATCACCCGGGCATGCTCAGCGGAGATCTCCCCGGCCACCTGGGCGGCCGCGACATCGCGGAAGATCGGCTCGAGCGGTTCGCCGGTCAACGCCCACCGCGGCCCGGCTGCCTCGGCCGCCCGCACCCGGGCTCGGGCCTCACCGGGATGGAGCCGCAGGACCTGGCCCAGCAGCACCGCCATCGACGCCGCACCCAGCGAGTGCGGCAGGCACCGGGTCTGCGCTTCGGCGATCAGCCCATGCCCCACCGCGACCAGCCGCCGCGAGAGCCGCTCCACCTCCCGCAACGACGCCAGCAAATCATCATCGGTAGGGATGGTCAGGTCCGCGGCGAACAAGTCATCGACGAGCGAGTGCGCCCCGGCCAGCGTCACGGCCGGGGCATCGACGTGGAGTGTCTCGCTCATAGGTACGATTTTGGAGGCTGGGTCCGACAGTTTCGGGGTTGTCCACAACCCCAAAACCAACGAATCTTCAAGCCGCCCGAGAGGCGACCCTGCAACACGACCGGCCAGCACCGAAACGCCCCCGCCGCTGCCGCTCTCACGCACCCAAGCCGCGCGAGACGCAACCCGAAACGCGAGCAGCCAGCAACGAACGTCCTCCTCGCTGCCGCACTCACTCACCCAAGCCGAGCGAGACTCGACCCGAGAGCGGCAGTCGGCGGAAGCGCCGACGACCTCGTTGCTGATGATTTCGCTTTCCGAAGCACGATGAACGGACAGAACGTGCCGACGCGTCTCGGAGCGGGCGCGAGGCAACCTCCCCGCTCGCGACGACCAGATCGGCATATCGCGAGTTCCGGGTTGCTCCCAACCACCGGACGACTCGCCTGCCGACGACGCGCCGAACCGTCCGCGACGCACCACGCGGCCCTCGGGATCTGGCCTCGCGGACACGTCATCGTCCTGCCACTGCACGTCCGGACTCGCTGGGACAGTCGGTATCGCACCGCAGCGAAACCCGGCCTGCAAGGATCCGAGACACCCGCGACAGGAGGACCGCATGGACTTGGAGCAGAAAGCGTCGCTCACCTCCGGTGCCGACTTCTGGCACACCCAGGGCATCCCGAGCGCGAACATCCCGAGCCTGCTCGTCACCGACGGCCCGCACGGCATCCGCAAGCAGCCCGACGGCGTCGACGCCATCGGGCTGGGTCACAGCATCCCGGCAACCTGCTTCCCACCCGCGGTCGCGCTGGCCTCCAGTTGGGACCTCGACCTCGCCTATCGGGTCGGCTGCGCGCTCGGCGACGAAGCGCGCGCGTTGCAGGTCAGCGTCCTGCTCGGCCCGGGCGTCAACATCAAGCGCTCGCCCTTGTGCGGGCGCAACTTCGAGTACTTCTCCGAAGATCCGTTCCAGGCCGGTCGGCTCGGCGCGGCGTGGGTGCGGGGCGTGCAGTCGCGCGGCATCGGCACCTCACTGAAGCACTTCGCCGCCAACAACCAGGAGACGGATCGCCTGCGGGTGAGCGCCGACGTCGACGAGCGCACGCTGCGCGAGATCTACCTGCCGGCCTTCGAACACATCGTCAAGACCGCGCAGCCGGCCACCGTCATGTGCGCCTACAACAAAATCAACGGCACGTTCGCCAGCGAACACCGCGAACTGCTCACCGAGGTCCTGCGCGACGAGTGGGGCTTCGAGGGTCTCGTCGTGTCCGACTGGGGCGCGGTGAGCGATCGCGTGAAGGCGCTCGCCGCCGGCGTCGACCTCGAGATGCCGCCTTCGGACACCGACGACGAGATCGTCGACGCCGTGCGCTCAGGGGAGCTCGACGAGACCACTCTCGACCGCGCCAACCAGCGCCTGCTCGATCTCGTCGAACGCACCGCCGCGGGCCGGCAGACCGACCCACCGACCTTCGACCGCGACGCCCACCACGCGCTGGCTCGGGAGGCCGCCGCTGCGTCGGCAGTGCTGCTCAAGAATGTCGGCGCCATCCTGCCCCTCGACCCGGGCCAGACGATTGCGGTCATCGGCGAATTCGCCCGCTCGCCGCGCTACCAGGGCGCCGGCAGCTCGCAGGTCGTGCCGACCCGACTGGACAACGCCCTCGACTCGATCACCGAGATCGCCGGAGCAGACCACGTGCGCTTCGCGCCCGGTTTCACCATCGACGACACGCCCGCGCCCGCGCAGCTGCTCACCGACGCGGTCGAGGCCGCCACCGCCAGCGACGTCGCCGTGCTGTTCCTCGGGCTGCCCGCCGAGGCCGAGTCCGAGGGTTTTGACCGCACCGACATCGACCTGCCGTCCGGACAGTTGGAACTCCTCGACGCCGTGCACCTCGCGAATCCCAACACCGTGGTGGTGCTGTCCAACGGCGCGGTCGTCGAGACGAGCTGGGACACCAAAGTGCGTGCGCTGCTCGAAGGCTGGCTGCTCGGGCAAGGCGGCGGCCACGCAACGGCCGAGCTGCTGTACGGCCGGGCGAACCCGTCGGGCAAGCTCGCCGAGACGATTCCCCTTCGTTTGCAGGACAATCCGGCTCACCTGTTCTTCCCCGGCGGCGAACAGCACGTGCGCTACGGCGAGGGCGTCTTCGTCGGCTACCGCTACTACGACACGCTCGATCACGACGTCGCGTATCCGTTCGGGCACGGACTCGGCTATACGACGTTCAAACTCGGCGAGCCGATCGTTCGCAAGACCGGCCCCAACACCGTCGAGGTCAGCCTGTCAGTGACCAACACCGGCAGCATTCGCGGCGCCGAGGTGGTCCAGCTCTACGTCCACGACGAACAGGCGTCGGTGCAACGCCCGGAGCAGGAGCTCGCGGGATTCGCCAGGGCCACGCTCGATCCCGGTTCGAGCGAGACCGTCACGATCATTCTCGACGACCACTCGTTCAGCTACTGGTCCCAGCTGCACCACCGCTGGGTCGTCGAACCCGGCGCGGTCGACCTGCGGATCGGCGTCTCCTCGCGCGACATCCGGCAGACGGCGCGCGTCGAGATCGACGGCGACGGCGTGCCGGTCGAACTCGACATCACCTCCACGCTCGGCGAATGGCTCGCTCACCCGGTCGGCAGCGTGCTGTTGAAGGAGACCGGCGCGGATGCGCAGTACGAGCAGATGAGCTGGGAGATGCGCAAGATCGTCGAGGCGATGCCGATCGCGAAACTGGCTGGCGCTCGGGCTCGGCATGTCGCGCGAGCAGCTGAACAAGCTGATCACAGCGATGCACGGGGCGAAGAGCTGAACGCCCTGTGCGCTCGCCTCGGCCTCCTGGGCGCTGCCGTGCTCGCCCTCGCCGGGTGCTCGGGCACCACGTCCGGCCAGGGTTCGGGTGGCTCGCCGAGCGGCACTGCGGTCGGCGACCAGCGGCAGCCACGACTTCCCGTCCAGCACCACACCGGCGCCGCGCAGCGCGCCGTCCACCGCAGGCACCGGACAGCCAACCGGTCCGAGCACCAAACCCGCCCCGCGGCGCCGCGGTGATCGACTACCTGAAGGCGCATCCGTGCGGGGGGCTGGACCGGTGTTGGCCACCACCGTCGTCGACGGGCATCCGGTCGGCTTCACGCGGTCGACGCTCGGCTTTCGCGGCGTCGACCCGCAGGTCTAGGAGGTCGCCGGCAGGTTCCGCGCGCTCGTCACGAAGGACGGCACCGGCAACCTCGACGATCTGTTCCGTGACGGCTACCGACTGCCGAGCGGCCCGATGCACGTGCCGTCGCCGGACGCGTTCAGCGCATTGAGCCAAGACGCCGGCGTGACGGTCGTCGACGCCTGGTACCTCGACCGAGCGACGCCGGCAACGATCAACCGCTGGTCCGGATGGCGACCGACATCTATCTCCAGTTCTGAGTAGGTGGCAGCAGGTAGCGACGGCGACGTAGCGTCGTAGAGGTGACTCCTCCCGCTGTCGGCACCCTGGGCGAGCTACGTGCGTCCGGGCACGTGCATCGTTGCGTCAAGACCGAGATCCGGCAGAACCTGATCGCCCGGCTAGAAGCCGGTGAGCCGACCTTCCCGGGCATCGTCGGCTTCGACGACACCGTCGTCCCCGAGGTCGAGCGCGCGCTGCTCGCCGGACACGACCTCGTCCTGCTCGGCGAACGCGGTCAGGGCAAGACCCGGCTGATCCGCACGCTGCTCGGCCTGCTCGACGAGTGGACCCCGGTTGTCGCCGGTTGCGAGATCAACGACCATCCGTACGCGCCCGATCTGCGGGCGCTGCCAGGCGCTGGCCGCCGACGACGGCGAGCTCACGCCGGTCGCCTGGAAGCACCGCACCGAACGTTTCGGCGAGAAGCTCGCGACGCCCGACACCAGTGTCGGTGACCTCATCGGCGACATCGACCCGATCAAGGTCGCGCAGGGCCGCACCCTCGGCGACCCGGAGACCGTGCACTACGGCCTCGTGCCGCGGACCAACCGCGGCATCTTCGCGATCAACGAGCTGCCCGACCTCGCCGAGCGCATCCAGGTGTCGTTGCTCAACGTGCTCGAGGAACGCGACATCCAGGTGCGCGGCTACCAGCTGCGGCTGCCGCTCGATCTGCTCGTGGTGGCCAGCGCGAACCCCGAGGACTACACCAACCGCGGGCGCATCATCACCCCGCTCAAGGACCGCTTCGGGGCCGAGGTGCGCACGCACTACCCGCTCGAGCTCGTCGACGAGCTGTCGCTGATCGCGCAGGAAGCCGCCGTGTTGTGGTCGGACACCACGTACGCGGCGCCGCTGGTTCCCGACGCACCTGCTCGAGGTCGTCGGCCGCTTCGCGCGCGCGGTGCGCGACGCACCCCAGGTCGACCAGCGCTCCGGCGTCTCGGCCCGATTCGCGATCGGCGGCGTCGAGACCGTGGCCGCGGCCGCGGTGCGCCGCGCTGCGGTCACCCACGAGGGCGCCGCGGTCGCACGGGTGTGCGACCTGCCCAGCGTCGTGCCGGCCGCGCGCGGCAAGGTCGAGTTCGACGACGCCGACGAGGGCCGCGAGTTCGAGGTCCTCGACCACCTGCTGCGGCGCGCGGTCGTCGAGACCTACCGCTCGCGGCTGGCCGGGCTCGATCTGCGGCCGTTGCAGGAACGTTTCGACGGCGGCCTGACCGTCACCACCGGCGAGTCCGTGCCGGCGCAGGAGTTGCTCGACCAGCTCGGCCCGGTGCCGGTGCTCTCTGCGCTGCTCGACCGGCTCGAACCCGACGGTGTCGGTGAGGGACCGAGTGCCATCGGCGTTGCTGCCGCTGTGCTCGAGTTCGCCCTCGAGGGGCTGTACCTCAACCGCCGGCTGGCCAAGGACTCCGACGGCGCTCGCACGGTCTACGGCGCCTGATGCCCGTCCGGTACGGCAAGTGGGCCGGCGGCCCGGATCCGCTGGAGCCGCCGTTCGACATCCGCGAGGCGCTCGACGAGGTGGGCGACGACGTGCTCGCCGGCATGTCGCCGCGCACCGCGCTGAACCGGCTGCTGCGCCGCGGGCCGGACGGCCGCGACGGACTCGACGCGCTGCGTCGCCGCGCCCGCGAACGCTCGCGGGAACTGCGCAAGGGCGGACGGCTCGACGGCACCCTGGAGCAGGTGCGGGAACTGCTCGATCAGGCGCTCGAAGCAGGAACGTCAGGCGCTGTTCCCGATCCCTGACGACTCGGCGCGCATGGCCGAGGCCGAACTCGACACGCTGCCCAAGGACACGTCGCGCGCGGTGCGCCAGCTAGCCGACTACCAATGGCGTTCGCCCGAGGCACGCCAGACCTACGAGCAGATCCAGGAACTGCTGCGCAGCGAGGTGCTCGACGCGCAGTTCGCGGGCATGCGCGACGCCTTGCAAAACGCGTCGCCGGAGGACCTGCAGCGCATCCGCGACATGATGCGCGCACTCAACGAGATGCTCGACGCCGACGCCCGCGGCGAGCACACGCCCGAGCAGTTCGCCGAGTTCATGCAGCAGTACGGCGACTACTTCCCCGAACAGCCGCGAGAACCTCGACGAGCTCATCGACGCGCTCGCGCGCCGCGCGGCCGCCGCCCAGCAGCTGATGGACTCGCTCACCCCGGAACAGCGCGCCGAGCTCGGCAACCTGATGGCCAACGCGCTCGGCCAGGCCGGGCTCGCCGACGAGATGGCCCGGCTGCAGCAAGGGCTGCGCTCGGCCCGCCCGGACCTGCGGTGGGGCGGACGGCAGCGGATGGACGGCGAGGAGGGTATGGGCTTCGCCGACGCCACCGGCGCGCTCGCCGAACTGGCCGATCTCGACCAGCTCGAGGAACTGCTCGGCCAGGACTATCCCGGCGCCAGCCTCGACGACATCGACGAGGAGCTGATCGAGCGCGCACTCGGGCGCGCCGCGGTACAGGACATGGCCCAGCTGCGTCGTATCGAGCGCGAGCTGCGCGATCAGGGCTACGTGCAGCGCACCGGAGAGGGGCTGCGGCTCACACCCCGCGCCCTGCGCCGACTCGGCTCGACCGCACTGCGCCGGGTGTTCGCGCTCGTCGAATCACGCGGCCGTGGCGGGCACGACGTCCGCGATGCGGGCGCCGCCGGCGAGGTCACCGGGGCGAGTCGCGAGTGGCGATTCGGCGACGAGCAGCCCCTCGACGTCGTGCGCACCGTCCGCAACGCCGTGCTGCGCACCGCCGGCACCGACGTGCGGCTGGCCCCGGAGGACTTCGAGATCGTCGAGACCGAGCGTCGCTCGTCGGCGGCCGTCGCGCTGCTCGTCGACATGTCGTACTCGATGGAGCTGCGCGGCACCTGGGGCGAGGCGAAGACCACGGCGTTGGCGCTGCACTCGCTGGTCACCACCAAGTACCCGCAGGACGCCATCGAGATCATCGGCTTCAGCGACTACGCGCGGGTGATGACCACCGGCGCGCTGGTCGACCACGACTGGGACCGCGTGCAGGGCACCAACCTGCAGCACGGCCTGATGCTCGCCCGGCGTCACCTCGACAAGCACCGCGGCGCCGAACCGGTGATCATGGTGATCACCGACGGCGAGCCGACGGCCCACCTCGCACGCGGACGGGTTCGCCGACTTCGCCTGGCCGCCCACCCCGGAGACGATCGCGGCGACGCTGGCCGAGGTCGAACGCTGCACCCGGCGCGGCGCGGTGATCAACGTCTTCATGCTCGACGACGATCCGCGGCTGGTGCGGTTCATGCAGGAGGTCGGCCGCCGCAACGGTGGGCGGGTGTTCCAGCCCAAGCAGGGCGCGCTGGGTGAGTACGTCGTAGCCGACTATCTCGCCAGCCGTCGCGGCCGCCGCCGTGCCGCCGGCTGACCCGCGGCACCCGCAGGCGCGGCGGGAGGAGTCCCGTATCGCCGGACGGGGCCTGCACGCCACCACGGCCATCGAGGCCGGCACTGCGGCCGTCCGGTTCGGCGACGCACCGGTCGGACCCGACGACCTCGGCCCGGTGAACCACAGCTGCGACCCCAACCTCGGCTGGGCCGACGCCACCACCCTCGTCGCGCGCCGCGCCATCGCCGCCGGTGAGGAACTGGCGCTCGACTACGCCACCTGCGTCACGGATCCCGGGTTCGTCCTCTACTGCCACTGCGAGACCTACCGGTGCCGCCAGGTGATCGAGGGCAGCGACTGGCGGATCCCGCAGCTGCAACAGCGGTACGCGGGTCACTGGCACCCCGCGGCGCAGCGCCTCATCGAGACCGCTGCTCGATAGCCTGCGGGCATGTACAAGATCCTGCTCGCCCTGCACATCCTGTTCGCCGTGTTCGCCATCGGGCCGCTCGTGCACGCGGCCACCACAGCCAGCCGGGGCGTGCGCCACGGCGACGGCGCGGTCACCGCGAGCGCCGCCCGGATGTTGCGGATCTACTCCTACGCATCGTTGCTCGTGGTCATCGCCGGCTTCGCCCTGATGAGCACGACCAACGCGTACACCCGTCGCAAGACCGCGGACTTCGGCGACACCTACATCTGGCTGTCGCTGCTGCTGTGGGTCGTCGCGATCGCGCTGATCCTGGCCGTGATCGTGCCTACCCTCTCCCGCGCCACCGCGCTGATCGCGCAGCAGGACTCGGTCGTGACGCTCACGGCACGGGTGGCGGCGACCGGCGGGGTGGTCGGGCTGATCTTCGCCGGCATCGTCTTCCTGATGGTGTACCGACCCGGCGGCTGAGGTGCGGCGAGAACCTTTCCGCGCCGTCACCTCGTCAACGAGCTGAGGAGGGACTGCGGGTGCGTGACGACGCGGGGTTCCGCTCGTTCGTCGAGGCGAACGGCGCCACTTTGCTGCACGCTGCCCGGCTACTGACCGGCGACCATCACCGGGGCGAGGATCTGGTGCAAACAGCATTGACGAAGGTGTATCTGAAATGGGGCCGCATCGACGCCCCGCTCCCCTACGCACGCAAGGCGTTGGTGACCGCGCACATCGACCAGTCGCGACGCAAGTGGTGGGGCGAGCGACCCACTGAGATTCTCCCCGAGCACCCGACGTCGGCCAACGAATCGGGCGCGTCGGACACTCGCGACGAACTGCGCCGCATGCTCGCCGGACTCGAGCCGCGCGAACGCGCCGTCGTCGTGCTGCGCTACTACTGCGATCTGTCCGAACAGGACACCGCGGCCACCCTCGGCATACCGGTAGGCACCGTGAAAAGCAGCTGCTCGCGCGCGCTCGCCCGCTTACGAGTCGAGGCCGGCACCGGGGGTGCGGCATGAGTCCGTCCGAGTTCGACCTGCGAGCCGCCCTGCACGACGGCGAGGGCGACCCGGTCGACGCCGGTGCAGTGATCGCCGCCGGCCAGGCGCGTATCGCCCGGCGCCGCACCTATCTGCGCAACGGCGCCGCCACCGCGGTGCTGCTCGCGGCGTTAGTGGGCGGCGGGATCGCCGTGTTCAGCGGCAGTTCCGGGCACGAGACGGCCGGCGGCGGGCAGGCAGTCGACTCGACCCGAAACGCCGACGCCCAGGCCGGCAGCGCGGCCGGCGGGGCCGCGGCGCCGAGACCGTCGTCCAGCAGCGTCGTGCCCCGGGCGCGCCCCGACGTTGCCCTGCGACGCCGACGCGCCCGCGGCGCCCGCCGCCGGCGCGGCCGACCCGTCGGCTCCGATGTTCACCGAGCCGGTGCACGAGATCGTGCTGTGCGCGTATCGGACCGGCACGCAGGGCGGCCACCCGCGCGCGACCGTGCTCACCGGCGAGCAGGCCCGCGCGTTCGCGGCCAGCCTCGAGGACGCGTCGAAGGCCCGGCCGGCCGGCGTGTGCCCGGACTACATTTCGGCGGACGAGCGCCGGCTGACCGTCGCGGCGGTCACGGCGGACAACGGGCACCTGCCGGTCGTGGTCACGACGATCAACGCCGCGCCCTGCCGGGTTGTGGTCACCAACGGCACCGCGGTGCGCTACGGGTGGTCACCGCCGGCCGACCTCGGCCCGGTGCTGCGCCAGTTGGTGGGACCGCAGTCGGCCGCACCGAAACAGGGTTCGCCGCTGCACAGTTGACTCACCAGCCGCGCAGCCGACGCGGTCCGGTGTCCGGACGAGCGACCACCTCGCCGACTCGCACCCGCGCGTGGATCACTGCGACGTCGCGTGGGCCGGCGTTCGCGGTGAGCACGGCGGAGCCCACTTCGGGCAGCGCGTCGGCCAGTGCGGAGATCCGCAGGGCCAGCTCGACGAGGACGTCGGGCTCGGTGCTGGGGCCGCCGCCGTAGCCCTCGAGCAGCGGCGCGGCCCGCGGAGCGGCGATCAGCTCACCGGCGTCGGCGGAGGTGAGCGGCACCGCCGCATATGCGCGGTCGTGCAACAGGTCGGTGGCCACTCCGCTGATCCCGAAGGACACCAGCGCGCCGAACGAGCGGTCGTCCTGAACCGCGAACTCGACGCTGATCCCCTCGGCGCCTGCGTCGCTACGGATTCCGAAATGAGCCAGCAGCGAGGTTGTTTCCTCGGGCGTGAGCTCGCGGCCGGCGGGCGCCTCGTCAAGAACCCGACGGACGAGCTCGCGGGCCGGCCCCGGATGCACGTCGCGCAGCGCCGGCACGAGCGACGCCGGGCGCCGCCGCCACTGCGCGTATCGGTAGACGCGCCCGAGCGAGCGGACCGCGCGTTCGGGCGTCGAGTAGGACGGCACCGAGCCACGCGGTGGGTACGAGTCGCCCGCGCCGGCCAGCGCATCGGGGATCCCCTCGAAGCCGAGGAACGTCGACACCACCGGCTTGCTGCTCTCGGCGATCGCGCCGCGCACCGCGGACGCGACGTCCTCCGAAGCAGGTGACTGCAGCGGCGGGACAAACACCGCCACCACCGCGTCGACACCCGGGTCGGCCAGGGCGTCGCGCAGCGCGTGGACGTAGGCGTCGGCACCGGCGTCGACGCCCACATCCACGAGTTGCGCGGGTTGCAGGCTCTCCTGAATCAACGCGTTGGTGACGAGCACCCCGAGGGCCGTCGAGTTGCCGATCACCGCGACCCGCGGTCCCTCCGGCAGCGGCTGCGAGGTGAGCAGCAACGCGACGTCGAACAGGTCGCCTACGGTCTCGACGCGGATGATGCCCGAGGCCTCGAACAGTGCCCGCATGCTGACGTCGGGCACCGCGACTGTCGTCTGCGCGAGGCCGGCCACCACCGCGCCGGTGTCGCTCTTGACCGCGACGACCGGCTTGCGGCGCCCGAGCCGACGCGCGACCCGGGCGAACTTGCGCGGGTTGCCGAAGCTCTCCAGGTACATGAGCACGACGTCGGTGCGCGGGTCGGTCTCCCAGAACTGCATCAGGTCGTTGCCGGACACGTCGGCGCGGTTGCCGGCCGACACGAACGTCGACACGCCCAGCCCGCGTTGCGCGGCCTCGCCCAGCACCGCGACGCCTAGCGCGCCGGACTGGCAGAAGAAGCCGGCCCGCCCGGCCAGCGGCGGCAGAGGCGCGAGCGACGCGTTCAGCCCGACCGCCGGGTCGGTATTCACGATCCCGAGGCAGTTGGGCCCGACGACGCGCATGCCGTGGTTGCGCGCCGAGGCCACCAGGGCGCGCTGCGCCTGCGCGCCGGCGACGCGCTCGGCCTCCTCGCCGCGTTCGCCGAAGCCGCCGGAGATCACCACGAGCCCGCGCACGCCGCGTTCCGCACACTGCTCGACGATCTCCGGCACCGCCGGCGCGGGCACCGCCACCACGGCGAGGTCGATGTCGTCGGGCACGTCGTGCACCGATGGGTAGGCGCGCACCCCATGAACGTGCCGGGCGTCCGGGTTCACCGGGTACAGCGGGCCGTCCAGGCCCATCCGCAACAGATTGACGAAGACCGCGTTGCCGATCTTGCCGGCCTCGTTGCTCGCCCCGACCACCGCAACCGACCGCGGCTGCAGCAGTCTCCCGATCGAGCGTGCCTCCGCCCGCTGCTCGCGTTCGCGCATCACGATTTCGGTTGGTTCGGTTTCCGCAACATCGAAGTCGAGGGTGATCTCGCCGAAGTCGACGTGGCGGGTGATCTCGTATCCGGCGTCGCGGAACACCCGTAGCATGCTCGCGTTCTCGGCCAGCACGATGGCGACGAACCGCTTGACGCCGATGTCGCGGGCAGCGGCGGCCAGATGCTCGAGCAGCACCGAGCCGATGCCGCGGCCCTGCTGGTCGTCGGCGACGACGAAGGCGACCTCCGCGCTGTCACCGCCGCGTTCGCGCTCGTAGCGGCCGACTGCGACGATCCGCTCGCCGAGCAATGCCACCAGCGCCACCCGGTCGTGGTGGTCCACGTGCGTGAAGCGGTAGAGGTCGCGGTCCGGAATGCGCGGATACGCCGAGAAGTACCGCAGATAGCGGGTGCGTTGCGACAGTCCCGCGTGGAACGCCACGAGCGCGTCGGCATCCGCGCGGCGGATCGGGCGCAGGTGCACCATGCCGCCGTCGGCGACGATGACGTCGGCCTCCCAGTGGGCCGGCGCCTGCGGTTCCGGCTCGTCGTCGGTCTCAGTCACGCGGATCGTCCGGGTCGAGGCCGTGCAACGGGTAGACCGCCCGCCGGGTCGCACCGATCGCACCGTCGAGCCAGCCGCTGCCGCCCGGCTCCCACGCCCGCACCTCGGGCACCGGCCGCTCCCCCATCGTCTGCGGCAGGTCGCCGCGCGCGCCCCGCGCCCGCACGTACTCCTGCCAGCCCGACGGGATCGACGCGTCCGGCGGCACCGGCCGCCCGCTCGCCTCGCCGAGCAAATGCGTCCAGGTCCGCGGCACGCAGCGCACCAGGCCGTACCCGCCGCCGCCGAAGGCCAGCCAGCGGCCGCCCGCAACCTCGTGCGCGAGCGAGTGCAGCGCGGCGATCGCGGTGCGCTGCCCGTCGACGGTCAGCTCCAGGTTCGCGAGCGGGTCCTGGTGGTGGGTGTCGCACCCGCACTGCGCGACCAGCACCTGCGGCGCGAAGGCCCGCAGCACCCCGGGGACAACCGCACCGAAGGCGCGCAGCCAGCCGGCGTCGTCGGTACCCGGCGGCAGCGCCAGGTTCACCGCGGTTCCCTCCGCGGCGCCTACCCCCACCTCCGTCGGTAGACCGGTGCCGGGGAACAGCGTGCGGGGGTCCTGGTGCAGGCTGATCGTCAGCACCCGCGGATCGTCGTAGAACGCGGCCTGCACGCCGTCGCCGTGATGGACGTCGATGTCGACGTAGGCAACCTTCTTCGCCCCGGCGGCGAGCAACGTGCGGATGGCCAGCGCGACGTCGTTGAACACGCAGAACCCCGACGCGTAGCCGCGCATGGCGTGGTGCAGCCCGCCGGCGATGTTGACGGCGTGTTCCACCTCGCCGCGCCACAACCGCAGCGCGGCCTGCGCCGAGCCGCCGGCGATGAGCGCCGACGCGTCGTACATCCCCGGGAACACCGGATCGTCGGTGGTGCCGAGCCCGAACCCCTCGAAGGTGGGGTCGTCACTCGCCGCCCGCACGGCGGCCAGGTACGGCGCGTCGTGGATGGTGAGCAGCTGTTCCTCGGTGGCCGGCTGCGGCACCGTGAGGTCGAGCGCGTCGAGCACGCCGAGCTCGCGCGAGAGCCGCATCGTGAAGTCCAGCCGGATCGGATTGAGCGGATGGTCCCCGAAGTCGTAGGCCAGATACTGCTCGTCCCAGATCGCGCCGGTGCGGCAAACCATGCCATGAACGGTACTGACGCCGACTACCGTGGCCGCGTGGTGCATCCCGTCTATCCGATCGAGACCGATCGGCTGCTGCTGCGTCCGCTCGATCCGGTTGGTGACGTCGAGGACGTGTACGCATACTCCTCGCGTCCGGACGTCTGCCGTTACATCCCGTCCGAGCCGAAGGATCGCGACCAGGTGCGCGAGTGGCTGGCCGCGCGGCGCTCCACGCTCGACGACGAAGGACAGCCGCTGGGTCTGGCCGTGGTGTCGCGCGAGACCGGACAGGTGATCGGCGACGTCCTGCTGTTCTGGCGCAGCCGCGAGCACGGCAGCGGTGAGCTCGGCTATGTCTTCAACCCCGACTTCCACGGCCGCGGCTACGCCACCGAAGCCTGCGCCGCCATGCTCGACATCGCCTTCGACGGTCTCGGACTGCACCGCGTGATCGCTCGCATCGATTCCCGCAACGACGCGTCCGGCGCTGTCCTGCGTCGGCTCGGCATGCGGCAGGAGGGGTATCTGGTGCAGAACGAGTGGTTCAAGGGCGAGTGGACCGACGAGGTGGACTTCGCCATGCTGGCCAGCGAATGGCGCAGCGCCCGCCCGACCGGAACGACCGCGTGATGGCCTCGGTACTCGACACGTTCCGCCTCGACGGCCGCGTCGCCGTCGTCACCGGAGCCTCCAGCGGACTCGGCGTCGGCTTCGCGCAGGCGCTGGCCCAGGCCGGTGCCGACGTCGTGCTCGGGGCGCGCCGCGCGGACCGGCTGGCCGAGACGAAGGCGGTGGTCGAAGCGCAGGGCCGCCGCGCGCTCGCGGTGCCCGCCGACGTCACCGATCCCGACCATTGCACCGCGCTGGCCGAGGCCGCGACGCGAGAGTTCGGGCAGCTGGACATCCTGGTCAACAACGCCGGGATGGCCACTGCCATACCGGCCACCAAGGAGACGCCCGAGGAGTTCCGCGCGGTCATCGACATCAACCTCAACGGCTGCTACTGGATGGCGCAGGCCTGCGCGCGGGTGATGGCGCCGGGCAGCGCGATCGTGAACATCTCCAGTGTGCTGGCGCTGATGAGCATGGGGCTGCCGCAGGCCGCGTACACGGCCAGCAAGCTCGGCCTGATCGGCCTGACCCGCGATCTCGCGCAGCAGTGGGGCGGCCGGAAGGGCATCCGGGTCAACGCCATCGCGCCCGGATACTTCGTGTCGGAGATGACCGACCAGCTCAAGGACGACTTCGTCACCGACCAGGTGATCCCGCGCACCTTGTTCGGGCGCCTCGGCACCCAGATGGAGCTCAACAGCACCCTGGTGTTCCTGGCCAGCGCGGCCAGCAGCTACATCACCGGCATCACCGTGCCGGTCGACGGTGGGATGCTCACTCGGTAGAAAGAGTCATGCGACGCACCGTTTTCACCGCCGATCACGAGGCCTTCCGCCTTTCGGCCCGCGAGTTCGTGCAACGCACGATCGAACCGCACGCCGAGCGGTTCATCGCGGCGCGCAGCATCGATCGCGACGTATGGCGCGAGGCCGGCAAGCAGGAGTTCCTCGGGCTCGGTGTGCCGAGCGAGTACGGCGGCACCGACGCCCGTGACTACCGGTTCAACGCCGTGCTGACCGAGGAACTCGCCCGCTCGAGCGCCGCGGTCGCATCGTCGTTGGGAATCCACTACGACGTCGTGGCACCGTATCTCGTCGAGCTCACCACCGAGGAACAGCGCCGGCGTTGGCTGCCGGCGTTCTGCTCCGGCGAGCTCGTCACCGCGATCGCGATGACCGAGCCGTCCGGCGGGTCCGACCTCGCGGCGCTGAGGACGACGGCCGTCCCCGACGGCGACGACTGGATCGTCAACGGTTCGAAGACGTTCATCACCAACGGCGTGGGCGCCGATCTGGTGATCGTCGCGGCGCGCACCAGCCCGGAGCTCGGGGCCAAGGGCATCACGCTGTTCGCCGTCGAGTCCGCGATGGCGGGTTTCGAGCGCGGTCGCAAGCTGGACAAGGTCGGCCAGCCCGAGGCCGACACCGCCGAGTTGTTCTTCCGCGACGTGCGGGTGCCCGCCGCGAACGTGATCGGCGACATCGACCGCGGTTTCATCGCCATGATGCAACGTCTGCCGCAGGAGCGCATCGGCTCGGCGGTCTCGAACATCTCCCACGCCCGCGGCGTGCTGGACGAAACCGTCTCATATGCCAAGGAACGTAAGGCATTCGGGCAACAGATCGGCAGCTTCCAGCACAACAAGTTCGTGCTCGCCGAGCTGGTGACCAAGGCCGAAGTGACCCAGGCCTATGTCGACGAGGGCGTGCTCGCGCACGCGGCCGGCAAGCTCAGCGCCGTCGACGCCGCGAAGGCGAAATGGTGGTCCGCGCAGGTGCAGAACGACATCATCGACGCCTGCGTGCAGCTGCACGGCGGGTACGGTTACATGCGCGAATACCGGGTCGCGCGCGCCTGGATGGACGCCCGCGTGACCAAGATCTGGGCCGGCTCGAACGAGATCATGAAAGAGCTGATCGGCCGCGACCTCGGGCTGTAGTTCAAGCGAGCGCCTGGGCGAGATCGGCGATCAGGTCGTCGATGTCCTCGATGCCGACCGAGAGCCGCACCAGGTCGCCCGGCACCTCCAGCGGCGAGCCCGCCACGCTGGCGTGCGTCATCCGGCCCGGGTGCTCGATCAGCGACTCGACCCCGCCGAGCGACTCGCCGAGCGTGAACACCTCGGCGCGCCCGCACACCTCGAGCGCGGTCTCCTCGCCGCCGCGCAGCGTGAACGAGACCATGCCGCCGAAGCCGCGCATCTGTCGCGCCGCGACCTCGTGGCCGGGATGCTCGGGCAGCCCCGGGTAGTAGCACGCGGTCGACCGCCGGGTGCGATGTCAGCAACTCGACGACCCGCGCGGCGTTGGCGCAGTGCCGGTCCATCCGCACGCCGAGGGTCTTGATGCCGCGCAGGACGAGCCACGCGTCGAACGGCCCGGACACCGCGCCCATCGCGTTCTGGTGGAACGCGAGCTCCTCGCCGAGCGTCGGCGTCCTTGACCACCAGCGCGCCGCCGACGACGTCGGAGTGCCCGCCGAGGTACTTCGTGGTCGAGTGCACGACGACGTCGGCGCCGAGGGTCGAGCGGCTGCTGCAGGTAGGGCGAGGCGAAGGTGTTGTCGACGACCAGCAGCGCGCCCGCGTCGTGGGCGATGTCGGCCAGCGCCGCGATGTCGGCGATGCCGAGCAGCGGGTTCGTCGGCGTCTCGCACCCAGACCACCTTGGTCGTCCGGCCGGATCGCGGCGCGCACCGCGTCGAGGTCGCCGAGCGGCGGCGGGCGTGTGCTCGACGCCCCAGCGCGACTGGCACCCGGGCGATCAGCCGGAACGTGCCGCCGTACGCGTCGTCGGGCACGCACCACGTGGTCGCCCGGGCGCGCAGACCGTGCGCAGCAGGGTGTCCTCGGCGGCCAGCCCGCTGGCGAACGCGAGCGCCGCGCGCGCCGCCCTCCAGCGCGGCCAGGCAGCTCCTCCAGCGCGGTGCGGGTCGGGTTGGCGCTGCGGCTGTACTCGTAGCCGCCGCGCAGGCCCGCCGACGCCGTCCTGCTTGTAGGTCGAGGTGGCGTAGATCGGCACGGTCGACCGCGCCGGTGCGCGGGTCAGGCTCCTGCCCCGCGTGGATCGCCAGGGTGTCGAAGCCCGCCATGACGCCGACGCTACCCACCCCGAGTTGTCCGCGCTCGCGATGCATATCCGTCCGCGACGCGCGGACAACTTGCGGGAAGGTCAGCTCGCGGCGTCGACTCGCGCCAGCCCACACCGGCCGGGAAGGCACCGCTTCCCGCCCCGAAGCGTCGATTCGGACCGCCGGCCGCGGCACCCGTTGCCGCAGCACCCAGTGCCGTGACCTCAGGGGCTGCCAACCACGACTCTTGCAACGAGATGACCAGAATCCGAGCCTCGATCTGGTCATCTCATTGCAAGAGTCGCGATTACGGCTGGGCAGGCAGGGCGTCAGCTCGCGGCGAGGTGGCCGAGCAGGTCCTGGCGGGTGAGCACGCCGGCCGGCTTGCCGTCGACGTGCACCAGCATCGCGTCCGCCTCCCCCAGCGCGGCGACCGCCGCGGCCACCGGCTCACCAGACCCGATGATCGGCAGCGGGGCCGACATGTGCCGCTCGACCGCGTCGGCCAGCGATGCCGTGCCCGGTGAACAGCGCGTCCAGCAGCTCGCGCTCGGACACCGAGCCCGAGCACCTCGCCGGCCGTCACCGGCGGCTCGGCCGCCACGACGGGCATCTGCGACACGCCGTACTCGCGCAGGATGTCGATCGCGTCGCGCACCGTCTCGTTCGGGTGGCCGTGCACGAGCGAGGGCGTGTCGCCGGACTTGGCGCGCAGCACGTCGCCGACCGTCGTCTCGCCGCCGCGCCGGCGAAGCCGTAGTCGGCCATCCAGTCGTCGTTGAAGATCTTGGACAGGTAGCCGCGGCCGCCGTCGGGCAGCAGCACGACGACCACGTCGTCGGGGCCGCCGCGCGACGCCACGTCCAGCGCCGCGACGACCGCCATCCCGCACGACCCGCCGACGAGCAGGCCCTCCTCGCGGGCGAGGCGCCGGGTCATGTCGAACGAGTCGCCTTGTCCGAGACCGCGATGATCTCGTCGCAGATGTCGCGGTCGTAGGTCTCCGGCCAGAAGTCCTCGCCGACGCCCTCGACGAGATAGGGCCGGCCGGTGCCGCCGGAGTAGACCGAGCCCTCCGGATCGGCGCCGACGATCTGCACCGTCGCCCGATGCCTCCTTGAGGTAGCGGCCGGCGCCGCTGATCGTGCCGCCGGTGCCGACGCCGGCGACGAAGTGCGTGATGCGCCCGTCGGTCTGCGCCCAGATCTCGGGCCCGGTGGTCTCGTAGTGCGAGCGCGGGTTGTTGGGGTTGGCGTACTGGTTGGGCTTCCAGCCGCCCGGGCGTCTCGCGGGCCAGCCGGTCGGAGACCGAGTAGTAGGAGCGCGGGTCCTCCGGCGCCACCGCCGTCGGACAGACGACGACCTCGCGCGCCGTACGCGCGCAGCGTGTCGATCTTGTCCTGGCTCACCTTGTCCGGGCAGACGAACACGCAGTGATAGCCGCGCTGCTGCGCGACGATCGCCAGCCCGACGCCGGTGTTGCCGGACGTCGGCTCGACGATCGTGCCGCCGGGCTGCAACTCGCCCGACTCCTCGGCGGCGTCGATCATCCGCACTGCGATGCGGTCCTTCACCGACCCGCCCGGGTTGAAGTACTCGATCTTGGCCAGCACCAGCGGGGCCAGATCCCTCAGTCACCCGGCGCAGCCGCACCAGCGGGGTGTTGCCGATCAGGTCGACGACGGATTCGCTGTAACCCATGCCGCAAGGCTGCCACCAAGCGCTCGGCGCGCCACGCCTGGCGTCGCCCGCTACCCTGCAAAGAGTGACGTCCCGACCCCGCGCCAGGCGCATCGCACGCTACTCGGGCGGCGGGCTGGGCACCGCGGTGGTCACCGGCACCGCGGTGGTCACCGGCGCCGCGGGGCTGTCGGCACTGCTGTGGGGCGAGGTCAAGCTCGCCGAGCGGCGCATCCCGATCGCGAAGGACCCACCGCCGCCGTCGCGACGACACGGTCTGGGCGGCCGCAGGCGTGAGCCGCACCCGGCCGCCGATCCGCATCGCGTGCTCGGCGACTCGCTCGGCGGCCGGCTACGGCACGTATCGCGATCGCGACACCTCGGGCGCGCAGATCGCCATCCGGATCTCCGAGGCGGCGCGCCGACCGGTGCATCTGACCAACGTGGCGGTCGTCGGCGCCGGAGTCGAGCGACCTCGCGGCCCAGTACGAGCGGCTGCGCCGGGCCCGACCCGAGCTCGCGATCGTGATCGTCGGCGCGAACGACGTCACTGCGCGGGTGAAGCCCAAGGCCGCGGTGCGCGTCCTCGAGCAGACGGTGCTGCGGCTGCGGGCGGCCGGCGCCGAAGTGGTCGTCGGCACCTGTCCCGATCTCGGCACCATCGGCCCGCTCGCGCCAGCCGCTGCGGTCCTACGCGCGCCGCATGTCACGCCGGATGGCCCGCGACAGACCGTCGCGGTCGTGCGCGGCCGGCGGGCGCACGGTGTCGCTCGGCGACCTGCTCGGCCCGCTGTTCATGACCAGCCCGCACGATTTCGCCGAGGACCGGTTCCACCCGTCGGCGGCCGGCTACGCCGCCGCCGCCGGGGCGATCGTGCCGTCCTGCCTGGACGCGCTCGGGCTGGGCACCCGGACCAGCTCGGCCAGCACCTTCACGACACGCCGGGTCAAGTCGGCGAGGAAGGCGGCCGCGCAGTCGGTCAACCACCCCGGCACCGAGGTCGCCGCGGCCGAGCACTTCGGCCGCCGCGAGGGCTGGCGCGGCCCGCTCGCCCAGCTGCGCCGCCGCCGCCCGCAACGTCCACCGGAGACCTCGCCCGCGACGGCCGCCGTACCGGTAGCCCACCGACACCGTCGCACTGAGGAGCCGTCATGCCCGAAGCCGTCATCGTCGCCACCGCCCGCTCGCCGATCGGCCGCGCCGTCAAGGGCTCGCTGGCGAGCATCCGCCCGGACGACCTGGCCGCCCAGATGGTCCGCGCCGCGCTGGACAAGGTCCCGGCGCTCGACCCGCACGACATCGACGACCTGATGCTCGGCTGCGGGCATGCCCGGCGGCGAGCAGGGCTTCAACATGGCGCCGGGTCGTCGCCGTCGCAGCTCGGCTACGACGACCTGCCCGGGCACGACGATCACCCGCTACTGCTCGTCGTCGTTGCAGACCACCCGGATGGCGTTCCACGCGATCAAGGCCGGCGAGGGCGACGTGTTCATCTCGGCCGGCGTCGAGACCGTCTCCCGCTTCGCTCAAGGCAGCTCCGACGGCTGGCCGGACACGCCACAACCCGCTCTTCGACGAGGCCGAGCAGCGCACAGCGAAGGTCGCCGAAGCCGGCGCCGACCGAGTGGCACGACCCGCGCGCGGACGGCCTGCTGCCCGACGTCTACATCGCGATGGGCCAGACCGCCGAGAACCTCGCGCTGCTCAAGGACGTCAGCCGCGAGGACATGGACGAGTTCGGCGTGCGCTCGCAGAACCTCGCCGAGAAGGCCATCGCCAACGGCTTCTGGGCCCGCGAGATCACCCCGGTGACGCTGCCCGACGGCACCGTGGTCAGCCAAGGACGACGGCCCGCGCGCCGGGCGTCACCTACGAGGCCGTCGCCGGGCTCAAGCCGGTGTTCCGCCCCGACGGCCGGGTCACCGCCGGCAACTGCTGCCCGCTCAACGACGGCGCCGCCGCGCTGGTCGTCATGAGCGACCGCAAGGCCGCCGAGCTCGGGCTCACCCCGCTGGCCCGCATCGTCGCCACCGGCGGTCAGCGGCCTGTCCCCGGAGATCATGGGCCTCGGCCCGGTCGAGGCGTCCCAGCAGGCGCTGGCCCGCGCCGGCATGACGCATCGACGACATCGACCTGGTCGAGATCAACGAGGCGTTCGCGGCGCAGGTCATCCCGTCCTACCGCGACCTCGGCATCGACCTCGACCGGCTCAACGTCAACGGCGGCGCGATCGCGGTCGGCCACCCGTTCGGCATGACCGGCGCGCGCATCACGACGACGCTGATCAACTCGCTGCAGTGCCACGACAAGCAGTTCGGCCTGGAGACGATGTGCGTCGGCGGCGGCCAGGGCATGGCGATGATCTTCGAGCGGCTCAGCTGACGCCGATTCACGCAACCGATTCCGACTTGCCTCGTTGAACCCTCCGAGCAGCGTCCGGCGGTCTACGCCGGAGGGGGATCGCCGGCCACGCTGACGGCCAGCCGGAGACGGGCCGATCCGGCCCGTCCCTGACTTGTCGAGCGGTCAGTGCTCTCAGCGGCGCGCGTAGCCGAGCAACCGCAGGATCTCGATGTAGAGCCAGATCAGCGTGACCATCGAGGCCGAACGAGGCGTACCAGGCGAACTTCTGCGGCGCGCCCTGGCGGATGCCCTGCTCGATGATGTCGAAGTCCATCACCAGGTTCATCGACGCGATGACGATGCAGACGAGGCTGAAGATGATCGCGAGCGGGCCGCCGTCGCGCAGTCCGAGCCCGCCCGGCGTGGAACAGGTAGGCGATCAGGTTGACGAGCATCAGCCCGAAGACGCCGATCGTGGCTCCGACGACGATGCGGGTGAACTTGCGGCGTGACGCGGATGGCGCCGATCTTGTAGACGAATGAGCATGCCCGCCGCGACCATGACCGTGCCGGTGACGGCCTGGATGACGATGCCCGGGCCAGCGCTGCTCGAACGCGTGGCTGATCGCGCCGAGCAGGACGCCCTCGAACGCCGAGTAGAGCAGCGCGTGACGGCGTTGACCCTCATCGTGAAGGCCATGTACAGGCCGAGCCCGACGCCGCCCATCAGCGACGACGATCAGCAGCCGGCGGCACAGCCGCGTCTGACGGCAAGCTCCATGAGATGCGCGCCGGCGAGGAGGATCGTGCCGAGCATCGCGCCGGTGCGCACGACGACGTCGTCGAGCGTCATGTACCGCGCGCTCTGGCGCGGCCCGGTGTAGGCCGGCTTGTCGAACATGACCTGCAGGTCGCCGGCCGACGGCGTGTTCTCGCCACCGGATGCCCGGCCGAAGCGGCTGATGACTGGGTTCTGGGCCACCGAGCCCGACCTCCTCGCGTTGAACGGCAGGCGCGTACGCCCGCCTCTGGAATCACAACGAACGATAACTTGACGCCGTTCCCGGGCCGATCAGGGTCGGCCCACGGGAAGCGGGTGCGCCCCGCCGGGGTTACCCAAGCATGCGTGCAGTGCGATTCGATCAATACGGCGACGTCGAGGTGCTCCGCGTCGCGGATGTCGACAAGCCGGAGCCGGGCGATGGACAAGTGCTGGTCGGCGTGCGTGCGGCCGGGATCAACCCCGGCGAAAGCAAGATCCGTATCGGGGCGGTGGCCGAGCGCTGGCCGGCATCCTTTCCCGAGGGTGAGGGCAGCGATTTCGCGGGCGTGGTCGACGCCGTCGGGCCCGGCGTCACGGCCTTCGCGGCGGGTGACGAGGTGCTGGGCTTCACCAACAACCGGGCCAGCCATGCCGAGTACGTCGTGGCCGAGGTCGACCAGATCGTCATCAAGCCGCCGGCGCTCGATTGGCCGCGAGCCGGCGCGTTGTTCGTCGTCGGCACCTCGGCGTACGCGCTCGTCCACGCCGCGGACGTGTCCGTGGACGACGTCGTACTCGTCTCGGCGGCGGCTGGCGGCGTCGGCGCGCTGACCGCACAGTGGGCACGCAATCTCGGGGCCACCGTCGTCGGGCTGGCCCGGCCCGCCAACCACGAATGGCTGCGCAGTCACGGCATCCGGCCGGTCGACTACACCGGTTCGGGGCTCGTCGGCCGCATCCGCGACGCCATCGACGGCAAGCAGGTGACAACGGTGCTCGACACGCACGGCCCCCAGTACGTGCAGGTCGGCCTCGACCTCGGCGTGGACCCGGCTCGGATCGCCACCATCGTAGACTTCCGCGCCGGCGGGAAAGGGGCGCAGGTCGTCCTCCATTCGTCGGTCGCGACGGCGCAGGTGCTCGCCGAGATCGCCGCGGAGCTTGCCTCCGGACGCCTCGAGTTACCGATAGCCGCGACCTATCCGCTGGCCGAGGTCCGCGAGGCCTACCGCGAGCTCGACCGCGGCCACACTCACGGCAAGATCGTCTTGGTGCCCGGCCAGGCGTCGTGACCTGGGCGACCGGGTGCCGCCGGTGTGACCAGCGGTTCTCCAGCCAGATGATCCCGGTGATCAGTACCGTCGACAGCACACAGGTGACGATCACCGACACCAGCGGGTAGCCCGGCAGCGCACTGCCGACGACATAGGCGCTCGCGCAGGTGAGCGCGGACCACAGCGTCGCGCCGATCGACGACCAGAACACGAACCTGCGAAACGGCATCCGCACGGCCCCGCCGAGTGTCGCGTTCAGCGCGAACCGCACACCCGGGATCTAGCGCACGAACAACAGGAACACCGGGCCGCGTTCGCGCAACAGGCGCAGCGCCCGCGCGCCGGTATCCGACCCGCCGGCTCGATCCATCCAATCCCGCAGCCGCCCCTTCGCGGTACGCGCGATCCAGTACCCGCACGCGTCGCCGAACACCAGCAGCACGATCAGCGCGGTGGGCCTGGTTCGGCGTGGCGGCACGGCCGGTGCATTCACGGCATACCACGCTAATCGACCTCCGATCCGGAGCCGATCGGCCCAAACGCCGCGTCGATGCCGCATCCGACCGCTCGGATGGGGCTACCTTGACCGCGACGACTCTGCGAGCGGAGACAAGCGATGGCAAGAACTCGAACGAGCGGGTGGGTCGGTTGGATCGTGTTCGGCGCGTTCATGCTCGTCATGGCGGGCACGTTCGACATCATCTGGGGCCTGACCGCGATCTTTCGCGACGAGGTCTTCGTCGTCGGCCGTAACGGCAACGTCATCAACGTCGACTACACGGCGTGGGGCTGGGTGCATCTCATCCTCGGCATCCTCGCGTTCGTCACCGGGCTGGCGTTGTTCACCGGGCGCTACTGGGCGAGGGTGCTGGGTGTCCTACTCGCGTTCCTCAGCTCCGTGGCGCAGCTGCTGGTGATCTTCTCCTACCCGGTCTGGGCGGTTATGGTGATCGCGCTCGACATGCTCGTCATCTATGCAATCGTCGCGCACGGTGAGGAAATGGACTGACCACGTTCATCCACACCGGCTGACCGCGCCCGGCCGACGCCGCATATGGTGGGGATCCGATCACCCCCGCCGAAAGGTTCCCCGCAGATGTCCGACGGACCGGTCGAGTACCTCGTCGTCGAATTCCCCGGCAACGCGTTCCACGGCGAACTCGTCGCCGCGCTCAACGATCTCGTCACCACCCGGACGGTCCACATCCTCGACCTCGTGCTGGTGGCCAAGGACGCCGACGGCAACGTCGAGGCGGTCGAGATCGACGATCTCGACAGTGCGGTCAACGCCCTGTTCACCGATCTGGAGGGCGAGTACGACGGCCTGTTCGGCGAGCAGGACATCGAGCTCGCCGCGGCTGCGCTCGAGCCCGGCCACATGGCGGCCGTGATCGTCTTCGAAAACAGCTGGGCGGCCCGGTTCGTCACCGCCATGCGCGCGGCCGGCGGGGTCGTGGTCGCCAACGAACGCATCCCGGCAGAGGTCATCGACGCCGCCCTTGCCGGGCTCGACACGCAGGAGGCACAGGCATGATGCGACGACGTGGCATGGGAAGGGCGGGTCGCCCCGGTCTGGTCGGCACGGTGGCCCGCACCGCCGTGATCGCCGGCACCGCGACCGCGGTCTCCAACAAGGTCTCGGGGCACCAGAACGCGCGGGCCGAGGAGAAGGCACAGGCGCAGGAATACCAGCAGCAGCAGTATGCGGCTCCGCCGCCGCAGCAGTACGCCCAGCCCCCGCAGCAGTACGCCCAGCCCCCGCAGCAGTACGCGCCGCCGCAACCGGAGTACACCACCGCGCCGGCGCCGCCCGGCGGCGACGAGCTGCTCGACAAGTTGCAGCAACTGGGCGACCTCAAGGACCGCGGTCTGCTGACCCAAGCCGAGTTCGACGCCCAGAAAGCCCGCCTCCTCGGCGGCTGAGCGAAGCGAGAGGGACGAGCATGAGCACTCTGACGGTGTGGAAGTTCGAGCAGCCCGACGGCGCCGAACGCGCGCTGGAGACGTTGCAGGGGCTGCACAAGGAACACCTCATCGACGTGTACGACGGCGCCACCGTGAGCTGGGAGCCGGACGCGAAGAAGCCCAAGACGAAGCAGATGCATTCGACCACCGCGGCGGGCGCGCTCGGCGGGTCGTTCTGGGGATTCCTGTTCGGGCTGATCTTCTTCGTGCCGCTGATCGGCCTGGCCATCGGCGCCGCCGCCGGCGCCGTCGGCGGCGCGCTGACTCACGCCGGCATCGACGAGGACTTCATCGAGAAGGTTCGCAGCGAGATCACGCCCGGAACGTCGGCGCTGTTCGTGATGACCGCCAACGCCGTGCAGGACAAGATCCGCGGCGCCTTCAGCGGCCAGCACGCCGAGCTCATCTCCAGCAACCTGTCCGAGGAGCAGGACGCGGCGCTGCGCGCCGCGTTCTCCGACGAGTAGCGACGCGGACGGGTTGGACGAGACGAGCGAACCCGCGCAGCAGGAACCGCAGGCGGCTAAGGCAGGTCGGCTGCACGAGGCGTGGGTCCGCATCGACGCCACCCGAGTGCGGGTCATCTCCTCGCGCCTGAGGCACCGCCCGCTCGATCTCGCGCTCACGCTCTCCGAGCACGACGTCGCGACCGGCGGCGCGCTGATGGCCGGCGCGCTCGCGTTCCGGTTGTTCCTGTGGTCGCTGCCGGCCGCGCTGTTGAGCGTCGGTCTGCTCGGCTTCAACGAGAACGCCGAGCAGGACGCCACCGACGCGGGTCTTGGCCGATATGCCGCCGACGCGATCGGCACCGCCGCCCAGGAGGCGCATCGCGGACGCTGGCTGGCGGTGATCATCGGCGCAACGCTGCTGGTCATCGTCTCCTACACGCTGGCCAAGACCGTCGTCGTGGCCACCGCGCTCATCTGGGGCGAGCCGGTGCGCAAACCCGGCCGTCCGGTGCGCGCGGTGGGGGCGGTGCTGGCCACGGTGGTCCTCGCGTTCGGTGTCTCACTCGTCGCCACCTGGATGCGTCAGGACTCGCCGGGCGTCGGGCTGACCGCCACGATCCTGGTCGCCCTCGTGTGGGCGGCGCTGTGGTGGCTGGTCTCCACCTGGCTGCCACGCCCGGACGGCCTGCGGTGGTGGGCGCTGTTGCCCGGCGCGGCGCTCGTCGGTGTCGGCGCCCAGCTGCTGCACCTCGCGACGATCTTCTACTTCAGCCGGCGGATCACCCACGCGTCGCAGCTGTACGGATCGTTGGGTGTCGCGGCGACCATGCTGCTGTGGACGTACGTCGTCGCCCGGCTGTTGCTCGCGTCGGCCGCGTTGAACGTCGTGGTCCTGCGGGTCTACGCACGGCCGAGATGAACACCGGCGGCCAAAGGTACCTTTGGTTGCGTGAGCAACCTCGATCGCGCGCCGCAGTTGCGGACCTGCGGCGGGCTCGCCGAGGTCGCGCCGCGCCCGGTGCACGAGGTGTTCTCCGGCCAGCAGGTACGCCTCGGCGAGTCGACGGTGGTGCGGCGGCTGTTGCCCAACCTCGGCCGGCGGCTGGTCGGCGCGTGGTGCTTCGTCGACCACTACGGCCCCGATGACATCGCCGCAGGACCGGGCATGCAGGTGCCACCGCACCCGCACATCGGTCTGCAGACGGTCAGCTGGCTGCTGTCCGGGTCAGTGCAGCACCGCGACAGCCTGGGTAGCGATCAGCTGATCCATCCCGGTGAGCTCGGGTTGATGACCGCAGGCGGCGCAATCACGCACGCCGAGCAGTCCCCGGTCCCGCACCCGGCGCTGCTGCACGGCGTGCAGCTGTGGGTCGCGCTGCCGTCGGCGGACCGGTCGGTCGCGCCGGCGTGGGAACACCACGTCGATCTGCCGGTGCTGCACGACCGCGGGGCGGTCGTGACGGTGATCATGGGAGCGCTGGCCGAGGCCCACTCGCCGGGTCAGGCGCACTCGCCCCTGGTGGGCGCCGACATCGTGCTCGAGCCCGGCGGCGAGGCGCTGCTGCCCCTCGAGCCGGAGTACGAGCATGCGGTGCTGGTGATGTCCGGCGCGGTCGACTTCGACGACGCGACCCTCGCGCCCGGCGCGATGGCCTACCTCGGTTGCGCACGCCGCGACCTGCGGCTGGCCGCACCCGGTGGCGCTCGGGTGCTCCTGCTCGGCGGGGTGCCGTTCGACGAGCAGATCGTGATGTGGTGGAACTTCGTCGGGCGCAGCAACGACGACATCGTCACCGCGCGGGCCGACTGGATAACCGGTGACCGGTTCGCCGACGTGCCCGGCTTCGACGGCTACCGACTGCCCGCGCCACCGCTGCCACCCGGCCGGTTCATGCCCGGCGGCGCGACCCGCTGACCGCTGACCGCTGACCACCCCCGTCGAGTCCCACCCGGCGTTGAGTGGCGATTTAGACCACTGAGTGGCGAGACGTGTCTCGCCACTCAGTGGATTGTGTCGCCACTCAACGGATGAGTGATGCGGCGGGCAGGTCCGGATTGGGCGGGGATCAGGCGGCGGTGGCCTCACTGCGCTCGGCCTGTGCGCCTTCCAGGGCGTGCTCGAGGATCTGACCCACGTCGCCGACCGGGCGGACGTCGAGCGCCTCCAGCACCTCGGCCGCGACGTCGTCGAGATCCGGCTCGTTGCGCAACGGGATGTACACCGTCCTGAGCCCGGCGCGCTGGGCGGCGAGCAGCTTCTGCTTCACGCCGCCGATCGGCAGTACCCGGCCGTTGAGCGTCACCTCGCCGGTCATGCCGACGTCCGAGCGCACCGGCCGGCCCGAGGCCAGGGACGCCAGCGCGGTCACCATGGTGACGCCCGCGGACGGCCCGTCCTTCGGCACCGCGCCCGCCGGCACGTGCAGGTGCACGGCGCGGTCGAACGCGGCCGGGTCGATGCCGTGCGCGGCCGCGTGGGACCGCAGGTAGGACAGCGCGATGTGCGCCGACTCCTTCATCACGTCACCGAGCTGGCCGGTGAGAGTCAGCTTGGGCTCGCCGGCCATCGAGGTGGCCTCGATGAACAGCACGTCACCACCGGTGCCGGTGACCGCGAGGCCGGTGGCCACGCCCGGCACCGCCGTGCGCTCCACCGACTCCGGCAGGAACCGCGGCCGGCCCAGGAATTCGCGCAGGTTGTCGGCATCGACCGCGACCAACCCTGGCTCGGTGGCCAGCCGCGTCGCGACCTTACGGAGCACCCGCGCGATCGCGCGCTCCAACTGCCGCACGCCGGCCTCACGGGTGTACACGGCCGCGATCTGGCGCAGCGCGTCGTCACTGATACTCACCTCGGAGTCGTCGAGCGCGGCACGCTGTAGTTGCCGGGGCAGCAAGTGGCTGCGCGCGATCGAGACCTTGTCGTCCTCGGTGTAGCCGTCCAGCGTGACGACCTCGAGCCGGTCGTAGAGCGCCGGCGGGATGGTGTCGGCCACGTTGGCGGTGGCCAGGAACAGCACGTCGGACAGGTCGAGGTCGACCTCGAGGTAGTGGTCGCGGAACGTGTGGTTCTGCGCCGGGTCCAGCACCTCGAGCAGCGCCGCGGCCGGGTCGCCGCGATAGTCCGAGCCGACCTTGTCGATCTCGTCGAGCAGCACAACCGGGTTCATCGAGCCGGCCTCGGTGATGGCCCGGACGATGCGGCCGGGCAGCGCGCCGACGTAGGTGCGCCGGTGTCCGCGGATCTCGGCCTCGTCACGCACGCCCCCGAGGGCGACGCGGACGAACTTGCGGCCGAGCGCGTGCGCGACCGACTCGCCGAGCGACGTCTTGCCCACGCCAGGCGGCCCGACGAGTGCCAGCACCGCGCCGGAGCCGCGGCCGCCGACGACCTCGAGGCCGCGTTCGGCGCGCCGGGAGCGGACCGCGAGGTACTCGACGATGCGGTCCTTGACGTCGTCGAGACCGTGGTGGTCGGCGTCGAGCACCTCCCGCGCGGCGGCGATGTCAGTGGAGTCGGTGGTCTTCGTCGACCACGGCAGTTCCAGCACGGTGTCCAGCCAGGTGCGGATCCAGCCGGCCTCGGGGCTCTGGTCGCTCGCACGCTCCAGCTTGCCCACCTCGCGGATCGCGGCCTCGCGGACCTTGTCCGGCAGGTCAGCGGTCTCGACGCGGGTGCGGTAGTCATCCGCACCGTCCGGCTCGTCCTCACCCAATTCCTTGCGGATGGCGGCGAGTTGCTCGCGCAGCAGGAACTCGCGCTGGCGCTTGTCCATGCCCTCTCGCACGTCATCGCGGATCTTCTCGGTGACCTCGAGCTCGGCGAGGTGTTCGCGGGCCCAGCCGAGGACCAGGTCGAGCCGGGCCTCGACCTCCGGGGTCTCCAGGATCTCGCGCTTCTGCTCGTCGGACAGGTACGGCGCCCAGCCGGCCAGGTCGGCCAGCGCGGACGGGTCGGTGACCCTTTGCACCGAGTCGATGACCTGCCACGCGTTGCGGCGCTGCAGGATCGCGATCACCAGAGCGCGGTAGTAGTCGGCGAGCTCGCGGGCGTGGTCGGACGGCGTCTCCTCCGGCGCCGGCTCGGCCTCGACCCACAGCGCCGCGCCGGGTCCGGGCACGCCGGAGCCGAGCTTGGCGCGGCGACCGGCGCGCAGCACCGCCGCGGGAGCGCCGCCGGGCAGCCGGCCGACCTGCTCGATCTCGGCGATGACCCCGTAGACGGGGTAGCGGTCGGCGAGCCGGGGCGCGACCAGGAGTTGCGCGGCCGATCCGTCCGACCCGGCCCGGGCCGCGTCGATGACGGCGCGGGCGTCGGCGTCGAGTTCGATCGGCACCACCATCCCGGGCAGCACGACGAGGTCGGCCGTCGACAGGATGGGCAGCGTCAATACATCTGACATCAATGGCCTCGATTCTTGAGCGTTATCGACTCAAGTAACCTGGGCCGCTTCTTGTTCCCGCGGGTGTCCGCCGACAGCGAACCGCCTCCAGACGAGCGCGCCGATCCCGAGCGCCGCGATCGTGGCGGCGAACACGGTGCTGCCGATCAACGGGTCGGTCAGGGTGGTCAGCACGCCCAGGCCGATGATCGGCACGCAGTTCCTGACGAAACAGGCGATGTAGTAGGAGCCGCCGCCGGCCGGGTTCGCCTCCTGGGACGCGGCGCTCGACGCGCGGGACGTACCGGTCGAGCGGCGCAACGATCGTTCGGCGCTGCGCGACCCGGCGGGTTCCGACCCGCGGTTGTACTTCCACCAGGTCCCGGAGCCGAAGACGGTGAAGAACCCGGCTGGTGGGCCTCGGCGCGACGCGGGCCGACAAGCGTGAAGGACAGCTTCGCCGACCTCGACCCCGGCCCCGCACGGTTTCGAGGTGCTGTTCGCGGCCCAGTGGGTCGCCCGCCTCGAGGCTGCCGGCCAGGCGGCGTGCGCGTGGCGGCCGGCCCGCGATGAGCAGGCGCTGCCGGCCCGGGCCTACGGCCCGGTCACGGCGACGTGTTCGGCCCACAGCTGCTCGGCGAGCCCGCGACGACGCTGCTCGGGCGTCGATGCGCCGGCGGTCGCCCCGACGACGACGGATGGCGGCAGGCGTCGGCCGCGGCCGCGGCCGACGCAATGGTGCCCGGCGTCCCGGTCGTCGCATACGCCCGCGGCGCCGATCTGGCCGCCGCCCTCGGACCGGGTTCGCCCCGACCGGCGCGCTGCGGGTCTGCACTCGCCGTCACCCGCGCCAGGCTCGACCCGCTGCTCGGCCATCCGGTGCCCGACGACTGGCCCACCGCCGATTGGATCCGGGTCGCGACCGGGCGGACGCCGCTGCCCGCCCGGTCAGCGGGCGGCACTCGGTGCCGACGCGGCGCGACTGCCGTTGCTGCGGTGCGGCTCGGACCTCGATGCCGTCAACGGTTCGCACCACCGGCGGCAGTCGGCGATCGATGCGAGCAGGACGCCGACGAGCAGCCGGTCACGGTCGCGGACGTTCGGCGCGGCGATGCGCTCGAGCGCGTAGCGCACGACCGCGGGGGCGGTCTGGCGGGCGAAGACCCGCTTGGCGCTGCGTGAATGCGGTCGCCGCAGCCGACACCAGGGCGCCGCGTCGGGCACCAACTCGAGAGCCGCACGCCCGAGCGGACCGGGCGCCGGATCGGTCGCGCCGTCGAGCTCGGCGACCATCCGCTCGGCGTTCACGATCGAGGCGGCGAGCACGACCTGGTGTTCCTCGCCGGCGACCGGCAGCGCGGTCGCGGCCACCCGCAGCGCGATCGCCGCGTCGATGTGCAGGTCGGTGCCGGTGAGCCCGATGACGTCCGGGACGGCGCGGACCAACTGCTGGCGGTGGGCGTCGGAGACCCGGTCGTTGATCTGGCGGGCCAGCGCCGCGAGCAGCGGGTGCGTACACGCCGGATGATCACTCCACCGTTCCCCGGCGAGGTATGACGCGAACTCCATGAAGCACGCGCCGTTCGCCGGCCTGCGGTGCTTGCCGCGCGACAGGATCGGGACGGCATCGACAACCTGCGCCGCCGGAGTTCGCCAGCTCGCCATCTGCTCACCTCGCTTGCGCCGGTGCCCATTCTGCTCCGTCGCGGGCCGATCGGCGCCGGCGATTTCGGGTTGGATTTCCGGCTGCGATGATGAGCCGGTGGTGACGCTCGGCATGATCTTCGCGCCGGACCTCCCTCCGGAGCGGCTGCGCGCGGTCGCGCGAGCGGCTGACGCTGCGGGCGTGGAGCAGCTGTGGCTGTGGGAGGACTGCTTCAAGGAGAGCGGCATCGCCGCAGCGGCGGCCGTGCTGGCGTGGACCGATCGGCTGGCTGTCGGCATCGGCCTGCTGCCGGTGCCGTTGCGCAACGTCGCGCTCACGGCGATGGAGCTCGCGACCCTCGAACGGCTGTTCCCGCACCGGGTGGTCGCCGGCATCGGGCACGGCGTACTCGACTGGATGGCACAGGTGGGTGCGCGGGCCGAGTCGCCGATGACCCTGCTGCGCGAATACACCGACGCGCTGTATCGGCTGCTGCGCGGTGACACCGTCACGACCGACGGCCGGTACGTGCACCTCGACGCGGTCGCGCTGGACTGGCCTCCCGACCCGCCGCCGCCGCTGCTGGTCGGGGCGGTGCGCCCGCGCACCGCAGCGCTGGCCGGCGAGCTGTCCGACGGGGTGATCTTCTCAGGCGAGACCTCGTTGCCGGAGCTGCGCGAGGTGCTGCCGCACGTGCTCGACGGCCGCGCCCGGGCCGGCCGCGCCGGCCCGCCGGACGTCGTGGTATTCGTGCCGATCGACCGCCGGTGCCGGTCGGTCGAGGTCGCTGCCCGGTTGGCCGAGTTCGCGGCCGCCGGCGCCACGCACCTGATCCTGCACTCGGTTGGCGACGGGCCGCCGCTGGAGGAGTTCGCCACGTTTGTGGCGCACGATGTCCGAAGCGCGCTCGATTCGACCGGGAGCTGAGCGCGGTGCGGGTTCCGATCGCGCAGATCGACGCCTTCGCGACCGCGCCGTTCGAGGGCAACCCGGCGGCGGTCATGCCGCTGCCGGACTGGCCCGACGCCGAGCTGCTCGCGGCAGTGGCGCGCGAGAACAACCTGTCCGAGACGGCGTTCCTGGTGCCGCAGCTGCCACCCGAGGCCGGCGAGCCCGGACCCGACCCGGCCTACCACCTGCGCTGGTTCACCCCGGCGATCGAGGTCGACCTGTGCGGTCACGCCACCCTCGCCAGTGCGGCGTACTTGTTCGACGAGGTGCATCCCGGGGCCGACCGCGTGCGGTTCTGGACCCGCAGCGACTGGCTCGCGGTCGAGCCCGATCCGTCCGGTGGCTACACGATGGACTTCCCGTCGCAACTGCCGGCAGCGACTGACGTCGACCCGGTGGTGGCGACGGCGTTGGGGGTGCCAGTGCTCGAGGCGTTGCGCAGCGTGGATCTGATCTACGTCCTCGCCGATGCCACCGCGGTCGCCGCGCTCGACCCCGACCTGAGCGTGCTCGGTCGGCTGCCGGTGCGCGGTGTCGTCGTCACGGCGGTCGGCGAGGGCACCGACTACGACTTCGTCTCGCGCTTCTTCGGTGCGCGGGCCGGTGTCGGCGAGGACCCGGTCACCGGCTCGGCGCACGCGCAGCTCGCGCCGATGTGGGCAGCACGGCTGGGTCGCACCGCCCTCGTGGCGCGGCAGCTGTCCGCGCGCGGCGGCACGGTGCGCTGCCGGGTCGACGGCGCGCGCACCTACCTTTCCGGCACCTGCCACCGGTTCTTCACCGGCACCGCGGAGTTGCCCGACTGGTGACTACCACCCGACCCGCAGCTCCCGGTTGCGCTGGTCGCGACCCATCTCGCCGTACGGATAGTCCGTGGCATCGGGGTCGCTGGCCGCGTCCAAGGCATCGATTTCGGTTTCGGAAAGATCGAGGTCGGCGGCGCGCAGGTTGGTCTCGAGCTGTTCCAGCGTGCGAGCGCCGAGGATCGTCGACGTGACCGCGGGCCGCGCAGTGACCCACGCAAGCGCGACCTCGGCCATCGACACCCCACGCGCGGTCGCGACCTCCTGGACCGCCTCGATGGCGTCCCAGGTGCGGTCGGTACCGCGCCGGTCCCACGCCTCCATGCCGCGGCCCGGGTCCTCGCCGAGCCGGGTGGCGCCGCTCGGGCGCTGCTCGCGGCGGTACTTGCCGGACAGCCAGCCGCCGCCGAGCGGGCTCCACGGCAGCAGTCCGAGGCCGGCGTCGAGCGCGGCCGGCACGATCTCCCACTCGATCTCGCGCACGAGCAGGCTGTACTGCGGCTGCAACGTCACCGGTCCCGGCACGCCCAGCTCGCGGGCGAGCCAGACCGCCTTGGTCAGTTGCCAACCGGTGAAGTTCGACAGCCCCCAGTAGCGGATCTTGCCGGATCGCACGAACCCGTCGAGGGTGCGCAGCGTCTCCTCGAGCGGGGTCCAGGCGTCGAAGGCGTGCAATTGGTAGAGATCCACCGAGTCCAGGCCGAGCCGGTGCAGCGACGCGTCGAGCGCGCGGGTCAGGTGCCGCGCCGACAGTCCGTCGCTGTTCGGCGCGGCGCCCATCGGGAAGCGACCCTTCGTCGCGAGCACCACCGCGTCGGTGACCTCTGCCGCGCGGTCGGCGAACCAGCGCCCGATGATCTGCTCGGACTGTCCGCCGGCATAGACATCGGCGGTGTCGACGAACGTGCCGCCGGCCTCGACGAACCGATCGAGTTGCGCGTGTGACGCGGCCTCGCCGGATTCCGCGCCGAAGGTCATGGTGCCGAGGCAGAACGCGGAGACGGCGCAGCCACTACGGCCCAAGGTCCGATATCTCATGACATCGAACCTACGTCCGTCGGCCTCAGCGCGGGTCTGCGGCGCCGCGCGGCACGTGCGGCATGATCGCGTCCGGCGGGATGACGCCGAGCCGGCCGGCCTGGTAGTCCTCCAGCGCCTGCACGAGCTCGTCGCGGGTGTTCATGACGAACGGCCCGTAGTGCGCCATCGGCTCGCCGATCGGCTCGCCGCCCAGCAGGATCACCTCGAGTGAGCTCGTCCGGCTGTCCTGCGTGGCATCGGCGGCGATCGTGATCCGGTCACCCGCGCCGAACACCGCGAGCTGGCCGGCGTGGATCGGCTCGCCCTTCGGCCCGATCGTGCCCGAACCCGCGTAGACGTAGGCGAGCGCGTTGTACGTCGGCTGCCACGGCAGCGACAACCGAGCACCGGAGGCCACGGACGCGTGCAGCAAGGTGATCGGTGTGTGCGTGGATCCGGGCCCGACATGTCCGTCGACCTCGCCCGCGATCACCCGCAGCAGCGCACCGCCGTCGGCGCTGGCGAGCAGCAGCAGGTCGGACGCTTCCACTGGCTGATACTTCGGCGCCAGGAACTTGTCGGCCGCGGGGAGGTTGACCCACAGCTGGAAGCCGTTGAACAACCCGCCGTCCTCGACGAGCTTCTCCGGCGGCGTCTCGATGTGCAGCAGCCCGGCGCCGGCGGTCATCCACTGTGTCGCGCCCTCGCGGATCACGCCGCCACCGCCGTGGGTGTCCTGGTGGATGAATTGCCCGTCGATCAGGTAGGTGACGGTCTCGAAACCGCGATGCGGGTGCCAGTTCGTGCCGCGCGGCTCGCCGGCGGCGTAGTCCACCTCGCCCATGTGATCCATCATGATGAACGGATCGAGATGCTGGTAGGCAATGCCGGCCAGGGTACGGCGGACGGGGAACCCCTCGCCCTCGAAACCGGTCGGCCCGGTCGAGATCGACAGCACCGGGCGCTCGGTGTCGCCCAGCGACGCCCCCTTCACCCGGGGCAGCACCAGCGTGTCAGCGGTAACGGCGGCCATGTGAATCAGTCTCCTCGTGAGATGGTTGCGCGTGCAACTGCTTACCGAACATGTCGGTCGGGGTAGGTATTCCACCAGCAACCACGAGGAGGATGCGGATGTTGTTCGGCAAGGAGCACGTCAAGCGCTACGAGCAGACCGACGGCGCCGAGGGCTATGACTGGGAGAAGGGCACGACGATCCTGCTGCTGCACACGAAGGGCCGCAAATCCGGCGAGGAGCGCGTCCATCCGCTGATCTTCCGGGAGTGGAACGGTGACTACCTGGTCGTGGCGTCGAAGGGCGGCACCGACGAACAACCGGCCTGGTACCTGAACCTGGAAGCCGATCCGCACGTCGAGGTGCAGATCAAGGGCGACAAGTTCAAGGCCAGGGCCCGCACCGCGACGCCGAGTGAGAAACCGGCGGTGTGGCAGCACATGGTCGAGGTCTGGCCGGACTACTCCGAGTACCAGAAGAAGACGGCTCGCAACATTCCGGTCGTCGTGCTCGAACGCGCGTGACAGACATCCCATGCTGAAATTTGTCAAGCCGCGGTGACGTGGGTGTCGGTGTGGCGGTGCTGCCAGGCGGTGTCTTCGCTGTAGAGGGTGCTGGATTTCAGGCAGCCGTGCAGGATGCCGACGAGACGGTTCGCGAGCTGGCGCAGCGCCGCGTGGTGGCCGATGTTTCGGGCTCGGAGCTCGTCGTAATAGGCTCGTGCACCTGGCGATTTGTTCAGGGCGGCGAAGGCTTGCATGTGCAGGGCGTCGCTCAGCCGCCGGTTGGTCGCAAAGCGGGCCAGCACGATGCTCCGCTTGCCCGAGGCGCGGGTGATCGGGCTTTGTCCGGAGTAGTTCTTCCGGTTACGGGCAGCGGCGAAGCGTCCTGGGTCGTCGCCGAACTCACCCAGAGTTCGTGCGGACAGGACCGCTCCGAGACCCGGCTGGCTGAGGTAGATGTCAGCGCCCGGGTGGCGCCCAAAATGCTCGCCCATCACCTGCCCCAACTGGGTGATCTGCTCATTGAGCGCGGCGATGATGGCGACCTGTGCGGTCACGACGGCGGCATACGCACCCTGGGTCGCGGCCGGTTGACGCAACGCCGGCGCGCGCAGCACCGCCTGCAACGTGTCGGCCTTGGCCTCCACGTGATGGCGGCCGGCAGCGCGCAGCGCAATCACCAGCTGGCCGCGGGGCAGTCGCGCGGCTCGATCCGGGTCGGCGGCCCGACCCAGCAACTGCAGCGCGTCAACCGCCGAAAGATCCGCGAAAGCCTGCACCGCCGCGGGAAAGTACTCCAGCAACGCCGATCTCATCCGCAGCACCTGACGGGTCCGCTCCCAGATCGCCGTCTGGTGCGCGCGGGCCAGCAGCTTGATCGCGTCCGCGAGGTCGCTGTCCCCGCCGACCTCTCGATGGTGATCGCGGTCCAGGCGCACGATCTCAGCGAGCACATGCGCATCCCCAGCGTCGCTCTTCGCACCAGAGGTCGAGTGCCGCTCGCGGTATCGCGCGGCCGACAACGGGTTGATCGCGAACACGTGATACCCGGCCGCCCGCAAGGCCACCACCCACCGACCGCGGTCGGTCTCGATGCCGACCGCCACCTGAGCGCCAGCCTGCTCCGGTGTCAGGCCCACCCACGCCGCCGGGGCGTGCTCAGCCACCAGAGCATGCAGCCTGGTGATGCCCTCCAGTCCCTCGGGCAACCGCGCCCGCGCCAGCCGGCGACCATCCTCACCCTCGATCTCGACATCGTGGTGATCCTCGGCCCAGTCATCCCCGATGAACAGCACCCGCAGCAACTCCTCTGGATAGCCCGACAAGACACAGCACCCGGCGACATCTGCAACCTAATGATCAAGTGCTCACGCCGAAGCAGGCACGACATCCCATCAGCAGTCCAGTCACCGGCCAACCGGTAGGCGCACGATCTGACACTAGGCCTCAACAAGGACCAGGCTGAATGAGTGCTGACCTACCGGCCGCTGCTGCAGCAAGCCTCCCATCGAGACCCGCTCGTCTCATTAGGCTGGAGCACATGAGTGCCGCTGACAGCGACCGGGACGACGACAAAGCCAAGGCCGAGTTTCGCGCCGCCCTCGAACGCAAGAAGGGCAAGCGGCACCCGCACGAGGCCGCGTCGCGAAATGATTCGAAGGTGCACGACGTGCACGGCGCGGAAGGCGGCAAGCGCGCCTTCCGCCGCAAGAGCGGCTGACGCCCTCGGGTTGTCCGTGCTGGGTCGCCACATGCGTACGCCGGCCGCGGACAGGTCGGGTACCGGGTACCCCCGGTCGGATTCGAACCGACACTGTGACCCTTTTAAGGGGTCTGCCTCTGCCATTGGGCTACGGGGGCGGGTCAGTGGCCACTGTCGGGCCATTGTCGGCGATCTCGACGGCTCGGGCGAACACCGCGTCCAGCATTGGTTCGGTGAGCCGTCCGGTGAAGGTGTTCTGCTGGCTGACGTGATAGCAGCCGAGCACCACCCGTCCCCCGATCGGCGCCTCGACGCCGTGCGCGAACACCGGCAGCCGGTCCGGTAGGTCGATCCCCGCCGCCCGCAGTGCCGGCCACAGCGCCGCCCAGCCGAACCCGCCGAGCACCACGACCGCACGCAGTTGCGGCCACAGCAACTGCAACTCGCGGGCGAACCAGGGCCGGCAGGTGTCCCGCTCGACGGGGGTGGGTTTGTTCGCCGGCGGCGCGCAATGTACCGGGGCGCTGATGTAGACCCCGCGCAGCCGCAACCCGTCATCGGCGGCGACCGCGCTCGGCTGGTTCGCCAGCCCGGCCCGGAACATCGCGGCGTAGAGCCAGTCGCCGCTGCGATCGCCGGTGAACATCCGCCCGGTGCGGTTCGCGCCGTGCGCCGCCGGGGCCAGCCCGACGACGAGCACCTGCGCCGCGTCGTCGCCGAAACCGGGCACCGGCCGGCCCCAGTACGTCTGGTCGGCGAACGCGCGGCGCCGCTCGTGCGCCACCTGTTCGCGCCACGAGACCAGCCGAGGGCACGCCCGGCACACGCTCACCCGCGCCCGCAGCCGCGGCAGGTCCGCGACGTCGGCCAGCCGCCGCACCGCGGCCGCGGTGCGGGCCGCCGGCGTGCCGGCGTCGGCCGGGTCGCCCGGCCAACCGCTACCCGCTGCCACGCTCACCGCACGAGCTTGGCAGCCGGCCCGATTCAGCTCCTGGGTAGGGTCACGGGCAGCGACGAAGGGAGCACGCGATGGCCGGGGCGAAGGTCGGCATCCAGGTGTTGACCGTGATCATCGGTATCCCGGTCGGCATCGTCACGCGCAAGCTCGTGGAGCGCACCTGGCGGTCCTTCCGGCCCGACGACCCGGCCCCGAACCCCGCCGAGAGCGGGGTGAAGTGGGGCGATGCCGTCGGCTACGCAGCGCTGACGGCCGTGGGGCTCGCGGTGGCCGACCTCATCGCGCGGCGCGGCGCCGCGGTCGCGTACCAGTCGATCACCGGCAACGTGCCGCCACCGGGCAAGGCGCCCAAGGCCGCGAAGAAGGCGGCGCGTTCCTCACCCGCCTGACCCGGCGAGGCGCAGCACGATGCCGTCGAGCACGTCGTGCGCGCTGGCGGTGACGGCGTCGACGCCGATCTCGTCGACCAGCGTGCGCAGCACGAGCGCACCGGCGCCGATCACGTCGGCGCGGCCCGGGTCCATCGCGGGCAGCGCCGCGCCGCTGGGCGCGCGTCATCGCGAGCAGCCCGGCCGTCACCTCGCGCACCTGCGCGGTGCTCATCGTCGCCCCGTGGATGGCGGCCTCGTCGTAGCGTTCGACGCCGAACACCAGCGCCGCCAGGGTGAGCACGGTCCCGGCCACCCCGACGAGCGTGACGGCCGGGTCGAGCGACACGTGCGCACGGGCCTGCGCGATCGCCGCCAGCACATCGCGCTCGGCCGCGGCTAGCTGCTCGGGCCGCGGCGGGTCGTCGTGCAGATGACGTTCGGTGAGCCGCACGCAGCCGACGTCCATGCTGAACGACCGAAGTCCCCCGCCCATGTCGCCGCGCACGAGTTCGGTGGAGCCGCCGCCGATGTCGGCGACCAGCAGCGGGCCGGCCGGATCATCGTGGTCCGGGCCCAGGACGCTCGCCGCCCCGGCGAAGGACAGCGCGGCCTCCTCGGCTCCGTCGATCACCTGCGGATCGACGCGACAGTTCGCCGCGGACCATGGCGACGAACTCGTCGCGGTTGTCCGCGTCGCGGGTCGCGCTGGTGGCCACCATCCGCACCCGCTCGGCCCGCTGCTCGCCGATCGCCACGGCATACTCGGCGAGCGCGGCC
This sequence comes from uncultured Actinomycetota bacterium, assembly GCA_963718805.1. Classification (GTDB taxonomy): domain Bacteria; phylum Actinomycetota; class Actinomycetes; order Mycobacteriales; family Jatrophihabitantaceae; genus Jatrophihabitans. Next base: position 11,764 of record CAVQZY010000004.1, on the reverse strand, counting down.
CGGGTCCGTTCGAGCGCCGCCGGGGCGAGCCGCCCGCTGCGATCGACGCCTTCGCCGAGGCGCACGATGCGGGTCTCGCGCACCACGTCGGTGAGTGCAGCATCGGCGACGTCGGCGATCAGCAGCCGGATCGAGTTGGTGCCGCAGTCGATGGCGGCGCAGCGCACGCTCACCGCGGCACGCACGGCCCGTCGGCCCACCACGCCGGTAGCCGGGCCACGGCCTCGTCGCCGAGCGGATTCGCGCCCGGGACCGGCGGCGAACGCATGGGCGACGAGCACGTGCAGGCACTTCACCCGGGTCGGCATCCCGCCCGCGCTCACCCCGTCGATCTCCGGGACGTCGCCCAGTTCCCGGCGCCGGGCCAGGTAGGCCTCGTGCGCGGCCCGGTAGGCCGCCGCGAGTTCGGGATCGCTGCGCAGCCGGTCGGTCATCGACCGCATCAGGCCGCCGGCCTCGAGCCGGCCGACCGCCGCGTTCGCGCGCGGGCAGGTCAGGTAGTACAGCGTCGGGAACGGGGTGCCGTCCGGCAGCCGCGGTGACGTCTCGATCACGTCCGGGTTGCCGCACGGGCAACGGTGAACGACGCGCCGGATGGCGCGCGGCGGGCGACCGAGCTGCGCGGCGACCGTGGCCCGGTCAGCCGGATCGACGAGCGGTTCGTTCACTTCCCGGCGGCACGCACGCTGGCCCACAGCCGGCCGTTCCAGCCCGGCTGCGGCGCGGCCCTGTCCGACGTTCCGGACGAGCGCTCGATCTCCGAGCGCTGCCCCTTGTCGACGACGATGTAGGTGGTGTCGCCGGGCATCGCGAACTGCAGCTGCGTGCGGGCCTGCCGCTCGATGTAGCCGGGATCGGACCATCGGGCTTTCTGTTTCAGTAATTGTGTCCGCGCGGCCCGGTCATCGGCGAGTCGCTGCGCGGTGTGCTGCACGTCGCTGCGGCTTTGCAGGTAGCGATGCACCGGCGCCGCCAGCAGCACCACCAGCAGCACCAGCACGCCGCCGAGCACGAGGGCGCGGCCGGTCACCACGGGGCGGGCGCTGCTCGCGCGCGGACGACCGCATCAGGCGGGTGCCGAGAAACGGGGGAACGCTTGCGCGCCGGCGTAGCGCGCGGCGTCGTCGAGCTCCTCCTCGATCCGCAGCAGCTGGTTGTACTTCGCGACCCGCTCGCTGCGGGCCGGCGCGCCGGTCTTGATCTGCCCGCAGTTCACCGCGACCGCCAGGTCGGCGATCGTGGTGTCCTCGGTCTCGCCGGAGCGGTGGCTCATCATGCAGCGGTAGCCGTTGCGGTGGGCCAGGTCCACCGCGTCGAGGGTCTCGGTGAGCGTGCCGATCTGGTTCACCTTCACCAGCAGCGCGTTCGCCGCGCCCTGGTCGATGCCGCGCTGCAGCCGCTCCGGGTTGGTGACGAACAGGTCGTCGCCGACGATCTGGACGCGGTCGCCGAGCTGGGCGGTCAGCGCCACCCAGCCGTCCCAGTCGTCCTCGGACAGCGGGTCCTCGATCGACACGATCGGGTAGTCGTCGACCAGGTCGGCGTAGTAGGCCGATCAGTCGTCGGCGCTCTTGCGGCGCGCCCTCGAACTGGTAGGCGCCGTCGCTGTAGAACTCGGTCGCCGCGACGTCCAGGGCGAGCGCGATGTCGGTACCGGCGGCCAGGCCGGCCTTGCCGATCGCCTCGACGATCAGGTCGAGCGCGGCGCGGTTCGACTCGAGGTCGGGGGCGAAGCCGCCCTCGTCGCCGAGGCCGGTCGACAGGCCCCTTGGACTTCAGCACCGACTTCAGCGCGTGGTAGACCTCGGCGCCCCACCGCAGCGCCTCGGCGAAGGTCGCCGCGCCGATCGGCGCGATCATGAACTCCTGGACGTCGACGTTGGAGTCGGCGTGCGCGCCGCCGTTGAGGATGTTCATCATCGGCACCGGCAGCAGGTGCGCGTTCGGGCCGCCGAGGTAGCGGAACAGCGGCAGGTCCGCCGAGTCGGCCGCCGCCTGGGCCACGGCGAGCGAGACGCCGAGGATCGCGTTCGCGCCGAAGCGGCGTCTTGTCCGGCGTGCCGTCGAGGTCGAGCAGCGTCTGGTCGATGAGGCGCTGCTCGCTGGCCTCGAAGCCGATCACCTCGGGCGCGATGTCGTCGAGCACCGCGGCCACCGCCTTCTCGACGCCCTTGCCGCCGTAGCGGCTCACCGCCGTCGCGCAGCTCCACGGCCTCGAAGGCGCCGGTCGAGGCGCCGCTGGGCACGGCCGCGCGCGAGAGCGTGCCGTCGTCGAGGGCGACCTCGACCTCGACGGTCGGGTTGCCGCGCGAGTCGAGGATCTCGCGCGCGCCGACAGCGTCGATGCTCGCCACAGATGAGTCCCTTCGGTGCGCCGGTTTGCGAGTCCAACCCTAACTGCGGGCGCAGAGCTGCGACCGGCGCCCCGCCGCAGCCTGGGCGGCGGGTCGGCTCAGGACTGGGCGAGCCGGTCGGGGGCCGGCCCGGTGCCGCGATCGGCCAGCAGCACGCCGGTTGCGGCCCGCGGCCTTGGCCCGGTAGAGCGCACCGTCGGCCGCGTGCAGCAGATCGCTGAGTTCGGCGCCGTCGACCGGTGCGCAGGACACGCCGATCGAGACCGCCAGCCAGTCGTCCTCGTCGGGTTTCACCCGATCGACGCTGTCGACGATGGCCGACACCCGCAGTTCGGCCACCCGCGAGCGCAGCCGCTCGGCGACGATCAGCGCGTCGACGTCTCCGGCCGACGGCAACACCGCCACGAACTCCTCGCCACCGAAGCGGGCGACGGTGTCGTACTCGCGTACCTCGCCGGCGAGGCACTTGCCGACGCCGCGCAGCACTGCGTCGCCGGCAAGATGGCCGTAGCGGTCGTTGACCATCTTGAAGCGGTCGATGTCGATGATGAGCACGGCGGTGCTGTCGTGCGATTGCGCAGCGGCGCGGGCGAGCTCCTTCTCGGCGAGATGCTCCCACGCGACGGCGTTGAGCATGCCGGTCTTGGCGTCGATCGTCGCCGCCGTCTCGAGGGTGCGCATCAGCGCGCCACGCTGCAGCGTGACCATCGGCGCGATCGCCAGGACCGCCAGGCACGGCTGCTCGACCAGGGCGAGCGCGACCAGGCCGCCGAGGCACAGCGTCGCGAGCTCCACCAGGTTCTCGTCCTTGGTGCCCAGAATCGGCGCGCAACGGAGCGCCGGTCCCAGGATCGCCAGCCGCGACCAGACGCGCGGTTCACGTCGTGTAGGTGACGATCACGAGCACCATCGTGCGGCCGCGCTCAGCGCGGGCGGACCGAGCGAGTGCGCGGCCAACGTGTGCGTGCACCGATCGCCGGCGGCCAGGCACGCCAACACGACCGTCGATCCGGAGAACCAGACCCGGTACAGGTGCCGGCCGGCCGGGCGGCGCTGACGCAGCCAGCTGTACGCCAACAGCGGGATCATCACCAGCATCGGCCTGGCCGGCGGGAGCGCGACCGCCGCGGCAATCGCCCACACCGAGTTCATGTCGACCTTCAGGTCAGAACCGACCGGAACCGCAGCCGCGCCGCCCGGCTCGCGCCTTCCTCGAACGCGAGCGCGAGCGCAAGGACCAGCGGCACCTTCCAGGGATGCGGCGAGTTGAGGCCACTGGTGAGCGATCGCGTACCCGGCCGCGATCAGCAGCGCCGCCGCGTCGACCCCGAGCACGAAGCCGAACAGGCGTGGGCCGAGGTCGGCTATCGGCCAACCCCGGCTCGTAGGTGCGCTTTTAGCACCGCCTGCGGCTCCTCATCGGTTACAGACGGAAATGTCTTACCGTCTACGGGGATCGTACCTGTCGGTAGTCATCCGGCAACTCCCTAGCGACTGCGCGTGATCACGGTGTTACCGGCGTCACTCTCACCGTCCGCACCTCACGGTCGGCACACTGTTCACATACAGCCCTAATGCGCGCGAAGCTGGCCGTTTGGCCCGCGGTGTTGCCGTCCGGCGCTCGGAACCCGATATTTGACCACGACGCGCAACTACGGCGGGTCATAGGAGAATGCCCACCAAGCACGTGACGTCGCCCTGGGTTCGTAGCCCGGCGGGTCGAGCCCGATCCCACCCGCCTCGCGAGGCCGGTGTCTCTTGGAAAGGAGTTCAGGTGCGCCGTAGCTGGGAATGGTAGCCCGCCACTGGTTCACATCGCAGGGCGATCCGCCGACCGCATCGAGAGGAGACCGAACCATGCAGCGCAGCTGGGAGTGGTAGGCCGAATGATCGGCCACACGATCACCGACACGACGACGAAAGGAGCACGGAGATATGCGCAGCAGCTGGGAATGGCTGAGCACGCCGACGTCACCGCGCTGAATGCTCGAAGCGCTGCGGGTTCGGACGATGCGGACTACGACCAGGCGGCAGACAACGGGGCCACAGACATTGAGCCGGGATCGCTCGAGACAGCGATCAGGCTCTCGCCACCTCCACGGCCCAGCCCGCCAACGGACGACGAGCGACAAGCCGGCCAGTGCGCTGCCGACAGCTCCGGCGACGGCGATCGAGCCACCGGGGTCACGAGTTGCGCCAATGCGCCGAACACCGCCAGCCCACTACCCTGCGCGGCGATCACGACCGCGCCACCGAAGCCGACGATGCGAGCACGCTGCGCATCCGGCGCGGCCTGAGCGACCGTGGTGATCGCTACGACCTGGAACGCAGACAGCGCGCCCGTCGAGCCCCAGCAGCGCGAAGGCCACCGGCCAGGGCGGTATGAACGCCGGTCACGAGGAGTGGTAGCCCGCATGCCTGCGCCATCCAGCGGGCGGCGAGCGGGCGAACCTCAGTACGGCACGAAACGGACCAGCACGGCCGCGCCGATCGCGCTGCCGAACGGCATCGCCGCGAGCAGCAGCCCGGCGCCCGCGGTGCCGGCACCGACCTCATCGGCGAAGGGCACCGCAAGCCCTCCGGGACGAAGAACAGACCGTCCAGGGCGCTGAGCCCCAGCAGCGCGAGCATCAGCCGGTGCCTGCCGAACCACGCGCGGCGGTCCTCAGCCAGACCTCGGCGGCCCGCGCCACCGCCGCCGCTGCTCGCGACGATCTGACGTTCGCCCGAGGCCGCCCAGCCGACGAGGCGGCGGCGAGGACGAAAGTCGCGGCATTGATGAGCAGCGCCGGATGCGCACCGAAGCCCGGCGACCAGATGCCACCGAACGCGAAGCCGAGACTTGCGCCAGTTGGCTGCCGACCAGCCGCACGCCGGTACCCGCGGCGAACAGCCGCTCGTCGAGGACGTCGGACAAGAACGCGACCTCGGTGGCGCTGAACACCGGCCCGAGCATGACCGCGACGATCAGCAGCCCGACCACGTCGGAAGGGCGAGCCCGCGACTGGCCATGGCCGCGAACAGCGCAGCGCGGATCAGGGCGACGACCACCATCACCGGGCCGCGACGGAAGCGGTCACCGACGCCGGCGAACGCCAGCCCACCGATCATCGCCGGGACGAAGGTCGCCGCATATGTCAACGCTGTTGCCGACGCCGACCCGGTGTCGCTCGAAGACGAGCACGAGACAGGGCGACCCGGGCGATCTGGTCACCGACGCCAGACTGAACATCCGCGACAAGCAGGGCGTCGAAGGTGCGGTTGGCCAGCAGCGAGCGCAACTGCAGGCGCTCGTCATCCACCGTCGCCCCCGTTCCGCCCGACACGGTTACCGAGAGTAGCCTGCCGAACTCGCGACCTGTCGTTTGTGCGGGGATCGCCAGGTGCATCATCATGGTCGCTATGGAGGTGCGCCCCCGCATATGGCGGCGTGCTCGCGACGCGAGCCGGCGCTCGGGTAGGGACGAGGAGGTCGGCGTTGCCTGCTCCGCAGCGGTGCGTCGGCGAGGTGAACAGTCACCAGCGTCGGCGGCGGCTCTGATGGCCGTGCCACGGGTTGCCTCCGGCGCCGCACCTGAGTCGGCGTGCCGTCGGCGACGCACCAGATCGCGATCCCGCGGAGATCGAGTCAAGCCTGCGCGCGGCCGTTGCCCGCGGAGAGCTGCGGCTGGTGTTCCAGCCCGAATACGATCTGAATTCGGGCGCCGTGACGGCGATCGAGGCGCTCGTCCGGTGGCAACATCCGCACCTCGGCGAACTCGAACCGGAGTCATTCATCTCCCTCGCCGAGCGCTCGGGACTGATCCGGGAGATCGGCGCGTGGGTGATCGACAACGCGCTGCGGCGCGTTCGCGAGCTGGGCCGCGGACGGCCTGACCGATGCGATCGTGCTGCGGATCAACGTCTCCCCCGTGCAGTTGGCCGACACCGACATCGCCGCCCAACTCGACGCCGCCTTGACTGCGCACGGGGTCGCGGGCGAGAGCGTGTGCGTCGAGCTGACGGAGAACGAACCGCTGCGCGATCCCGAGGCGGTGGCCGAGTCGCTGCGCCGGCTCAGGTTGCTCGGGCGTGATCTCCGCGATCGACGACCTGGCCACCGGATACAGCACCCTGAGTAACCTGCGCCTGCTGCCCTTCGACGTCATCAAGATCGACCGCACGCTGGTGTCCGGGATCGACCATGACGTGCGCGCCCAGCTCATCGTCAGCGCGATCATCGGCCTGGCCGGCAGTTTCGAGGTAGGCGTCGTCGCCGAGGGCGTGGAGAACGACGCGGAACTCGCGATGTTGCTGCGGCTGGGCTGCGACCGGGCGCAGGGACATCATCTGGGCAAACCGATGGCCGCCGAGGCGATCCACCGACTACTGAGTGATGCATTTCACACCACGCAGCGTGCTCATCACGCTAACTAGTTGTGATTCTCCGATACGGAGAGTTAGCCTGTTAGTCGTCCCGGTCGGTAGCTCCCCCCGTGCTACCGATCGGGACTTTTCTGTTGTGCCAGGTCGTGCGCCTCCGCCGCCACCACCGCGGCGCGGTAGTCCTGCGCCACCCGACGCAGCGCCGACTCCGGATCCACCCCGGCCGCCTGCGCCTCGCGCGCGATCTCGAACAGCCGCCGGCCGACCTCGGCCTCCGCGTCGGCACGCTGCGGCGGCTGCGGGTCCTGCGGGTCCAGGCCGGCCCGGCGCGCGCCCGGGCGACCAGCTTGGCGCTCAGCGCCAGCGCCGGCAGCGCGATCGGCACCCCGTCGAGCGCGGACGTACGGCCTTTCTCCTCGACCTTGCGCCGCTCCCACGTCTCGTTGAGCGCGCTGAGGGACCGACCTGTCGACGGCCTCGGCAGCTTCGGCGAACACGTGCGGGTGGCGCCGGATCAGTTTCGCGACCAGGTCACCAGCCACCTCGTCGATCCCGAACGCCTCGCCCGGCGGCAGTTCCTCGCCGAGGCGGGCGTGGAAGAGCACCTGCAGCAGCAGGTCCCCGAGTTCCTCACGCAGCAGCGTCGGATCACCGGTCTCGATGGCCTCGAGGACCTCGTAGGTCTCCTCCAGCAGGTACGGCGTGAGCGATTCGTGGGTCTGTGCGGCGTCCCACGGGCAACCGCCCGGCGAGCGCAGCCGATCCATCACCTCGACGGCGCGCTCCAGCGGGCTCGACGGGCTCGACATCGCGACGACGTTGCTACGGGTTCGTGAGACCGCTTGCGGCTGCGCCGGTCGGCGTGGGCTGCAAGGTGACGAACGACGGCACGCCGGCCTCGGGCCGGGTGTCGATGCTCAGCGCCTTCGCGTTCCAGCGGCCGTAGCGTGGGCTCAGCGAGACCTTGATGTCCAGCTCCTTGGCGAGCTTGTCGATGTCCGCGCCCTGCTGGGAGCGGGCCTGCAACGCCGACGCGTAGGCCAGCCGCTTGACGAACTCGCGATTGAACGCGTCGCTGAACCCCTTGATGCCCTGCCCGTTGGCGACCTGCTTGGCGGTTTTGCCGGCCAGCACGGACTTCTCCAGGGAAGCGAGCTCACCCCCTGTCGGCACGCCGCCCGGAGTCTTGACCAGCAGGTCGTGCAGCAGCTGGTTGTACACCAGGATCTCGACGACGAACGCACGCGGCGAGACCGAGGTCGAGGCGCCGGACTGGTCGGACACCGAGACGGGTTGCGCGTTCGGCGTCAGGTACCGATTGACGTCGGACTCGGTGATGCGTTGGCCGTTCACCGTGGCGGCGACGCCGACGTTGCTGCTGCTGCAGCCGGCCAGCACCACAGCGGCGAGCACGGCCGCCGCGACGACCGAAAGCAAGCGAGGTTTCACCGGCCAAGGGTCTCCCATGCGTCCTGCCGCGGACCGCTAGCGTCGACCGGGTGACCCGGGACGAGCTCGTCGCGCACTGCCTGACCAAGCCCGGCGCCTACCTCGACGCGCCGTGGGGCGAGGACGACAACGTGGTCAAGGTGGCGGACAAGATCTTCTGCTTCCTCGGCGCGCCGGACGGGCGCGCCCGGCGATCACGGTGAAGAACACCCGCGAGGCGGTGCAGGAGTGGCGCGACCGCTTCCCCGGGCACGTCGGGGTGCCGCGCTACCTGAACAAGTCACTGTGGAACGCCGTCGACCTGAGCTCGCCCGGGGCTCCGGACCTCGACGACGCGCGCGAGCTGATCGACGACTCCTACCGGCTCGTGGTCGAGAAATTGCCGAAATCGAAACGGCCGGTCACTGAATCCCACGCGCCCGGTGACGGCGGCGAGCACCTCGGCACACCAGGACAGCAGCGCGACGTCACGCAGCGGCTCACCACCGAACTTGACCTCCGCGAAAGATCCGTCGGGCTTGACCACGCCCTTCGGCCGGGGCACCGACATGGTGGCGACCGCCGGCTTGTAGTGCGAGCGGTCGTAGAGCCGCTGCAGCCGCAGCTGCGCCGATTCGGGCAGCTCCAGCGGCGAGAACCGCACCAGATTGCCCTGCAACGACACCTCGGTGATCACCAGTAGGAGCGGCACACCACCTTGAAGCGCGCCACCGCCAGCAGGTTCTCGACCTGCGGCGGGATCGGACCGTAGCGGTCCAGTAGTTCGGCGCGCACGCGCGTCGACCGCGTCGTCGGTCGTCGCCGACGGCGAGCGCGCGGTAGGCCTCCAGCCGCAGCCGTTCGCCCGGCAGGTACTCGACGGGCAGGTTCGCGTCGACCGGCAGGTCGACCTTCACCTCGCGCTGCTCCTCGGGCGCCTCGCCGCGGAAGTCGGCGACCGCCTCGCCGACCAGGCGCACGTAGAGATCGAAGCCGACGCCGGCGATGTGTCCGGACTGCTCGGCGCCGAGCAGCGACCCGGATCCGCGTATCTCCAGGTCCTTCATCGCGACCGCCATCCCGGCGCCCATCTCGGTGTGCTGGGCGATCGTGGCGAGCCGGTCGTAGGCCGTCTCGGTGAGCGGCTGCTCGGGCGGATAGGTGAAGTAGGCGTAGCCGCGCTCGCGGCCGCGGCCGACCCGGCCGCGCAGCTGGTGCAGCTGCGAGAGGCCGAACATGTCGGCGCGGTCGACGATCAGGGTGTTCGCGTTCGGGATGTCCAAGCCGGACTCCACGATCGTCGTCGCGACCAGCACGTCGTACTCCTTCTCCCAGAAGCCGATCATGATCTGCTCGAGGGCGCTCTCGGGCATCTGCCCGTGCGCGACGGCGATGCGCGCCTCGGGCACGATCTCGGCGAGCCGGCTGGCCGCCCGGTTGATCGACTCGACCCGATTGTGGATGTAGAAGACCTGGCCGTCGCGCAGCAGCTCGCGGCGGATCGCGGCGGCGATCTGGCGCTGGTCGTAGGCGCCGACGAACGTCAGGATCGGATGGCGCTCCTCGGGCGGGGTCAGGATCGTCGTCATCTCGCGGATGCCGGTGAGCGACATCTCCAGCGTGCGCGGGATCGGCGTGGCCGACATCGTCAGCACGTCGACGGCCGTGCGCAGGCCCTTGAGGTATTCCTTGTGCTCGACGCCGAAGCGCTGCTCCTCGTCGACGATCACCAGGCCGAGATCCTTGAACCGCACGGTCTGCTGCAGCAGCCGGTGCGTGCCGATGACGATGTCGACCGAGCCGTCGACGATGCCGGTGGTGACGGCCTCGACGTCTCGCGCTGGGGGTGAACCGGGACAGCTCCTTGATCGCGACCGGGAACTGCGCCATCCGCTCGGAGAAGGTCTGGATGTGCTGGTGCGCCAGCAACGTGGTCGGCACCAGCACGGCGACCTGCTTGCCGTCCTGCACCGCCTTGAACGCCGCCCGCACCGCGACCTCGGTCTTGCCGTAGCCGACGTCACCGCAGATCACCCGGTCCATCGGGATCGGCTTTTCCATGTCGCCCTTGACCTCGTCGATCGCGGCGAGCTGATCGGGCGTCTCGACGTAGGCGAAGGCGTCCTCGAGCTCGCGCTGCCACGGGGTGTCCGGCCCGAACGGGAAACCCTTCGTCGCCATCCGCGCGCTGTAGAGCCGGATCAGCTCGGCGGCGATCTCCTTGACGGCCTTGCGGGCCCGGCCCTTCGTCTTGGCCCAGTCGGAGCCGCCGAGCCGCGACAGCGACGGCGACTCGCCGCCGACGTACTTGGTCACCTGGTCGAGCGCATCGGTCGGGACGAACAGCCGGTCCGCCGGCTGCCCCCGCTTGGACGCGCGCGTACTCGATGATCAGGTACTCGCGCTCACCGCCGTTGACGGTGCGCCGCACCATCTCGACGTACTTGCCGACGCCGTGCTGCTCGTGCACGACGTAGTCGCCGGCCTTGAGCTGGATCGGGTCGATCGCGTTGCGCCGCCGCGACGGCAGCCGGCTGGTGTCCTTGGTGAGCGACCCGCGCTGGCCGGTGAGGTCGGCCTCGGTGAGGAAGGCGACCCGCAGGTCGGCGACGACCAGGCCGCCGGCCGAGACAGCCGGTGGTGACGTCGACGACGCCGGGTTCGAGCGCGGCGTCGGCGACCAGCCGGGCCGGCGATCTCGGCGCCGCCGAGGCGCTCGACGGCGCGCTGCGCCGAGCCGTGGCCGTCGAAGACGAGCGCGACGCGCCAGCCCGTCGCGCGTCCAGCGCTGATGTCGGCGAGTGGCGCCCTCGGTGTCGCCGCGGTAGGCGGGCGCCTGCGTCGAACGAGCTGCGCCACGGCGTCCGGGTCGGTCAGCGACGGTGATCCCCCACCACGGCAGCCCGAGCTCCTGCGCGCGTTGCGCTCGACGTCGTCGAGATCGCGCAGCGACGCCGCGCCGAGATCGACCGGCGCCTGCCCGCCGCCGGCCGCGGCCGCCCAGGACGCGTCCAGGAACTCCTGGACGTGCGCACCAGATCGACGGCGCGGGTCCGCACGCGCTCCGGATCGCAGAGCACGACGTGCGCACCGGCGGGCAGCTCGTCGAGCACCAGCGCGAGGTCGTCGACCAGCACCGGCGCCAGCGCCTCCATGCCCTCGACCGCCTCGCCGCGGCTGATCGGGTCGAGCAGTTCGGCCAGCTCGGGGTGCTGGGCGAGCAGCGCGCGGCGCGCTCCTGCACGTCCGCGGTGAGCAGCAGTTCGCGGCACGGCGGCGCCCACAGCCCGTGCTCGGCGACCTCGAGCGAGCGCTGGTCGGCGACCTTGAAGTAGCGGACCTCCTCGACCTCGTCGCCCCAGAACTCCACCCGCAGCGGGTGCTCCTCGGTCGGCGGGAAGACGTCGAGGATGCCGCCGCGCACCGCGAAGTCGCCGCGCTTCTCGACCAGTTCGGTGCGCGCGTACCCGGCGCCACCAGGTCGGTGACGATGTCGGTCAGCTCCCGGCCGTCGTCGCCGGCGTGCAGCTCCACCGGCGTGAGGTCGCCGAGACCGCGGCACCTGCGGCTGCAGCACCGAACGCACCGGGGCGACGACGACGCGCAGCGGCCCGGCG
>CAVQZY010000003.1:0-58391 GCA_963718805.1 uncultured Actinomycetota bacterium | reverse complement strand
CACATGCCACAGCAGTAGACCGGCCAGCAGCTTGCCGCACGGCTCTTGCGCCCGCTTTCAGCGCGCCTCGAGGTGATCACTCGAGGGCGTACCGCACGAACACGTGAGCATGACGACCTAGACGAAGACGTCGATCATTGCTGCCGTCAACCCCAGAGATAGCGCCGGACCGTCGGCGTCGACTCTGTTGATTACCCACACAATCTGCTCGCTGGGCGCGCAATCTCTGTACCGGCAGACTCGTCCACTGCTATCACCATTCGGGACATCTGGCCGCGGCAGCCGACCGCGCGACCGTAGGCCCTGGCCGAGCCGCCGCCGAACGCGAATGTTCGATCATGGCGCTGGCACGCGCATCGCCGTCGCTATGCGCGGTTGAACTCCGGGCCCGCCGGCGCGCAGATGAATCGGTCTAATCCTCGCGCAGGCAAGATCAACCAACCGCTGTTGCCGATGAGCGCACATGCGCTGCCCGTTCTAACTGGCGCGGCAGCTGTCAGCGGCTTGGGGCGGTGGGACCATAGCCGGGTGTCTAGTGGTGGCGGATCCCGGTACGACGAGGTGGCCGACCGCATACGGGGTGTCTTCGGCGACTGCGGTGCTGTGGGTTCCTGCACGTGCGTGAACTGGGCAAGCCGGACGCAATCAATGTCGAGGCGGACTCGCTCGTAGCGGTGGCGTCGGTTGTCGAGATTCTCATCGCGGTGGCGTTCGCGCGGGCAGTTGCCGACAGCACCATCGACCCAGCCGAACGCGTCTGGGTACCCGCGCAGTTTCGGGTAGGAGGCACCGGGACCGCCGGTTGCCTCGATCCGGTGGAAATGAGCCTGCGCGACCTGGCTGTTCATGATGAGCATGAGCGACAACGCTGCCACCGACGTTGTGTTCCAGCGGGTCGGCGCGTCCGCGATCGATCAGGTCGTTGACGACCTGGGGCTCACATCTACAAAGATGATCGCGAACATGGACACCCTGCATCGAGAAGTCGTTTCGGCGCTGGGACTCCATGACGCGAACGACCTTGACGCGCAGGTTCAGGCCGCCGGCGAGAAGGCGCGGCAGCTGGCCTGGCTCGACCCGTCCCGTACAAATAGGTCCACGCCTCGCGAGGTGGGATCGCTGCTCGAAGCCATCTGGCAAGACCGCGCAGGTCGCCCGAAGCTTGCGCGGTAATCCGCGAACTGATGTCGCATCAAGTGACCAGCCATCGCCTCGCCTCGGGGTTCGAAACGGCCTGACCCTCGCGAACAAGACCGGCACCGTCCCCACCGTGCGCAACGAAGCAGGTGTGGCCACCTACCCGGACGGAAAGCAGTACATCGTCTCTGTTTTCACCCGCGCCGACTCCCTCGAAAACCGACAACCCGCGATCGACGCCGCCATCGGGCAATTGCGCACGCATCGCGGTTGACGCGCTTCGCCAAACCAGCCACAAGCAGGATGCGAGCTGCATCTGGCCGACATGCCGCGTTGAACCCCACCGCGCTCTCTGCCGCGTTGAGCGCTACCAGGGTCCGCGTGACCCCCCAATCGTGCCTTGGTCTTCGTCTCTCATTGCGGCTCTCAGAACTCAGTAGTTGTCGTCTTCGCAGCAACCATCGCACCATCAGTGGCTAACTCGGCCTCCGGAGCTCCGTCCTTCTCACGCACGGGTTGTCAATCGGCGGCACGCCGACGGGATCGTGACCCCAAAAGGTCACATGAAAGTGATCGGCCGCCCGTGATCAGTGGCCAACTGCGCCAACTCGGGTCAATCGATCAAGCAAGATCTCACCGTCGACGTCGATGAAGTACTCGCCACAGTCACGCGGACGATGATTGGCCTGCGCGGCTGCTTCCATCTGCCATCCGGAGTACGGCGGGGCGACGAACTCGGCCAGCAAGCCACGGATCGTCACGAGCTCTTGGCGCAGGTTCGGGCAGTCATCGACTGTCCACTGTCCATCGCTGTCGGAATGTCGGAGCAGCACCGGGAACCGGGCTCCCCGATCGACGTCGGGCTCGAGTCGGTCATGGATCGCGTCGCGGAACGTGTTGAAGTCGTCGTAGGTCCCGACCTCGATCCGTCCACGTCGTCGTCGGTGTCCTCGGACGCGAACACTTACAGGTAGAGGCCCGTCAGCGGCTGCGCTTGATCTTGATCCAGGACCGGCCCGCGACGAACGTCGCAAGATCCTGGGACACGACACCGTGGCGCGGCGGAACGATAATCATCGTGAGCGCGTTCTGCTCCGCGGCGCGAGACAGCTCACGGACTTGGTAGGTCAATCGCATGACCGGGACGTTCTTGACGAGGTAGACCTTCTTGCCCTTGACAGCGTCGGGCGAGATGCACCGGGGTTCGCCGCGCGCAGTGCGTCGAAGGTCCGGATCCACCAGCAAATGATGGCAGGTCTGTCGGCGTCCTCAATCTACCTCCCAACCACGATCGAGCGCCTCCGCGTGCAACCGATCGCGAAGGTCGGTCAGCGGTGCGACAAGAGCGGCCAGCCTCTCGCGCTCGCCCCGACTCCGTCTCCATCTGCGTCGCCGTGACCACAGTTGGGTCAGCGTGTCGCCCCACGGTGGCAGTTCCAGCGTCCGGACGCCGCCGAGTTCGACGATGCTGCGGATCAGGTCGTCCTGCGGCTGACCAAAGGCGGGCAACTGCCAGTTCATGAGATCGGTCAACCAATCGTCACCCGGTCCGCCACTGGCCATGGGCCCATCGGGCCGGACGCGCGAGCCTGACCGGGCTCGTGCCGATCACGCGGTCAGCGTGGAGCGGGCTACGGGGCCCAGATACCTGGACGGGCACCGTACTGCCGGTGGATCTCGCGCTTGCTCAGTCGGCCGACCTGCTCACAGCGGGCGTCGAGGGCGGTGGCGATCTCGACGAAACGTTCCGCCTGCCACATCTCACCGCTGAGCCGCAGCAGTAACCGCTTCCTGCCGTTGCCGAGTACGAAGGCCTGACTTGGCTCGACCAGCAACGGGTTAGGCGTTGCGGAGACGACCTCGCCCGTCAGCAGCACCAGGTCGACGCTCGACGCCGCGAACCGGCGGTCGCGCAGATACGGTCGGGTGAGCTCGAGGTTGCCGGCATCGACGGTCAACCTCGCTGCGCGGACGTAGTGCCGGCGGACCAGGAGCAGCGCGAATCCCTCGGCAGGGAAGACGAGCACCACGGCGACCCCGTTGCCGAAACCGGCTATGACCACGATGGCCACGACCAATGCCTGCAACGCGAGGATCACGAGCACCGGTCGGACAGCCCGTTCGTGGTCGCGTTCCTGCGCCGCAGCCGGACGAATAACGAGACGTCGTTGCGGGCCCGGGGCGTCGGTGTCTGTCACGCTCACTCCTGCTCTCAACGAGTCCATCGAACATACTCACGACGTCAGAACCAAGTTCACGCCGATGTGCGCAATCTGTTGGGCGTGCCGCGGCGGGACGCGGAAACGCCCCGCCGCGGAGGACCCCTTCTGCATGTTTGGGAACGCAGGCAGTCGGGCGCTCGCGACCAGAGATGTTGTCAATCGCTCAGGGTCACCACGGAGTTTCGTCCGCCGACGGCGTTGGGTCCGGTTCTCCCCTGGGCAGCCGCCCCAAACCTCTGCCTGTCTGATCAACGCTTGGATGAGACTCGCGCCTAGGAACCGAAGCTGACCCAGTCACCGTTCGATCCTTGCTGTGCCGCCCCAAACCTCTGCCTGTCTGATCAAACGCTTGGATGAGACTCGCGCCTAGGAACCGAAGCTGACCCAGTCACCGTTCGATCTTGCTGTGACGTGAGGGTATCGCCGTAAGCCAGCAGCAGAGAACAACTGCGTAACACCGAGACGACCCGAGCCGCGCATATGGGCACCGTATTGACTGCGCACGGGGCGGTGCTGCCGCTCAGAATCGGCGTTGAGCCGACGTCGGCACAACGCCGATTCTCTTCAGCGGCTTCGGCGTGTCCACGATGTCGCTTCACTGGGCGTGTCGGCCCGTCATGGACACGTTCTCTGGAGCCGGTGTCCACGACGTGAGCACTGCGATTGTCCTTCCGTCGCTGCGCTTTTCTAGCGTGCCCCGCATCAGCAGGCGGCACGAGGACATGTCCACGACGTCAGATCCCCGCAATACCACGGCCTACGGCGCGGGCGATCAAGAGAAGCGCCATTGTGCCGACCTCAGGATTGTGCCGACCTCGCATCGGATCTACCGGCAACGCAGCACTTTCGGGACGCGCGAGGTCGGCACAATCTGAGTACGACACTCGCACCGCGCGTGCTCGGCCGGGGAGATCACCCGCACGTGGCGATAGGGCATCGTCTACGGCCTCTCGTGCGCGATGCCCTGTAACAAGGGCCGTCCACGCGGCGAGTTGCTCGGGCAACAACCCTGCCGCCACCATCGAATCCTGACCGCGACCCACCTCGCGTCCGGCGACCAGCTCGAGATTGTGCCGACCAACCGGCGGCCAAACCCTCAAGATTGCAGGCGATCCAGCCGTCAGGTCGGCACAATCCTGAGGTCGGCACAATCGGCGATCGGCGTGCGATCAATTACTTGTGCTCGGCTGGCTGGCGCGTGCCCGCAGACACCGCGACGCAATGGATCCCTTCGCCGGGCCGCCAGCCAGGCCTCTCATTGCGCACTCTCCCGACTTGCGGCCGCGCCCGGGCACAGCGGGTCGCCTCGGGTGGCTGAAGCGGGGGCGGGAAGCAGTCCTCAGCTGTAAAGGTCGGCGCAATGGACTCGGAGCGTACGTGTGTGCGGGTCGTGCACTGGCGCCATTGTGCGCGCTCGGCGAGCCTGTCGAGTGTGGGCCACAGCTGACGTCCGTGCCACTCGGAGAGCGCGTCGGTGACGGCGTCGCCGGGCGCAGTACGCGTATCGCCAAGCGACCATGAGTGCGGTCAATTCCTCCACGGCGACGGGATGCAGGTACCAGCAGGCTGGGATGCGGGCGCTGCCGTCGGGTTGGTAGCGCTCGATGAGCCAGTCGACGAACGATGGTAGTTCCGCCCACAGCCGGGCCCGATCCTGTTCACTGAGGTGGTGCCAGGACCAGCGCGAGGGAACGGGATGCTCGGCCGAACCGGTATCCGCTTCGAGCCGGTCGAGCACGGCGCTGAGCGCCTGGTGGAGGTGGCCGTGCGCTGCCTCGAGCCTGTCGATGCGTTCGGCGATCGAGGACGGCGGACCCTGGACGTGTCGGCGGCCGGCGCCGTGATCAACGTCGTCGACGATTTCACCAGTTGAGGGGTCGACCCGGAACTGCAGCTCACCAGGGTCGCCTGCGTTTTCGGGCGACCTCGTCATGGTGACGTCTCGTCGGGAGTTTCAGCGGCGTCGAAGGTGCAGGAGACCGTGTTCGCCGGCAAGCGTCAAAGCGGCACGGGTCCGCTGCGCGGGCGTTTGCTGCTGTTGATGGCTGACTCTGACCCGCGCGCGCAATTCCGCGCTTTCGGACTGGAGTCGGGGTCCCGAGCGTCCGTCCAGGATGCGATGGAGCCGGGCGATGATCGCGGGGTGGTTGCCGGGCAGCACGAGCGCGTGCCGTTCGCGTACTTGGGCGAGTTCGTGCGGGCGCAGGGCGGGGACGTCGTGGATGCTGGTCTGGTGTGACCAGTGGTCGCGGCCGCGGCTGTAGGAGCGGCGGTCGACCTCGATGGTGCCGATCAGCTCGGACATCTCGCTGTTGAACCGGACGTCTTTTCCGCCGCCGAACACGACGAGCACGTTGGTGATCGCGAGGATGGTGCGGGCGATGTCCTCGCCGTAGCAGGTGACCAGTTGACGCCAGGCTTGTGCGGCCCAGACGACGCTGAGGCCGCGAGCGCGGCCGTCGGCCATGCGCTGCGGCAGGGTCGGGATCGGCGCGATGGCGGGGACCTCGTCGAGCGCGGCCATGAACGGAGGAGCGAGCCGACCGTAGGGCGAGCGTGTCGCGAGGAGCTCGGCGGTGTCGAGCACATCGTCGGTGATCGCGGTCATCAGCGGGGCGACGGTGGTGTACGGGTCGTCTTTGCCGAGCAGGTAGAGAGTCCCGCCCGCGTTGATCAGGTCGGCGATGTTGGTTGCGGTCGGTCCGGACCGGCGATGCAGCGACGGACGAGCGGCGGCGCCGGCTTCGCCGGGTTGTCGAACTGATGACCTGACCGAACAGGGACGGTCGCGGCCACACGCGACGCAGTGGGGTACGTCAGATTGCGGATGGCTGCTGAACGGGGACGGCGGCGGGAATTGTGGCGCTCAGTAGCCATCCGCCCGAGGTGGTGGGTCCGCTGCCGAGCGTGCCGCCCAACGCGATGATCCGTTGTCTTATGCCGTTGAGGCCGTTTCCCCCGCCCGCGCCATGCAGGTCAGCGGCCGCAGGCCCTGCGGCGACGTTATGGACCATGAGGGATGTCGCGTGCACATCGTTGGTGACCGTGATCGTGACAGCGGCCCCGGGCGCGTGCTTGATGGCGTTGGTCACTCCCTCCTGCAATATCCGGTTGAGCGCGGCAGCGCACGGGGTTGGAATCATGTCGAGATTGCCGCTGATGGTCACCTGGACGTGGGTGCCGGCCAGAGCGGCGTTGATGATGAGCCGGTCGATGAGGTCTCGCGACAGTGACGGGGGTGCCGTGTCCCGGCGCAGCAGCCGGGTCAGGCCTGCGATGTCGGAGGATGCGTGGCGAGCCAGCTCGCTGATGTCGTCGAACAATGGCCCGGCCAGTGCTGGTTCGTCCTCGTCGAGCCGCTGCCCGGCTGCGGCCTGGATAACCACGATGCTCATGCAATGCGCCACCACGTCATGCAGCTCACGCGCTATCCGGGCCCTTTCGTAGCGGATCGCCTCGACCGCGTAGCGCTCCCGCTCGCGGGCGAGTTCGCCGCCACGTTCGGCGAGGGTGGCAAGCAGCTCCTGCTGTGAGCGGGCCAGCCTGCCGATCAACCAGGGACCTATAGCCAGCGCCGTCAGGAACGGGTTGAACCCTGCCCATTGGGGTGCCACAAGCAGGAACAGCATCCCGATAAGAGAAATCGGCAGGTGACGGAGGGTCCCCAACGTGAAGGCCAACACGGCCAGCCACAGCAACACTCCCAACGTCACGAGAACGTTGGAGACGCCGGATTGATCGGGGTGGAAACTGGCGGTCTGCACGGCGATCATGTACGCGAGCGAGCCGGCCACCGTCGCGGTCAACGGCCATCGCGATCGCGTCGCCACGGCCGCGCCGCAGACCAGCAGCAGTACGACCGTCGGCATGGCATTGCCGGTCCCGGCCGCTGACCACGGTAGGGACAGCAGTCCCGGCACCGCGATCCCCACGCCCAGCAGCGCATCGGTCACCGACGGCCGACGCACGGCCGCGCCCAGGGCCGCGAGATCAGGCAAAGCTGGTCACCAGCGGCAGGCGCACCCGCGCGTCCAACCGACCGTTCGGCTGGGTGAGCTGGACCGAACCACCGTGCAGGGCAACACGATCGGCGATGCCGGAAAAACCGAGCACCGGATCCAGATCGTGTGCGATCAGCCCGGTGACGGCCAGCTCCAGGGCGTCGGCATCGAAGCGGACCCGGACATCGGCGCGCGCGCCCGGATCGTCGGCCAGCGCACCCAAGAGCCGCTCGATGATTCGGTAGCCCGACAGCTCGATGCTGGGCGGAAGTGGGCGGACCTCTCCATCCACGCGCAGCCGCACCTCGCAGCTCGTCGCGGCGTCGAGCAGTTCACCCAGCGCCGCTAAGCCGGGCTCGGGGCCGTTCGGCGCGCAGCGGATCGTGCCGACGATGTCTCGCATCCGCTCGAGCGCGGCCCGGGCTGTCCGTTCTATCGCGGCCAGACTCTCACCCGGTGCCGCGGTTCGGTCGCGCGCCGCCTGCGCGGTCCGAGCGACCTCGTCGATCTGGCGCTGCAGCCCGGCGATGAGCTCGCTGCGGATCCGCTCCCGGTCGCCGGCGACAGCCACCAGCGCGGTGCGCTCGCGCTGCTCGGTCAGCTCCGCGTTGCGCCGGCGCAACTGCGCAGCGAGGGCCGAGCGTGACCGCGCGATGCTCCCGGCACCGAAGAACATCATCGTGACCGGTGCCATCAGCGCGATTTGCGCGCCGCCGAGCTGCGGATCGTAGCGGCACTGCAACCCGACGCCGACCAGCACCAAAGCGAGCCCGATCCAGCGGGCCCATCTGGTGCGGGTGTTGGCGAGGACGTAGGCGGCGTAGAACGACGCCGGCAACGCCGGCCCGCACCGCACCAGATGCCCGAACAACAGTTCATTGACCGCAGTGCCCGCCGCGAGCACCGCCGCCACCGCCACCGGGGCCCGCCGGGCGAAGGCAACCGGCGCCACCATCACCAGGACCGCGACACACGCTGCAGGGCTGCCCCCGTCCACGTGGACGAGCGCGACGGCGAACCCGCTCAACAGGACAGCGAAGATCGCCGCCGAGACGCTGACGCCGAACGCCGACCGGCGCAGCCAACCCAGCGCGCTGCTCATCGCGGCCCCCCGCCGGTAGCCGGTGTGGACGTTCTGCGCCGCCATTGTCAACCCCCGGTGCTGAGCGCCCGGCCAGTTGGGTCAGCCGCCGATCCGCTGGCGCCGGTCCGCGCGAAGCCCGACCCGCAACGCCACGACACACGCCACGATCAGGACCAGTCCGATGACGATGCCGAGCACGCCCGTCCACGGGATGTCCTGCTGCCCGCGACCATGCACGCTGCGGACCTTCGACGCGATGTATGCACCGGCAAAGGCCACCGTCGTCAGCGCCAGCGTGCTGACCGCGAGCACCATCGCGCCCCGCCGCCCGGAAAACGACGGTCGGACCAGCGACTGCCCAGTTCGCGTCGCGCGCCGCACCCGCAGCCCGAACAGACCAACAGCGACCGCCAGGACAACCGCGAGAACAATCAATTGGACGACCCAGTAGCTGAGCTGATGGACGGTACTCGGCGGGTTGCTGCCCCAATCGTCGTCGAGATCCCAGGTCTGAACGAATGTCGCCGAGAGCATGCCGATCGTGACGCAGCCGACCACGGCGCGGGTGTTCGGGGCGAGCAGCGCGGCCACCGCCGCGACGCAAAGACCGATGAGCGGTGTCATGTCTCCTCCTCGACGGGCGTGTTGCGCAGCGCCCACCGTTGTCGGACATATCCGGTTGTCGAACGTGGCGCCGCGATCCCAGACTGATCCGCGCCGCGACCGGGCACATCCGACCGAGGGGGTATCTCCGGCGCCGAGGTCCACCCGGAGTAGGACTGTGACCCGTGGCGAGCACATCGCAGACTTCGGCGGCACGCGACGCCGATCCGGGTCGTCATCGCCGACGACCAACGGCTGGTGCGTACCGGCTTTCGAGTCATCCTCGAGCATGAGCCCGACCTGGAGATCGTCGGCGAGGCCGAGGACGGCATGCAGGCGGTCGCCCGGGCCCGCGAACTGACCCCAGACGTCGTGTTGATGGACATCCGCATGCCGCGCCTGGACGGATTACAGGCCAGCCGCCAGATATTGGCGCAGACCTCAAGCCGGGTCGTGATCCTGACAACCTTCGACTCCGACGAATACGTCTACGAAGCGCTGCGGGCCGGGGCCAGCGGTTTCCTGCTCAAAGACGCGCCCGCCGAACACCTCATCGCAGCCGTGCGATGCGCGGCGACCGGTGACGCGCTGATCGACCCCGCCGTCACCCGCAGGCTCGTGACCCGCTTCGCCCGGGCGATCGCGCCGGCAGCCAGCACCCCCGAACGCTTCGCACCACTGACCGCCCGCGAACTCGACATTCTCCGCCTGATCGCCCGCGGCCTGAACAACTCCGAAATCGCCGCTGAACTCGTCATCGAGGAAAGCACCGTCAAAACCCACGTGGGCCGGATCCTGACCAAACTCGAGCTCCGCGACCGAGTGCAAGCCGTCGTCCTGGCCTACGAGACAGGCCTCGCCACCCCCGAACGCCGCTGACCAACAGCTACCACCAAAGCGCCGTGACCGGGGCCGTCCGCGGACTGGTCGCGGGTCACGCCAGGCCGCCCGTCGGTTCGCAGCGAGCCGCATGCAACGCACATCGCCAGGGCAGCGAATCTACGGCAACGCCCCCGCGCTCCGCGCGAAGATCCGCGTCACGAATGCCGGCGAGCTGCGTCGGCATCGCATTGATGCCTAAGCTGCGGCGACTGCCGGCTGCTCGCGTCGCGTCGTCAATCCCGTGACACTTGGTGCTGCTCCCGGATTGTCTTCGGAGGCGGGCGTCGCGCTGCGCAGGACCACCGCGGCCGTGGCGGCGAGGGCGAAGAACGTCGCCATGCAGGTCGCCATCGTGAACACGGTCTGGTGGCCGAACGCGCCGGTCAGTGGGGTGGTGAGCGACCCGGACAGGAACGGCAGGCCGCCGCCGAGTGCGGACGCGGTGCCGGCGTAGCGGCGCCCGGCCTGCTGGGCGATCGCCGCGTTGGCCGGCAGGTAGGTGCCCAGACCGAACGTCATCGCGGCAAGCGCCATCCACACGACGGGCAGCGGCGGCTGGTGGTCCGCAGCCGCGAGACACCCAGCGAACAACACCGCCACCGCGGCGGTCTGGATGCCGACAGCCCAGCGACGCAACAGCACCGGGCCGGTGCGCAACACGAGCGCGCGGAACAGCACGCTGCTCACCACCATGGCGACGGCGTTGGTCATGAAGACGACGGTGTACTCGCGCCGGCTCATCCCGAGACCGTCCTGCAGCACGAACGACGAACCGCCGATGTAGACGAAGAACCCGGCGACCGTGAGGCACTGCACGGCGACCGGCGCAACGAAGCGGCGATCGATGAGCAGATCCCGGGCGCGGTGACGCAGCTGACCGAGCCCGCCCGGCTGACGGCGCCCGGCGGGCAGGGTCTCCGGCAGGCCGAAGGTGGCTGCCAGCGTCATGGCCACGCCGACGGCGGCCAGGAACCAGAACACGGTGCGCCAGTCGCCGAACGTGACCAGCAGGCCGCCCAGCGCAGGTGCGATCACCGGAGCGGTCAGCGATACGGCCGACAAGGTACCGAACGTGGCGGCCGCGGCGCGCCCGCGGAAGGTGTCGTTGACCACTGCCCGGCCGACGGCGACGGCGGCCCCCGCGGCGAGTCCCTGCACCGCCCGCTCGCCCACGAGCAGCCACGCAGTGGTCGGCTACCGCGCACAGCACCGACATCAGCGTGAACACCGCGCAGGCGCCGACCACGATGCGGCGCCGGCCGCGGGCGTCGCTGATCGGCCCGGCGATCAGCTGGCCGACCGCCAGCCCGGCGATGAACGTGGTCACCGTGAGCTGGGTGAGCGAGGACGAGGTGCGCAGGCTCGTCTGCACGTCCGGCAGCGAGGAGATGTAGGTGTCGGTCGACAAGGCACTGGTGCCGGTGACCAGCAGCAAGGCGGGGAACCACGGTCGAGTGACTCGCGCAGATAAGAGTGATATCATCTCTACTTGTTCGTCGTTCGAGTGCGTCGTGATTATGCTATCGCATCGTTTTCTAGGCAGTTTAGCCGCGTGCTGGCTCTGACTCGAATAGAGATGATTTAGTGCTTACTGATGATCGCGTTGCCGAGTTCGTCGGCTACTCCGACGGCATCGACCGGTTGAGCCTCGCCGCCGAATTGCGCCTGCCCATGCCCACGGTGATCAGCACGGTCAAGCGACTGATCGCCGCCGGCGCCGTCGTCGAGACCGGCGACACCGTGGCCCGCGGCAGCTCCGGGCGCCGGCCGCGAATCCTGCGCGGCAGCGGCCCGCCGGCCGCCTTCGGCCTGATCGGCTGGGGCGACGACGGGCTCACCGTGGACTGTCACGACTTCGCCGGCGTTCTGCTGCGCAGCCACTGGCTCGCGGCGCCCGATCCCTACGCCGGCGCGGCGGGGCTCGATGCCGCGGTCGCGCACCTGCGGTCGGCAGCCGGGCGCCTCGATCGGCAACTGCGCGCGATCGTCGTCAGCGTCCCAGCGCCCTTCCTGCACGGACGCGGCGCGCCGCAGATGGACGACCGCACCGACGAGACGCCGACCTTCTCCATCGCGGTCGACGACAACCTCGAACACGAGCTGACCCGCACGCACGCCATCACGGTGGTCATGGACAACGACGCCAACCTCGCCGCCCTCGGTGAGCTCTACGCCGGCGCGGGGATCGGCGCCCGCAACCTTGTCTACCTGAAGTTCAACGAGCAAGGCTTCGGCAGCGCCATCGTCGTCAACGGCGCGCTGGCGCGCGGCGCGCACGGTTTCGCCGGCGAGATCGCGCACCTGCAGCTCGACCCGGACGGACCGCTGTGCGCATGCGGCGGCCGCGGTTGCCTCAAGTCACACATCCGAGCATTGATTGCGGAGATCCGCACAGGCCGCCTACGACGAGCCGATGACGCTCGGGCTTCCTGGCCCGGCGAGCCGCCGCCGGCGACCCGGGCGCGGCCCGGATGTTGACCGACATCGGCCGAACGATCGGACGCCCCCTCGCCCACCTGTGCACATTTCTGGATCCAGAATTGCTGATTCTCGACAACACCATCGGCACCGCGGTCGAGCACATCCGAACCGGCCTGCGCGAGACCTTTACCGTGCAAGCGCCGCCCGTCATCGCGCAGCACGTGCGGCTGGCCGTCGGCACGCTCGGCGCGCAGGCCGAGGTACGCGGGGCGATCGAGACGCTGCGCGAACGCGCCCGCCAGGGTTGACTCAGCTCAGACGTCCGGACCCGACCCCGGCTTGATCACGCAGAAGTTCGCACCCTGCGGGTCGGCGACCGCGGCGTGCCGGCCGTAGGGCATGTCCTGCGGCGGGTTGATCACCGAGCCGCCGAGTTCGGTGACCTTCGCGACCGCGGCATCGGCGTCGTCGACCGCGAAGTACACCCGCCAGTGCGGCGGGACATGCGCCGGCACGAAGTCGGGCAGCTGCCCGACGCCGCCGACGGTGTTGCCGTCGACCTCGGCCGTGGCGTAGACGAAGCCGCCGCCGCTCATGTCGGTGTAGGTGTAGCCGAACACGTCGGTGAAGAACTTCGAGGCGGCGTCGAAGTCGCGGGTCATGAATTCGTTCCAGACGACCGCGCCGGTCTCGTTGGCCAGGCTCATGCCGATGTGCGAGCCGGCCTGCCACAGCCCGGAGAAGCCGCCGCCCGGAGCCTGCACGAACGCCATCCGGCCAAAGTCCATGACGTCTATGACCGGTGCCTGCACCGACCCGCCCGCGGCCTCAACCGCCTGCGCCGTGGCCTGCGCGTCGGCGGTCGCGAGGTAGGTGTTCCATACCGGCGGGTGGTCCATGCCCATCATGGCGCCGATGCCCGCGACCGAGCGGCCACCGATGGCGGCCATCCCGTACTCACCGGTCTCCGGCGGGCCGACCTCGACGTCCCAGCCGAACAGCTCGCTGTAGAACGCGCGGGCGGCGGGCTGGTCGTTGGTCATGAGATCGACCCAGCACGGCGTTCCCGGTGCCCATGGAATGTCCCGTTCGACCATTGCTGATCTCCTCTCGCGGCTATTCGCGTGATTCGTAGGTTTTGCGGCTCGAACACACCGAGGCAAGTGCGCAGGTGGTTCGGCGCCCGTCGGCGGCCAGCCGGACGACGACGTTCTCGGCCGGCACGTTGCGGCCCTCGACGGTGCCCGGACCCTCCGGGGTCTCGACGGCCTCGCCGATGCCCGGCCCGTTCTTCGCGGCGTCGTCGTAGAGCGGGTGCTCGTACTTCAAACAACACATCAGCCGTCCGCACGCGCCGGAGATGCGCAGCGGGTTCAGCGGCAGGTCCTGGTCCTTCGCCATCCGGACACTGACCGGCTCGAAGTCGACGAGGAAGGTGGCGCAGCACAACTCGCGCCCGCACGAGCCGATGCCGCCGGTCAGCCGCGCCTCGTCGCGCGGCGAGAGCTGCCGCAGCTCGACCCGGCCCTTCAGGGTCGCCGCGAGATCGCGCACGAGCGCCCGGAAGTCGACGCGGTGCGCAGCGGTGAAGTAAATGGTCGTGTGATTGGTGGCGACGACGTGGTCGACGCCGGAGATCTTCATCGGCAGGTCGTGCTCGCGCACCAGCCGCTTGGCCGCGACTCGCGCGGCCGCGCGCTTCTTGCGGCTGGCCTGCGCGTCGCGCTCGTCGGCGTCGTCGGCCATGCCGAGCAGGACCGGCAGGCCGCCGATGTCGTCGGCGACGTACTCCGGCGCCCACACCACCTGGGCGATCTCGGCCCCGGCGTTCGTGGGATAGCGGACGTGATCGCCGACCTGGGGTCGCAGCTCACCGGGGTCGGCGTAGTACAGCCGGCCCTGCGCCTGGAACACCACCGCGCAGACCATGCCCACGTGGCCACCCTAACCCGGGCGCCCCACCGGGTCGGGCAGTCGCAGTGCTGCGGTCATGGCCTCGACGGCGATGCGCGGCTTGACGTTCAGCTCCAGGGCCTCCCGGCAGCCGAGCACGGCGTTGAGGCAGCGCAGCGCGCCGGCGGCATCGACGCGTTGTGCCACCGTGGCGATGTCCGCGGCGAAGTCGGGATGGGTCGGCGCGACCGCCGAACCGGCAAGGCGAAGCAGAACGTCGCGGTAGAACGCGGCGAGGTCGACCAGGGCGCGGTCGAGGGCGTCGCGCTGGGTGCGGGTGGCCCGGGACTTCTGCCGGCGCTCGAGTTCGCGCAGTGCCCCGGCCGCACCGCGGATGGAGGTAGCGACGCCCTTGCCGGTGGCGCCGGCGCCGAGCGCGACCTGCAATGCCGAGGTCTCCTCGTCGTCGAGGTCGGCGGACAGCGCTGCTGACTCGGCCTCGGCGGCCCCGACGAGGTGATCGGCCGCCTCGAGGCAGGCCTGCAGCGAGGTGAGCGAGGCCGGGATGGCGAGCACCTCGGCGCGGCGGTCGCGGGCATCGGCGTCGCGCGCCAACCGCCTGGACCGGCCCACGTGCCCCTGCCCGGCGGCGGCCGCCCAGGCGGCGGTGTCCGGCTCGATCCCATCGTCGGTGAGCACCTGCGCGATCGCCTCGGCCGACGGAGTGCGCAGCGACACCAACCGGCATCGGGACCGGATCGTCAAGGTGACGTCATCGGGATGCAGCGACGGCGCGCAGAGCAGGAATACGGTGCGTGCGGGCGGTTCCTCGACGGCCTTGAGCAGCGCGTTCGAGGCCTGCTCGGTGAGCCGGTCGGCGTCTTCGATCACGACCACCTGCCAGTGCCCGAGCATCGGTCGACGGCCCGAGCGGGCCACCACCGCACGCATCTCGTCGACCCCGATCGACAGGCCGGTCGGGATGACGGCGTGCACGTCGGGATGGGTGTGCGCGTAGACCGTGCGGCACCCGGAGCACTCGCCGCAGCCGATGATGTCACCGACGTCGGCGCGCTCGCACTGCAGTGCGGCCGCGAACGCGCGCGCCGCCACCGAGCGTCCGGACCCGGCCGGACCGGTGAACAACCACGAGTGCGTCATCGCACCGACCGGGGCCGAGCGGCCAGCGGCGATCTCGCCCGCCGCGGTCGCCGCCGACCGGAGCACCGCGACGGCGTCGGACTGGCCGATCAGCCCATCCCAGACCGTCATCGGTCGACCGCCCGGGCGAGCAAGGTGCGCAGCGAGGCGGCGAGCGGCGCCAGCGACTCCGGTGGCAGTGGGGTGAGCAGGTCGCGCTCGGCGGCCACCAGCGCCTCGAACGCGGCGTCGACCCGCGCCCGCCCGGTGGCCGTGAGCGCCACCCGCACCAACCGGCCGTCCTCGCGGTCGGGCGCGCGGGTGACCAGGCCGCGCTCGGTCAGCCCGTCCAGCCGGCTGGTCATCGTGCCGGACGTGACGTACGTGCGCGCGGCCAACTCCCCCGCAGTGAGCTCGAACGGCGCGCCGACGCGGCGCAGCGCCGCCAGCACGTCGAACTCGTGACGACGCAGATCGTGCCGGGCGAAGATCGCCACGCGCCGCTCGCCGAGCACGTCGGCCAGCCGGTCCAGGCGGGAGAGCACCTGCAGCGGCTCGACGTCGAGGTCTGGCCGCTCGTGGCGCCAGGCCGCGACGATGCCGTCGACCTCATCGCGCGCAGCGTCCGGCATACCGCCATGCTGTCACATCTCTTGACGCCGAGATGTCTTCAGCCGATCAACGCCGCCAGGGCCTCCCGCACCACGGCGGCGATCGCCTCGACCGGCTCCGTGGCATCGATGACCACATAGCGGTCGGGAGCGGCCACGGCCAGCGCGGTGAAGCCGTCGCGCACCGCCTGGTGGAACTCGAACGCGGCCGACTCCAGCCGGTCCGGTGCCGAGCGTGCCTCGGCGCGCGCCAGCCCGAAGCGCGGGTCGAGGTCGAGCAGCACGGTGAGATCGGGCAGCAGCCCGCCGGTGGCCCAGTCGGTGATGACCCGCGCGTCCTCGACGCTGAGCCCGCGGCCGACTCCCTGATAGGCGAGCGTGGAGTCCACGTACCGGTCGGTGAGCACGTCGCGGCCGGCCTCGAGCGCCGGGCGGATGACGGTGTCGACGTGCTGGGCCCGGTCGGCGGCGTAGAGCAGCGCCTCGGCCCGCGGCGCGATCAGCGCGTCCGGGTCGAGCACCAGGCTGCGCAACTCGCGCCCCAACGGCGTGCCACCCGGTTCGCGGGTCTCGACGACCTCGCGACCGGCTGCGCGCAGGTATTCGGCAGCCAGGGCGATCTGGGTCGTCTTGCCGACGCCCTCGCCGCCCTCGAAGGCGACGAAGACTCCCGGCACGCATCGCACGCTATCGGGTCGTAAGATATCTTGACGTCAAGATATCTGGTTCGAGGAGACTTCGAGGAGGCTCAGTGCAGTGGGATCCGAAGCAGTACGTCCGATACGCCGACGAGCGTGGGCGGCCGTTCGGTGACCTCGTCACACGCGTCGGGGCGCACGCGCCGCGGCGGGTGGTCGACGTCGGCTGCGGCCCGGGCCAGCTCACCGCGACGCTCGCCCAGCGCTGGCCGGACGCGACCGTCGAGGGCATCGACTCCTCGGCGCAGATGATCGAGTCGGCCGGAGCGCTGGCCACCACCCGGCTCTCCTTCCGGGTCGCCGACGCGAGCCGGTGGCAGCCGCCGGTCGATGCGGACGTGATCGTCAGCAACGCGACGTTGCAGTGGGTGCCCGACCACCGCTCGATCGTCGGGAAATGGGCGCAGGGCCTGCCGGCCGGCGGCTGGCTGGCCTTCCAGGTGCCCGGCAACTTCGACCTCGCCGTCGCACACCCTGATGCGTGCCCTCGCGGAGTCGGACCGCTGGCGCGCGCGGTTGGCCGGCGTGCTGCGCCATCACGACTCGGTGGGCGAGCCGGCCGAGTATGCGCAGTTGCTGGTGGACGCCGGACTGTCCGCCGATGTCTGGGAGACGACCTACTTCCACGTCCTGCCCGGCGCTGACCCGGTGCTGCAGTGGGTGCGCGGCACCGGCTTGCGCCCGGTCATGGCCGCGCTCGACCCGGACGATTTCGCGGCCTTCGAGACTGACTACGCCGCCGAGCTGCGTGCTGCCTACCCGCGCACCGAGCACGGCACGATCTTCGCTTTCCGCCGCATCTTCGCGGTCGGAGTTCGGTCATGATCACCGGCTACGACCACGTGCAGATCGCGATCCCCCGCGACGGTGAGGCCAGCGCACGGCGCTTCTACGGCGACGTGCTCCGAATGACCGAGGTCGCGAAACCGGCCGCGCTCGCCGGCCGCGGCGGCTGCTGGTTCGCCGCCGGTGCCGCGATGCTGCATGTGGGCGTCGAGACGCCGTTCGCGCCGGCTCGCAAGGCGCACCCGGCGTTCCTCGTCGCCGACCTCGACCTGGTGGCGCTGTGGCTCTCCGCCGCCGGATACGAGCGGACCTCGGGCAACGGCGAGATCCCCGGCGTACGGCGCTTCCACACCTTCGACCCGTTCGGCAACCGGCTGGAGTTCCAGCAGGCGTGACACCATCTGCGTTGTGACGGTGCGCAACTGGTCGGGCAACATCACCTACTCCACCGACGTCGTACACCGCCCGCCGAGTGTCGAACGGTTGCAGAGGCTGGTCGCAGACGCCGAGCGGATCCACGCATTGGGCACCGGCCACACGTTCAACACCATCGCCGACAGCGACGGCGACCTCGTCTCGCTCGCCGGGCTGCCGCCGGTGATCGACGTCGACGCCGACACCCGCACGGTCACCGCGGCCGCCGGGCTGCGCTTCGGCGAGCTCAGCACCGTCTTGCACGACGCCGGCTTCGCGCTGCACAATCTCGGCTCGCTGCCGCACATCAGCCTCGCCGGGGCGTGCGCCACCGGAACGCACGGGTCGGGCAACACGAACCCGTGTTTGGCGGCGTCCGTGGCCGCAGTCGAGTTCGTGGCAGCGGACGGATCGCTGGTGCGGGTCGGCGTTGATGACCCGGCATTCCGCGGCTCGGTGCTCGCCCTCGGCGCGCTCGGGATCGTCACCTCGCTGACCATGCGGATCGAGCCCACCTACCAGGTACGCCAGGACGTCTGGCTCGACACCCCGTTCCAGACCGTGCTCGACCGCTTCGGCGAGATCATGGCCGCCGGTCACAGCGTCAGCATGTTCACCGAGTTCGGCCGGCCCGAGCTGGTGGACAAGATCTGGGTCAAGTCCCGCACCGACCAGCCGCCGGCCGACGGCCGCGAGTGGGGCGCGACACCCGCCGCCGAGGCGCAGCACCCGATCACCGGACAGGACACCTCCGCAGCGACCGAGCAGCTCGGCGTGCCCGGGCCGTGGCACGCGCGGCTGCCGCACTTCCGGCTGGAGTTCACCCCGAGCAGCGGCAAGGAGCAACAGAGCGAGTACCTGCTGCCCCGCGAGCACGGCGCAGCGGCGTTCGACGCGCTGCGGTCCGTGCCCGAGCTTGCGTCCGGCGCTGATGGTGTGCGAGGTGCGCACGGTTGCCGCCGACGATCTGTGGCTGAGCCCGTGCGGCGGCCGGGACACCGTCGCGCTGCACTTCACCTGGGTCGACGACGACGCGCTGGTCGGCGCCGCGGTGCGGGGGGTGGAGGCGGCGTTCGCGCCGTTCGGCCCGCGACCGCACTGGGGCAAGGTGTTCGCGGCCGACCCACGGGCGCACTACCCGCGGCTGGCGGACTTCGGCGCGTTGCTCGACCGGCACGACCCGGAACGCAAGTTCGGCAACGACTTCCTGAACCGGTTCGTCTACTGACCCGGCCGACCGCTCGCCATCATCCAGGTGATCAAGAGCGCGGCGATTTGGCGGCGGCCTTCTTCGCGGTCGTCTTCTTGGCGGTCGTCTTCTTGCGCGCTTCTTGCGCGGTCTTCTTCGCTGCCCGGCGCGGGCCTTCTTGGCCGGGCCGCGGGCGCGGCGGTCGGCGAGCAGCTCCGACGCCCGCTCGTCGGTGATCTCCTCGACCGCGTCGCCCTTGCGCAGCGACGCGTTGGTCTCGCCGTCGGTGACGTACGGGCCGAACCGGCCGTCCTTGATCACCATCGGCTTGCCGGACGCCGGGTCGGCGCCGAGCTCCCGCAGCGGCGGCGCGGCGGCGGCCCGCCGGCCGCGCTGCTTCGGCTGGGCGAACAGCGCCGCCGCCTCGTCGAGGGTGACCGTGAACAGCTGGTCCTCGGCCTCGAGCGAGCGGGAGTCCGTGCCCTGCTTGATGTACGGGCCGTAGCGGCCGTTCTGCGCGGTGACGTCCTCGCCGTCGAGCTTGCCGAGCGATGCGCGGCAGGGTCAGCAGCTGCTCCGCGTCGGTCGAGTGTCACCGTGTCGAGCGACATCGACTTGAACAGCGACGCCGTCTTCTCCCCGTCGGTGACGTACGGGCCGTACCGGCCGGCCTTCGCCGTGATCTCCGCGCCCGGTCGTCGGTCCAGCCCAGCTCGCGATCGCCGGACGGCGCCGAGGAGCAGCTCCTCGACCTTCTCCGGGGTCAGCTCGTCCGGCGCGAGGTCCTCGGGAAGCGAAGCGCGCTGCGCGTCCTCGCCGCCGGTCACCGCCGCGCTGCAGGTAGGGGCCGTAGCGGCCGACCCGCACCACAGCGTCCCGTCGCCGAGCGGGATCGAGTTGACGCCGCGGGCGTCGATCTCCTCGAGCCGGTTCGGTGATCAGCCGCTTCAGGCCGCCCTGCGCGGAGATGCGCTCGGGCTCGTCGTCGGTGATCGAGTCGGACCCGAAGTAGAAGCGCTGCAGCCAGTCGATCCGCGGCGCTCGCCGCCGGCGATCGTCGTCGAGTTCGTTCTCCACGCGGGCGGTGAAGCCGTAGTCGACCAGCCGGGCGAAGTGGTACTCCAGCAGGCCGACCACCGCGAAGGCCATCAACGACGGGACGAGCGCCGGGCCCTTCTTCCAGACGTAGCCGCGGTCCTGGATCGTCTGCATGATCGACGCGTACGTCGACGGGCGGCCGATGCCCAGCTCCTCCATCGCCTTGACCAGCGACGGCTCGGTGTAGCGCGCCGGCGGCGTGGTGCGTGTGGCCCGTCGGCCTCGAAGTCGCGCGGCGTCGAGCGCGTCGCCGCGGGCCAGCTGCGGCAGCCGCTTCTCGGCGTCGTCGCGTCTCGGCTCGGCCGTCGTCGGTGTCCTCCACGTAGGCGCGCAGGAAGCCGGGGAAGGTGATCGTCTTCCGGAGCGTCGCGAACTCGCACCGCCTCGCCGGTCACCGAGGTGGCGCCCAGGCGCACCGACACCGTCGTGCCGACCGCGTCGGCCATCTGCGAGGCGAGGGTGCGCCGCCAGATCAGCTCGTAGAGCCGGAACTCCTCGCCGGACAGCTGCGTTGGCGACCTCGCCCGGGCGTGCGGAACGTGTCGCCGGCCGGGCGGATCGCCTCGTGCGCCTCCTGGGCGTTCTTCACCTTGCGGGTGTAGACGCGCGGCTCGGCCGGCACGTACGCGTCGCCGTAGAGCTCGCGGGCCTGGGCCCGGGCGGCGGCGAGCGCGGTCTCGGACAGCGTTGTCGAGTCGGTACGCATATAGGTGATGTAGCCGTTCTCGTACAGCCGCTGCGCGGTCCGCATCGTCCTGCTGCGACGACCAGCGCAGCTTGCGGCCGGCCTCCTGCTGCAGCGTCGAGGTCATGAACGGCGCGTACGGGCGGCGCCGGTACGGCTTCTCCTCGACGCCGCTGCACCGCGAACGGCGCGGCCGTCGCAGCCGGGCGGCCAGGCCGCGGGCGCCGGCCTCGTCGAGGTGCACCACGTCGGCTCGGCGCGCGGCCGGTGGCCGGGTCGAAGTCGCGGCCGGTGGCGACCCGGTCGTCGTCGACGCGACCAGCGTGGCGGTGAACGTCTCGGGGTCGCCCGGCTTGCGGCGCGCTCGGCGCGAACGTGCCGTCGATGTCCCAGTAGTCGGCGCGTGCGGAACGCCATCCGCTCCCGCTCGCGCTCGACCACGATGCGGGTGGCGACCGACTGCACCCGGCCGGCCGACAGCCGCGGCAGCACCTTCTTCCACAGCACCGGGCTGACCTCGTAGCCGTAGAGCCGGTCGAGGATGCGGCGGGTCTCCTGCGCGTCGACCAGGTTGTCGTCGATCTCGCGCGGGGTGGCCACCGCGGCGGCGATCGCCGGCGGGGTGATCTCGTGGAACACCATCCGCCGCACCGGGACCTTGGGGTTCGAGCGTCTCGACCAGGTGCCAGGCGATCGCCTCGCCCTCGCGGTCCTCGTCGGTGGCGAGGTAGAGCTCGTCGGCGTCCTTGACCAGCGCCTTGCAGCTTGCTGACCTGCTGCTTGCGGTCCGGGCTGACGACGTAGAGCGGCTCGAAGTCGTTGTCGGTGTCGACGCCGAGCCGGGCCCACGGCTCGCCCTTGTACTTGGCCGGGACGTCGGCGGCGTTGCGCGGGCAGGTCGCGGATATGGCCGATCGACGCCTCGACGACGTACCCCGAGCCGAGATAGCCGCCGATCGTCTTGGCCTTCGCCGGCGACTCGACGATCACCAGCTTGGTGCCCGCGGACCCGCCTTTTGCCGCCACTCGTTCCCTCTCCCGTCCTGCTGTGCCGCACCCCGGCGGATCCCATGACCGCCGCCGCGGACGGTACAGGACGTGCGTGCCGATGCGGAGACCGCCGCTAGCAGGCTGCCAGCGATCCGTCGCCGCCGCGGGTCGCCGCCGGGTCGATCGGCCAATCGGCGCCCGCCGTAGGCGGCGGCCCCAGCAGTTCCACCAGCCGGCGGAGCCGACGCGTCGAGGTGACCCGCCAGCCGGGGCCGCCGCGCCGCCCGAGTGAGACGGCGGTCACACCGAGCCGGGCGAGTTGGCCGCCGGCGAAGCGGTGCAGCGGGTCGTCGTCGGTCTGGGTGGCGAGCAGGTACCCGCCCTCGTCGGTACGCCCGGCGGCGATCGCCCAGGCTCGCAGCCCGCCCACCCCGAGGTGGAAGTCCGGGGGCACCCGCCGCCCGGCGCCGCGGGTCCAGCGCAGCGCGTGCGGGACGAGCGTGGTCGTGAACGCGGTGCGCACGCCGAAACCTGCCTCGGCCGCCACCACCGCGTCGGGCCCCGAGATGCCCAGCCGCGCGAAGTCGGCGACGAGCGCGTCGGCGCGCCACCGTTCGGCCACCACAACCGAGAGCCGCGCCGCGGATCCCGACCGCACCCACTGGGCGCCGGCCACGAGCAGGCCGTCGAGGTCGTCCAACACCGGCTCGGCGACCGCCGCGCCGAACAGTGAGTACTGCGTCATCGCCCGCTCATCCCGCGGCCTGCCCGCTCAGCCGACCTGGGTTCCGGCCAGGCACCAGCGGCCGCTGTCCTCCGCGAGGTGCGCGGTGATCGACGCGGTGCTGTGGTCGTTGCCGGTGATCTGGCCGTTCATCGTCGCGGTCGTGCCGCTGACTCGCGCGGGACCGGCGGGTTTGGCGCCGGTGACGCGGTCGAGCGTGGTCTGCGCCAGCGTGATCGTGGTCGACGGGCAGGCGATGCGTCGCAGTCCTGCGAGGTCGTGGGCGGCCAACGCCCGGAAGTACTCGTTGCCGGCTGCGGTGGCGGTGGCCAGGAAGCCGTTGGACACGTCGCCGGACGGGGGCTGCGGCGCGCTGGTGGTCGGCGCGCTGGTGGTCGGCGCGCTGGTGGTCGGCGCGCTGGTGGCGGGCGCACTGGTGGCGGGCGGCGCGCTCGAGGTCGTGCTGGTCCGCGGTGCCGACGACGGCGAGGTCGTCGACGGGCTCGAGCCGTGGCCGTCGTCATCGGTGAGGACCAGGATCGCGGCGATGACACCGCCGGCGAGCAGCAGCACCACGATGATCGTCACGATGATGACCGTGCGGTTGCGTGACGACGGCGGGCTGGGCGGCTGGGACCGGACCTGGCCGTCGGGGCCGATCGAGTAGTGGGGTCCCTGTCCGCCGCGGCCTGGGTCGGCGCCGGGCGCAGGACCG
The DNA here is from genome assembly GCA_963718805.1 of uncultured Actinomycetota bacterium. Lineage (GTDB taxonomy): Bacteria > Actinomycetota > Actinomycetes > Mycobacteriales > Jatrophihabitantaceae > Jatrophihabitans. Next base: position 35,098 of record CAVQZY010000003.1, on the reverse strand, counting down.
AAGGGCGGCTGGCCGCCGGGACCCGGACCGCCGGTGGCTGACCGCCCGGGCCGTACGGCGGCTGGCCGCCGGAGCCGGCGAGCGCCGGCGAGCGGCGGCTGGCTGGGTGGGACGTCGGTCATGAACGGCTCATCTCGGTGCGGCTGGGATGTGGGCAGTGTGCCAAATGATCGGCGTCCGGAGACGTCACGGCCCCGGTGCGCCGAGTGGCGCGACCGGGGCCGCGAAGGATTCGGGTCGGGCGGATCGAACCCGTCAGGCTACGTTCGCCGGCTCGTTCTTGGGCGTCGACGGCGCTTCGTCGCCCATCGAGACCTGGCGCCGCTTGGACACGATGACCGCCGCGGCGATGATCAGGAAGGCGATGATCGCGATGGCCGCGCGGACCGGCGTTGTTCTTGTCGTCGCCGACGCTGAACTGGATCACGGCCGGGCGCGATCAGCACCGCCACCAGGTTCATCACCTTGATCAGCGGGTTGATCGCCGGGCCGGCGGTGTCCTTGAACGGGTCACCGACGGTGTCGCCGATGACGGTGGCCGCGTGGGCCTCGCTGCCCTTGCCGCCGTAGGTCCCGTCCTCGACCATCTTCTTCGCGTTGTCCCACGCGCCGCCGGAGTTGGCCAGGAACACCGCCATGAGCACGCCGGCCGCGATCGCGCCGCCGAGGTAGCCGGCGAGCGGACCGGCGCCGAAGGCGAAGCCGATGGTGATCGGCGCGAAGATCGCCAGCAGCCCGGGCGTGGCAAGTTCGCGCAGCGAGTCCTTGGTGCAGATGTCGACGACGCGGGCGTAGTCCGGCTTCTCGGTGAAGTCCATGATCCCGGGTGCTCGCGGAACTGGTTGCGCACCTCGAACACCACCCGGCCGGCCGCACGTCCGACCGCACTGATCGCCAGGCCGCTGAACAGGAACACCGCCGCGGCGCCGATGATGACGCCGACCAGGATGTTCGGCTGCGACGATCGAGAAGCTGGCGTACGCCGATCAGCGGCATCGGTGCTTGTCAGCCGCAGTGAAGATGGCGTCGGTGAAGGAGCCGAACAGCGCGGTCGCGGCGAGCACCGCGGTGGCGATCGCGATGCCCTTGGTGATCGCCTTGGTGGTGTTGCCGACCGCGTCCAGGTCGGTCAGCACGCGCGCGCCCTGCTCGTCGATGTCGCCGCTCATCTCGGCGATGCCCTGCGCGTTGTCGCTGACCGGGCCGAAGGTGTCCATCGAGACGATGACGCCCGCAGTGGTGAGCAGGCCGGTGCCGGCCAGCGCGACCGCGAACAGCGAGACCACGATCGAGCCGCTGCCGAGCAGGAACGCGCCGAACACCGCCAGCGCGATCAGCACGGCGGTGTAGACCGCCGACTCGAGGCCGAGCGAGATGCCGGCCAGGATGACGGTCGCCGGGCCGGTCAGCGAGGTGCGGGCGACGTCCTTGACCGGGCGGCGGATGGTGTCGGTGAAGTAGCCGGTGAGCTGCTGGATGATGACCGCCAGCACGATGCCGATGAGCACGGCGATGAACGCGACCACCTCGGGTTGGCGTCGAGTCCGCTGACCCCGGCGACGTGGAAGTCGCTGAAGTTGCTGGGCAGGAAGGTGAGCGACGACGATCAGCACCAGCACGAGCGAGACCGCCTGCCGAGATGAAGAAGCCGCGGTTGATCGGCACCAGGCCGTTGCGGTCGCTGTCGCGCAGCCGGGTGGCGAGGATGCCGACCACCGAGCTGATGATGCCGATCGCGCCGATGATCAGCGGCAGCATCAGGCCCTTGGCGCCGAAGACCGCCTGGCCGAGGATCAGCGCGGCGACCAGGGTCACCGCGTAGGACTCGAACAGGTCGGCGGCCATGCCGGCGCAGTCGCCGACGTTGTCGCCGACGTTGTCGGCGATGGTGGCGGCGTTGCGCGGGTCGTCCTCGGGGATGCCGGCCTCGACCTTGCCGACCAGGTCGGCGCCGACGTCGGCGGCCTTGGTGAAGATGCCGCCGCCGACACGCATGAACATCGCGAGCAGCGCGCCGCCGAAGCCGAAGCCCTCGAGGACGGTCGGGGCGTTGTCGTTGTAGCTCAGCAGCACGATCGAGGCGCCGAGCAGGCCCAGACCGACGGTGAGCATGCCGACGATGCCACCGGTGCGAAACGCGATGTGGAAGCCGAACTTCGCCTGGCCGCCGCGTGCAGCCGCCGCGACGCGGACGTTGGCCCGGGTCGCCATCGTCATGCCGATGTAGCCGACGGTGGCCGAGAAGGCCGCGCCGACGAGGAAGAAGACCGCCCGGCCGATCCGCACCGGTGTCTCACCGTGGTCGACGTTGACCGGCAGCAAGAGCAGGAGCACGAAGACGATCACCGAGAACACCGCGAGGGTGCGGAACTGACGGCTCAGGTAGGCGGCCGCGCCTTCCTGGACGGCCTTGGAGATGGCCTGCATGTTCGGCGTGCCGGTGTCGGCGGCGAGGACCTCGCGCACCAGGAAGATCGAGTAGATGAGGGCGACGACCGCCAGGACGAGGATCAGATATACAAAGCCGCGCTGGCCGCTGGTGATGGCCAGCGGATTGTCGGCGAGCAGCCGATCGGCGCTGCCGGCGGCTAGGTGGTGCAAAGCCATGCATTTCCCCTTGACTCGGCTCGGATAGCGGCGCCGGGGGCTCGGCGGTCACGGGAGTCTCCACGGAGACCCTGTTGGCGACCGAGCATCGGCGACGCACTGAAACGCCGTTCGCGGCCACGGATGGCGTGGCGCCTCGGCGCTGACCGGCGGAGTCTAACCCGCGTCGACCCCCGAGCCGGGGGTGGGTACGCCCGTAAGCGCTTGCTTCAAACCTGCAGCCCGCTCAGGGCATCGTCGACAGTCGGGTGGATGGCGAACACACCGTCCAGCCCGGTGATGGTGAACAGCTTCAGGATCCGTTCCTGGCTGCACACCACGAGCAGTGAGCCGCCGATTTCGTTCGTCGCAGCCCGCGCCTCCACCAACGCGCCGAGACCGGTGGAGTCGAGAAAGGCAACCTCAGTGAGATCCACCACGACGGTGTTCGTGCCGGCGTTCAACAGGCCGGTGAGGCTCTCCTTGAGCGCCGGCGCGGAGTAGACGTCGACCTCGCCGCTGACCGCGACGACAGGCACGTCGCCGCTGCGGCGGGACACGGAGACATCCACGCGATCCACTTCCTCAATCGATCAGCAGCCCGGACTGTCGTCGCCCGGCTTGTGGCGTCCTGGTTGGTGGCCTGCGCCAGCATGCCACAGCCGAGCGCACGAGGTGAGTCGAGAGCATCGACCCGCATGCGACGTGCGCCGACAGCGACTTTCGCAACGTTTGCACCCCTGTTCCAGCGGCGTTCGGAGCACATCGCGGTGCGGTCTCAGGCCGGCAGCCGGCCGGCTCGCGCACTCGCCGTCACCGCGTCGGCACCCACGATCGGCAACCGGACGTGCAGCACCACAATGACCACCACGGTCCCGCTCCGCCCGCTCGGGTCGAGCGAGAGCCGGCATGAGCGCAAGTGCACCCCGTTTCGCGCGGCGATCCGCCGCGCCGCGGCACATGAACGGTCGCTGACCCCGATCTCATCGGCTGCGGCGAGCGCCGCGAGGTCGGCCCCGGCCTCAGCGCGATGGCGGGCGAGCACGGCAACCGAGCGCAACACCACGACCGCGGTCACCAGCACGACGAGCGCGCAGCACGCCGCGACCCACACTGTGGCCGAGCCGTCGTCGCCACTGAGCCGCGTGCACCCGAACCGGTCTCGCCCGGGGCGACGTTGCGCAGGCCGACCTTGCCGCGGCGGCCTCACGGCGACGCCGCCTTCGGCTCCACCGCTGCGACGGCCTGCGCGGTCACCGTGAAGGCCGGCAGGAAGCTGCCGAGCGGATGGACCGTGGCGCGCACGTCGGCGACGGCATCCTCGCCGGCGGTACGGACGCTGACGGCAGCTCCCGGCGCCGCACGGTGCGCGAGCTGCTCGGCCGCACCCGAGTCGCCACGGGCGGCGGCCCGGGCCGCTTCGCGGGCGGCGTCCTGGACCCGAACCCGAGCCGCAGCGACCGACACCGCCGTCAGCGCGACCGCCAGCACCACCAGGAGCACCGGTAAGCAGGCCGCGAGCTCGGCCGTCGCCATGCCCGCGTCGCCGCGCGCCGGACGCTTACAACGCATGGAGCGCCGAGTGGACGATCGAGGTGAGCGCGGAGTACACAGCAGGGCTGCGCACCACCTTGTACAACACGACGGCGAACGCGACGGCGGCCACGGTGCCTACTGCGTACTCAGCGGTGGACATGCCGAGGTCACTACGAAATCGACGGAGAAAGCGGCGAAGAGATGTCATGCCGCAAGCCTCGCGAGGCAAGGGGCCGAACGGTTCGGCCAATGTAGATCTGTGGACCGTCGCGCCTCCTGTGGACAGCGATCGCCGCGCTGTCGCCCGCCACCGGTACGGTCCGGCGGGGTGGTCCGTGCCCTACGCGCCGCCGCACACGTGCGGGCCGGCCGGAACTGCCGGAACGTGGCCGGAACCGCCGGACGCGGGCGAACCGCCGGACGCGGGCGAACCGCCGGACGCGGGCGAATCGCCGGACGCGGGCGAATCCGATTCGACCCGGTTCAGCGGCCGCCCGGCAGCACGTCGAACGCCGACGACGCGATGCCGACGATCACCGGCACCACCCCGAGGCAGACGAACGAGGGCAGGAAGCACGCCGCCAGCGGTGCCATCGCGACCACCCCGGCGCGGTGCGCCCGCGCGGCCTGGCGAGCGGCCCGTTCGGCCCGCAGGTCCGCGGCGAGCCGCTCGAACGCCGTGGCGATCTTGATGCCGCTCCGAGCGCTGCGGATCGCCACCGGCGCGACCGCGGCGAGCGGGCCGCCGGGCGAGGCCGCCGACCACGCCTGCGCGGCGTCGGCGCCCAGCTGCCACAGGCCGGCCACCTGCCGCAGCTCGGCAGCGACGTCAGCGCGCGCCGCGTCGGCCGCGAGGTCGAGGGCGTCGGCGAGCGGTCGCCCGCTGCGCAATGCCGCCGCGACCAGATCGAGCACCAGCGGCAGCGCCGGGTCGGGCGCACGCGGGGCCGGGCGCCGCTGCAGCCAGCTCAACACCGGCCAGGCAGCGGCCGCCACCACCGCCCCCACGATCGCGCCGCGCACCAGCCCGAGAGTCGAGACACAGGCAACGCCGGCCGCGAACGCAGCCAGGACGGGACCACTGCGGGAGACAAGGCCACCCGGGCGCGGGTCCACCCTGCCGCCGGGCCGATGTGCGCCCCGCGAGGCTCGCGGGCCCGGCGCGGCGCGGCGGCGCGTCGGAGCCACCAGAACGGCCAGCCCGGCCATCCCCCATGCAGCCGCCAGACCTCCGGTCACCGCAGGGTCCTCACCCACGCTGCGCGCCGCGCAGGATGCGGCGCATCCACAGCACCCCGGCGGCGTCGAGCAGCACGCCGAGCAGGCAGACGAGCTGACCGGCACCGGCGCCGGCGAGAAACGCGACCGGCCGGGCGCCCATCGACGCACCGAGCGCGATGCCCACGACCGGCAGCCCGGCCAGCAGCACCGCCGACGAACGCGGTCCGCTCAAGGCCACGTGCACGGCGCGGCGTTGGTCGTCGGTGGCGGCAAGGTCGCCGGCCACCCGGCCGAGCACCTGGGCCAGGGGCGCACCGGTGTCCTGCCCGAGCGACCAAGCCAACCCGACTGCCCGGATGTCCGGCTCGGTGCCCAGCGCGTCCGCCGCATCGCCACCCGCGGCGGCCGCGCGCGCCGCCGCGCCGAAGACCAATTCGTACCAGGGTGCGACCTCGGCCGCGGCCGTGAGCGCCGAAGCCGGCACTGCACCGGCCTCCAGCTCGGCGACCAGCACCCGCACCGCGGCGCGCACCTGCGCCTGCCGGGCCGACAACGTCCGAGCGAGCAGGGTGTCACGCACCAGCACCGCTGCGACCGCGAACACCGCGGCGGCCGCGAGGCCGAGCGCCGGACCGCAGCGCCAGCCCACCACCGCCACGACGAACACGCCCGCCACCGCTGCGAATGGTCCGGCCAGCCGCGACGCCGGCCATCGGCTAGGACCCGTTGCCCCGGCTGCCCCGGCCAGCCGCTCGCGCGTCTGCAACTCGCGCAGCCGCGCCGGCGTCCGGGCCGGCGCTGCGCACACCAGCGCGGCGACCCCGAGCGCGAGCCAGGCCGTCGGCGTCACGGCGGGCCGCCGGATCGAGCGCGCAGCAGGCGCTGCAGGTCGGCCGCGGCCACGCCCGCGCCGGCGTCGGCCGACCAGCACGACCGGACCACCAGGTCGGCCCCGGCGCGCGAGAGCAAGCCGATCTCGCCGACGAGGCGCCGCCCGCCCGGCCCGCGCCGCAGGTGCACCACGAGGTCGACGGCGCTGGCCACCAGGCTCGTGACCGCCGGCGACGGCAACCCGGCCAGGGCGCCCAGCGCCGCGAACCGGGCCGGTACGTCGGCGGCGGAGTTCGCGTGCACCGTCGCGGCGCCGCCCTCGTGCCCGGTGTTGAGCGCGACGAGCAGCTCGACCATCTCCGCGCCGCGGAACTCGCCGACCACCAGGCGATCGGGCCGCATCCGCAGCGCCTGCCGCACCAGCTCGCGCATCCCGACCGCGCCGGCACCCTCGACGTTCGCCACCCGGCACACCAGCCGGACCAGATGCGGGTGCGCTACCACCAGCTCCGGCGCGTCCTCGATCACCAGCACCCGTTCCCGCGCATCGACCTCGCTCAGCAGCGCCCCCAACAGGGTCGTCTTTCCTGCGCCGGTTCCGCCCGCGACGACGAACGCCAACCGCGCCGCGACCACCGCGCGCAACAGCGCGGCGATCTCGGCCGGTATCGCGGCGAGCGACACCAGTGCGGCGAGATCCAGCGGACGCCGGGCCAGCACCCGCAGCGAGATGGTCGTGTAGCGCGCCAGCGGCGGCAGCACGGCGTGCACCCGGGTGCCGTCGAGGAGCACGACGTCGACATACGGCATCGCGTCGTCGAGGCGTCTGCCGGCGGTCGCGGCCAGGCGCTGGGCGAGCCGCCGCACGGCGGCCTCGTCGGCGAACCCCACCCCGGCGCGCTCCATGCCTGCGCCGCGGTCGAGCCACACCTCGCCCGGTCCGTTGACGAGCACGTCGGTCACACCGGCCAGCGCGAGCAGCGGTTCGAGCGGCCCGGCGCCGTGCAGTTCCGCATCGACCTCCCGGCGCAGGTCGTCGAACACCGTGTCGTCGACGATGCCCTCCGACTCCGCCCGCAATGCGTCGTCCAGCGTGCGGACTGACGCATCGGCGACCAGCCGCTGCCGGACCCGGCCGACGAGATCGGCGCCGTCGGTCATCGCAGCCCGCCCAGCACCCCGGCCGCGACCTTCGCCGTGCCGCGTGGCAATCGTTCGAAGTCCACATCAGGCAACGGCCGGCGCAGGGCCGGCAGGGTGCCCAGTAGCGGCGCGCCGACGAGCTCGGCAGCACGCTCGCCGGCCAGGGCTCCGCGACGCACGACCAGTCCGACGGGTGCCTCGCCCAGGGCGGCCACGACGCCGTGTGCCGCGACCAGCCCGGAGACGTCCGCGCGCGCAACCACGACGAGTAGGTCCGCCGCCGCGACGGCGGCGCTGCGCTGCGGGCAGTCGTGACGCGGCAGGTCGAGCACGACGCACTCGAGCGCCCGGGCTTCGACCACGGCCGCGGTGACCTGCGCCACCGCCGAAGCCTCGAGCACGCCGACGTCGGCTGCGAGCACGGCACAGCCACCCCAGCGAGGCAGGCCGGTGAGCAGCGCCGTGGGGTCGAGCCGACCGCCGGCCAACCGCAGCCCGGACCACCGCGCCCCCGCCGCCGCTTCGATCCCGAGCAGCACGTCGATGCCCCCGCCGGCGACGTCGAGATCGACGAGCAAGGCCGATCCCGCGGTTGCGGCGAGGGCGGCGGCGAACGATGACGCACCCACCCCGCCGCTGCCACCCACAACACCCACGACGGCGGTCACCGGCCCAGACAAACAGCCCGCACCCGTCGTCGGGGCGTCGACGAGCCAGCTGTGGACGACCACCCAGCCTGTGGACACGGGATTTGACAACCCGTCGCCCAGCGCGTGCCTACTGCTGCTCCGTATTCTCTGTCAGCGTGGGGGCAACCGTGAGCGCGGCGTTCTTCGACCTGGACAAGACGATCATCGCCAAGTCCAGCGTGCTCGCGTTCGGTCGGCCCTTCTACCAGGGCGGGCTGATCAATCGCCGCGCCGTCCTGCGCAGCGCCTACGCCCAGTTCGTGTTCGCGCTCGCCGGGGCCGACCACGACCAGATCGAGCGCATGCGCGCTTATCTGACGTCGATGTGCACCGGGTGGGACGTCGCGCAGGTCCGCGAGATCGTGCAGGAGACGCTGCACGACATCATCGACCCGATCGTCTACGACGAGGCCGTCGACCTCATCGCGATGCACAAGACCGCCGGCCGCGAGGTCGTGATCGTCAGCACCTCCGGCGAGGAGGTCGTCGGCCCGATCGGCGCAATGCTCGGCGCCGATCACGTGATCGCCACCCAGATGGTCGTCCAGGACGGCAAGTACACCGGCGAGATCGGTCGCTACGCGTACGGACCGGAGAAGGCGGTCGCCGTCAAAGCCCTGGCCGGCGAACGGCACTACGACCTCGAGGCGAGTTACGCCTACTCCGACTCGGCCACCGACATTCCGATGCTCGAAACGGTCGGACACGCCTACGCCGTGAATCCCGACCGTGCGCTGCGCAAGGTCGCGGTCGAGCGCGAATGGCCGGTGCTGACGTTCTCCAACGCCGTCCCGCTGCGGGCCCGCATCGCCGGCATGCGGCCCGAGCACCCGGTGACCACGGTCGGCGTCGTCGGCGCCGGAGTGGCCGCCGCCGGACTCGTCTGGTTCACCGTGCGTCGCCGGGCGGCCCGGACCCGCTCGGCGTGAATCGGTCAGGGATTGGCTAAGGACCTGTACAGGACACGCCGTCCGGCCCTTGCGTGATCCAGGTCACCGGGCGTCCAATGACTGCAGGACGGCGGACGTCGATGGCGGTACAGCCCCCAGCGGCCTTCGTCCAGACACGACCGGAAGGGCACCCACGCGGCGATCCCACCACGCAACAGGTGAGTCGGCGCGGGACCGCGGCATCGGCGCCACGGACCGCGTCTGACATCCGCAGGGCACGCCTGGTAACCCAGCCGATCGTGTCTACATCGACGGCGCCGCGCTCCTCCGGGACGCGGCGCCGTCGCTGTCCCTACGGTTGCTGCGTGGCGGCCGAACGCATCGATGTGCACACCGCGCGGGAAATGATGCGCGCCGGTGACGTCGTGATCGACGTGCGCCGCCCCGGTGAGTACGCCAGTGGGCACATCGCCGGCGCGATCAACATCCCGATCGAGGGCCTCGACCCGGCGCGGCTGCCGGCTGGGCGACTGCTCACCACCTGCTCGATGGGCGGGCGCGGCGGGCGCGCGGCCGACCTGCTCGATCGCTGCGGGCGCACCGCGTTCTCGATCGACGGCGGCGTGCAGGCCTGGCAGGCAGCCGGCTTCCCGATGGCGTTCGGTCCGCAGCCGTAGGCGGTGCACGAGAACGGTCGAACACGACGACGCCGAGACCCGGCCACGACTGCGGTACTCCTGCGGGCTCACCTCGTACTGAAGCCTGAGCGCCGCGCTGAACGTCAACGGACTGCCGTCACCGACCTGGCCGGCAACTCGCGCCACGGTCGAGTCACCTCCGGCGAGCAGGGTCGGCGCCCAGGGCGCGGCGACGCCGGCGCCTGGCGCAGGTACTACTCGGGTTGGACCGCGTGGAGCCACGTGCGCGCCATCGCGATGACCGCAGCGAACGCCTGCATGGCGCTCGCCCTGGGTGCCGACCGAGCAATCCAGAAACCCACAGCCGATGCGGTACCTGCCGGTTCCTGCGGCTATCTGGCTCGGGCCATCGACTCGCAGATCGCCCGCGCCTCGCGCGCACCGCCCGCGATCGCGTCGGCACAGTGCACGAGCCACCGCGCGATGCCGTCGGGCTCGCCGCTGCGATAGGCCTCCAGTGCCGCCGGGTAATCCGCGCCCGCCTCGCGGTGCCCGACCTCGACCACGACAAGCGACTTGGGGTCCAGGCCGCGTTCGACCAGCGTCAGCCGCACCGCGGCGAGCGCGACGATGCCCGACACCGGAGCGAACGCGTCCAGGCCGAGCAATTCGCCGTGCACGATCGCGGCCACGATCGGTGCCGGCGCGCTCGTCGCGGCGAGTACCGCGGCCAGCGTGTCGAGTCGCCGGGCGGTGCCCGGCGCCGGGCGGCCCAGCTCGTCAGCGCTGACCAGGTCGGCCGCGGCCAGCGCATGCAGCCGGGCCAGCGACTGGCGGGGCGCGCGGGTCCAGACGTCGGCGAGGCTGCCGATGGCCGACTGCGCCCGCAACGCGCCCTGCACGAGCGGATCACCCGCGGCCGCGCCGGAGCGCACGTCGGCGAGCGGCACCTCGCGCCCGGCCAGCCATGCCGAGGCCCACGCGCCGCGCAGGGCCGATTCCGCTGAGACGTCCGGCGAGCGACGGCGCAGCAGCCGGTTGCCCAGCAGCACGTCGACCGCGTCCCGGGCGCGGGCCACGCCGCCGTCGACATCGGGCAGGTCGAACAGCGGGGCAAGCGGGTCGGCGGCCACGAGGAGGCAGGGTAGTGCGCCGCGCGCCATGGCCGCAGGGTGATGAAACCGTTGCCGCGGGTGGAATGATTCGCCGAAAGCCCGACCCCGCGACGAGAGGTTCGAACGTGACGGCGAGTCCGCGACCCGCGCCCGCCCAGCGGTTTTCCGACATCCGGTCCGGTGCCGCAGACCGTGCCCGAACCCGCGCCGCCGAGCCTGGGCAAGCTGGTCTCCGACGCGTCGACGCACATGTCGACGCTGGTGCGCGGCGAGATCGAACTCGCGAAGCTCGAGCTGCGGACCTCGGTCAAGAACGCGGGCACCGGCGCCGGCGCGTTCATCGGCGCGGCTGTCGTCTTCGTCTTCTCGCTGACCTTCGGCTTCCTCGCGCTCGCCGAGGGCTCTGGTCGCCGCTCGGCCTGTGGCGCTGGGCCGCCTACCTGGTCGTCTTCGTGTCTGCAGCTGATCGTCGTCGCCATCCTCGTGTTCATCGGCATGCGCAAGGTGAAGCGGGTGAAGGCTCCGGAGAAGACGATCGAGACCACCAAGGAGACCGTCGACTACCTCAAACAATCGCGAACGTCGGGGAAGTAAGCCGCGTGGGGTTCGGTCCGCTCCCGGGAGCGCCAGACAGCTCGATCGTCCTCGTCGACGGCCCGTGGACGCACCGCACGGTGCGCGCCAACGGCATCGCGCTGCACGTCGCCGAGGTCGGGCACCGGCCCGCTGGTGCTGCTGCTACACGGATTCCCGCAGTTCTGGTGGGCCTGGCGGCATCAGCTCGTCGACCTCGCCGAGGCCGGATATCGAGCCGTCGCCGTCGACCTGCGCGGCTACGGCGCCAGCGACAAGCCGCCGCGCGGGTACGACGCGCCGACGCTCGCCGCCGACATGGCCGCGCTGGTCACGTCGCTCGGCGAGTCGGACGCGCTCGTCGTGGGCAGCGACCTCGGCGGCACTGCTGGCCTGGACGATGGCCGCCTGCCACCCGCGGGTGGTGCGCGGCCTGGCGGTGCTCGGCGCCGCCCATCCGCTGCGGATGCGCGCGGAGCTCAAGCTCGGCGCCGGCTCGGCGCAGCGGCGCGCCTCGGCCTTCGCGCTGCGCACCTTCCAGATCCCGCGCCGCGCCGAGCACCTGCTGTCCAGCCCCGACTCGCACTGGGTCCGCGAGCTGTTCGACCGCTGGACCGGGCCGCGCTGGCGCGGCACGCCGTGCCTACGTCGCCGACGTCGAGCGCTACGCGCAGGCGATGCGAATTCACCCGGTGTCCTACTGCGCGGCGGAACACTACCGCTGGATGCTGCGCTCGGTGCCGCGCTCGGACGGCCGCCGGTTCGCCGCATCGCTGCGCGCTCCGATCGCAGCGCCGGTGCTGCATCTGCACGGCGATTTCGACACCTGCGTCCTGCCCGCGACCGCGCAGGGATCAGGGCAGTACGTCAGCGGCAAGTACGAGTGGCGCATCCTCGACGGCGTCGGGCACTTCCCGCACGACGAGACGCCCGAGTTCGTCAGCGGCGAGCTGATCCGCTGGGCGAAGGAGCATTGACGGTCATTCGGTCGTGCACGACTGCGTGCCCACCGCGGCGCGTGCTCGCCCGCCCGCGCGCGCGCATCGGCCGCGATCTCGCCGGCGGTAAGCACGAAACCGGTGTCGCTCGAGTCGAGCGAACGGGCGAAATACCATCCCGAGTACCCGGCCGCTCGGTGTCGACCAGCGGGCCGCCGGAGTTGCCGCTGCGCACTGTGCCACGTATCGAGTAGATCTCGCGCTGCACGTTCTGGTCGTCGTAGATGTCGCGCCCGGACAGCGTCGTCTGCGACCGCACGCGGGCCGAACCGGCGGTGAACGGGCCGTCCTCGGGATAGCCGAGCACGACCGACGACTCGCCGGTCTTCGCCGCGCTGGTCCGCGAACGGCAGGGCCGGCAGCGTTCAGCCGCGGCACGTCGAGCACCGCCACGTCACGCTGCGGGTCGTAGACCACCACCTTGGCGGAGAGCGTGTCGCCGCCGCTGGACTGCACACTCACCTGGTCGGTGCCCGCGACGACGTGGGCGTTGGTGAGCACCCGGTGCCGCGCGTACACGAAGCCGGAGCCCTCGATCTGCCGGTCGCAGGACGGGGCCTGTCCGTAGATCTTCACCACCGATTCGTGCGCTCGGTTGACCATCTTGGTGACCGACGGGCGAGAGGTCGCTCGGCGGGTCGACCGGCACCAGCGACGTCGACGGCAGGTCGCCGAGCACCGGCGGGAATCCGCTCTGGTCCAGGAAGGTGCGCAGCGAGGAGTACACGTGCCGCAGTTCGTCGGGCACGGCGTCGTTGACCGCGCGCACGATCCGCGACTGGCTGGCCTCGGCGGCCAGCTTCGGGAACGGCGAGGACGCCAGCGGCACCGCGATCATCCAGGACACGAGCAGCACGGACAGCACCCCGAGCACCGCACCGATCCCGGCGTCGAGCGGTCGGGCCCGCCCGGCCAGCAGCCGGTTGCGGATCAGGCCGGCCAGGAACACCGCGGCGAGCTGGCCGGCCATCGCGCACACGAGCACGCACACCACCGCCACCGGCACCTGCGCCCGGCCGTCGGCGAAGTGCGAGCCGAGCGGGCGCGCGAGTTGGGCGCCGATCACCGCGCCGCCGAGGAAGCCGATGAGCGAGCAGATCCCGACGAGCGCACCGCTGCGGAAGCCCGCGAAGCCGTAGGCAAGCGCCAGCACGATGATGATCAGGTCGAGGACGTTCACGGCCCGCGCACCACCAGCGTGCCGGTCTGGCCCTGCTTCGCGTGGATCGTGCACACGAACCGGTACCGGCCCGGCGACGGGGCGGTGAAGGTCACCTCGCGGGTCTGCCGCGGCTGCGCGAGCGGCACCGCGGCACCCGGGATGCCGAGCACGTCGAGGTCGTGCGGCGGCCCGACACCCTTGCCGGTGTCGTTCACCAGGATGATGCGCACCCTGCCCGGGTGCACCACGATCGTCGACGGGTGAAATCGCAGGTCGACGCCGGTGATGACCCTGACCTGCTGCACCCCGTCGCTGCTGACCGCGGTCGTCACGCCCGTGTGCGGGCGCTTGTTGATCGTCGGCTCGGCGTTCGTACAGGCCGCCGGCAAGACGATCGCGACCAGCACGCCGACGGTGCCGAAGACACGACGACCGGCGAACATGGCACGACGGTACCGGCGCCGCGGAAGTCGCCGGTGCTCGGAATGTGCCGGTTGTCGGACCTGCTCAGCGGCCCATCAGCGCTGGCGGCAACGGCCTGCGCACCGCGTCGTCCCAGGGTCGGGCCCAACCGCCGAAGGTGAGCAGCCGCTCGATGAGCCCCGCGGTGAACCCCCACACGAACAGCCCGCCGGCCTCGAATCCGGGGCCGATGTAGCCGGACGGGTGGGTCACGGTGAACCGGTTCGCCGGGTTGGCGAGCTCGGCGACCGGCACCAGCGCCACCCGTGCCACCTCGGCGGCGTCCACCGCGCTCACCTCGTGCGGCTGCGTCCACCACGCGAGAACCGGGGTGACCACGAACTGGGTCACCGGGATGAAGACGGCCGGGAACTCGGCGACCACGCGCACCGACTCCGGCGCCAGCCCGACCTCCTCGTCGGCCTCGCGGATCGCGGCCTGCGCGGGCGACTCGCCCGGGTCCAGCGCGCCGCCCGGAAAGGCCACCTGGCCGGGGTGCTGACGCATGTCCGCCGATCGCTGCAGCAACAGCACCGCGGGTCCGGCCCGGGTGTCGGCGAAGGCCATCAGCACCGCCGACTGCCGACCGGATCCGTCGGCCGGTGGCAGGAACCGGGACAGGTCCGTTCCGTCGATCTCCCGCGCCCGGGCGGCCAACGGCTGCAACCAGGCCGGCAGGTCCGTCACGTCGTCAACATCTGCTGCTCGCTCTTGACGAGTTTGGCGGCGGACTCGTAATCGGTCGGGCCGGCTCCGAACGACGGGCACAGCCGCGCGATCGCGCAGGCGCCGCAGGCGGGCTTGCGCGAGTGGCACACCCGGCGGCCGTGCCAGATCACCCGGTGGGAGAACATCGTCCATTCCTTCTTGGGGATGAGCCCGGCGACGACGTGCTCCACCTTCACCGGATCGATCTCGGTGGTGAACTCCCAACGCCGCACGAGGCGGCCGAAATGCGTGTCGACCGTGAGCCCGGGCACGTCGAAAGCGTTGCCCAGCACGACGTTGGCGGTCTTGCGGCCGAACCCGGGCAGCGTGACGAGATCGACGAGACGGTTGGGCACCTCGCCGTCGAAGCGCTCCTCGAGCTGCTGGCCGAGCTTGATGAGCGAGGTCGTCTTGTTACGGAAGAAGCCGGTCGGCTTGATCATCGCCTCGAGCTCGTCGCGGTCGGCGCCGGCGTACGCGGCGGCGGATCGGTACTTCGCGAAGACCGCCGGGGTGACCTCGTTGACCCGCTTGTCGGTGCACTGCGCGGACAAGATGGTGGCGACCGACAGCTCGAGCGGGGTGGTGAAGTCGAGCTCGCAGCGCGCGTCGGGGTACAGGTCGGCGAGTTCGCGGTTGATCCGGCGGGCCCGGCGGGTGAGGGCGAGCGGCGACTCGGACGGCTTCGCGGCGGCGGGCGGCACGCCGTCGAGCCTAGGGCGAACGGGTGACCACGGGAGTTCCGGCACAATACGCAGCATCATGCTCGGATTCCTGCTGATCCTGTTCCCGTTCGGTCTGCTCGCGTTCGTGCTGCTGATGGGCCGGGTGGAGCAACCGCTGAGCCACACCGACGGTGAGAAGGAGATAGCGCGGTTCCTGGAATCCGCGAACCGCGAGGAGCTCAACACCTTCGTGGAGGAGGGCACGGATTCTGCGCTGCGCCGATTCCGGAAGCGCTTACGGCCGACCCGACACCGCAAGGGCTGGCGCAAGGCGCCGAACTGACTGGTCGGTGCTGGCACTAGACTCCGCGCGAGGTTGTGACGAGGCTCGCACCAACGGGTTATCGAGGAGCACACGTGGACGAGGTTCTGCGCCGGGCCGGGTTGTTCCAGGGCGTCGACCCGGACGACGTCGAGGCACTCGCCGGCGAGTTCGAGACGTTCGACGCGCCGCGCGGCAGCGTGCTGTTCAGCGAGGGCGAGCCCGGCGACAGCCTCTACATCGTGCTGGCCGGCAAGGTGAAGCTCGGCCGCCGCTCGCCCGACGGTCGGGAGAACCTCGTCGCGGTCTACGGCCCGGCCGACCAGTTCGGCGAGCTGTCCCTGTTCGACCCGGGTCCGCGCACCTCGACGGCCACCGTGGTCACCGACGCGCGCATCGGCCGGCTGCCAAAAGCGGCGCTGACGAAGTGGGCCACCGAGCGGCCGCAGATCGCGCTGCAGCTGCTGCGCGTGGTCGCCCGCCGGCTGCGCCGCACGAACACGATGCTCGCGGACCTGATCTTCGTCGACGTGCCGGGCCGGGTGGCCAAGCAACTGCTGCAGCTGGCCCAGCGGTTCGGCTCGATCGATGGCGGGCAGTTGCGCGTCACGCACGACCTCACCCAGGAGGAGCTCGCCCAGCTCGTCGGCGCCTCGCGGGAGACGGTGAACAAGGCGCTGGCCGACTTCGCGTCGCGCGGCTGGCTACGCCTGGAGGGCAAGAGCGTCGTGATCCTCGACCGCGAGCGCCTCGCCCGCCGCGCGCGCTGACACAGCGGTCCGGCCGCGGACCTCGATGCGGCCGTGGGGCACAGCACGTCGAACGTGTCAAAACCAGCCGCCGGCCCGAGATGAGCGATCTTGATCCCGGAGCGGGCCATACCACGTCCAACGCATCAAGATCGCCGCGCGGTCGCGGCTGTGGATGATCGGTGCGTCGTCCACAACCGGGCGGACGCCGGCCCCAGCGGACGGCAGCGCGCGCGATGCTCGGGTCATGACCACCGGCGCGTCAACCCGTTGGGACCGTTTCGGGCTCGCCGGCTTCGGCGCTGTTGCAACGCGGCGTGAGTTGGCCGGCCGCGGCATCGACGCTGATCGCGTCTCTCGTCGTCATCGGCCCGCGCTCGCTCTGGTGTCGGCTGCAAGCGGCTTCCCGACGTCGCGGCCAGGGTGCGGAATACTCGCCGCCGCCGTCGAGCAGGCCCTGACGACGGCGCCCGATCTTGCCACCGCCGGGTTCGACGGCGTACTGCATGTCGCGCCACGCCGCTGGCGCGCCGCGCTGCGCCGGAACGAGATCGTCATCGTCATCGGGGGCGCGGTCGTGTGGCGTTTCCCGCCGTCGTCGTCGGGACGCACCCGACCTGGTCGCCGGTCGGCTGCGCCGGCTGCTGCTCCCGGCCACGCCGCAGCGATCTTGATGCCCGCGCCGGGTGATGCCGCGCTCAGCGCGTCAAGATCGCAGGTAGTCCAGCTGCGCACGCACCGACAGCTCGGCGGCCCACCACACGGCCGGATCGACGTCGGCGTAGACGAGTTCGACGATCTGCCGGGCGGTCGCGTCGGAGCCGAGTTCCGCGAGCGCGTCGCGCACCTGGTCGAGGCGTTGCGCGCGGTGGGCCAGGTACTCCGCGGCGGTCGCCTCGAGAGACGGGTGGTCCGGGCCGTGCGCCGGCAGCATCGGCACCGCCCCGAGGTCACGCAGCCGGCGCAGCGAATCCAGATAGGCGCGCAGGACGCCGTCCGGATGTGCGACCACCGTCGTGCCGCGGCCGAGGATGGTGTCGCCGGTGAGCACCCCGGCCCCGTCGGCGAGCACGAACGACACCGAATCCGCGGTGTGGCCCGGGGTGTGCAGTACCTGCACCTGCACCCCTGCGGCTCTGATGCGCTCGCCGTCGGCGAGCGGCGCCGCGTCGCCGTGGCAGTGTTGCGGATCGAACGCGCGGATCGGTGCCCCGGTCGCGGCGTGCATGGCGGCCGAGGCGCCGGTGTGATCGCGGTGGCCGTGGGTGATCAGCACCAACTCGATGTCGCCGGCCGCCGTGCGCACCGCGTCCAGATGGGCCGGGCCCTGGTCGCCAGGGTCGACCACGATCGAGGCCGAGGAACCGGGCGCGCGCAGCAGCCAGGTGTTGGTGCCGTCGAGCGTCATCGGGCCTGGGTTGTCCTGCAGCACCACCGCCGCGTGCGGCAGCACCAGGCGCGGCTGTTCGTACCTGGGGTGGGTCACACGTTGCTCCGCGGGATCGGGACAGTGGAGCCGTCGGGCAGCAGCACCGACGGCGATCCGTCGTCGGCGATGCGCAGCTTCGGGCGTACCGGCGCCAGCGAGCGGGAATCGGCCGCGGCCATCGCATCGGCCACAGTGGCGAACTCCCGCAGCGAGACCAGGGTGGCCATGGTCGGCGGCATGAGGCCGCGCTCGCCGCGCTGGGCCTGCTCGATCGCGGTGTCGACGAGCACCAATTCGGCCGAGCTCGCCTCGGTCGTCACCGCGCTCGCGTCGACGCCCTCGGGCAGCGGGGCGATGAAGAACCGGGCGTCGTACCGTCGCGTCTCCCCGGCCGGCGTCACCCACCGCGCCCAGGGGTGCAGCGCACCGGCGTCGGCGGCCAATCCCCGCTCGCGCAGCAGCTCGCCGAACGACACCCGGCCGCCCTCGACGTCGGCACGCGACGACCTCAGATCCGCCGGCGGCACGGTGACCAGCACGCCCGTCTCCTCGAAGATCTCGCGCACCGCGGCGCCGAGCAGCCCGTGTGCGGCCGCTTCGTCGCACTCGAAGCGCACCGCGATGTTCGCGATGTCGGCGCCGTGCAGCGGCACGCGCTCGTCGTCATCGTCCACCCGCCCCCCGGGGAACACCGACATGCCGGCGGCGAAGGCCATCTGGCGCACCCGGGTGAGCAGCCACACCTCGATGCCGGCAGCGCCGTCGCGCAGCAGCACCACGGTGGCGGCGTCGCGCACCGGCACCTCCTCGGTCACGACAATTCCACGATCAGCTCGATCTCCACCGGGGCGTCGAGCGGCAGCGAGGCGACCCCGACGGCCGAGCGAGCGTGCGCGCCGGCGTCGCCGAACACCGCGCCGAGCAGCTCGCTGGCACCGTTGACGACCGCCGGGTGGCCGGTGAACTCCGGCACGCAGGCGACGAAGCCCACCACCTTGACCACCCCGGCGACCGCGTCCAGCCCGACGAGGGCGTCGATCGCGGCCAGCCCGTTCAGCGCGGCCCGGCGGGCGAGGTCCTTCGCCTCGTCGGGGTCGACCTGCGCCCCCACCTTGCCGGTGCGCGGCAACGCCCCGTCGACCATGGGCAGCTGACCCGCGGTGTACACCAGCGCGCCGGTGCGGCGCGCCGGCACGTAGGCGGCGAGTGGTGCGACGACGGGCGGCAATTGCAGTCCGAGTTCGGCCAGGCGCGATGAGGGTGTGCTCATGCGGCGACCGTATCCGTCGCGTCGAGACCCCGTTGACGGCAGATCCCGCGGCGACCGTGGGCGAGCCGAGTCTCTACGCTGGCGCCATGGCCGCCACCCGCGCTGCTCCCGCAGTCACGTTGGTCGGCGGCATCTCGACGCGGACCCGGCTGCACGTCGTCACCGGCAAGGGCGGCACCGGCAAGACCACCGCGGCCGCGGCGCTCGCCCTGGCCTTGGCCGACACCGGTCGCTCGGTGCTGCTCATCGAGGTGGAGGGCCGGCAGGGCATCGCGCAGCTGTTCGGGGTGCCGCCGATGCCCTACGAGGAGACCCGGCTCGCGCAGGTCGGCAACGGCGGCGAGCTGATCGGGCTCGCGGTCGACGCCGAGCAGGCGATGATCGAGTACCTCGACATGTTCTACGGCCTCAAGCGCTCGGCCCGCGGGCTGAAGAAGATGGGCGCCGTCGACTTCGTCACCACCCTGGCGCCGGGTCTGCGCGACGTCCTGCTCACCGGCAAGGTGAAGGAATCGGTGGTGCGCAGCCGCGACGGCAAACCCGTCTACGACGTGGTAGTCCTCGACGCCCCACCCACCGGGCGCATCGGCCGGTTCCTCGATGCCACCAAGGAGGTCGCCAAGCTGACGAAGTTCGGGCCGATCAACAGCCAGAGCGAGGGCGTCATCAAGTTGCTGCACAGCGACAAGACGGCCGTGCACATCGTCACGCTCCTCGAGGAGATGCCGGTCCAGGAGACACTCGACGCCGCGGCCGAACTGACCGACCTTGGTTTCCACCTCGGCATCGTCATCGTCAACCGGGCCCGTCCGGCGCTCGTGACGGTCGGTCTGATCGGCGCGGACGGCAGTGTCGACGAGGCCGAGCTGCGGGCCGGTCTCGACCTGGCGGGCGTCAGCGCCATCCACGCGCCCGCGCTGGCCACCGAGATGGCCGACTACGCGCAACGGCAGCGCCTGCAGGAGGAGAACGCCGCCCGGCTGGACAGCCTGGAACTCCCGCGGGTCGAGCTGCCCGACCTCAATCCGCCCATCGAACTCGGTGAGCTGCGCGACCTCGCGGCCTGCTTCCGGCAAGGCGTAGCCCCGTGAGCCCGTCCGCTCTGGACGTCGGGGCGCTCGTTCGCGATCCCGAGACGCGGGTCGTCGTCACGTGCGGCAGCGGCGGCGTGGGCAAGACCACCACTGCGGCGGCGATGGCTGTCATCGCCGCCCGCGCGGGCCGGCGCACCGTGGTGCTGACCATCGACCCGGCCCGGCGGCTGGCCCAGTCGATGGGGCTGCAGGAGCTGGACAACACCCCGCGCGTGGTCAAGGGCGTCGCGGACGACCGGCTCTTCGCGATGATGCTCGACATGAAGCGGACGTTCGACGACGTCGTGCTCGAACACTCCTCCCCCGAGCGCGCCGAACAGATCTTCGCCAACCCCTTCTACCAATCGCTGTCCTCCTCGTTCGCAGGCACGCAGGAGTACATGGCGATGGAAAAGCTTGGACAGCTCGTCGCCGCCGACGAGTGGGACCTGATCGTCGTCGACACGCCGCCTTCGCGCTCGGCGCTGGACTTCCTGGACGCGCCGAACCGGCTCGGCCGATTCCTGGACGGGCGGATGGTGCGGCTGCTGACCGCCCCGGCGAAGGCGGGCGGCAAGGCCTACCTGAAGGTCGTCACGGTCTCGGTGGGGGTAGTAGCGCGAGCGTTCACGAAGGTCATCGGTGGCGACCTGCTCAACGACCTGTCGACGTTCGTCAGCGCGCTCGAATCGATGTTCGGCGGCTTCCGCGAACGCGCACAGCACACCTACGAGCTGCTCAAAGCTCCGGGAACGTCGTTCGTGGTTCGTCGCGGCCCCCGAGCCGGACGCCCTGCGGGAGGCCTCCTACTTCGTGGAACGGCTCTCGGCCGAGCACATGCCGCTGGCCGGGGTGATCGTGAACCGCGCCCGGACCACCGCCCCGGTCCCGGGCGGCGGCAAGCCGCTGCGCGCGGCCCGGGCCGAGGCAGCGGCCGAGGTGATCGCCGACCGCTCGGGCGGTGCCGCCGGTGTCGACGACACCGCCGCGGCGCTCGCGCGCGCCGCGCTGCGGGTGCACGCCGAGATCGCCGAGGCGGCCGAGCACGACGCCCGGATGACGAAGAGGTTCGCTTCGGCCCATCCCGGTGTCGCGTTGGTCACGCTGCCGGCGCTGCCTGTCGACGTTCACGATCTGGCCGGTCTGGACGCGATCGGAGGCCTGCTCGGCGCCTGAGCCCGGCCCGAGATGTGGGCGGGCTGAGGTGATTCGCCCCGTACCCTGTCCCCGTGGCAGCAGTAGCAGGACGACCCAACCCGTGGGCGACCGTCGCGAAGCTTCTCGTCGCGTTGATCGCAACCGGGGTACTGGTGGCCGGGCTGTTCATGCCCTTCGTGCTGGGCTCCGGAATCCTCGCGCGCAACGAGGCCAACAAGTGGCTCGACACCTCGTGCACGCTGCAGGAGACCAAGCCGCCACAGCCGACGACGCTCTACGCCGACGACGGCAAGACCGTGCTGGCCCGGCTGTTCACCCAGGACCGCAAGCCGGTCGCGCTGAACCAGGTGCCCCAGTACCTGCAGGACGCGCTCATCGCCACCGAGGACCGGCGCTTCTACAGCCATCACGGCGTCGACCTGCGCGGTCTGATCCGATCGGCGGTCAACACCACCAGCGGCGACACCCAGGGCGGGTCGACGCTGACGATGCAGTACGTCAAGCAGATCCGCTACTACCAGGCCGGCGACGACAAGGCGAAGCAGCAGGCCGCGATCGCGCAGACGATCTCAGCGCAAGATGGAAGACGCGAAATGCGCGCTGGAGATCGAGGATCACGCGGCACGAGACCAAGCAGCAGATCCTCGAGAACTACCTGAACATCGCATTCTTCGGCGAGAACGCCTACGGCATCCAGGTCGCGGCCGAGACCTACTTCGCCCGCCCGGTGAACAAGCTCACACTCGCGCAGTCGGCGCTGCTCGTCGGGTTGCTGCGCGCACCGTCGGCGTACGACCCGTTCTACAACCTCGCCGCCGCAAAGCAGCGCCGTGACGAGGTCCTGCAGAACCTCGTCGACGTCGGCAAACTGAGCCAGGCCGAGGCCGACCGGCAGAAGGCCACGCCGGTCGCGCTCGCCACCAAGGCCCCGCCGCTGGTCAAGCAGGGCTGCGCGAACGCGGACACGAACATCACCAACGCGGCGTTCTTCTGCGAGTACGCGGTCAACTGGCTTCGCAACACCGACAAGATCAGCGAGTCCCTGCTCGAGACCGGTGGCCTCAAGATCGTCACCACGATCGACCCGAAGATCCAGAACAGCGTGCAGAAAGGGCTCTCGGGCGCAGTACCGGCCAGCTCGCCGATGACTGCCGTGCTGCCGGTGCTCGATCCGAAGACCGGCAATATCCTGGCGATGGCCGCCAGCAAGAGCTACGGCGCGAGCGCAACAAGACCCAGACCGAGCAACCGATCTTCACCAAGTACACCGCGAACGGCGCATCGACGTTCAAGCTGTTCCCGCTGCTCGCGGCGTTGTCCACCGGCGTGCCGTCGAGTTGGCTACTGGAGACCACAGGCAACCAGGGCACCTACAAGTCCAAGAACTGCGTCACGAAGAGCAACGCCCGCAACGGTGACGCGAGCATCACCTACAACGCCCTGGAAACGTTGAAGACCGCGACCGAGAAATCGTCGAACACCTACTTCGTCGCGCTCGCCGACAAACTGCTCGGCTGCCACCTGGCGCCCATCGTGGACATCATGGCCAAGCTCGGCATGAAGGGCATGCAGCAGCCCAGCGACATCGCGCACCAGACCTGGGCGCAGGCAATCGTCGGCAAGCAGCGGGCGCAGGCCCTCACCCTGGGCCAGATTCCCACCAGCCCGCTCGAGCTGGCCGGTGCCTACGCCGCGATCGCGAACAAGGGGTTCTACAACACGCCGGCGCCGATCGTATCGATCAAGACGCAGAGCGGCTCGGCGCTGCCGGTCAAGCGCACGCCCGGCGTGCAGGCCGTCGCCCCGCAGGTCGCGGCGCAGGCGGCGGAGATCCTCAAGGGTGACACAGACACACCCAACGGCACCTCCGCGACGAAGTTCACCAGCTGGTACAGCGACCACTCCGACGCGATCGCCGGCAAGACCGGCACCAACGAGTCGACAAAGAAGAACCAGAACGGTTCGATCTGGTTCGTCGGGATGACGCCGAAGCTGGTGGCCGCGAGCGCTCTGATCAACTTCGATCAGTCGAGCGCGCCCTCGGCCGGCCTGCCGGGCGAGAAGACCGGCGCGGCTTACGGCGACTATGCAGCGAAGGTGTGGCTCGCGGCGCTGAAGCCGACGCTGACCGCGCAGAGCTGGTCGTGGCCCGATCCGGACTCGATCGACGGGGACATCGTGCCCAACGTGGCCGGGCAGACCATCGACGCCGCTCGCAAGACCCTGGCCGACGCCCACTTCAAGATGACGGTGCTCGACGAGGCCGACCAGTTGCTGTGCCCCAGCAGTCAGCCGCTGGAATCGGTGGCGTACTACGGCCCGAGCAAGGCGCTGCCCGGATCGACGATCACCGTGTGCCCGAGCAGTCAGGTGCCGGCCTACGAGCCGCCGCCTCCGCCGAAGGTCATCCCGAGCAAGAGCAAGACCAAGACCAAGACGAAGACCCCGGGCGGCGCCGGAAACAGCAACGGGAACGGGAACGCCACCGGGAACGGGAACGGCCGGACCCGGCACCGCCCGGTGCACTAGTCCAGTCCAGCGGTTGATCAGCCGCCGGCGAGCTGTCGCCGCACCTCGTAGGAAACCCGGTGCCCATCGGCGCGCCCGGCCACCTTCGGCTGGACCAGCCGCATGACGGTGCCCATCTGACGTGGCTCGGTGGCGCCGGCCTCTTCGATCGCGGCGCTGACCAGGGTTGTCAGCTCGGCGTCGTCGAGCGGCGTCGGCAGGTATCGCGCCAACACCGTCTCTTCCGCCTGCTCGCGCTCGGCCAGTTCCGGACGACCGGCCGCAGCGAAGGCCTCGGCTGCCTCCCGGCGCTTCTTGGCCTCCTTGGCCAGCACCTTGAGCACGTCGTCGTCGGACAGCTCACGCGCGGTCTTGCCGGCGACCTCCTCGGTTCTGACCGCGGTAAGCGCCATCCGCACGGTGGCGGTGGTCAACTCGTCACGCGCCTTCATCGCGGTGTTGAGGTCCACCTGCAACCGGGCTTTGAGGTCAGCCATGGCGACCACGCTACCGACGGCGGGGCTACGTACGCTGGTGACATGTCCACGCTGTCGCGCGCCGTGCTGACCACGGGCGCCGTCGGTGCCGCGGTGGTCGGCTACGGCGCGTTGTATGAACGCAATGCCTTCACCCTGCGCTATTTCGACGTCCCGGTCCTCGCCCCGGACGCCGCCCCGCTTCGGATCCTGCACATCACCGACCTGCACATCACGCCGCCGCAGCGCCGCAAGCAGGAGTGGATCCGCGGCCTGGCCGACCTGCGGCCCGACCTAGTGATCAACACCGGTGACACCCTGTCCGCGGAGAACGGCATCCCGGCGGTGATGCGAGCGCTGGAACCGCTGCTGGAGTTCCCCGGCGCGTTCGTGCCCGGCAACAACGACTACTACGTGCCCAAGCCGAAGAACCCGATCCGCTATTTCGTGCCCGACGACCGCCCGCCGAGCGGGCCGCACCTGCCGTGGCCGGCGCTGGCAGCCGCGATGTCGTCGTCCGGGTGGGTCGACCTCACGCACGTGCGGGCCACCGTCAAAGGTGGCTCGTCGTCCGTCGCCCTCGCCGGCACCGACGACCCGCACCTGAAGAAGGCCCGGTACTCGCTGATCGCCGGACTCGCGGACGCCGCCGCCGACGTGCGGATCGGCGTCATCCACTCCCCCGAACCCGCGCTGCTGTCCTGCTTCGCCGCCGACGGCTACGACCTCGTGCTCGCCGGGCACACGCACGGCGGGCAGGTGCGGGTGCCCTTCGGCCCGGCAATCGTCACGAACTGCGGACTGGATCGCCGGCGGGCCCGCTGGCTGCACCAGTGGGACGGCGGAATGTACTTCCACGTCGGCGCCGGCCTCGGCACCAACCCGTTCACCCCGGTCCGCATCGCCTGCCGCCCGGAGGCGACATTGCTCACCCTGGTGTCGCGCCGGTAAGCCGGCTTCCGTGGCCCAGGTATGCTGGGCCGGTTGCCACCGGGGTGTGGCGCAGCTTGGTAGCGCGCTTCGTTCGGGACGAAGAGGCCGCAGGTTCAAATCCTGTCACCCCGACCAGCAAATCCGGGCCCTCCTGCTTCTGGGAAGCGGCTCCGCCTGCGCGGGTACAGCAGCAAAGTACAGCTGTAGGCCTCACTGAGCGCCTCGCCGAGTCTGCGCAGCGCTGCGCGGGTGGACGCGGAGCTGGCATTGGCGTAGATCTCCATCGTGACGCCGAGGTCGGCGTGCCGAAGGACGCGCATGATCACCCGCGGGTGCACGTCGAGGTCGACCAGCAGCGTCGCGCAGGTCTTGCGGACGTCGTGTACGCCGATGTGCCGCACGCCGGCCGCCTCGCACCGGGCGCTCAAGCGCCGGTTGAGGGTGCGCGGGTCGACGGGGTTCCGTATCGGCCGGCGAACACCAGACCTTCGCCGGGCTCGTGCCGCGCCACGCCTCGCCGGTCTCCTCCCGGTCGACGTCCTGGGCGCGCCGGCGCAGCTGCAGCGCAGTGACGCACAGCGGTGGGAGGGGAAGCACGCTGTCCGAGGCCGCGGTCTTCGTCTCGCGCAGCAGGAGTTCGCGCCGCACCCGCTGCAGCTGCAGCCCGACCGTCAGTTCAGCGTGGTCGAGGTCGACGACCGGCCACGTGAGGCCGAGAACCTCGCCCTTGCGCAGTCCAAGGGCGAGGATCAGGACGTAGGCGGTGTAGAGGGTGTCGTTGTTGTCGCGCGGACACGAGGAACCGCCGCGCTTCCTCGGTCGACCAGGCCACCACCTTGCGCGCGCGCAGCTTCGGAGCCTTCGCGAGCGAGGCCACGTTCTTGGTGATCAACTCCTCGGAGATCGCGGTGGACAATGCTGAGCGCAGCACCGTCCGAGCATCTTTGATCGTGCGGGCCGAGGCATAGGAGCGACAGCACTCGCCCCTCGCGCAGCATCGCGACAGCGCCGGGTCGCGGGCGGCACGCCGCGCGTCCTTGCCCTGCGCGCAGCACTGGCAGGTGTACGCCAGCGAATTCATCCAGGTCTGCACGTCGCGCACTCGGAGCCGATCGAGGCGGATGTTCCCGAGCCCTGGCGTGATGTACAGCCGCACCAGGGTCTCGTATGTCGCGTGCGACAGCGGCGCGAGGTTCGGCTCGACGACTTCGTCGAGCCAGCGCTCGAGGTAGGTCGCGAGATGCGGGGTCACGGGGGCGACGGGCCCGCGGCGGCCGCATCGGCGAGTGCGACCCACTTCGCGTGCACTGCTTCGCGGGTGCGGCCGTAGACGTACTTGCGCTGCCGCCGACCGGTCGGCGTGGTCACCCAGAAGTAGGCCGCGTAGCCGTTGCGGTACGGGTAGATCGAGCCTTCGCCGTTGAAGCGGACCTTCTTCGGCCGTCACTGGTACAGCTCATCTGCTTGTCTGGCGCGCATCGCGACGTACTCATCGACCCAAGCGGGCAGGATGCGGTCGCGACCGGCCGTCCTTGAGCGAGCGCAGGTCGCCCTGGATGACGAGCATGCGGACCTTCGACTCGCCGAACCCGAGCATTTCGGCGACCTCGGCGCAGGTGTACCACTTCTTTGCCAACGGCGGGCGCGGTGTGTCTGCCACCTGATTCTCCTCGATGCCTGCGCGGGTTTACAGACTCAATGGTTGACACTGGACTACCGACGCCCCTGCCCCCGATGTCGTGGCTGATTTCTGGGATCGAAATGCGTCGAGTAGTTCGTCGGTGAATGTGGATGGGTTCATCTCAACGTGTGCGCGATCCAGCCGATTTGGGCTGCGGCGTGGCTGACGGGGTAGGTGGTGAGCTCGGCGCGCGATGGTCCGCGCGGCGGCGAGTCTGCCTTCGATCCATTGCATGTGGTCGCCTTGCGCGGCGATGGCTTGCTCGACCTGAACGGTGAGCAGTGGGATGGCGTGTGTTGCTGGTGAAGGTGTCGAGCGTGCTGCTGGTCTCGCTGAGGTAGTCGGCTGGGTCCATCCCGTTAGGCAGGACCGCGATCCGCACGTCGAGCCCGGCGCCGTGCAGCCGCTCGCCGGCGACGAGCGCCGCGGCGCGGCCGGGTGCGTCCGCGTCGAGTGCGACGACGACTTCGGGCTCGTCGGCGTGAGCGGCGATCTGTCGGGCGTGGGCCGAGGTGAATGCCGTGCCGCTTGCGGCGACGGGCCACAGGTCGCCGCGTCCGTCGCGAGCGGCGCGGGCGGTGATGGCGAGGACGTCGAGCGGGCCCTCGACGACGACGATCGTGCTGGGCGATCGGGTGGCGGTGCGGCCTTCGTGCAGGCCGTAGAGCAGTTCGCTCTTGACGTAGATGCTGCTGTGTCGGCTGTTGAGGTATTTCGGGGTGCCGGTGTGTCCGGACAGGTCGCGGCCGATGAACCCGGCGACCTGCCCGCGCAGGTCACCGTGGGCGTGGTGGACGGGGAAGATCACCCGCTCGCGGAAGGTGTCGATCAGTGAGCCGCGGCTGGACACGCGAGCCAGCCCGGCGTCGAGCAGGGCTTGGTCGCTGTACTGGCCGCGCAGCGTGTCGACCAGGCGGGTCCAGCCGGGTGGGGCGTAGCCGAGCGGCCACCCGGCCGGGATGTGGTCGGGGTTGATGCCGCGCTGACGCAGGTAGGTGACGGCGGCGGCGCGCCGGGGCGGGGCGGTGAGGATCTGCGCAGCGGCGGTCGTCACCGCGCACAGCTCGGCCACGTCCGTGATGCTGGTCGGTGTGCATGGTCGGTGTGCTGCGTTCGGTTGGGTCTCACACTTACTCCGTATGACACCCGGGTGCACGCCACCGAAATCCGAAACTTGATCGCCGGAGGTCGGCGCTCCGCGGTCTCGGCTGGCGGAGCTCAGCGTGAAGGCGATGCCGGCTGCCGCTCGCGCTCGCGGCCGCTGAGCTGCGCGTGCTGGCATGCTCGGGTGCATGGCCGGGTGCAGGGCGACGGTGTGGGCCCAGTCGGCGTCGCGTTCGATGCTGCGGGCCGGCTGCAGGCGGGCCAGCGCGGCGAGCAGCCCGGGTTGGGGCTGATGTCCGACATAGGCGGCGGTGCGGTCGAGTTCGACAGCGAGCGCGGCGGACAGCCGGGTCGCGACCCGAGTGGCGAGCAGCACCGCGTCGACGTCAGTCGGTGTCACGATGACGACCTCGTCGCGCAGCACCTCGGTGATCCGGTGCTCGGTGCGGGGCAGGTTACGGGCCCGGGCCATCAACTTGCCCTCGATGGCCCACTGCCGGACCGCGTTGCCGATCGGCGCGCGCGGTTTCGGGCAGCTGGTTGGCCAGGTATCGGGCCGAGGTGGCCGCGGCACTCAAATCGACCGGCCGCGCGGCCGGTGGCATCGCGTAGCGCCCGGTTATCGCGTCCTCGACGGGTCACGGCGCGTTGCAGGGCGACGGCGTGCGCGATGGTGGGCGAGGCCGGGCGCTCGACGAGGCGCGGCGCCGTCGTCGAAGCGGACCAGCCCGGCCTGTAGCGACCCGCCACGCGTCCGGGCAGGCCCGCCACGGCGCGTCCGCGGCCGACCATGCACCCCGCGGCGCGCCGCCGGGGCGCAGGCGCTCGGTGATCGTGTCTGCGAGGCGTGCCGCGTGCGCGGCTGCGGTCTCGGCGGCTGCTGCCGCGGCGAGCGCCGCGGACACCGTCAAAGTGCCCGTCGCGCGTTCGGCGGCCAGCGTCGTCGACCAGCCCGGCGACCGCCTCGTCCAGCCTCGACCGCGCCGGTGCCGGCGCGGTGATCGCCTGGCCGGTCGACGGGGGGTCACAGGCCGGTCGAGCCAGCCGCTCGGCGCGGGCGGGCGGGTCGAGGACGGCGAGCTGCGCGACGAGCCGGTTCAGCGCGGTGACGCGGACCAGTTCCGGCGCTCGCGCGTACGGCGGGAACCGGCGCGCGTGGGCGGCGACATGCCGGGTGGTGGCGGCGAGCGCGGCCGCGGCGGCCCACCGCGCGTCGGCGTCGGTGTCCGGGCGCGTCGCGCGATCAGGTCCGCCGCCGCGCGGCGCAGTCGACCATCCGCCGCGACGACGCCAGCCCCGGTGCGGTCAGGCCGGCGGCGCCGTCGAGACCACGGCGCCGGCCCGGCATGTCGGCGTCTGGCGGCGTCGACGTGGGTGTGCCGCAGTGCGCTGCCCAGCCGGCGGCGGTCGCGAGTTCGCGCACGCGAGGTGCCGCCGCCGGGCTGCGGCCGTGTGCACGCCGGGTGCTGCGAAGCGGTGCTCGTCGAGCGTGGCGAGGGCGCGCGCCAGGTGTCCCAGCGCGGCGACCGCGACGTCGGCGCTGCACTCGGTCGCGTCGCGGGCGGCGAGCTGGTCGACCTGGTCGAGCAGGTCGCGGATCGAGGTGACCACGGCGCGGCTCAGCCCAGTTCGGCCAGCGCGGCACGAGTCGCCGCAGCCGCGTCGCGGACCGCGGGCAGGTCCGCGGCCGGTGCGGGCAGGGTGTCCAGTTCGTGCAGCGCGGCGCGCAGCAGGTCGCGGACCCGCTCGGCGCGCGCCGGCGTGAGGTTGCGGCGTGGTCGAGCGCCGGCCGCGCGCAGCTGCTCGGCGGCCTGCAGGCACGGCAGCCGCACCGTCGACCGCACCCGGATCGGATCGGCGCAGCCGGCGGCCAGCAGCAGCGTCGCTGCCCAATCCAACACATCCAGCCGGACCGGGCCGGCCGGTGCGTCGTGGTCGCCTGCTTCGTGGTCGTCGCGGTCTGCCCGTCACTCATGCCGTCGCTCCCTTCGCTGCCGTCTGCCCGCTCCGTTGCCTCCGCTGCGTGCCATTGCCGCTGTCTGCCGGGACAAGCGCGAGCGGGATGGGCAGTTGCGGGTCCTGCGTTCGCCGTCTGCACGGTGCGCTGATGCTGCTCGCGGCCCTGCCGGGCAGCGACATCGTCGGCCACGTTGGCCTGCCAGGCGTCGTCATCGGCCGGGTATGCGATCGCCACGTCGGCGCGGTGCTCACCGACACTGCAGCCGGTTCGGGCAGCCCATTCCCGCAGCCGCATCTCGAGCTGCATCAGGCCGCGGTGCCACTCCCCCGGGCCGAGCAGCGAACCCATCGGGTCGTAGCCGGCCAGCCAATGATCATGCAGCGCGGACAGCACGCTGACCAGGCCGCGGTGCCGATACCAGCACGGCGGCACCACCCGATGGTCGAACCCGCACTCTGCCCGCAGCCAGCCCACCCATTCGCGCAGCTCACCCCAGCGCCGTGCGGCCTCGCGCGAGGACAGCGCACGCCAATCGAGCGGTCCCCGTGCCCGCCGCAGCAGTTCGGTCAACGCCTCGCCGACGCCATCCCCGTCGTCACTCGCACCGCACACGCCGCCGCCGTCGACCACGATGCTTCCGTCGTCCACGCCGCTCTCCGGCCCGGCTGTCGTCCGCACCGCTTTCGCCACGAACACCGCAGCCGCTGAGCTTCGCGAAACTTCATATCCACTCCGTATGACACGTGGGTGCATGCCGCCCGCCGCGACGGAACGGGAGCTGGGCCCACGGCTGGTGCGACCTGGGTCGCCCCCGACGTGCTGAGCTCGATGAAGTCAGTCCTCGCTCAACGCCTCATCTGACCTTCGTACCAATTGCTACTCACCGGTAGACCGCCTGGGTTGTGATCCTCCGATGCCCACGCCTCGGTAGTCGGGTAGGTCTCGCAGAAGCGAAACAGCATGGCATCGGCGGGACTACGCGCCGGTGCTGAAAGGCGTCCATAGGGCGACGCCCAGAGGTGGGGATAGCTTCTTCCCACAGGAAACGTTGTCAGGTCAAACCGCTGAATTCGGGGCACCGGCCGGCGGCGCAACAGGTCACCATCCACCGCCGGGCACGCGCGTCGTGAGAGGGTCGATTTCATACCGCCGTGGCGGTACGCGTCGACGACGAGAGAATCGAGGGGTTGTTCTTGACCGAGGATTCTTGGGTACCCCCCGGCATCGCCGGTGCACGCTTTGAGTTCCGCGTCGGAACCAGCGTCCTCGAGGAGTTCGCGCGCAACCACACGCCCGCGGATGTGTTGCGCAAACTGGTTCAAAACGAGTATGACGCCGGTGGCGCGTCGATCGATATAGCGTTCAAGGAAGAGGCGCTTGTCGTCACCGGCTCCGGCACGTCTATTGACGAAAGTGGCTGGCGGCGTCTCAGCGTCGTCCTCGGTACGGGCACGATCGGCGGCACCCGCGACACGGTTCCCCCAAAGGTCAACGGTGTCGGTTCGAATACTTCGGGCTGCGGTCGCTCTTCCTGTTCGGTGACCAGATTTATGTGTACTCCGATGGAAAGATGACAGTGCTAGATCACGCGCGAGGCGCGCTTTCCGAACCTATTGCGGATCCGACATCAATGTCGGCCCGCGGCGTCATGCTTCGTGTACCGTATCGGCTCAGCGATCAAGGGCTGTTGCAAGGTTTCACGGCTCAGCGGGAGCGTGGAGCCTTCAGACACGTAGCCAACGAGCTAGCCGCCGCGCTTCTCAACTTCGCGCGTCCTGGCGACAAGCGGAGTCTGCGCAACGTCACGGTGCGGTCCGCGCGCATCGATGCCGAACTCAAGTGGAGTCAGCGCGCAAAGTACTCCGAAGGCCGCACCGACCGCGTCGAGCGCGAGATCCGGATACGGCAAGAAGGCGCGACCAAATGGGACTTCCCAAAGACTATCCGGGAAGTTGAGTACACGCGCAATGTTCCGCTGACGTCCGAGCAGAGAAAGCGCGATCTTCCGGCGTACTTCCGTGAGGGCCGCAACTGCATTCGCCTGTCAATCTCGTTCCAAGTGTCACGTAACAGGCTCGACCTCTCAGCCCCGGGATCGTTCTATTATCCACTGGGGGCGGTTCGTTCGCGAACTGGGTTTCCGTTCAGTATCTGCGCTCCGTTCGAGATGAACGAGGACCGAAGCCAGCTTGTCGACCCGGGTAACAGCGACTGGAACCGCTGGCTCGTCACGGAATGCGCGCGCGTGGCCATCGACCTTCTGAAGTCTGAGTTCTTTCCTAATTACGGTGCAGACGCCTACCGCGCATTCGACGTACACAGTGCCGCAGCGTCGACCCTTCCCGAGCTCGTCGACCACATCGCGAAAGCTTGACAACAGAATGGTGCTGGCCCAGTAGGGCGACGGTCGGCAGGTCCAGGCGTCCGGTGTATGCGATCGCGGCGAACCTAGCGACAATATTCAGGCCCGACCTTTCAGAAATCGTCGCGGATTGCCGCAAACCGTCCGCTGTGTCGCATGCGGCAATCGCAGCCACCGGCGACACGAAGCGCATCATCCAGGACCACGACGGGCTGCTGTTCACGCCGTCGTCCATGGTTCGACTCTGGTGCGCGGGAAAAGACTCACGAGGCCTCGAGCAGCAGGCCGGGCAAGGGCGAAACCGACCTTCACTTCATTGAATACCCCGAGGCGCTCAACAACCTCACCCTTCAACGCAAGCTTGCCACCGCGCTCGACGCGATCGGTCGCGACCTCACTGACGCACACCGCGCGGATCTTCGCCGTCATGCGCTCGTTCTCACCGCGGCAAACACGTTGGAGCTGCTGGGAGAGCTGTGGAGCGTTGACCCGAGCGTGGCCGACAGTGTGCCGGCCACGCAACGCCTTCATCGTCGGTTGTCCGAGTACGAGGTCCTCAACAGACTGTGCACGCCCTTCAATGTGTCCTCCTGGGTCATCAAGACCTGCCGACGTCTTAGAGACGGCGATGCGAGTGACCAGGAGCGCAAGAGCCTGTACGCGCTGCTGCGTGGTGAAGTACACATCTCAATGAAGGCATGGGAAGCGGCCAAACGCGCCCCCTTTCTCACAGACCATCGAGGAAACGCCGCGGCGCCAGTTCAACTCGTCAGCAGGCGGACGCCTAACGCAGCACTTCTCGCTCCGGCTTTGCAGTACCCCACGTCCCGAGTAGACGAGCGCCACCCACGGTTTGCAATCTTCGACTGGCGAAAGAGTTTCTCCAATTCAGCGATCTCGTCCAACTGGCACGGCTGGTGGAATCTGGCGAAGTCGCATCGGCCGTCGCCGCGGAGGCGTTCGCCCGACTACCGCGCCTGCTTACGCCCAGCGCGGTCCGATCCCTGCAAGACATCGCGTTCATCGAGGCAGAATCGGGCGAGCTCTTTCACCCAACGCAGATTTACGAGAGGTCGGACCGTCTCGTTGCCGCGCTCGGGGAACGAGCGCCGTTCGCGGTCGGCTGGCCACACAAGGTGCTCGCGACGCTGAAGGTGCCGACGCTGCCACCGGTTGACGATGTTCTTGCGGCGCTGCAAGTCCTGCGTGAGGCAGAGCTTCCGGTTCAGCGTCCTGACCTTGCCTATCGAGTGCTTCTCGATGCAGCGCGCGCTGACCGATATGCGCTCGACCAGCACAGCGTCGACCAGGTGCTGTGACAGGGGAGAAGTGGGAAGCGCCGAACGACTGCCTGGTGGCGTCGGATCAAACATCGCTCTTCCGCGGTGCCGTCACACTGCTGAACAAGAGCGAGTTGTATCGCGCCTTGGGAGTGCCTTCTAAGCCAGCCGAATCCCACTGGCGGCGCCTCCTGCAGTGGGCGGCGGCACAGAGCATTGGCGGCCGGCCGGTGGCTTTTTTGACTTGTTGGCCATCGATTGACCCGCGCCTACAGTCAGCTGGCTTCCGTGCCGAACGGCTTGCCAGAGGACTCTCGCTGTCTTCTCGACGACCGACGGCATCTGCACTCGCCTTCACATGCCGCCGCCGGACAGCTTCTCTTCAATGACATTCCCAGCGTTGCCGACGCCGCTCTTCGCGCATTGAACGTCGATGTTGCATTCGTGCCTTCAAACGATCGACGCACGTATCCCTTCTACGAAGACGCGGGGGTCAGGGCACTCTCCGCAGAGGCGACGCTCAAGATCACCATCTTGGGCTCCGCTGTCGAAACCTCCGCGCGCATTCCGACACTTGCGGCGTTGCAGCGGCTACATAACCCCGATCTTGCCAGCGCGATCTGGGCGCTGTTGGCTGCTCGAAGCTATCCCGATTCTTCCTCCCAGGAGGTCCTCGCTACTAAACTTGGGCAAGTCGCTCACGTTGCAGTTGTCGACACGATCACTCGCCGGTACAGACTCCGCGGCAACGCGATTGAAGTTCCAGCCGAGTACGCGCTCGAACCCCAACGGATCTCGCTTGCATCTGTGAAAACCTCGCACGAGGTGTGGGCAGGACTGTCAGCAGCGGTAGCGCAGATCGCCGATCCCGGCGGGGTCAGCGATGCCAGATTCCACGAGTGACTCCGTGTACTTCTTACTGCGCTGCTCCACGGCAGGGCAGATGGAGAAGGAACTTTCGCGCCGCGGTATTCCGTGGGAGCCCAGCCGTGAACGCCGTGACCTTGATGAGTTGGCAGCCGATGAGGCCGACGCGGCCGATGAGGCGACGGCGCTCCTCGCCGACATGTTGGGCCGCGCGGCTCGAGGAACCTGAGCCGCCGCAGCGTCCGCCCACCCGACCCGAGCCCAGCCGCTTCTTGGACGGACCCCGCGACCGTCGCTGCCCGAGCTCGATGATGTGAAGTCCACCGTGGTCCCCGCGAGTGCATTCGGCGGTTCGCGCACCTCGGGCCGCGGAGGTGGCGGGCCGTCGTTCTGGGTGCCGCGCGATGACGAGGCCCGAGGCGAGCACCGTGAGCTCGGCCGGCGCGGCGAGGAAATTGTCCTACGTGAGCTTCGGCGGCGATTGGTGGACCGCGGTCTGTCGCCGGATCTCGCCGTTTGGGTAGCCGACGCCAAGCCCTTCGCGAACCACGATATTCGGACAGTCGATGACGACGGAGAGCCCCTGTGGATCGAGGTGAAGTCGACGACCGGACGGCATGGCAGCTTCAGCTGGCCCCGCTCGGAGTTCCAGCTCGCTTTGGCACAGCGGTACCGCTACGTGCTCTTCCGGGTGTATGAGGCGCACACC